>JBKQNE010000146.1:0-5316 GCA_052146355.1 Binataceae bacterium (SeqCode) | reverse complement strand
GATTTAGACACGGGCGCGGCGGGACGGTGACCAGTATGTCCTGTCGGGCACTAAGCAATTCATCACGACCGGCAAGCACGCTGACGTTGCTTTGGTCTTCGCCAAAACCAACCCCGATGCGGGTAGTCGCGGCATTAGTGGCTTCATCGTGCCCGTAGACTCGCCCGGCTATATCGTCGCGCGGGTAGAGTCGAAGATGGGCCAAAATGCCTCCGATACCTGCCAAATCGTGCTCGAGAATCTGCGCATTCCTGCCTCGCTTCGCCTCGGCGAAGAAGGGCAGGGTTATCGCATTGCGCTCTCAAATCTCGAGGGCGGTCGAATTGGCATCGCCGCGCAGGCGGTCGGCATTGCCCAGGCTGCATTCGACGCGGCCTTCATCTATGCCCGGGAACGCGTTACCTTTGGCAAGCCGATCATCGAGCATCAGGCGGTCGGCTTCCGCCTCGCCGCTATGGCCACTCGCATCGAAGCGGCCCGACAACTCGTGCTGCACGCCGCCCTGCTGCGCGATCGCCGTGAGCCATGCCTCAAAGAAGCCTGCATGGCCAAACTGGTCGCGTCAGAAACGGCGGAATGGGTGTGCTCGGAGGCGATCCAGACGTTCGGCGGCTACGGCTATCTCAGCGATTTTCCCGTTGAGCAGCTCTACCGCGATGCTCGCGGCACCCGCATCTACGAGGGCACCAACGACATCCAGCATCTTGTCATCCTGCGCGAGCTGACAAAGCCATGAAGCTGTCAATCGCGTCTTCCAATACTGCCGCACCGCTGCTCTGCGGCCTTCTAGTGCTTGTACGCGCGGGCGGCTATCACCGGAGGAGATCTACGTTTTCAGCGCCGAGTGCAGGAGCCGCTATCGCGGTCTCGGGTGGCGCTCGGAAGGCGGAGTCTATCGGCACGGGAAGCGCCGGCAGTGTGCGACCATCTTCGTTGACCAGGACGTGATCGAACAGCCCGCGGGCTCTGAAGTGAGGATCGTTCAAGGCTTCACGGATGGTTACGACCACCGAGCAGCAGCTGTCTTTGCCGGCGAAGCGACAGGTCCAGACTGCGGCGTCATCAGCCGCGATGATCTCGGCGACCCGTGCGATGGTTGCGGCCGGGTCCTTGGTGTCGTCTCGGAGGTCTTCATCGAGGCCGATGACGTCGCAGAAATTCTCCCAGAATTTCCTTTCAATAGGAGCGGCGGCAAGCACTTTGCCGTCGCGGGTCCTGTACAGTCGATAGCGTGGCGTCCCACCGGTGACGAGGTCCGTACCATTGCCTGGCCAGTGGCCTGCGGCCAATCCGTTGCCGAGGGCCCAATACATGAACGGGAACAGGTTATCGGTCATGCCGATGTCGAGGCGGCGACCCCGTCCGGTCCGTTGCCGATCCTGCAAGGCGAGCAGGATATTCATGACTGCCGGGTAGGCGCCAGCAGCGATATCCGCGATGAGTGCCGGCGGCACGACAGCTCTTGCGGCGTCGCCCATAGAAAGTGCGAGAAGGCCGGTGTCTCCAATGTAGTTCAGGTCGTGGCCGGCGATATCCCGCTTCGGCCCGGTCTGGCCGTAACCCGTGATCGAGCAGTAGATCACCTTCGGATTGATCTTCGTGACGCTCTCGTAATCGAGGCCAAACCGCGTCATGATACCCGGCCGGAACTGCTCGACGAGCACGTCAGCCCGCTCAAGAAGGGGTTGGAGCCGCTCCCGGTCTCTTGCGTCTTTCAGATCAACAGCAACGCTCTTCTTGCCGCGATTGAGCAGCGCGAAATTGACACTGTATCTTCCCCATTTCGGCGTGTAGGAGCGCATCTCTTCCCCTGTAACGGGTCGCTCGACTTTGACGACCTCGGCGCCCGCCTCGGCGAGCAGCAGGGTGGACAGGGGACCCGGCAGTAGGGTCGAGAAATCGAGAACGAAAACACCCTGCAGCGGCCTCATCGACGAATCTCCGAGCGCTCGGCGGCCACAACGGAGCGCCGGGCGGGCGCATACTCAGCGGTTCCGTAGGTCTCAAATAGTGCCTTGCTGATCACATAATGTTCGGCCAACCCACCCCTGACTACGCGTTCAATCGGCCCCTCCGGATAACCGAGTCCAAGACGGCAGCTCACATCTATGTCCTTCTGCGACGCGAGCCCCTCATCGAGCAGACGAAGCGCAGCGTTGTATTTGGGCCGGACGAGACGGTCGATCACGCGGCCCGCTTGGTCGGAACAAACCGCGACCTGGAGGCCAGCTGTCTCAAAGAGCGCGCGCGCCGCCGCGATTGTGCCGTCGGGCGTCAACGGTTGTCTGACGAGTTCGACGAGGTTCGACGGCGGCTCCGTCCCATTGCGATAGCGGGCAAAGCCGACGATGTTTGATCCTTCGTCGCCCATGCGCTCGCCGGTGTGGGCGCCAAGGCATTCTCGACCGAGCTCGACCAGAATTGCAGCCTTGTGCGGATCGTCCTCATGGGCCACGCCAAGATAAAGGAGGACATCGGCGTCGTGACGCTCACTTGCGCCGGCGAGAAAGGGATCACCATCCGGGAACGAACGGCTGTCACCTTGCTTGATGATGGCGTATCGCATGCCGTTCAGGCTCCGGAAACAACGTCACCAGGACCCTGAATATCGGCGTAGGGTCCCGACATATCATCAAGCACGCCAAGGCGAACGACGTTGTCGGAAATCTGGGCTAGGGCTCCCGACGCACCGACTGCCAACAAGCCGAGCCCAAACGCAACTGACAGTATCTTGAACATGAGCAGTCTCCCGAACAGTACTTACCCGCAGTCAGGCGGGATGATTTTAGTTTGAACGCAACCTTCATGCCAATCGCATTTCCAACCCGCTTAGGGGTTCGGAGCGGCAGAGACAATTAATCGTGTGCGCGGCGCGGACAGATACTGTCCTTCCGAAGGACATCGGACGCCTCTGGCTCCAAAATGGCACTTTTTCGTCGGCCACAGAGGTTGGGCAGGACCCGGCGCGCGGATCTGCTTTTTCGCTAGGCCGAACAGGCGAGAATTGCGATTCGGAGTCGGCAAATCGTATTGCACTAAAGCCGACCAAACGGACCTTACCGCGGCGCAGCCGAAGCGGTGGCAGGCGGTGACCCAAGACCGACCTCGCTCTAGCTCTGTGTGGAGGGCGCCCTGGCAAGAACTTTCTGACGTTTCTGCAGCATTGGTCGGGTGCGGTCACGTGTCCGGCCTGTTGATGCGGCCGATGTGGCCGCCGGCCGTAATGCTCCTCATCTACTTCGTGAACCTGAAAAACGCTTTTCGCGATATCAAGCCCAATCACCCTGATAGCCATATCCGCCTCCTCTTTGCTGTCGCGTGTCGATCATCCGACCAACCAACCCGTGACGTGAGAATGCGGGGCTGTCCATCCCATCATGACCGCACCCGAACGCTTCGCTGATAGTCAGATTCCTCTCGCACCGCGGGCGCCGTCCCGACGAGTTGCCGACTACGCTGAGCGCCTAAGACTCGGGTCGAGTTGCACAATGGCCAGCGTATGTTTGTTCACAAAGTCGGCTGGGATCAACCACTGCTGGTGGGACTGTCCGTCCTGCGCCCATTCGCAATCGGACAGATCTAGGCCCACAATCGAGGCTCACGGCTAATATGGTATCGACGCTGACATTGTCAGTGTCATCGCAGTAGAGCGGTCTATCGACCAGCCAAACACCAGACCAGTCGGTTCCATAGGTGCCGACCGTATCGCGGAAGCCGTCGCGCAAAATTGCTTTCGCTGCATCGCAGGTCGTGACGTGGTAAAGCCTCATCA
Organism: Binataceae bacterium (SeqCode); assembly: GCA_052146355.1. Lineage (GTDB taxonomy): Bacteria > Desulfobacterota > Binatia > Binatales > Binataceae > JAFAHS01. Next base: position 1,544 of record JBKQNE010000146.1, on the reverse strand, counting down.
TGCCCAGACCCCCTTATCGCCGGAGACTAAACGTGACGAATTCTGCAACTATCGATGCGCATTTAAGCGCCGACTGATGTCAACTTGACGAACCTACTGTGTTTGCGATTCTCGCGACCGCTGAGGCGGCGTGCGGCGCGGGTGCACCGACCGACCGGGGGAAAACGTCTCCTAACGGTGAAAGGCAAGGTTTCCACGCCTCTTACGGCGCTCGCACTCTTTCATCGCTGTGAATGGCGTACGGTCGTGGATGCTCGGACATCTCACGTGTTCGTGTGGAGAGTTGCGTGGTTATATGTCACCCGTGAACGCCGGTCTCAGCGTTGTGGACCACACAAGCTAAGTTCGCGCTCGGCGCGGAAAATATTGCTGTAGAGATTGGCGATCCACTGCCGTCCGCTCGACGTGACGTTGAGGTAGCGGATAGCGCTCTGGATATGTGCCGATATGCTGCTCCAATAGAACTGCGGATAGAGATCGGTGAGATCGGCAGGCGAAGCATAGCCGAGTTGCTTGTTCATCCCAACTTCTTCGAATTCGTAATAAAGCGCATTGGCTTTGCGTAGATAATGCGGATCGCCAAGCTGGCCGATGAGATCGGCGGCGCGTACCAGCATGCCCTCTTCGCTATTGCTATCGTCGGCGCCATGAGATGGCGGAAAGCGCGTGAACTCGATGGCATTAGCGACGCGGGTGGCGTCGAGCGATTTGATCTTGGACAGGCGATCCATCACGAACAGCTTTGACCGATCAACGTGATACGGCAATAGCGCAGCGTCGGACGAGCCGCGCGGCAACTTGGCCTTGTTGCCTTTGGCGTCAACAATGTAGCCATCGGCGCTATCACCGTTAAGAATACCACGAACGTAACCAATGTCATGAAACAGACATGCGACGATGAGGTGCGCGAAATCGCTGGCATTTGTCTCAGTTAAGAGCCGTCGTCCCCTCAAGATATCGTAGCCAACGAGCGTTACCAGCATCGTATGCTCGACGTTGTGATATAGCGCGTCACTGTTGCCGATACAGTCGACAGCAAGTCTGGCACCGGATTGGACGAGTTCTATTAAACCCGCGTCCGTCGAGCCAAACCGGCGACCCATGTGATCGGCAAGATGAGACCCCAAGGCCTCTGCGGCCAGTTCGGGAATGGTAAGCATCGCCTCCTCCCGTAACGCCCTAACCGTCATCGTGACGCTTAGTTTTGTACTTTACAACATGGCGGGCGAATTTTTTGCGCTAATCCCTCCGACGTAAGGGCGATCTTTGGAGCGGAAATTGTCAGGCGGATTACGCAGAACGATTACGACAACAAAGCGCGCGAGCTAAAGGAGCGGCAGACCGAGATCGCGCTCCGCATTGAGCAGCATCAGAAGGGCGAGGGAGCCTTCCGGACTACCCTCGAAAGCCTGATTTCGTGCTGGGACTGGTGCACGGAACGGTCGAAGCTGCCGGACAGCGATTATTCGCCTTTCATTTTCCGGAGCACACACGCTCTCACTTCCATATACTTCGCGTGTTCACCCAATTCGGCTCGGCAGGCA
>JBKQNE010000145.1:0-3730 GCA_052146355.1 Binataceae bacterium (SeqCode) | reverse complement strand
GCCCAGGTAGTCTTCCGCCGCCTTCTTCAGCTTCTGCAGAATCAGCGCTGAAACCTGCGGAGGCGTGTACTCCTTGCCCTGCGCCAGCACTGCCACATGGTCGCCCGAGTTCACCACCTTATATGGGACCATCTTGATCTCTTCCTGCACCTCGTCATAGCGCCGCCCCATGAAGCGCTTGATCGAATAAATCGTGTTCTCCGGATTGGTAATCGCCTGCCGCTTCGCGACCTGCCCCACCAACCGCTCCCCAGTCTTGGTAAAACCAACCACGGAAGGCGTAGTCCGCCCTCCTTCTTCATTAGGGATGACTTTGGGCTCGCCGCCCTCCATCACCGCCACGCAAGAATTGGTCGTCCCAAGGTCAATTCCAATAATCTTGGCCATAATCTTCTCCTGTTAAATTTCCTGATGCAAATAAGTGCTTTGTAATCAATGGGCTTATGATTGCCAACAGGTCCATGCTAGGACCTGAGTGGAATGTTGTCAAGGTTTAGATGCGGCAAAGCTGACCGTCGATGCCGAAAAAGAAGGCCTCAGTGGCCGGCTTCCTGACTCAGTCGCAGCAGGAAATAGAAGTTGCTGTTTCTTATTTGCTCCGGGTTTTTCTCGATGCTGGCGAACGCCTCGCCCAGCTCACGAGCCAGACCTATGCCCCCGACAGCCTTGATTACCTCCGCGAGCTGAGGTGGAAGGAAACCACTAAATACGCCTACGCCAACAACCCCGGCGGCTATCAGGGTCTTTGCCGCAGCCCTTTTGACGGCAGACCGGCGCACCGCTTTTGCTTCCGAATTGAGCTTGAGAATTTCGGGAAGAAGGACATCCGAATAAATCTCTTTGGCCTCTTTCCTTCCGACGACTCTCCTTTGTTTGATGTAGTCGCCAACGATTTTGTTTAGCGTCACCCGGTACTGAAGAAACGCGTCGTATTCTGCTGCCCGCACCCTTAGGATCGTCCTGATCGGCAAATCCTCGAGCAAGGGCACGGCATGCGCCAGCTGCGCACAGAGCACGTCCCTGCAGTGGGCAAAATACTCATCGTGCAAGTTGAATCTCGACAACATAAGGGCTTCGCCTGGGAGGTTGGTGAGATATTTAGCATCATATTTGAGACCCAGGACTTGTTCGATGGCTAGATCCTTCGCCAGTTCGTCAAAAATGTCGGAGACTATTTCCGATTTTCGCAGCGCTGCTTTCGAAAGCTTCTTTTCCTGAGTCAATCGGCGCCAGCCTGGGAGCCAGTCAGGGATCTCCCAAGCCAACTTAAAAATGCCGCCATGTTCAAGAAACTCGGTAGGCCCCTCTATTCTGAATGATGGTCCTTGGTCTTCGCCGTCCTCCGGGGGTTGGCCGTACACTGCAAAGCGGCTTTCATTCTCCAGGTACAATTTACGAGCCATTCTTGAGATGTTCGCGTGCTGGGGCAGCGCTTGATGTAGGTGCTCTCTGCAGTACGGAAACTCCTGACGCGAGAAATCCACGATCCCAGCTTCGACCAGAGGTCGAAGCTGTTGCACACAAAGGATTGTTCCGCCTAAGAATCACCGGACACTGTATTCGCCCTCTGCACGGCGAAACATGCCCATGGGAAGAGGAACAACCGTCCTGTCGGTGTATAGAGCGGCGTATCGCGCTAGCAGCGCGACTTTCTTTAGCCGGCATTCCCAAGCGGCACAACCGAAATCGCCCCTCATCGAAGCGCTGGCGACAAAGTTGAAATCGGTCACCCCCGACGCGCCCCGACCTGCCTCCGTATCCTGATCCAACGCAGAATCAAGCTCCTCTTGAACTGCCTGGACGTCGCTAAACGACCAGTCGTTGAATAGTCGCTCCACGGAATCGAACGAAACCAACCCGCGATTCTCCAAGATCTGTAGTACCGGATTCATGGCACTATTTTAGATGCTCCCCGGCTGCCCCCTACTCTTTTTCGCGTGCGGGCCGCTTCGCGCACTTTGCGAAGCATGGGATTCCGGGGCCCATCCCTATGAGGCTGCACCCTTGGCGGGCGGCTCCAGCCTAAATTTCCAGTCCTAGTCTCCGCTTCAAAACTTGAGGGTGCCCTATCCTAGCGCGTTCGCTGCGCTAGGCGTAGGCACACCGTTTCAAACTGGAGCCGAGACTCCGCGAAAAGGTCTTTTGGCGGCGCAGCGCTGGGCGCGCAAAACAAAACGCCCCTGACTCTTTCGAGTCCGGAGCGTATGTCGATCAGCCCTCCCCCAAGTGCTGCTCAATCAGGAGACTAATCGGAAGCCGCGCATCGGTAAATGGCTACAACGTGCCATTATCGAGAACGTCACGGTCCTTACGACTGCTTCTCCATTTCGAACGAGGTCGTGGTCCCGTGCAGCTTATCGGTGTAATCCACGTGGATCGACTTCCCGTCCTTCGAAACCGTCATGCGGTTGATCCCGACCACCTTCCCGTCGCGCTTGTCGATCTCCTCAATCGTGTTCGCAGAAATCCGCTTCAGCGAAACCAGGGTATGCCCCGGATCTCCCTCGATCGGGTAGTCTCTCCCATCGAACTTCGCATCGTAGCTCGCGCCGTTCGGATCCGCCATTTTCAGCCCATCCGCCGTGCTCTGATAGGTCACGGTCAGCCCATTGTTGGAGATGCTATCGACCTTCGAGGTCCGCCACGCTCCCGATAACGCGTGCGAACCCGCCGCGCCCGGGCTTACTCGCGTGGATGTAACCTCTCCCGTCACCGGTTTGGCTTCGGTACTGTCGGTGAATTTGTCGTGCAGAGTTTTCCCGTCGTCCGAGACGGTTGCCGTGTCGGTATACATCACCTTCCCATCCTTCTTTTCGATGATCTCAACCGCGCTGGCGTTTACGACTCTAACCGCGATGGTGTCGTAGTAAGGATGTCCGGTAACTTTCTGATCGTTGCCGTCGGCCTTCACCGCGATCTTCGGAACGCAGGTCAGGCACTCATACATGTTATTGCTCAACGAATACTTGTCGGGCTTGGTGGGAAACTTCGCTGTGTCCAGTTTGGTCATCCAGGTTCCGTCGAATGGGCTTTGGGCACAGAGGGTCGCAGACGCCAATAGCACCGCAGCTAACAGCAGTCTTTTCATAAGACACCTCTTCAGTGAGATTTTTTGGCAGCCCAGCAGGAAGGTTCGGCCCCGATCATTTCACGCCCGTGTGTTGGGCTGTCGGTTGGACGCGCAATTGTAGCACTGTGCCAGCCGGGGCGAGAGGATTCCGCGATAACCCGCCGCGCGACGCCCGATGTTTCGACCGATCCTGTGACGTCTGGCCTACTCGATCTCCGCTCGCCACAGCGGTTCTCCGCCGAGTGAGTGATAAAAGCCCCAGCCTGCCAGCGCCACCACGCTGAGCAGCGCGAGCGCGGAAGTCGTCATGTACCAGGCCGAGAAGTCGGAAGTGAACGGGACATTCAAAAGCATGTTGATGGTGAAGATGGCGCAGGCCAGGGGGATCAGCCCGAAACGATAGACGATCAGCGCCGCGATCGCGTAGATCAGAATCCAGGCAGGCAGCTCCACGGCCGCGTAAGACGAGGTGAGTCCCTGCAGCAACGCGAACAGGGCGACGAACGCGGTGACCGCCAGCCAATCTTTGCGCAGCAAGACTTTCAATCCCAGTAGTAGAAAAAAGAACTGCAGAGTCCCCAGAATCGAAGCCGGAATCTGCATCAGCCACGCACCCAGCGCTTCGCGCCCACCAGCCAGATATTCGGTCTGCGCAATTCC
>JBKQNE010000144.1:0-2759 GCA_052146355.1 Binataceae bacterium (SeqCode) | reverse complement strand
GCGCGCCGCAGAAATGCGTCACCTTGTGCTCGGCGATGAGATCGAAGATCGGCTTGGCGCGCACCTGCCGCAGGCAGACATGGACGCCCGCTTTCACGCTGATCGACCAGGGAAAGCACCAGCCGTTGCAATGGAACATCGGCAGGGTCCAGAGATAGACCGGGTGGCGGCCGACGTCGGCGGTGATGATGTTGCCGCCGGCGAGCAGATTGGCGCCGCGATGGTGGTAGACGACGCCCTTGGGATCTCCGGTCGTGCCCGACGTGTAGTTGAGCGCAATCGCGTCCCATTCGTCGCTGGGCGCCCTGCGCTCGTAAGCCTCGTCGCCCTCGGCGATCAGCGCCTCGTAGTCGAGACCGCCCAGCCGCTCGCCAGGACCGTCGTACTCGGGGTCGTCGTAGTCGATGACGAGCGGCCGGACCTTGGCGTGCTTTAGCGCCGCGCCGACGACCGTCGAGAATTCGCGGTCGACAACGATCGCCTTGGCCTCTCCGTGATCGAGCATGAAGGCGATCGAGGCCGGGTCGAGGCGCGTGTTGAGCGCGTTGAGCACGGCGCCGCACATTGGCGGGCCATAGTGACATTCGAGCATCGCAGGCGTGTTGGGGAGCATGACTGCGACCGTATCGCCGCGAGCGAAGCCTCGCTTGGCCAGCGCGGAGGCGAGCTTCTTCGTTCGCGCATGGAACTCGCGGTAGCTGCGGCGCAAGGCCCCGTGAGCGATCGCCAGCCGATCCGGAAACACCGCAGCGGCGCGCTCGAGAAACCCGAGCGGCGTGAGCGGCTGAAAATTGGCGGGATTGCGGTCGAGGCCGCGATCGTAAGCGTTTTGAGTCATCAAGCCTTCGCGCGAATTGAAGATTGGCAGCGGGCGCGCGACCCGCTCGCGCGCCAACCCGGCCTCGGGTCCGAGCCGTCAGGACCGCGGGGCGTCGTGATTCTTATCAGCGTCCGAGATTCTTACCAGCGTCCGAAGCGCAACGCTGCCCTCAGCCAACTTCGTACGACGGAAATTTGAGCGCGTCGGCGATCAGCTCGCGGCGCCCACGTCGAAGATAATCTTGTCGCCAATGTCCTCCGGCACAACGGTTCGCCCTTGCGACGACAGCACTGCGACAAGATAATCGACGTTATTTACGACCAACTTGAAAGCTTTGCGGTTCGAAAGGAGGGCTTCGCATGGCTCGACTTTAACCGGACTTCTCCGGGCCAGACCTTCAAAAGCAATCGTGTGAGAATTGGATCCGAGATATTTAAGATCGAGCTTTGGGCAGTCCGGATAGATCAGACGGGAGCGCAACACTGGCGGCGCATAGTACGAAAGCTCCAAGAACTCTAACGGGCCCGTGACGAAAATGGGTTCGTCGCTCGGCGGCAGTTTCGACAGCGCGACCTTGTCGGTTTGAGCAGCACGATCAGGACGATCGGAGCAAGCGCTATCGCGACAATCGCGGCGAGCTCGAGCGCGGCCATGGCTAGAGCGGCGAAGCTCGATCGCGCGGCAGGAAGGAATGCGGCAGCCAGCAAAGCGACGAGAAGGGCAATAGCGGGTGCGCCGTATAAGTATCTGATTTGGCCTATGTGCGCCGTCGCCAGTAATGCGCGCTAAACCGGTGCGCGACGGTTTCGCGGATGGGCGCAGCGCTTGCGCTTGCATCTGATTGGCTTGGTTGTTACTCGCTCATTCCGACGCGGTTGCGGTTGTCGGATCGCGCTGAGGTGGCGCGAGCGCACCGAAACCGAGCATCAGCACCGCCAAGGTCAAGGCCTCAAGGTCTCTGGCATACCGTGCCCAAGCACTGGAAGCGTTTCTGCGACTGAATCAGGGACAATTTCCGCCTCATTCACGCGCCGATTTTCGGGTTATCGCTTAGCGAGAGTAAAGCGGCAAAACAGTTTCCACAGCTCGGTGCGGCCAACTAAAGCGCCAAGAACGGCGAGGAGCAGCGTTATAATCCACCACCAGGCCAGCTCGCTTGCCAGCCAGAGCCCATAGCCTGACCCGGAACTTGGGAAATTATTGTAATTATTCGGGTAGTGAAGAAGCAGCGCTGTCCGCGGCGCCAGACCTATATATTGCAGCCTTGCCGACAAGCCTGCCAAGTTCAGGCATTCATCCAGAAATGGCGTCCACAATACAAAGACAATGGCTGCACCGGCGCTGCCGAACAATCGACGCCCCGATGGGAGCTTATTGCGTTGTCCCAGGGCGGTCCACATTTAGTGTCGCCAGCAACGGTAGCCGCTTGATTTTGGCGGCCGTTTTCGACGCCGCCTGTGCCGTCCTGGCGCATTCCGGTCGCGGTCTTTCTGCTTCTCGGCGCTCGGCGGGGCGTCGCGGTTCCCTTGCGCGGATTGGCGCGGCCGATGATCCTCCAACTGCCGCGCCGACATGCCGTTGGAATGTGTCGCCATCAAATGTGCGGCCCAGAACCACGCCGTCAGCGGCAGCCGCGTGCGGTGCATCGCCGTGCCCGCCGTGATCGAAGTCTGACGACCGCAGCCATAGCACTCGAAGGTGTATGCCCGACTCTTCAGCGCGGCGGCGCGATTGCCGCCGCAGGACGGACACACGAAGCCGTCTGGCCAGCGACGTTTGAATAAGAAAGCCGCGCAACCCGCCTCGTCGGGAAATCCCTTCTGGAATTCGGTGAGTGATCGCCCCCTTGCCACAGGCTGTCCCTTCGGAGCCCCGAAGCGCGGCTCAACTAAGCCTGGATACCACATTTAGGCGAACCTGGGACAACGCAATGAGCTGC
>JBKQNE010000143.1:0-16317 GCA_052146355.1 Binataceae bacterium (SeqCode) | reverse complement strand
CCCCAACTTGCTCCGTCCTGCCGCCTAATGTCATACGTTGCCAAACTTATGAACCGAACTACTAAGTCACGCGGCGGATATCTGGCTCGAACGATCAGAAGCCTTGGCAGGCGATCCGACCGCACCGCGGCGCGAGCCATTTTGCTCAAGAAGGGTCTCGACCAGCAGCTTGATCGCGGCGTCCAGGCTGACCCAACCCGCGCCCGAGAACAGCAACCAGAAGTAAGCGAGGCCGTAGAGCGGTTCGTCGAGGTTAACGAAGTCAGTGAGGTTGGACACCTCTTTCAGCTTCACCGAGAGAATCGCGACGGCCATGTTGATGATCATCGGAACGGAGACGAATCGCATCCCCAGTCCCGCGATGGTAAGGGCGCCTCCGATGAATTCGGTGTATGCGGACAACGCAGCGTTGAATGCAGGGTAGGGAATTCCCCAACCCGCAAAGTTCGATGCGAAGCCGGCGAGATCGTGGATCTTCGCCCAACCTGAAGTCATGAAGAAATACCCGACAAACAGGCGCATCAGCAGCGCCGGAATCCAGGTCATGCTCGAGAGGCGGCGGAATGTCGTGGCGATCAGACTGACAAGGGCTTTCACATTCATGGTCGTGATTCTCCTCGGTCTCGAATCAGCGCTTTAGATGACGGTGCGATGAAACAGTTACGCTCCGATTCCGGAACCGGCCGCTGCCGAGGCCTGAAACCTCCGGGCGTCGGCGGCATCGAAGTGCTGGTCTGAAAATTCACTATCGAGGGAAACTATGAAAGCGAAGAACATTCTGATTGCGAGTACCGCGGCGATGTTGTTGCTCAGCGGCGCCATAACCGTGCGGGCCGATGACACGGGAGCCAAGCAGGTGAGCTGCTTCGGCGTCAACAGTTGCAAGGGCCACGGGTCCTGCAAAACGGCCCAGAACGATTGCAAAGGCAAGAACGCCTGCAAGGGCCAGGGCAACATGATGATGACGCCGGAAGACTGCAACGCGAAGGGCGGCAAAGTCGTCGAGTCGCCGAAGTAGGCTTGTGAGGGCGGGCCCCGGTTCAGGCGCCGGGGCCCGACATCATAGATGATTGATTTCCCGCATCTCGGTCATGGCGTCGGCCTCCGCGCAGAACATTTTCCGCGGGTGCTCGACGGTACCGCGCGCGCCGATTGGTTTGAGGTAATTTCGGAGAATTACATGATCCGTGGCGGGCGTCCGCTCAAGATACTTGAAAGAGCGCGCGAACTCGCGCCGATTGTGATGCACGGGGTCTCGATGAACCTCGGCGGCGTGGATCCGCTGCGCGCAGATTACCTTCGCGACCTCGATGCTCTGGTCAGGCGGTTCGAACCCGCCTGGGTGTCCGACCATCTCTGCTGGGGTGCGATTGATGGTCACTATGCGCACGACCTGCTGCCGCTTCCGTTCACCGAGGACGCTATCGTTCACGTCGCCGCGCGGATCCGGGAAGTGCAGGATCGTCTGGGGCGGCGGATTCTTATCGAAAACGTTTCGAGTTACCTGACCTACGAGCATTCGACGCTGCCGGAATGGGTGTTTCTCACGGCCGTCGCGGCAGAGGCCGATTGCGGAATTCTTCTCGATATCAACAATATCTACGTGAACTCGGTTAACCAGGTCTTCGATCCGATGACGTATCTGCGCGGCGTGCCCATCGAACGCGTCGGCCAGTTCCATCTGGCGGGCCACAGCGATGCGGGCACTTATCTGATCGATACCCACGATCATCCGGTTGCATTGCCGGTCTGGAATCTCTATCGGGAAGCGGTTCGCCGCTTTGGCCGCGTGTCCAGCCTGATTGAACGCGACGACAATATTCCGGCGTTCGAGGAAGTCATTGCGGAAGCTGACCACGCGCGCGCGATCGAAGCAGAGGTGCTCAATGTCCACGCCGACGCTGCGTGAAATTCAACGGAGCTTCTGGCGTGCTGTGGCAGACAACCCGAGGGCGTCGAATAGCGATCCACAATTTGTCTCCATGGTGACCGGCGGTCCAAATCTAAGCCGTAATGAGCGTGTCCAGGTCTATCGCGATGCGTACCGCCTGCGTCTGCGTGACGTGCTGCGCGAGGACTTTCCCGCAATCGCAAGACACCTGGGTCCTGATCGATTCGATCGATTGGTCGAGGCGTATCTTCGCGATTTCCCGTCGCAGGATCCCTCGGTTCGCCATCTCGGGCATGCGATGGGGGACTTCATCGCGCGGCAGCACGGTCTACCCCCGATTCTGAGTGATCTTGCACGGCTCGAATGGGCAATGATTGAGGTGTTCGATGCGCCCGACAGCGACGCGATCGATGCCGGCGATTTGCGCGAGGTTGCGCAAGACCGATGGGCCGACCTCGTATTCGTTCCGATTCCCGCGCTGGTGCTGTTGCGCTCCGAATACCAGGTCCACGAAGTCTGGGCAGGGACTGCGCCGGAAGTTCCGTCGCGATCGCCGATTTCAATTCGGGTTTGGCGCGATCGCTCCTGGAGCGCTTGTCACGCGGCCATGGATCTCCGGGAGGCAGACGCCCTGAAGCGGATGCTGCGTGGCGAACCATTCGGAGCGATCTGTGAAGCCTTCGAAGACCTGCCTGCGGAAGAGGCCGCTCGTGGCGCTACCGCGATGCTCGCGAACTGGCTTGCCTGCGGCATGATCCAGCGCGCGGTCTGACCTCAGCTTCCTAGCGTCGAGTGCGAGCGAGAATCGAACGGACCAGGTCCTCTGGAAGCGTGGCAGCCGCGGGTTCGGAAGCGCGCGCAGTTTTCACCATTGTGAGGGTTTCCAGATACGAACGAAGGTACGCGGCACATCGCTCGCAGCCGGCGAGATGATCCTCCAGACGCGCGCGATGGCGCCCGAAGGCTTCGCCGGCCGCGTAGTCGTCAAGTAAGCTTACGAACTGTCGGCACTTAATTCCGCGGTGCGGCATAAGGATCAAGCGGTCGTCGCCGAGCCGGCATCTGCCGGGAGCGAGCTGACTTTTCCTGCCAGAGCGGCGGCTGCGGCCCGAGAATATGCGGACCGGCCGGCAGTTACGCAGACGAAGTCCTTGGTGAACACGAGGTCGAGGGTCCAGTCGAGAGCGACACGCGTCTTTTTCTCGAACCTCGGCAGCTTGCTCAAATAGATCGTGCGCCAAAGCCACCAGGCGACGAATCCCGAGAAGTTGATGCCGAAGATATTGGCCACTCCAGTGCGTCGCCCAATTGCCGCGAGTTGGCCCAGCGTCGAGAACCGAAAGGGGTTCCGCTTGCCACCCCGAATAGAGGCGACGACGTTGTCCGCCAGCGTGCGGCCCTGGCGCAGCGCGTGTTGCGCTGTCGGCGGATGAAATCCACCGGTCTTCGTGTTCGGGACGAGCGCACAGTCTCCAAGCGCCCAGACTCCCTCGAATCCCGGAACTTCAAGGTATTCATTAACTTCTATTTTGCCGTTCCGCATCGGCAGCGGAACCTTGGCAACGAGCGGATTCGGCGCGGTACCCGCCGTCCAGATGAGGGTGTTGGCGGCGATCCTCTGTCCGGTGGTGAGCTCGACGACGCCGTCATGCACGCCGGTGACCCGGGCCCCGGTCATGATTTCGGCGCCGCGCTTGGCCAGCTTCCGCTGCGCGTAAGATCCCAATCGCTGGCCCAGTTCAGGCAGGATGAACTTGTCGGGGGTGACGAGAACGGTCCGCACGTAATCGAGGCGCAAATTTGGGTAGAAACGGATGGCTTCGCGCACAAAGTCATTGATGGCGCCGAGGGTCTCGACTCCGGCGAAACCGCCGCCGGCCACGACGAAGGTGAGGAGAGGCTGGCGTTCGCCGACGGCGCACTCGGAGTTAGCCTCTTCGAGATGGGTGATGATCCGGTTACGCAGCTCGACGGCATCGGTGAGCGACTTCATGGTTACCGCGAATTCCTCAACGCCGGGAAGGCCGAAGAAATTGGTGCACGACCCGAGCGCCACGACCAGATGGTCATAAGGCAATTCGTGCGCATGATCGTCGAGACCGTGGGAGGCGCATACGACCCTTCGACCGAGATCGATCGACTGTACGGTTCCAATAAAGGTCTTGGTGCGGTGCAGCAGTTTGCGCAATGGATTGACGATGGCGCTGAGTTCCAGATCGCACGCGGCAACTTCATGCAGCATCGGGGTGAACAGGAAGAAGTTGTCGCGCGTAATCAGGGTGACTTCGACATCGGTGCGCTTGCCGAGAAGTTTTTCCAGGCGGAATGCGGCATAGACGCCGCCGAACCCTCCGCCAAGGATAATTATTTGCTTTGCCGACATGCCACTTGGATGCCGGGGGCGACCGCCGGTTTCGCGCTGGCCCATAAATAGCCGGATAGACTCTCGGTGGATGGACGGTTAGGTTTCTGGCCAGACGCTTTATGGCTGATTTACGCGTCAAGACGGCTTCACTTTCGGACGACGCTGCTCTGCGCGCGATCGTCGAAGGCGTCGAATCCGAGACCGGCGAACGCTTTTTCCATTCCCTGGTGCGCCATCTGGCTCTGGCGCTGGATTGCCAATATTCGTTCGTCAGCGAACTCCGTCGCGAGTCTCAGACGTTCCGGACCTTCGCGTTCTGGGGCCGCGGGCAGTTTCGCGATAACTTCGAGGTTCCGCTGAAGGGAACGCCGTGCGAAATGGTTCTGGGCGGCCAGATCGCTCATTACCCGGAAGGCCTCCAGGATCTGTTTCCCGAAGATCTGACGCTCAAAGTTTGGAAAGCTCAGAGCTACTGCGGCGTGCCGCTCCTCGATGCGGCGGGAGTCTGCGTCGGGCATCTCGCGATTGTCGACGACCGGCCGATGCTCGACGGTCCGCGCGGGATCGCGATCATGCGGATCTTCGCGGCGCGCGCCCGAGCCGAATTCGAGCGTCTGCGGGTCGAGGCAGCTCAGCGCGAAAGCCAGGAGCGCTATCGCGATCTATACGAGAATGCGCCGTCCCCCATCGTCTCCTCGACCCCGGACGGGCGCTTCCTGCGATGGAACAATCGCTTTCTGGAGTGGTCGGGATACAGCGCGGAGCAGATGAGCACGCTCACGACTACGGACTTCTGGCCGGCGGACGCTCCAGATCAGATGGGAATTGCGGAAGTGCGCCGGCGATGGCTGAACCGCGAGAACTTCGAGCTCGAGTTCCAGGTTCGGCTGGCGGGTGGCCGGATGGCTTGGGTGCGGGGCGCAATTCGGCCTCTGCTCGACGGGGCCGGAAACGTGGTCATGTCGGAGGGCGTGCTCATCGACATAACCGACCAGCGGCGCGCCCAGGAGGCGTTACGAGTCAGCGAGGACCGGCTCGCACGGGTACTCGATTCGGCGATGGACGCGATCGTGACTCTGGACGGATCGCGCCGAATCGAGCTGTTCAACGACGCGGCCGAGAAGATTTTCGGCTGCGCTGCGAGCGAGGCGATCGGAAAATCGATCGATCGGTTCTTGACCGCCGGATTTCGGTCGGCGCTCGAATCCTCGATGCGGGCGGCGGCGAGCGGCGAGCAGCAGCATCCATATGTCTTCGCGCCCGGCGGTTTGTCGGCGTTTCGCGCCGACGGCCGCGAATTTCCCATCGAAGCGACAATCTCCCACGTCGAGGTGGCGGGGCGGCCGCTCTTTACAATGATCCTGCGCGATCTCGACGAACGGCGGCGCGCCGAAAATGAACTTCAGCGGCTCAACCTGCAGAACGAATACTTGCAGGAAGAAATCAAGGAAGCGCACAACTTCGAGGAAATCGTCGGCCGCAGCCCCTCCCTGATGTCAGTGCTCGACAAGGTGAAACTGGTCGCGGCGACCGACTCTTCGGTGCTGATCCTCGGTGAGACCGGGACCGGCAAGGAGTTAATCAGCCGTGCTGTGCATTCCAACAGCGCGCGTAAGGACCGGCCACTGATCAAGGTGAATTGCGCAGCGCTTCCGGCCGGACTCATCGAGAGCGAGCTGTTTGGTCACGAGAAGGGCGCTTTTACCGGCGCGACGGAAAAACGGATCGGCAGATTTGAGCTGGCCAATGGCGGTACGATCTTTCTCGATGAAATCGGCGACATGCCGCCCGAGCTGCAAGCGAAGCTGCTGCGCGTATTGCAGGAGCACGAGTTCGAGCGAATCGGCGGCCATCACACGATCAAAGTGGATGTGCGCGTGATCGCGGCCACCAATCGAGATCTCGCGCGCGAGGTCGAAGCCGGCAATTTCAGGCAGGATCTTTACTACCGGCTCAATGTCTTCCCGGTCCGGGTGCCTCCTTTGCGCGAGCGACCCGAGGATATCGGCCTCCTGGTGCAGTATTTTGTGCGCCGCTACGCCGCAAAAATAGGGCGGAAGATCACGAGCGTGCCGAAGGAAACGGCACAGCGCATGGCCGCGTATCCGTGGCCCGGCAACGTGCGTGAACTGGAAAACGTGATCGAGCGCGCGGTGATTCTCTCTCCCGGTCCCGAGCTTGAGATTGGTCCCGAAGTTCTCGCGCCGATGGCCGTCGTGGCGCCGCGATCGAATGGCGACGGCGGGTCCGCTACGAAGACGTCGGCCACGCCGGCAGCCAAGGTGCAGGACCCAGGCCACGATTCGTTGCCGCTGTCCGCAATCGAGCGCATGCATATCCTGGCGGTACTGAAGCGCACCAATTGGCGAATCGATGGCCCCGACGGCGCCGCCCGCGCGCTCAATCTGAATCCCAGCACGCTGCGAAGCCGCATGAAGAAACTCGGCATTCAGCGGGCCGCCGACGCCATTTAGCGGATCCGCGAGATGTCGCGGCGCGTCGCGGAATCTCCGCGAGCGCGTCTCCGTGAAAAGCTTTCAAATGAAGACACTTTTCAATTCGTGCCGATGGTACGCGCGTTGCTCCATGTGCTCGCATGATTCGAATTGCGACATCGCTCAACGACGGGACGGCGACGTTAAGGGTCGAGGGTCAATTAACCGGAAATGGGGTTGCCGAGTTGACGACTACCGCCGATCGGTTCCTCGCCGCCGGTCTCAAGCTCGATCTGCTGGCGGTCACATTTGCCGATCAGAACGGGATCGGCGCGCTGCGATCGCTGATGGCACGCGGCGCACAAGTCGAATCGTGCTCCGGCTTCGTCGAGCAATTGCTTTCGATCGAAGCGCGCGTATCGCAAGCATCCGTCCGGCCCTCTGAAGAGGATTTCATCGCGCGGCTGCGCGCTCGAGACGAAGCCGCATTCGAGGAGATGGTGCTGCGCTTCGGAGGCCGCATGCTTTCGGTCGCTCGGCGGTTTCTGAGCAGCGAGGACGACGCTCGCGATGCGGTGCAGGAAGCATTTCTCTCGGCATTCGAATCGATCGATCAATTCAGCGGCAGCGCGATGCTCTCGACATGGCTGCATCGCATCGTCGTCAACGCGGCGCTGATGCAGCTTCGGCGCCGACGCCGAAAGCCTGAGCATTCCATCGACGAATTGCTGCCCCGCTTCGATGCCGACGGCGGATGGGCCGAGGATTGCGGCACGGCGAGTGGGACCTTGGAAGGGCTGTGCGAAGCGCGCGAGACAAACAAAATGGTTTGGCGATGCATCGCCAAGCTGCCTGAGACCTACCGCGCGGTTCTTTTGCTCCGTGACATCGAAGACCTCGATACGGTGGAAGCCGCGCAGCGGTGTGGCATCAGTCCGAACGGCGTCAAAGTCCGGCTCCATCGCGCGCGCCAGGCCCTGCGCACTTTGGTCGAACGCGAGGCAGGGGCGGTAAGATCATCGTCGCGAGCCGAGAATGCGCGCGCGAACGCTGCGTGATGGAACCGCGGTACAGGTCCACCACAAATCACACCTCATCGCTTCCCAACCGCGCCGTCGCGGAACTTTCCGGTTGACAACGGGCGATCGGCGCTTGTCGAACTGCATAGAGCGTAGTAAGCCTCGCCGGTGAAGACCGCTGTCGCGACACCGCATCGATTTCGAGCTACGCGTAGCTCCTTCAGGGGGAAGCTGACATGGCATCAAAGCTCCGAAAGAAGACGAAACCGTCCAAGCCGGCAAAAGCCGCAAAGCGTGCGAAGCCTTCAAAGCGGCCGAAAGCTCGCGTTGTTGCGAAACCTGTGGTGCGCGCGCCACTGCGCGATATCGAGAGAGATCGCAGGGAGATTCTGGCCGTCTCCAAAAGATGGTGGGACGCGAATCGCGATTTCAGCATCGAGATGATGTGCGAGGCGTTTGTCGGCGGCGACAAGTTCCATGGCTTCAACCTCAACGGCCACACGTACTATGCGATCGACGAATGGGTGCAGCTCTGGAAATACCTGGGCCACGTGATGACGCCGACCTCCGAGGGCGAAGCGAACGACCCGGCGATGGCCGAGCCGCGAGACGTCAGGCTGGTTATTCGCGGCGACATGGCATTTCTGACCGCGGAGTCGACGTTCACCGTCAAGGTGCTGCCGACTTCGGATTCCGAATCTGCGTTGCTTGGCGGGCCAGGCAGCGTGATGCGAATTCCGTTTCGCGCGACCGAGGTCTTTGTCCGCGAGGATCACGAAGGCAAGCCGGTCTGGAAGATGTGGCACTTCCATTGCTCGCCGCACGCTCCTGAAGGCGAGCGCCGAATGGGTTTCTAGCTCGTTCGCGATATGAAAAAGATTCGCTGCTTCGGCGTCGGGATCGAAAGCGCGCCTGCGAAAGAATACGTCGCGCATATGCGCCTGGCCGAGCAGCTCGGCTTCGGCGTCTGCTGGGTGCCGGAAGATCTGTATCGCGGCGCATTCACGCTGGCGGCTGGGATCGCGTCGGCCACCAGCAAGATTCGCATCGGTCTGGGAATCCTCAATCCGTACGTCCGCCATCCGGCGACGATCGCGATGGAACTGGGCGCACTCGAAGAGCTTTCGGGCGGTAGAACCGTGCTCGGAATCGGAGCGGGGTTGCGGCCGTGGATCGAAGGCCAGCTCGGAATTCCGTACAGCAAGCCGGCCACCGCGATGCGCGAGACGATCGAAATCGTGCGCGCACTGTTCCGGGGCGGGCGCGTGGACTATGCGGGCAAGGTTTTCCGCATCTCGCAGCTCGGCCTCAATTTCCATCCGCCGCGCGCCGTGGTGCCGACTCATCTGGGTGTGCTCGGCCCCGTGAACCTTGATATGGCGGGCGCCATTGCCGACGGACTGATTCTCTCGGCGATGACCACGCCAGCATACGCGCGCTATGCGCTCGAACACGTGCGCGCAGGAGCCGCGAAGGCGGGCCGAACGCTCGACGACTTCGAGGTCAGTGCCAATCTGTTCATTTCGATTTCGGAGGATGAGAAGGCCGCGCGCGACGCGGTTCGGCCCTTTATCGGAATGCTGCTTTCGTTCATGGGAAGCCAGGCGGACCATCCGATATTTGCGCTTGCTGGATTTGAGGCAGGCGAAATCGTTCAGTTCGCGCAGGCGGCTCAGCAGGGGAAGCCGCTGGTGCCTCTCGTCACGGACAAATTTGTCGATGCGTTTGCGATCGCCGGGAGCCCGGAACGATGCCGCGAAGGGGTCGCGAGAATGATCGAGGCGGGAGTCAATTCACCGACGGCGTTCGAGATTCCCGGCGTGAATCCCGAGAAGACTATCCGCGACGTGCATGAGCATCTGCTGCCGCACTTTCTTTAGGCTTGCACCGAGCGGTTGAGCGCATCTCCACCTATCCGCGGTTTCGTGGCAAACTGTGCCGGTTGAAGGGTTCATCAGGAGAGAACGCAGCAATGGCTGACCTTGAAACTTTTCGCAAAGAAACCCGCACTTGGCTCGAGGCGAATTGCCCGCCAGAGATGCGCCAAGCGGCCGAGACCGAAGACGACACTTGCTGGGGCGGACGAAAGTGGGCCTTTCAGTCCGATGCGCAGCGGCTATGGCTCGAGCGGATGGCCTCGAAAGGCTGGACCGTGCCCGAATGGCCGAAGGAGTACGGCGGCGGCGGGCTTACGCGTGACGAGGCGAAGATTCTGCGCAATGAAATGCGGGCGCTCGGCTGCCGGTCGCCGCTGGATAGCTTCGGAATCTGGATGCTTGGTCCCGCGCTGCTGAAATACGGCAACGAAGCCCAGAAGCGCACTCATCTGCCGAAAATCGCGCGTGGTCAAATTCGATGGTGCCAGGGATATTCGGAGCCCGGCTCGGGTTCCGACCTCGCATCGTTGCAGACCCGTGCGGAAGACAAGGGCGACAACTTCGTCGTCAACGGCTCCAAGATTTGGACTTCATACGCGGACAAGGCCGATTGGATTTTCTGCCTCGTGCGCACGGACGCGAACGCGCCGAAGCATGAAGGAATCAGCTTCGTGCTGTTCGACATGGAAAGCCAGGGGGTATCGACGGCGCCGATCACGCTGATCTCGGGCAAGTCGCCGTTCTGCCAAACCTTCTTCGACGACGTTGTGGTTCCCAAGGAAAACCTGGTCGGCGATCTCAATAAGGGGTGGGGGATCGCGAAGTACCTGCTTACCCACGAGCGCGAGATGATCGGCGGGATGGGAATGAACGGCTCGCGCCATCGCTCACTGGGTGAAGTTGCCGCCGACACGGTGGGCATGGAAGAAGGCACGCTCGGCGATCCGCTGCTGCGCAGCCAGATCGCATCGTTCGAAGTCGATTCGTGGGCGTTCTCGCTCACGCTCGATCGCGTGGGCGACATGGCGAAGGTCGGGCAGGCGCATCCTGCGGTATCGTCCGTGCTGAAATACTACGGCGCCGAATTGAACAAGCGCCGGCTGGAACTGATGGTCGCGGCGGGTGGTTCCGAAGCACTGGAGTGGGAAGGGCCGCGCACGCGCGACGGCTTTACGGTCCGCGCGTGGTTGCGCTCCAAAGCCAATTCGATTGAAGGCGGAACCAGCGAAGTTCAGCTCAACATCATCGCCAAGCGCATCCTGAATTTGCCGGGCGCTTAGGCCGCCCAATCGATAATCGACGGAAACCGGACTTATCAAATGGCGTTAGTACTCAATTCCGAACAAACGATGCTTCGCGACAACGCGCGGGGCTTTCTAAGCAAGAATGCGCCGATCGCTCATCTGCGGCAGCTTCGCGATGGCCACGACCAGACAGGATTCTCCCGTAAGCTCTGGAAGGAGTTCGCGGAGATGGGCTGGGCGGGAATACTCGTGCCCCAGGAGTATGAAGGTCTGGGCCTAGGGCACGTCGAGGCCGGTGTCGTGATGGAGGAATTGGGCCGCACGCTGACGCCCTCGCCGTTCCTCGCCACTTCCCTGTTGGCGGCCACCGCAATCGCGCGCGCGGGCAGTGAGGCGCAAAAGCGAGCGTACCTGCCGCGCATCGCCGCCGGAGAATTGATCGCGACGCTGGCGGTCGATGAAGCCGCGAAGCATCGTCCCGAAAGGACGGCATTGAGCGCGACTCGCAGCGGAAACGGTTTCGTTCTGAAAGGCGCCAAGACCTTCGTGCTCGATGGGCACGTCGCAGACCTCGTAATCGTTGCTGCACGAACCGGCGGCGCGCCCGGTGAGCAGCGCGGTCTGACGCTTTTCCTCGTGGATGGGAAGGCGAAGGGGCTAAAGACGGAACGAACGCCGATGGTCGACAATCACAATTCGGCGCGGCTCGACTTCGAGAACGTGAATGTCCCGGCGGACGCGATGCTGGGCCAGATCGACGCGGGATGGAACGCGCTCGAAGGCGCGCTGAATGTCGGCCGGGCCGCCGTGGCTGCGGAGCTGCTCGGCGCCGCCGAGGAGGCGTTCGGCCGCACCGTCACCTATCTGAAGGAGCGCAAGCAGTTCGGCCGGCTGATCGGCGAGTTCCAGGCGCTGCAACATCGTGCGGCGTTTCTCTACTGCGAACTCGAAGTGAGCCGGTCGGCGATACTGAAAGCGCTGCAAACCCTGGACGACTCCTTTGACACGGCTGGTCCGATCGTCTCGATGGCCAAAGCGAAGGCGGGAACCACTGCCACGCTAGCGGTGCAGGAAGCCGTACAGATGCACGGCGGAATCGGGATGACCGACGAATTCGACGTCGGCTTCTTCATGAAGCGGGTTCGGGTAGGACAGGAGTTGTTTGGCGACTCGAACTTTCACGCGGACAAGCTCGCGCGCCTCAACCATTACTAATCACAGTGATCGGCCGGCGGCGCCGGCTATTCGATGTGGTAGCGCTTGCGTTTGCGCCACAGGGTCGTGAAGCCGATACCCAGGGTGTCGGCAGCCTCATCGAGTGTTGCGGCTTGCGATAGAACCCGCCGGATGTGATCGGCCTCGACCTCCTCCAGCGTCGCATCGATCGGCAGGGTTTGCATGCGGCTCTGAGGCGGCTGGAAGATGATATCGGGGAGATCTTCCTTCTCGATAATGTTGCCACGGCTAAGGACCGCCGCGCGCTCGATCGCGTTGCGCAATTCGCGGATGTTGCCCGGCCATCGATAGTCGACGAGGGCCGCCGCGGCTTCATCGGAGAGTTGCAGTCCCGCTCTCCGGTTGCGAGCGCCGGCGGCGGTCAGGAACTTCCTCGCCAGCGGCAGAATGTCCTGCGGCCTCTCGCGGAGCGCGGGCACGAGGAGCGTGATGACGTTGAGGCGGTAGAAAAGATCGGCGCGAAATCTGCCGGCCGATACTTCCTGCGGAAGATCGCGGTTCGATGCGGCGATGATGCGCGCGTTTACCTCGATGGTCTGTTGACCGCCCACGCGCTCGAAGCGCTGCTCCTGGAGAAATCTCAGGAACTTGGTTTGCAGGGCAGGGGTCAGGTCCGCGATCTCATCGAGAAAGACGGTTCCACCGTCCGCCGCTTCGAGCCTGCCGGGCTTGTCCTTGATCGCGCCGGTGAAAGCACCGCGCATGTGTCCGAACAATTCGCTCTCGAGCAGATGCTCCGAGAGCGTGGTGCAGTTCACAACCACGAACGGGAGTTCGCGTCGGAGGCTCCACTCGTGGATCTGCCTGGAAAGAACGTTCTTGCCGGTTCCGCTCTCTCCCGCCAACAGGATGGTCGCGTCGCTTCTGGCGGCCTGGCGGGCGGTTTCGAGCAGCGCAGCCATCGGATCGCTGCGCGTGTCCAGGTAGGGGATGCCGTCGATCGCGCTGCGGAGCTCGCGCACTTCGGATCGGAGATTCTTCACCTCCAGCGCGCGATCGACCAGATGCTGGATCTCGTCGAGCGAAAACGGCTTGGTCAGGTAGTGATAGGCGCCCGCCTGCATGCATGCGACCGCATTCGCAATCGTACCGTAGGCAGTCATCAGGATGACCAGGGTTTCCGGAAAGCGGCACTTTATCTGCCGGAGAAGCTCCAGGCCGTTGGTTTCCGCCATCTGAAAGTCGGTGAGGACGAGGTCGAATTCTTCATCTCGGGCGAGAATCGCCATCGCCGCCGACGCGCTTTCGGCGATTGCCACTTTGTGGCCGTGAGACTCGAAGAACCTGCCCAGATTTGCGCGGATATTCTTTTCGTCGTCGACGATCAGCAATCTGGCCATCAAGCGTGCTCTGCAATCGGCAACTGCACGGTGAATCTGCTGCCGCTGGTCGAACTCTCGACGAAGATTCGTCCGCCGTGAGCCTCGACGATCTCTTTCACGATCGCGAGGCCGAGCCCGGCTGATCCGTTTTTGTCCTCGTCATGGTCTGAATGCGAGGAGCGCTCGAAAATCCGATCGCAGACTTCGGGCGCGATGCCGGGTCCGGAATCCGCCACCGTGAGTCGCAGGTCGCTGCCGGAACGTTCCGCGAAGACGTCTATGGATCCGCCATCGGGCGTGTAGCGCAACGCATTGCCCACCAAGTTGGATACCACCCACGAGAGCTTGATTGGATCACCGTGTCCCTCGAGCGATCTTTGCGGGACGTGAGTGTCGAGCGTGACGTGTTTTTCTTTTGCCTGCGTCCGGAAATTTCCCACTACGCTTTCCACCAACCGCGCGAGATCAAGATCGGAATTGCTGACCGCGATCGACCCGGTGTCGCTGCGGGCCAGGTCGAGAATGTCGTCCGCCAATTCTCCGATGCGCTCGGCTTCTTCGGTGACAACGCCCACCAGCTCCTGTTGCCGGAGATCCAAGCTGCTCCGCTCGCGCCGCAGCATCTCGGCGGCAAGATTCAACGCGGTGAGAGGCGTTCGCAACTGATGCGAGAGGGTGGCCACCAGGTTTGTCCGCGCGCGATCCTGATCGCGCAGGTAGGTGATGTCCTGCAGAATAAGTAACGTGCCAAATGATTTGCCATCGTCTCGAAGCGGCACGGGTTTCAGCAGATAATTGTGATCGCGGCCGCGCACGTGGAGGCTCAATTCGACGCGATCGCCCTTTTGGTATGATTCGCCTAGGCGGCGCAACGCAGCTCGAGTCTTGAGATAGTGAGGATGGTTGCTGTTAAGATCGTCGAAGCGGCTGCCGAGGGCATCTTCGCGCTCGACGCCGATGATTATCGCGCCAAGTTCGTTGATGTGGGTGACGACGCCGTCGGGATCGATGAGGATGATTCCGTCTTCCACGCTTTCGATGATCGCCTCGGTCTTGCCCTTTTCGTACATCAGGCGCTCGACGTTGATCTGGTCGAATCCTTCGAGCCGATCGGCGAGCTTGTTGAATTCGTCGGCGACCGATTGCAACTCGGTCAGAGGCTGCTCGCCGAGCTTTATTTTGGAACCGCGCGAACCGCTGCTCTTGAGCCGCTCGGCCATCTCCATGAACGGCCGCGAAATCCTCCAGCCCAGGCTCCACGAAAGTGCCGCCCCGAAAACCATCAGCAGCACCAGCCCCGCGGCGAACACCCAGGCCAGCCGCCGGCCTTCATCGGTCGCGCTGCGATCGGCCCTGAACATCGCATCGCGATTCATCTGGATTAGCTGGTCCAGCCGATCGTGAAGCAAGGTGAATTGCTTGTCCTGGGCCGCGGTCGAGCCGGTCGAGTCCACGTCGGCGAACAGCTTTTTTGCGCGTTCCTCGATGTCCGAGGCCAGTTCCGGCTCTCCTTTTTCAGTGAGCCGGCCTTTCTCGATGGTCATCCACCGGTCGAAGCTTTCGCGCGCGGCTTGTATCGCGGAATGCGTGGCCGCCTGCGGTCCCGCGGCTTGAACGTCATACAAGGCGCGATGCATCTGATGGGCGGCTTCGATGGTGGCGTAGTTTCGATACAGAGTTCTTCTGACGGCACCGCTGAGGTTGTAGACGGCGGGCAGCGCAAGCGCGCCCAGCGCGACCGCCACGAGCAATACGATCAGCGCGCCGTTGCGAATCCGGTTGCGCAGCGACGGCACTTTCATCGGAGGTCGTTGGCCTTACTTTGACCGTGCGGAGAGGCGCGTCTGCAAAAACGGCGGAGTAGCCGGTTTTCGCGGCGCGACGGACGAGTTGCGGCGAACATTCGCGGCTTTGAGAACCTGGAGCGGCGCGGCACGCCGGCTGTCGTACAGAATGCGGATCCGCGAGCGGATCTTGTCGCGACGTCGCGCGCGCAAATAAATCGGAATCGAGATGAACAGTGTGATCTCAAGGACCAGTACCAGCGCGGTCAGAAAGAGGTCGTGGGCCGAGGGCGCCGCCGCCGGTATGGTCCCCACCGGTGCCGCAAAGGTGCCGGTCCCAAAGAGGGACGGGCTCATCGCGGCCGCAAGTCCTGGCATCCAATTGGACTGTGGCAGGTGTTTTTGGAGCGAATTCAGAATCGTCGCGCAGAGCGTATATCCACGCATTGTCGTTCCAGTCCTCTGGTCCCCGGAATGGGAACCATCTGAATTGCTAATAACAGCAAGGTGTGTGCCGCGGGGCAGTTCCCATAGAACCGGAGGTAATTGAGCGAAAAGCTGGTGTCGGGCATTCATGTTGAAAGGTGGCGGTTGCAAATTGAAAGGTTTGGCCGCCGGTTAGATGCTTCGTATCTGAGGGTTCGGAGCCAGACCTAGGGTTGATTGCCAAGGCCGGCGATAGAGTGTGTATCTATCGCCGGCCCGCAAGAACCCTGAAGTGTCGGTGCTATGCCGGCGGAGCGCCGAAGTGATTGCGCAACGCAAGGTTAACTTCGAGCACGTTGATCATTTTCTCGCCGAAGAGTCCGCCCAGCGGCGCGAACGCGTCGGACTGTACGATCTGCTCGATCTCGCCGCGGACCTGCGGTGGGTCGCGCTTCGTATCCTTGGCCCACGCGGAAGCGACGCGGTCGAGCTGATACTCGGCGTTCTCCAGCGTGATGTGGGGATCGAGGCCGGAGCCCGACGTTGAGCGACCGGAGACATAGGTAACACTTTTTCGTAGTTTTGCTGGGTGGAGAGCGAGGGGGGCTGCCCCCCTCGCCGCTCCGGTGAATGCTGAGTTCGATTGGCGCACAGCAGTTTCAGAGTGACGCCATCGATGCTCCCAAGCCGCACCGGTCCGAAGTAGACCTCCGCGTTT
>JBKQNE010000142.1:0-26568 GCA_052146355.1 Binataceae bacterium (SeqCode) | reverse complement strand
CTTTCGAGTGGAAATTCAGCCGCGCCGACCTCGACCAACTCGTCAAAAAGATCGACGCTGCCCCCAACTTGCTCCGTCCTGCCGCCTAATGTCATACGTTGCCAAACTTATGAACCGAACTACTAAGCGACTTTCTTGCCCGCCGCAAACAATCCGAGCGAGAGCGTGCCCCATATTCCGGCGATCATGTGGACTGGAACCGCACCGATCGGATCGTCGATGCGCAGGTATTCGAGCAGGTCGATACCCCATACCACCACGATGCCGGCGCCGATTCCGAAAAAATGAAGGGCTTCATGAGCGCGGGTTCGTTCGGACCCAGTTTCGTCACGACATCACGCGCAGTCCCAAAACCAGGCCCAGGAGAAAGAGCACCGCGAAGATTCCGAACAACACTCTCGCGATTCCAGCCGCCGTGCCGGCAATTCCTCCGAACCCCATCGCTCCCGCAACCAGCGCAACGATCAAGAAAACGAATGCCCAATACAGCATCGTCCTGACCTCCCTGATTCCATGCGAACCAGGTGACTATGCTGCAAGACGCAAGCCCGATGAGACCGCTCCGGAATAGCGGAATTTCTGTGAAAAATGTGCAGAGCCGGAAAAAAATACAGACGTAGATTACCGACGGCGTGGCATCATCGATTTTCTCGGGAAGTGCGCCAAGTGTCGATGCTTTCGCGATTGAAACGCCAATCGCTTCCAACTCGAAACGCGGGAATCTCTTTTCTCCTGAGTAAGCGATAGATAGTGCTGGGATGAACGTTCAGATACTCCGCTACTTCAATTACTGTCATTACCTTGTCATCTATCTTCATCAGTCCACTCTGACCCAACGAAACGCCGAGCCACTCCCTGTCCTCAAGCCCTGTCCCCAAGGGCTACCCTGCTAATATCGGACCAAGCTGAGACCATCTTGCAGAAGCACGACAAGATTTCGATGTCCCGGTCATTTTCGCGTTTTTTCGCTATTTTCAGCTAATATCTGATATTCTCCGCTATCGTTTAGAATTTTCGGCAAACCTCCACGAGCAAAACAGCCCTGTAGAGTCACATACAACTCCTAAACACGAGTACGTTGCTACTTGAGTTAGCTTGAATTATCAAGGATCAAGACGAAGCAGCCTGGCCTTCGGATGCGAGCTATCCGATGGAAACGAGGCTGATCGCAAACGATTGCGCTTCGCACAATGACCGCGATCAAAAGAGCGCGGTGCGAACCCTCGGAAGGGACCCTTATTCCGATTTCGACGTCCCTTTAGGACTTCGGAAAAAAGACGAGAGTCCGAACCTCAATACTCTCGCGCGGCGGTGCATTCGGCGGGCTGGTCGGATCCTCGAAGGCGGAACGCGCGGTGAATCGCGTGTGATGCGGATCGGAGTCGTAGCATTTGAGAAGCATGACTTCGGTCTGCTGCATCTTTGGAAAGTAGAACCATCGATGGTTCGGGTTATACGCGACTGAGTAAACTTCTCCGGTCCGGTTTTGATATTTCAAATCCTGCGGCACGAAGTCCTGCTGCACCATGCTCGCTGCGTCGCACACCGCCAGCGGGCTTTCTTCCACCGGCCCGTGAATCGGGCGCCACACGTTGATCACCGCAAAGCGATTCTTGAGCAGCTCATCGGCCTCGTCCGGCAACAGATCGCGGACGCGCTGCGGCCCGGATTTCAGCGTGTAGTCGTTGTGCGCGACCCTTACGGGTCCTTGCACACCCCTGGTGCCCTGATCTGCCATCGCGCGGTTGCGCACGTTGTGGTCGAAAACATGGACTTTGACCGCGCCGGTGATTTCTTTCACCAGCCGTTCCACCTCGGGATAGTAAACGGCGCGGACTTCGTCGGCATCGTAGAAATTGGTGACGGCGCTCTTCTGATGGGCGAGCGTGAACCCCTGTTTGTCGAGCGACAGTTCTCCGGCGATTTCGCGGGCGTTGTAAATCGGCACCGCGAACTTCACGTAGGTACCGCTGCGCGGCGCAACGCCCTCGGGCGGCTTGTACATGTACGCGACCGGTTTTTCGGAGTTGCGGTCCAGGTAGTTAAGCAAGCCTTCGACGTGCCCGATGCTTTCCATCGTCGTCTTCTCCCCGGTTACTGAGGATCGGCGAGCGTGAGCAACTGCTTGCCGAAATTGGCGCCCGTGAAGAGCCGGATTATCGTTTTCGGAGCGTTCTCGAGTCCGTGCTGAAGATCGATTTGATTCTTGATCTTCCCTTCGGCGTGCCACTTCGCCAGTTCAGCCATCGCCTGCGGATACTGCTGCGCAAAATGAAAGACCAGAAAGCCTTCCATGCGCGCGCCGTGGAAAATCAGACTGAAGTAGTTTTTCGGCGGATGCCCCATGATGCCGGCGGCCTCGTTGTATTGCGAGATCGCGCCGCAGAGCACGACGCGCGCGCGAAACGCCAGGCGGTCGAGGACGAGTTCCAGAATTTCGCCGCCCACGTTGTCGAAGTAAACGTCGATTCCCTTGGGGCAATGGCGCGTCAGCGCTTCGCCGACGTTCTCGTTCTTGTAGTCGATCGCCGCATCAAACCCGGCGTCCTTCACCAGCCATTCGCACTTCTGCTTTCCACCAGCGATTCCGACGACACGGCATCCTTTGATCTTGGCGATCATGCCGGCGACCGAACCGGTCGCACCCGCCGCGCCCGAGACCACGAACACGTCGCCGCTCTTTGGTTGCCCAACCGATAGCGTGCCGAAATATGCCGTCAATCCAGTGGTGCCAAGCAAAGAGAGCGCCAGCAGCGGATCAGTGCCGGGGGGGAACTTCTGCATCCCGAACAGTCCGACGCCGTCGCTGACGGTGTAGTCCTCCCATCCGAAGAGCCCCTGCACGAGGTCGCCCTTCGCATACCCCTGCTTTTTCGACTCGACGATCTGGCCGATCGTACCCGCGCGCATCACCTGTCCAACCGGAATCGCAGGGATATAGGTATCCATCGACATCCAGCCGCGCTGCGTCGGATCGAACGAAAACGCGAGGTTGCGCACCAGCACCTCGCCGTCCTTGACGGCAGGAACAGGCACCTCGTTCCAGCGGAAATCGCTTTCCTTGATCAGTCCCTGCGGGCGCGCCGCCAGCAGCCATTGACGATTCTTCAGTTCTGCCATCGCGTCTCCTGAGTGCCGGGAGTAGTCACTCTTTCCGGCATTTAGCCGATTGCGGCGTGCCAGACAAGTTGCATAACGAAACTACGCAGGCGCCTCGCAGTCCTTGCCACTCGGGTACGGGCCGTGGACGGCGGCCTTAAGAGAAGGGAGAATCTACCAGGTTTTCGATCGCCGCTCCGAAATTGCGGCGTCAGGTAAGACGCATGCCACAATATCGCTCACGAACCACCACCCACGGCCGCAACATGGCGGGCGCGCGCGGACTTTGGCGCGCCACCGGCATGAAGGATGAGGACTTCGGCAAGCCTATCATCGCGATCGCGAATTCTTTCACCCAGTTCGTGCCGGGCCACGTCCATCTGAAGGATCTCGGCCAGCTCGTCGCCAGAGAGATCGAAAAGGCCGGGGGCGTGGCGAAGGAGTTCAACACCATCGCCGTCGACGACGGTATCGCGATGGGCCACGCGGGCATGCTCTACAGTCTGCCGTCGCGCGAGATCATCGCGGACTCGGTCGAATATATGGTGAACGCGCACTGCGCCGACGCGCTGGTGTGCATTTCCAACTGCGACAAGATCACGCCCGGCATGCTGATGGCCGCGTTGCGCCTCAACATCCCCGCCGTGTTCGTTTCGGGCGGGCCGATGGAAGCGGGCAAGGCGATGATCGGCGGCGAGGAGAAGTCCCTCGACCTGATCGATGCGATGGTGCAGGCGGCGAATCCGAGCGTCTCGGACGAAGATGCGATGAAGTACGAACGCTCGGCCTGCCCGACCTGTGGCTCGTGCTCCGGAATGTTCACGGCCAATTCGATGAACTGTCTGACCGAGGCACTCGGCCTCTCGCTGCCGGGCAACGGCTCGACGCTTGCGACTCACTCCGATCGGCGCAAGTTGTTCGTCGAAGCCGGCCATCGCATCGTGGATCTCGCGAAGCGCTACTACGAAAAGAACGATCGGACCGCACTGCCGCGGGGAATCGCGACCTTTGAGGCATTCGAGAACGCGATGACGCTCGATATCGCGATGGGTGGATCAACCAACACGGTGTTGCATCTGCTCGCCGCCGCGCACGAGGGCGAGGTGCCATTCACGATGGCCGATATCGATCGGCTCTCGCGCCGCGTGCCGAATCTGTGCAAGGTCGCGCCCAGCTCGCCCGTCTATCATATGGAAGACGTGCATCGCGCCGGCGGCGTCGTTGCGATTCTGGGGGAACTCGACCGCGCCAATCTGCTGCATCGCGACGTCCCGACCGTGCATTCGCGGACGCTCAGCGAGGCGCTCGACAAATGGGACGTGCGCCGTACCGCCGATCAGGAAGTGCGCGACTTCTACCGCGCAGCGCCCGGCGGTGTGCCGACCCAGGTCGCTTTCAGCCAGGACAAGCATTACGCAACCCTCGATTTGAACCGCGAAAAAGGATGCATCCGCGACGCGGCGCACGCCTACAGCAAGGACGGCGGGCTTGCGGTCTTGTACGGCAATGTCGCGGAGGAAGGCTCGATCGTGAAAACGGCCGGTGTCGATGCCGCGAATCTGACGTTCTCGGGGCCGGCGCGAATCTTCGAAAGCCAGGATGATGCGGTCGAAGGAATCCTGAAGGACACCATCAAAGCCGGCGATGTCGTCGTGATCCGCTACGAAGGACCACGCGGCGGCCCCGGCATGCAGGAGATGCTCTATCCGACCAGCTACTTGAAATCGAAGGGCCTGGGTAAGGCGTGCGCGCTGGTTACCGATGGCCGATTTTCGGGTGGCACCTCCGGCCTTTCCATCGGCCACGTCTCACCCGAGGCGGCGGCCGGCGGCGCGATCGCGCTAATCGAAGAGGGCGACCGCATCGACATCGACATCCCAACCCGCCGCATCACGCTCGGCGTTTCGGCGGAGGAATTGGCGCGCCGCCACAAGGCGATGGAGCAGCGCGGAGCGAACGCGTGGAAGCCCATCACGCGCCAGCGCAAGGTTTCCCAAGCGCTCGAAGCCTACGCGCTGCTCGTAACCAGCGCATCTACGGGAGCAGTGCGAGATCTCAAAGCCGCGATGAAAACCAGAGACGCGAATATCGGCAGAGCGAAATAGCGGGCGCCTGTCGCGCGAGCGCGAAGTAAGTTCGCGGCGCTCGCACTCATCAAGCGGGGCGCGAGCGCGGCAGGAGTAGCGCGAGAGCGCCGGCGGCAGCGAGCGCGAACGCCAGCGCGCCCAGGCCGCCTGCGAAGCCGCCGGTCGCCTGCTTCATGTAGCCCATCAGCGTCGGGCCCGCGAAGCCCCCTAGATTCCCGAGCGAATTGATCAGTGCGATTCCGCCCGCGGCAGCGGCGCCCCCCAGGAAGACATTTGGAATTGCCCAGAACGGTCCGAGCGCGCTCGAGATGCCAGCAGAGCTCAGGGCGATCGCGGCCAGCTCTACAATTGGATTGTGCGTGAGTGCGGAAAGCAGCAGTCCCAACGCGCCCGCGAACAGGGCGAGCGCAAGAATCAGACGGCGTTCGCCCGTGCGATCAGACAGGCGCCCCACCTGCACCATGCACAATGCGGCGGCGAGCGACGGAATGGCCGCGATGACGCCGATGGTGAAGTCGCTACCCGGATGCATCCCCTTGACGATTTGCGGAAGCCAGAGGCTGACTCCGTAAAAGCCCATCACCATTCCGAAATAGATCGCTGCGAGCAGCCATACTCGCCAGTCCGACAAACCCGCGCCAAGGCTGTGCTGGGTTCGCCTTGCGCGCGCGGCGTTTTCTGCGGCCAGGGTGTCTGACAACGCGCGGCGCTCGTCCGGCGACAGCCAGCTCGCTTCATCGGGCCTGTCTGGCAGCCAGAACACAACGATGATGCCGAGCAGGATCGCGGGCACACCTTCCATCGCGAACAGCCACTGCCATCCTTTGACGCCGAGCACGCCGTGCATCATCAGCAGCGCGCCGGAAATGGGGCCGACGACAATTCCGGCGACGGCGGTGGCGGTCATGAACAACGCGATCGCCCGCGCCTGCTCGCGCTCGGGAAACCACCAGCTCAAGTACAAAATGACGCCCGGGAAAAAGCCGGCTTCCGCCGCGCCGAGCAGAAACCGCAGCGCGTAGAAGCTCGCTGCGCCGCGCACGAACATCATCGCGATCGCAACCATCCCCCAGGTAATCATGATTCGCGCGATCCAAACCCGCGCACCCACCCGGGCCAGAATCAGGTTGCTGGGAATTTCGAAAATGAAATAGCCGACGAAAAAAAGCCCGGCGCCAAGGCCGAAGACCGTATCGCTCAGCCCCGCGTCCCGATTCATCTGCAGGGACGCGAAACCGACGTTGATGCGATCCATGTAGGCGATGATGTAGAGGACGAACAGGAACGGCAGCAGATTGCGCCGTACCTTGGCGAGCGCGGCGGCCAACGCTGAATCCGCCTGGATGTCTCCGGCTGCAATCGCCTCGCGCTCAGTGCTCAATCTCCTATCTCGGTGGAGTTAGTGCGCGCGACGCGCCCGAGCCATTCGCCGGCCGGTTTGACGGAGCGGACTTGGGTCGTGCGGTCGACCGCGATAATTCCGAATTTGGGCGCGTAGCCTGCCAACCATTCGAAATTGTCGAAGGCCGACCAATAGTAGTAACCGCGCACGTCAATTCCATCCTTGATGCATCGCGCGGTACCGCGCAGGGCCTCCCGCACGAAAGCGATCCGGCGGGCTTCGTCTTCAGTCGCGATGCCGCTCTCGGTTACCACAATCGGCACGCGCGCCACCGCATGAGCGTGGCGAATGGTCGCTTCCAACGCCTCCGGGCGATCTTCATATCCCATCTGCGTCAGCTTTGCTCCGGGCGCCGGAGGGAGCGGCCCGCCCTCACCGTAGCGGCGGCGCGAGTAGGTCTGCACACCGACGAAGTCATCGCCGCGCGCCGCCTCCAGGAAACGATCTTCCGATTCACGCGATGCACGCGCCGCATTTTCCTCGCCGCCGGGCACAGGCTCAATCTCCTGCATCGCGACCGTCATCCCGATGGGAAATCTGCCACGGCCCGATCTCAGTGCCGCCGCGCCGAGCCGATGAGCCTGTAGGATGAAATCGCCGGTGACGCCGCGCGCCGCGAACGGAAACATCGAGAAGCGCTCGGGCGTCGTCGAGTTCCGGCGCGCGGCTTCCACGCGCCACGGCAATTGCAGCATGTATTCGTCGGGCGGGAGAACGCCGCTGTGCTGAAGATGCACGACCGAGTTCAATTCGTTGATCGTGCAGGCCATCGCGAATAGATCGCCGAGATCGCGCGCGATCCGTTCGCAATAGCGGGCGAACAGCTCCCCTGTCTCCGCGGTCTCGAATCCTCCGCGCGCGGCGAACCATCGCGGCGACGAAAAATGATGCAGCGTTACCACCGGCGCGAGCCCGTGATCGTGGCAGGCGCCGATCACGCGCCGGTAATGCTCGATCGCCGCCGCGGAAAACTCGCCTGGCTCCGGCTCGACTCGCGCCCATTCGATGGAAAAGCGGTAGGAATTGAACCCCAGCCGCGCGAGCAGCGCGCAATCTTCCCGGTAGCGATGATACTGATCGCACGCATCGCCGGACGGCTCGACGAACGGAGTCACCGGCAGATGCTCCATCAGCCAGTAATCCGAATTGAAGTTGCCGCCCTCGACCTGGTGCGCAGCGGTGGCCGTGCCCCAGAGGAATCCGTCGGGAAATTTCATCGCCATTCGATGCTCCAGACGCAAAAGGGCTCGCGACGGGCCCTCGTGCAATTCCCATTTTACGCACGGACGTAGATAATCGGTCTATCTCTCGCGCCAGGAGGCGTCTCGGAGTGGCAGCGGACCCGGTAGTTTTCCTGCTCGATGTCGACAATACCCTCGTCAACAACGATGCGATCATCGCCGACCTGATGAAGCACATCGAGGCCGAAGTCGGCAGCGATCAACAGAAACGCTATTGGGAATACTTCGCGGAGCTGCGAGCCGAGCTCGGCTACGCCGATTACCTGGGTGCACTCCAGCGCTATCGCATCCAGTATCCGCGTGATTTGAAAATCCTGCGTGCGTCGCTCTACCTGGTCGACTATCCGTTTGCCAACCGGCTGTTCCCGGACTCGCTCGATGTAATCGAGCACGCGCAGAAGCTGGGCAAGGCGGTGGTACTGAGCGACGGCGATGTCGTCTTTCAGCCGCACAAGGTCGAACGCTCGGGGATCTATGACGCTATCGGCGGCAATGTGCTCATCTATATTCACAAAGAGACGGAACTCGACGACGTAGAAGCCCGCTATCCGGCAGACCACTATATGCTGGTCGACGACAAGGTGAGGATTCTGGCCGCGGTGAAAAACCAGTGGGGCTCGCGCGTGACGACGGTCTTTCCGCGACAGGGGCAGTATGCGCGGGACCTGAAAGAAGTCGCCAAATATCCTGAGCCCGATTTTACGATCGAGCGTATCGGCGATTTTCTAAAATTCGACCTCGACACGCTGCGGAAAGGCGCAAAGCCCGCAAGCTGACGTTCTTGAGACCACCGGCTGCATTACTCCAGCATCAGCATCGCTGGCGCGAAAAACGTAAAAGGAGAATGACGAGGCATGTTTCGTCTCGATAATAAAATCGCGGTCGTGACCGGCGCCGGTTCCGGCATCGGTCGCGCGATTGCAAAGACCTTCGCCGCTGTGGGCGCGCAAGCGTTCGTGCTGGAGCGCGACCTGAGAGGTGGAGAAGAGACCGTCGCCTCAATCCGCGCGAGCGGCGGCAAAGCCACCCTCGTCGAATGCGACGTCACCTCGGCGACATCGGTAGCGGCTGCGTTTGAGCACGTCGATCGCGATGCGGGCCGCGTCGATATTCTCGTCAACAATGCTGGAATCGCGCACGTGGGCACCGTCGAAAGCACCACCGAGGCCGACCTCGACCGCGTCTATGCCGTCAACGTCAAAGGCCTTTTTCTGTGCTCGCAGGCGGCGGTGCCACGGATGAAACGGGCGGGAGGCGGAGCGATTTTGAACCTAGCTTCGATTGCCTCGCTGATCGGGCTCGTCGACCGCTTCGCATATTCGATGAGCAAGGGCGCGGTGCTTACGATGACGCGGTCGATCGCGGTCGACTACGTGCGCGACAAAATCCGCTGCAACTGCGTCTGCCCGGCGCGCGTACACACGCCGTTTGTCGATGGCTACCTGCGCGCGAATTATCCGGGACGCGAAGCCGAGATGTTCAAGCAGCTGTCCGAGTATCAGCCCGTCGGCAGGATGGGCACGCCCGAGGAAGTCGCCGCGCTCGCACTCTATCTGTGCTCCGACGAGGCGTCATTCATCACGGGGCAGGCGTATCCCATCGACGGCGGCGTGCTCGTTTTCTAATGACACTAGCCCGCCGCTGGAGCACTCCAATGAAACAATACGGACGAACTATCAAGCTCAAGGACGATCCGGAAATTCTGCGGCGCTATGTCGAGTATCATCGCGCCGTGTGGCCCGAGGTCGAGCGCGGGCTCAAGTCGATTGGGATCCGCCGGATGCTTATCTGGATGCTGGGGCGGCAGCTCTTCATGTTCCTGGAAACCGATGACGACTTCGATCCGGTGCGCGACTTCGCGCGCTACGAGAAGAGCACGCCGCGAATCCAGGAATGGCAGGATCTGATGGCCTCGTACCAGGAACCGGTCGCGGACGCGAAGCCCGGCGAATGGTGGGCGGAAATGGAACTGGTCTACTCGCTCAAGTAGTCGTCCCCTCTGAACTGCCTGCACGATTTGAAAAACACAGGCTGGAAGCCTGTGCCACTTCGGAGAGGGCGTCCTGGTGGCACAGGCTTTCAGTCTGTGATCAGTCTCACCCTCCGCTGGGGCGGGCGGGCGGGCCGCCCGCCGCTACTCAGAAAACGGCGCACGCATTAGAGGCTTTTGATCTCAAGATCGCGAGCGTGGTCGGACAACGAAACAGCTCGAAATCCCTCAGCGCCGCCACTTGGCGCCGCGGGGAAATTCGTAGTCCTCGAGCGAGCGCGGCTTCATCTCGATGCTGAAGCCCGGCGTGGTCGGGACGAGGTAGCGTCCGTTGCGCGCTCTCACGGGATCGAGGAAATGCTCGTGCAGATGGTCGGCGAATTCCGTCATCCTGTTCTTCAGGCTTCCACTCACGCAGATGTAATCGATCAGCGAGACGTGCTGGCCGTATTCGCAGAGGCCGAGCCCGCCCGCATGCGGGCATACCGGCACCCCGAACTTCGCCGCGAGCAGCAACACCGCCATCGCCTCGTTCAATCCGCCCAGCCTGCAATTGTCGAACTGGCAGAAATCGATCGCACCAGCCTGCATCAGCTGTTTGAAGATCACGCGATTGGCGGCGTGTTCACCGGTCGCGACGCCGATCGGTTTAATCGCGCGGCGAATCGTGGCGTGGCCGAGGATGTCGTCGGGACTGGTCGGCTCTTCGATCCATAGCGGATTGAATTTCGCGAGCGGACCCATCAACTGGATAGCCTCGCCGACGTCCCACGCCTGATTCGCATCCATCATCAGAGTGGAATC
Organism: Binataceae bacterium (SeqCode); assembly: GCA_052146355.1. GTDB lineage: Bacteria > Desulfobacterota > Binatia > Binatales > Binataceae > JAFAHS01. The sequence continues at coordinate 15,945 of JBKQNE010000142.1, read as the reverse complement.
GGGGCCGATCTCCTGGCGCACGAGCGCGGCGCGCCGCACGTTCTCATCGGAGTCGCGGCCCACTTTGATCTTGAACTTTGTCCATCCGGCGGCCAGCGACTCGCGGCATAGGCGGCGCACGAGATCGTCGGGATACCCCATCCATCCCGCGGACGTGATGTACGCCGGATAGCCCTGCTCGCGCATCTCGGCTTCGCGCGATGTGCGCGTCGAAGCCTTGTCGCGCAGGATTTTGAGCGCATCGTCGCGCGTGAGGGCATCGGTCAGGTAGCGGAAGTCGACGCAACCGACGAACTGATCGGGGGTCATGTCCGCTACGAGCTTCCAGACCGGCTTGCGCTCGACCTTTCCCCACAAATCCCAGACTGCGTTTACGATCGCCGCGGTGGCGAGGTGAATCGCGCCCTTCTCGGGACCGATCCATCGAAGCTGACTCTCGCCCGTAAGCCGCCGCCAGAACCCCGCCATGTCCGCAATGATCGATTCGAACGTAAGGCCAATCACGAACGGTTTCAGCGCTTCGATCGCCGCGACGCAGACCTCGTTGCCGCGCCCGATGGTGAACGTCATGCCATGGCCGCAGAGGCCATCCTTCGCGTCGGTTTCGAGAATCACATAGGCGCCCGAATAATCGGGATCGACGTGCATCGCATCGGACCCCGCCTTGCTCTCCGAGGTCGGCATCCGGATATCGCGGGCGGTCAGTTTAACAATTGTACGCGGCATGATCGGTTCCTCGCGCGGCATGGTAGCATCGCGACGTTGTACGATGGCAACTGAGACCCTCCCTCTCAATTCATTGAAGCAACGCTGGGAATTGCCGGCCCGCCCGCGGCCGATCGTAGTGATCGGTGCCGGCAGCATTATCCGCGATGCTCACTTGCCGACATACGCTCGACTTGGCTTTCCAGTAGCGGGCATCGTCGACGTCAACGTTGTGGCGGCTCGCGAGAGAGCGGCCCAATTCAAGTTGCCGCGCGTGTTCGATTCGATCGAACAGGCGTTCGCGGTGGAAAGCGCGGTTTTCGATATTGCGGTGCCGCCGGATCAGATTGCCGGAATACTGGAGAGGATTCGTCCCGGTTCCGCCGTACTGATTCAAAAGCCTATGGGCCGTGACCTTGCCGACGCACGCCGCATTCTCGCGCTGTGCCGCGTGCGCAAGCTCATCGCCGCGATGAATTTTCAGCTCCGCTTCGCGCCGAACATGCTTGCGCTGCGCGACGCGATCGGGTGCGGCGTGCTCGGCGATCTGACTGACCTCGAAGTGCGCATCGTGCTGCATACACCATGGAACTATTGGGCGTTCCTGAAAGGCGTGCCGCGGCTCGAAGTACTGATGCATTCGATCCACTACCTCGATTTCGTGCGTTCGATCCTGGGCGAGCCGCGCGGTGTCTACTGCAAGGGGCTCCGTCATCCTGAGCTGCCGGATTATCCGGATGTTCGGACCTCGATCATTCTCGACTATGGCGACACGGTTCGCGCGAGCCTGGTCATGAACCATGCCCATCGTTTCGGCCCGGGCCACGCGGTGTCGGACCTCAAGCTCGAAGGCACGCGCGCGGCCGCGATCGCGAAGATGGGCGTGAACCTTAACTACCCGCACGGCGAGCCCGACCGGTTGGAAATCGCCGAGCGGGACGGCGACTGGCGCGAGGTACCGCTGCGCGGTTCGTGGTTCCTGGAAGCATTCGAAGGCCCGATGTCGAATCTGCAACGTTTCGTCGCGGGAGAAGACCAGGCGCTCGTGTCGCCAATCGAGGACGCGTTCAAGACGATGGCGCTGGTGGAAGCGTGCTACGAATCCAGCGCCGGCGGCGGCACTCCGATCGCGAAGGAATGATCGACAGACCTCAAAGATCACCAAAATTGTCGAGCTTCGCACTTCTGGGAGAATGGGATGAATTTTCGTCTCGTGAGCGCAGGTTGGGACAAGGAGCTAGGGCACGCGCTCCGCGCCGACCATTCTGAAGTTCGAGTTGTTTCGCCGTTTATCAAAGAGAACGCCGTAAAACGGCTCACCGAGTATGGACACCCCAAAAGCCTTCAGATACTAACTCGCTTCAACCTCACCGATTTTTACGAAGGCGTAAGCGATGTCCGCGCTCTGCAGTTCCTCTTGGACAACGGGGCTGAGATTCGGGGCGTCTACCATCTTCATGCAAAGCTCTATTTGTTCGGATCAAGCCGAGTGATTCTGACATCAGCGAATTTAACCGATGCCGCTCTTTTCAGAAATCACGAGATCGGGGTCGTGTCTCAAGACGCAAAAGTCATACGTCGATGTGCACGGTATTTCGACGAGATATGGAACCAAGCGGGAGATAATCTCAGTCGGGCAAAACTCAAAGAGTGGGAGCGGACAGTGACTGATCGTCTATTCGCAGCAATAAAGCGACCGAGCCGCTTGAATTTGGACGACAAAGGCTCTCGCTTGCCCATTGGCCTGTATGCGGTCGAGCCTTCTCGCCGCTTTGAGGATTCAGAACAGGGATTCGTCAAGTTCTTTGGTCGAGCCAACGATCGCGTTGCCCGGTCGATGCCCGTCGTCGATGAGGTTCGCCGTTCCGGCAGCCATTGGGCTTGTACCTATCCTCGCGGAAAACGGCCCCGGAAAGTGCACGAAGGAGCTGTCATGTTCATGGGCCGCCTAGTCAGGGACCCAAACGACATACTCATCTATGGAAGGGCTATCGGAATGCGACATAGGCCAATACGCGACGATGCATCTCCAGCTGATAAAAAGCTGCGAATGTGGAAACGATGGTGGCCCCATTACATTCGCGTCATTGACCCAGAGTTTATTGCCGGAACGCTTTCGAATGGCATTTCTCTGCGTGAGCTGGCTAAGGCGCTGAAATCGGATTCCTACGCGTCGACACAGCGGAACGCCCGAAGAAAATTCGGCAATATCGACCCGAGAATGGCTTATAGACGGTTGCCGGCGGTGGAGCTTGCTCCTCAGGGTATCGCATGGCTGAACGAGCGCTTGGAAGCGGCGTTTCTCCGCCATGGCATGCTAGGGCAATCCGAGCTAGACCAACTCGACCGCCCCGCAATACGAAGCGACACCACAAAAGGTTCGTAACTGCTTGGCCGTCTGAGGTTAAATGGCAATATCGCTACGGGACTCGTGCTTCAAAACTAGAGCCAGAACCGGAAGTGCTGCTCAGACCTGCCAGTTCTCCGCCTGGAAAAGACCCAAAAGATTGATGCATCTGATACCTAGCGCCAAGCATACATCCGGTATGTTGGGTTTCTGAAGATTGTTGGTTGGATGTTCGCCCGTCACAACTACCAGACTGTTGATCTGGGCGAGCGCGATTACGAAGGGATCTGCGGAGGATCGATTCCGTCGAGTATCCACGAGACGCTGATGAGCGGCGAGGATGGCGGCTACGGCACCTTGAATAGGACCATCCACGGGCAAGAACAACGCAGTTCCCTTCGCCCATGCATAGACCTCATCGTCCTTTCTCTCAAGTTCGCGAAGTACCTCGTCCGTCGCTCGAAGTTCCCCCGCTGTTATCAGGCCTTCGACTTTTTTCCAAAGGGACGGAAAGGTTCTTGGTGGATAAAACCTAGTCCAACCGTCCAAAATAGCGCTGGTGTCGATGCTGTACTTCACGCCTCCGCCTCAGCGGGGTGAGACCGGCGCAGGAGAGCGTCCTCAATTTTCGAAAGGTGCTTTAATCGAACTTCAAGGAGATCCGAAAGATCGCTCGATGTAATTTTCTCCTGCGCGTAGCTTTCGAGGACAAGGCGTACAAAAAGGTCGCCTGACCGACTCAGCACGGCGACATGAGGTAGAACGAAGCCTGGAACACCCGCTCTTGATCTGTACTCCTGCTCGTACTGCCTACGTTTCGAATTGTAGAATTCTGTCGTCGTCCGGTCGGCTATGAGTAGGCGTCGGAGAACGACTTCCCGGCTGACCCAGTACTTCCGAGCCAAAAAAGCCACCTGCTCGTCTGACCACTCAACCCTACCAGGTCTTGCGGCGACAAGTTCCTCCGAGAGAAGCTCCCTCTCCGGCACGAGGACCGCCCCTGCTACCCTATTGCAATGAATCTCTATTTGCTGATCGCGTGGTGCCTGTCTGGCGCCCTCGTTGAGGTCGCACAATCCCGCGTCCATTAGCATCAAATGAGAAAACTCATGAAGCAGAGTAAAGATTCTCGCCCTCGGAGTGTCTTTGATATTGACGACTATGACCGGTAACGGATTCAGCGCAAGTGAGAAGCCACGCATCTCATTGATCTCGACATCAGCGGCTTGAAAAACCATCACTCCGGCGTTTTCGAGAGAGGAGCGCCAGCCCCTGAGGGCTTCGTATTCTGAATTCCAGGCGCCGCAGGCTTCCGATGTGATCTGCAAAAGCGATCTCATTCGCTCTCCGGTAGCCTCGGCATCATCGTCGAGCGTTGCTCTTGCTGAAAGCTGAGGGGCTGTCTCGCCGAGCATCGAATACAGGTCGAGCGCCACATCGCGTCGGTAGTGTGCTTTTCGAATCTCCAAAAGGAGGTTCGAAGATTCTTCAAGAAAATGTTCAGGCAGTCGCCTGAAATCGTGCATCGGCTGAAATTCTGTGGGAGGGTTAGGAAGGTAAAATACGGCCAGTGGCCGTTTGTAAATCGCGGCCAATCTCCTCAACTGAGCCACGGAAGGTCGCAGTCGGCCTTCTTCCCAGTCACGGATTTTTTCCAGGGGAAGTTTGAGCTTGTTAGCGACGTCTACTAGAGACAGCCCTGAAGCTCGCCTGGCCCAGACGAGAAGCTCCGGCTTCACGATGGCTTCAATCCGCGAGCTCACGTGTTTCGATTATCCCACATATTAGCGCGAGAGTGCCTTCGATTCCCCGCGACACATAGACCGCTCGCTCTCACCCCAGTGTAGTTCACCTTCTTTTCACGCAACAATCGGGACTCCGAAAGCAAAGCTGTCATCACGAACGAGGGCCGCGAGGCGAAGGATCACGTGCGACCGCGTCATGTGGCGTAGTCAAGAAAAGCTCCAGAACGATCGTCTAGCGTTGCGCAACTTCTCACCAACGCTCTATTCGTACAAGCAGATGGGACAGGTCAATTGCGCGCGGGGTTGAGCTTCATCTTGATCGGCATGTGCTTGATGCCGCCGACGAAGCTCGAGCGCAGGCGCTCCACCGATCCAGCAAGCTCCGCGTAATCGAGCCGCTCGATTAGCTGACGGAAGATCTCTTCCAGCTCCAGGCGCGCCAGGTTGGCGCCCAGGCAGAAATGCTCGCCGATGCCGAATGCGATGTGCGGATTCGGATCGCGCCCGATGTCGAACTTGAACGGATCCGCGAACACTTCTTCATCGCGATTGGCCGAAGGATAAAACAGGCACACCGATTCGCCTGCGCGAATCTTCTGTCCGCGTATTTCCGTATCTTCGGTGGCGGTGCGCGCGAATTGAATGACCGGCGTGGTCCATCGTACGATTTCCTCGACGGCGGGTTTGAGCAGCGCGGGGTTCTTCTTGAGCCTCGCCCATTGATCGGGATTTTCGATCAGCGCAAGCAGTCCGCCCGTGGTCGCGTTGCGCGTGGTCTCGTTGCCCGCGACCACCAGCAAAAAGAAGTACGACAGCAATTCGAGTTGCGGCAGCGGCTGCCCGTCGATTTGCGCATTTGCCACGATGCTGGTGATGTCGTTGGTCGGATGCTTCATCCGCTGCGCGACCATCTCGCTGAAATATTGGAACAGCCCCAGCCGTGCACGATCGAGCGTTTCCCCCGCGCTGGTACCCTGCTGAAACTCCGGGTCGTTGCCGCCGATCGTCTCGTTGGTCCATTGGAAGAGCTGCTCCCAATCCTGATGCGGCACGCCGAGCAATTCCGCGATGACCGCGAGCGGAATCTTGGACGAAATATCGATCACGAAGTCGCAATTGTCGCGTCCGGTCACATCGTCGAGGACCTTTTTGGCGATCGCGTTGATTTGCGGCTCGAGTTCCCGCACGCCGCGGGGCGTGAAGCGCCGGCTGACGATCGCGCGATATTCGCCATGAACGGGAGGGTCCATGTCGAGCAGATGGCGGAATGGCAGCTCCGGGCCCTGTTCCATGCCGGGGTCGTTCACGAATATCAGCAGCCGAGGTCCATTGAGAAAAAGGCGCGGCTGTTTGGCTATCTCGATGATGTCGGCGTGTTTGGTGATCGCCCAGAAGGGATCGGTGTTGGGATGCTCGCACCAGAAAACCGGCTTGTGCTTGCGCAGATACGTCCACTCCGCGTGCGGGTAGCCGTTCTTCGCGTAATAGTCAGGGCCGATGATGTCGATCGTGTCGAGTGAAAATTGCTTTTCCATGTTCCTGCGACCGCGCGATGGGTCCGCGCGAATACGTCTTTAGTCTTCCTTGAGGGAGATCGCCTGGCGCGGGCACATCCGCACGGCGAGCTTGAGTTTTTCGCGCAGCGACTCGGGAGGACTTTCCAGGCGCAAGTGCGACTTGTCGTCGTCCCGCACGTCAAAGATTTCCGGCGCCGCTTCCATGCATCGCGCATTTCCTTCGCAGAGCTGCAAATCAACAGCGACTTTCATGGCATCTCCTCACGCGCGCCGGCATGGGCACGCGGCCTTTGCGAGCCTAGCCTACCTGCATCAATCGAACCAGTTGAGACGTTTGCGCATCGACCGCCATTGGATCAAGACTCGCGATTGCAGCCAGGGGCAGAACCATCAAACGGCCAGTATCACGTTCATCGCGGCGCGAGAACGAGGAGAAGCGGCTATGGCATACGACCTCATCATCAAGAACGGCAGCGTGATCGATGGGACCGGCGCGGAGCGCATGCGCGCGGACATCGCGATCGCGGCAGGCAAAGTCGCCGAGATCGGAAAGGTAACCGAAAGCGCGCGGCGCATGATCGATGCGTCGGACCTGATCGTCGCGCCCGGCTTCGTCGATCCCCATACCCACTACGATGCGCAAATTTGCTGGGACCCATTGGTCAGCTGCACATCGTGGCACGGAGTCACCACGGTGGTGATGGGCAATTGCGGCGTCGGCATCGCGCCGTGCCGCGAACCGGTGCGCGAGATCGCGGCGTGGGACCTGGTGAATGTCGAGGCGATTCCCTTCGATGCGCTCTCGCGCGGAATCAAATGGGAGTGGGAAACCTTTCCTGAGTACCTTGATGCGGCCGCGCGGCGCGGATCGGGAATCAATCTCGCCTTTCTCGCGCCGCTGACTCCGTTTCGCCATTTCGTGATGGGCGAGGAGTCGATGGAGCGCGAAGCGCATCCCGACGAGATCGAAAAGATCGCGGCACTGATCGGCGGTGCGGTCGAAGCCGGCGCCTTCGGCTTTTCGACTACGACTCTGCCCCAGCATATCGGCTACCAAGGACGGCCCCTTGCCTGCCGACTGGCTTCGCGCGACGAGCTTAAGGCGTATGCAAATGCGCTGCGCCGCGCCGGACGCGGATCGATCGAAGTCGCGTTGACGCGGCGAGGCGGCGTCGTGTCCGAGGAGGAGTACGACCTGCTGAAGTTCATGCTCGATGAAAGCGGCAGGCCGGTCACCTGGCTCGCGATGGCATCGCGGCCCGATCGTCCCGAAGCGACCGAAGAAACACTGAGGCGTCTCCAACCGCTCATCGAGCGCGGCGGCGTTCCGCAGGTTTTGTGCAAGCCGTTCGTAATCCAGATGGACATGCGCAATCCGTTCTCGTTCGCGGACATGAAGATGTGGGGGCCGGTTTTCAACCAGCCCGGAGAAAAGCAGAAAGAGTTTTATCGCGATCCCAGCTTCCGCGCGGCGTTTCGCGAGGAACTCAAGCGCCCGCATCTTTTCCAGGGGCGATGGAACCGCGTCGAGGTGCTGGAAGTCACGAACCCGGCTCTCAAAGCCAGCGAGCGCAAAACCATCGCGGAAGTTGCCGAGGCCCGAGGCCGCGACCCGCTCGATACGTTCTTCGACCTGGCGCTCGAAGACGATCTGAATATCCAGTACACGATGCAGCAGTATCACGAGGAAGGAATTCGCCGCCTGATCAGCGACTCGCGCACGATGATCGGATTGTCCGACGGCGGAGCGCACGTGAACATGCTCTGCGATGCGGGATATTGCACCTATCTGCTCGGCACGTGGGTGCGCGAGCGGCAGGCGATGCCGCTGGAACAAGCCGTCAAGCGCATCACGTCGGAACCCGCGGACTTCTTCGGCATCAAAGATCGCGGACGGCTCAAGGTCGGCGCGCCCGCCGATGTCGCCATCTTCGATGAGCGCACGGTCGGCTCCGCCAAGCGCGCCCGTATGCAGGACGATCTGCCGGGAGGCGGCCGCAGACTCGTGATGCCCGCGGAGGGAATCGAGTACACCGTCGTCAACGGCGACATCCTCTACGAGCGCGGCAAACATTCCGGCGCAATGCCCGGCCGCGTGCTGCGATCGGGAGCCAATTGAATCGTTTGAAAACGCTGAGGAGAGTCTTTCATGACCCAGTTTGCAGTTTCGATGTTTCCGACTGACTACGCGATACAGCCGATCGAGCTCGGCCTCGAGGCCGAGAAGCGCAACTTCGAGTCTCTGTGGTTTCCCGAACACACCCATATTCCCACCTCGCGCAAGACGCCCTTTCCCGGCGGGACGGATTTGCCGAAGGAGTACTGGCATACGCATGATCCGTTCGTCGCGCTCGGTGCGGTCGCAGCGGTCACCAAGAAGCTGAAGCTCGGCACGGGGGTGTGCCTCGTCATCGAGCGCGATCCGATCACGCTCGCAAAGGAAGTCGCTTCGCTCGATATGATCTCCGGCGGGCGCGTCGTGTTCGGAATCGGCGCGGGATGGAACGTCGAGGAGATGGAGAATCATGGCGCTATCGCAAAGCGGAAGTGGAAGATCGTTAAGGAGAAGATTCTCGCCATCCGCGAAATCTGGACCAAGGAAGCCGCCGAGTTTCATGGTGAGTTCGTCAACTTCGATCCGATCTGGTCGTTCCCGAAGCCGGTGCAGCCGGGCGGTCCTCCTATCCTGCTCGGATCGCAGTCCAAACGGGTGTTCGAGCGTGCCGCGGAATATTGCGACGGATGGCTGCCCATCAATTTTCCGCGTGCCGACTTCGCCGGCGGAGTAAAGCAATTGCGCGAGGCCGAGAAACGCGTTGGCCGCAAACAGCTCTCGCTGTCGCTCTTCGGCGCTCCTTCGAAGGATGAGGACATCCACCGGTTCGTGGATTTGGGCTTCGAGCGGCTGATATTCCCGCTGCCGCCGGCGCCGCGCGATACGATCCTGCCGATGCTGGACAAGTATGCGGAGGTGGCGGCCCGGCAGAAGTAATGCCCAAAAAAGAGGCGAACCCAAAATAATCGAGCATTTCCGGGCTAAAATTGGGTTTGTTTTGTAAAAAAATTTTTTCGTTTGAGCCTCTGCTGATTCGATAAGCTCCGGCCTTTCGAGTCGGAGAGTGTTGGACGGGGCGCTGCGCGCGAGCGGAACCGCGTTCGCTTGCGCGCAGAGGATCCTCGCATTGCTGTCGGCTGATCCGGGATTCCTCGCGCGGCAGGCGCGGAGCGCATGGCGCAGTCGCGCGGGAATGACAAACACGATCTTTCGACTTCGTACAGAAGCTCCTTCGTCACGTGCGTTACCCAGGGCTCCTCGCTAGCTCGTCGGCAGCCCACTTTGCTCTGGATGACACTCGTGGAATCACGGCCGTTTGGCGGTTTTGCATAGGCCTTCTGGTCGGCAAGGAAAAGGCTCCCCGTGACTGCGAGAAGAAGGGCGGACTTGCGAGATCTGGAACCATGCGCCAGAACGTACGTGCCCGGGCGTTTCATATCAAAGTCTAAAAAGTTTTCCACAGAGTCAAACCAAACGATCCATACGGATGTCGCGGTCAGGGAGAATTGGAAGCACGATTCCCGGGAGAGAATGATGGGTCTCGCGACGGAAAAAGAAACATCCAAGTGTTGACTCTTGATGGGAGATAAATTTAGTCTAGCTTGTCTATCGAGAATATTTATTAAAATAACGGTACCTCGAGTGCCGCTTTTTTTGGAAAACTTAGTCTAGTTATTTAATCGAATCGATTGATAAACATAACTAAGAAGGAAGGACAAAAATGAAAACGAAGTGGAACGGTCAATTCCTGCGAGCGGGCCTTGCGGGGGGAATCATCGCGGCCGCGCTTGCCGGCTGCTCAACAAGCGGTAGTGGCACCTTGCCGCCATCCAACGCCACGGCAGCCGCGAGTGGTAAACCGTCGGCCCCACCACCGGACGTTAACGACTGCGCGCTGATCAGCACGGGATCGCCGAGCAGGTACGAGTGCGGCGGCAAGATCTACACTACGTTCGAGCTCACGAAGCTGCGCGCGGATTACGCCGCGCAACAACAGTCGCAGAAATAGCGACCCGGCGAATTACGGCGCCAGGAACGCGAGGGAGGAAAGGTGTGAAAATCGGAAAATTCAGATTGGCAATTGTTGCCGCCCTGGGTGCCACGCTGCTCACACTGGGGCAGGCGGCACACGCGCAGACCGCGATGCTGAAGGTCTACGTCGACCCTGCCACCGGGCAGTTGTTTATGCGTCCGGGGAAGGGCCGCACGATGCTGGCCGAGGTACCCGCGCAAGCGCTCGACACCAGCGCGATCGAGCAGAGGATCACGCAGAAGACGCAGGCGCAGCTCGATGCGAACAAGCAGCAGATTTCGCAGTTGGTGCAGCAGAACGCTCAGCTCGAAATGAGCAACGCCGATTTGGAACGGCAGATGGCCGAGATCAGGCCCGCGTGGCGTTCCTATATCGACGATTTTCAGAGCAAGTTCCGGATTGGCGCGCTGCTCTATGCGGACTGGCGGATGTACACGCACACTACGTTTCAACCGCAGGAGTTGGAGAGCATCAACAATCCGGGCCCGCAGAACAATCTCTTCAACTCGTTCGATATTACCCGCTCGTATATCAACTTCCTGTTCTTTCCGACCGATGGCCTGACGGCCCGCATTACTCCGGACATCTACCGTTCGGTTGGAGGGTCGACGTCGCCCGCGATCGGCAACGCGACGACCTACTCGACCAATCTCGATGGCAGCCTGAACTTCCGCCTCAAGTACGCCTACATCGACTACAACAAGCTGTTCAATTTCATCCAGGCGATGAAAGGCGATTCGATCCAGGCTGGCGCGGTGCCCAACGTGTTCATCCCCTGGTCGGAAGATCTGTTTGGTTTCCGGTACGTGACGCTCAGCCCGTGGAACTATTACGGATTCTCGTCAAGCATGCTTGGCGTCCAGGTTACCGGACCGCTCAAGTTCGGCCCCAAGAATATTCAGTATGTCGACTACGGTTTCGGCGTTTATGACAACGCGAATTACAAGGCTTACGAGCAGACCAATACCAAGCAGTTCATGTCGCGCATCAGTGTGTATCCGTTCGGCGCCAAGTGGCGCTTCGACGGCCTGGGACTGACCTGGTTTTACGACTACGGTTACGGCAATGTCGCGCCCGACTACGTCGGCGTGAAGCCGTTCTACCAGTCACCCGAGGCGCACATCATGCGGCAGGCGCTGATGGCGCACTATACAGCCCAGAACTGGGGCCTGATCTTCGAATACGATTACGGCCACAATGCGTACAGTACTGCCAACGCGTTCTCCGGCAGCGCGCCGTCGACGGCCGCCGGCAGCCCCTACGTAAACTTCAACACGATGTCCACGGCGTTCCTGAACAACAGCAACACAACGCAGAAGGGCTTCGATGTGATGGGCCATTACCACATTCCGCATTCGCCCTTCACGTTGTTCGAAGTCTTTCAATGGTGGCAGCCGAACACCAAGGTGAACCTCGACCCGCTCGACTTCCAGCGGTGGATCGTGGGTATCCAGTGGCAATACAACGAGTACCTGCGCTTCGCGCTCGATACGCAGAACCTTAGCTACTACCACGACCAGTTCAACGTGACGGAGGCATACGCAAATTCGTTCGCTCCGGGAGTGTTCAGCAAACCGGGAAGCAAGGTCATTTCGGACGCGGTTCCGGTGGACGATCACTCGATCTTCCTCAACATGGAGTTCAACTACTAGGAAATTCCTCCGGATGGGTCCGGCGCGGCGCTTGCCGCGCCGGACCGTTCGCAGGAACGAGAGGCAGAAAACGCATGAAGCGAATAATCAGAACGGGGGCGCTCGCAATAGGACTCATCGCAATAGCGGCAGGCTGCACCGCGCAGGAAAGCCGCAAGGCCGCATCGGAGTGGATCGGCAAGGACCGTACGGAGCTTGCGAATACGATGGGCCAACCGAAAGAGGCCGTGCCGATGACTGATACCGGCGGCGAGATGTTGTTTTACTCCTATGAAGGCCATCACTACGTTTTCGAAGTCAGCCCCAATGGGTTGATCGACTCGGCGGTACAAACGAAGTAGCGCGGCGCCATCCCCGGCATTCCGATTCCATTTACCTTCCGTGTCCCCCGCCGGAACCATCCGGGTGCTTGCGGGGTTGGTAATATAGAATGTTCCGCAGGCGTCCGCTTCGGGCCTGGATTCGGAGGGTCAGGTGAATTCAAGATTGGTTAGCCGGCGCGTCTTTGTCGCCGGGCTGCTCGCTATTCCGGCGGTGATTGCGATCGAGTTCACACACGGCGCAAATTCGGCGGAGAGTCCCGGCGCGGCGCCATCGCCCGCCGGAGACAAGGCGGGAACGGTTTCGATAGTGGAATTCAGCGATGCGGGTGAAAGGAAGGATGTCGTGTCAGTCAAAAAAGTCGTCAAGACCGATGCAGAGTGGCAGAAGCAACTGACGCCCGAGCAGTACAAAGTGACGCGCCAGAAGGGCACCGAGCGTCCGTTCTCGAACAAATACGACGAACTGAAAGAACAGGGGATGTTCCGATGTATTTGCTGCGGCAACGCGCTCTTCTCGTCGGACACCAAGTTTGACTCCGGAACCGGATGGCCCAGTTTCTGGCAGCCTATCGCTGCGGAAAATGTTCGCACCGAGACCGACCGCTCATTGTTCATGACCAGGACCGAAGTCCTGTGCGCGGAATGCGACGCGCATTTGGGACACGTTTTCGACGACGGGCCGCAGCCGACCGGATTGCGCTATTGCATGAACTCGGCGGCGCTTCAGTTCGTAAAGCCCGACGGCGAGAAAGCTTAAGCGCGAGTTCAAAAGCGGCGGCCAGACGCCGGCGCCACTCAAGAAGCTAAAGGTATGCTCGTGAAGTCCTCCGGCCGCACGCCCGGGTCGTGAAAAGTACATCCGCGAGGGCCTCCAGAACCTCAAGTCCGGGTTCGATTCCCGGCCGGGGCAGCATCCTTCACGCAAGTAGCTGAAATCAGGACGTTTTCTCGAACGGCCTCGAATCGGCCCCGACCAAATCCGAAGGCCGCCCCTCGCAAAGTCGCTACGAGGCCCTCTTCCGCTTAACTGAGCTCGGAAAAGCAATAGGTCGATGCTGGCCCGACGCAGATTCCGCGCCGTAGGCCGCGAAGACCCATTAGTTGTCAGCGTTTGGATTTCAGATCGGCTGATGGATGAATCTTGTGAGAGCGTGCCTCCACACGATAGTCAAGTAATAGCCAAGTTAACCCACAGTCTGCTCTTTTGAAGCTAGATATCGCATGGCCAACCGCCACATCGCTTCGTTTTGAAGTCCAGGGGGTCGGAAGCAGACGGCGAAGCACAACACGGATTTGCCTAGCCGTTCTTGCGATCGTCCTCGCTCCGATAGTGGCGCGGGCGGATTGCACGGTCAACGTCACGAGTCCCAACGATTCGGGATCAAACACCTTGCGCAACGCGATTGGCTTTTGCACAGGTACCGAAACGATCACCTTCGATCCCAGCGTCCAGACCATCACGCTGACCAGCGGTCCGCTGACCTTCAACGCCGCCGGCAACACGACGATATTGCAGGGGCCGGGGCCGACGATCAGTGGAGGTGGCAGTGGCGAGGTCGTGGATGTGGCCGCGGGAAGCACGCTCACGATTTCGGGCATTACCATCGAGAACGGAGTGGCTACCAACGGCGGAGGCATCCGGAACGACGGCACCCTGACAGTTCAAAACTCCACGTTTGTAGGCAATTCGGCCTCCACCGGCGGCGGAGGCGGGGCGATCTACAACAGCTCCTCCGGCACCCAGACGATCACCTCCTGCACCTTCTCGAACAACACCGCCGGACAGCCCGGAGGCGGGGCGATCTACAGCTCTGCCGGCACCGTTGCAGTTCAAAACTCGACGTTTACAAGCAATTCGGCCCCCACCAGCGTAGGCGGGGCGATCTGCATCGGCTCCTCCGGCATCCTGACGATCACCAGCGGCGGTTGCACCTTCTCGAACAACACCTCGGGGCAGGACGGGGGGACGCGCGGCCAGGGTGGCGGCTTGTTCAACGCCGGAACAATCACCGTCTCCAGCAGCACTTTCAATGACAACACGGCAGCGGGCGGCGGGCAGGGCGCGGCAATCTACAACAACGGCGGCACCGCGACCCTCAGCAATTCAACCTTCAGCGGCAATCAGTCCACCGATTCGCAGGGTGCCGGCGGCGGCGCGGGCGCTCTCTACAGCGACGGTACGACGACCGTCCAGAATTGCACGATCTTCAACAACACGGTGGAAGCAACGACCGGAGTATCCGCGGGCACTGGCGGAGGGATATTCTCCAACAGCGGCAGCATCACCCTGGACAATACCATCGTGGCCCAAAACACCGCCTCGAATTCTCCGGACGCAGCCGGAGCCTTTTCACCGACGGGGGCCGGCAATCTGATTGGCGATGGAACGGGCATGACCGGATTGTCGAACGGCTCCAATGGCAACCAAATCGGCAACTCCTCCAACCCGATCGACCCGATGCTGCTGCCGCTGGGAAACTACGGCGGGGCAACTCAAACCCTCCTGCCAAAGGCGCAGAGCCCGGCGGTCGGGGAGGGAAATGTATCCGCTGCGGCCTCCCTTTCTACCGATCAGCGCGGCTTCCCGCGCACCGTCAACAACCAGGTAGACGTCGGCGCCGATGAGTTCCAGGGAGCGGCGTTGAGCGTGATCAGCGGCGCGTCACAGTCCACAGCCGCCGGTACGGCATTTTCCTCGCCACTGGTTGTGAACCTCGCCGAGCTGACTTCAAGCCTCACGCTGCAAGGAGAGACGGTGAATTTCAGCGCCCCATCCAACGGAGCGAGTGCGCTGCTGTCCTCGTCCGCCACGACCACCAACGGCAGTGGAGACGCCTCGATAACCGTGACCGCTAATGGAATCGCGGGCAGCTATGACGTGACCGCAACGGTCGGAGACTCCAGCGTGGTCTTTCCGCTCACCAACAACGCCACCGCTACGGCTACGGCGACGCCGACAGCGACCGCCACAGCAACCGCTACCTCCACGGCAACAGCGACCGCGACGTCCACCTCAACCGCGACACCGACTTCGACGGCTACTGCAACCGCGACGGCCACGGCCACAGCAACCATGACTGCGACGCTCACGCCAACCGCGACTGTCGCTCCGACACCCACGGTGACGCCGACGCCGACTCCAACCGACATCACAACTCCGACTCCCACGGCGACGGTAACGCCGACCATCACTCCGACGGCTACCGCGACTTCGGCGCCTACTCCATCGCCCACGGCAACCGCCAAACCGACCAAAACTCCGAAGCCTACTAAGACGCCCAAGCCGACCAAGACGCCCAAGCCAACTAAGACTCCGAAGGCTACCAAAACACCAAAACCAACCAAGACCCCAAAGCCGACCAAGACTCCGAAGCCAAAGAAGACGCCCAAGGCCAAGGGAGCGGATGTCGAAGCGACGCCGGGTGAATCAGAGTAGGTGTCGCGGTCGATGGAGACGCGACGACTTCAGATATGCAGGGCTTCGAACGCCTGCTCGCGGCGTTCGAAGCGTGCGCGCGAGAGCGATTCGAAGATCCCTCACCCGCCGCTCGATTTGTGAAACAAATCG
>JBKQNE010000141.1:0-18829 GCA_052146355.1 Binataceae bacterium (SeqCode) | reverse complement strand
CCCTGCAGCCGAAGAGGCTTCGGTGAATGACGGGCTGCCCCAAAAAGATGATCGCTGTCACCAAAAATCGGTGCGAGCGGCGGGTTTTAAGGCAAAGCCCCCGCCGGGAGAAGGTGGCGCGCCGCGCACCGGATGAGGGTCGGCGGATTCATCGCGAATATTCCAAAGCAAGCAACCGCCCCCTCGCCCGCGTATGCGAAAGCGTCGGCCTGAAAAAGCGGCCCGCCTCCAGAAGCCTTGCGGAGGGCAGGGAGAGGGTCAGGGTAAGGGTGCAGGACGAGAACCAACGAGCCGTTCAACCACGGCGCCGGGCCCATCGCTTCGCCCAATCATCCAGCGGCGCGATCGACGCCAGCAGGCTGCTGCCGTCCGCCGTCAGGCGGTAGCCACCGCCCGCGTGCGCGACGATGCCCGTTTCGCGCAGCTCGCCGATACGCTGGTTCAGCACGCTCGGCGACATCGCGTCGCAGCGCGCCTGCAGCTCGGCAAAGGTGAGCGGGCCGCGGCGCAGCTCCCACAAAATTCTCAGCGTCCAGCGTCGGCCCAGCAGGTCGAGCAGCGCCATCAACGGCCGTCCGGTGCGCGACCCGCGGACCGGCCTTCCCGGCTTGGGAATCATGGATGGCCTTGTAGTACGAGTTTCGTAGTGATAGCAATACACTACGGAAATCGTAGTAAAGGCCCCGCGCTGCGGGCTCCGAGGAGAAACGCCGTGACCAACTCACCCTCAGCGCCTTCCCGAATCGCGCCGGTTGAGCCGCCATTTTCCGCGGCGGTCGCCGATGAATTGTCACGCTGGCAGCCGGGCGACGGACCCGCGCTGGCGCTGTTCCGCACCCTGATGCGCCATCTGCCGCTGGCGGGCGCGATGTATCCGCTGGGTCATTATTTCCTGAGCCGCGAGTCCGCGTTGGCGCTGCGCGATCGCGAAGTCGTGATCGATCGCGTATGCGCGCGATGCGGCTGCGAGTACGAATGGGGCGTGCACGCCCGCATCTTCGGCGCGGCCGCCGCCCTGGAAGAACCGCATCTGCGCTCATCGGCCATCGGCAGCGCCGAAGATTCCTGCTGGACCGACCGCGACCGGACGCTGATCCGGATGGTCGATGAACTCCACGACACGGGAAAAATCACCGACGACTTATGGGCCGCGATGGCGCCGCGATGGTCCGTCGATCAGATGCTCGAGCTGATGGTCCTGGCGGGCTGGTACCACGCGATCAGTTTCCTGGCTAACGGCGCGCGCGTACCCCTGGAAGAATGGGGCATCCGTTTCCCCGCCCCGACGTGATGCACTCCGCACGCCGGGAGAGGCGGCCCTGTGCGGTCGTCAGTGTCAGATCTCTCACGCAAAATCACTAACCATTGTAAGAAGGTGGTGTCATTCCGAGGTTCTTTCCCGAGGAATCCCGTAGGTGGGAGAACCTTTGAATTCGATCGCCGAGACAGCCTCTTTGGGTTGCGAGGGCAAGCCCGCGCTCATTCCGCATATGTCGGATTCGACATAGAATGTGCAATCTGAGTGAAGCGTTTCGCTGTAAAGCTCGCTTGAGGCGTTATGACGACGCGATCGGCTAGGAAGTTACAATGGACAAACGAAAAAGAAGACACCTGGAAGCTGCCGGCTGGAAGGTCAGCGACGCGACTGACTTTCTAGGCCTCTCGACGCAGAAGAGAAGGCGATCGTCGAGTTGAAACTCGCGCTCGCGCGGGCCGTCAAGGAAGAGAGGAGCCGCCGCAAGATGACCCAGGAGCAGCTCGGCGGGCTTCTCGGATCGAGCCAATCGCGAATAGCCAAGATGGAAGCAGCGGACTCGTCGGTCAGCATCGATCTGATGCTTCGGGCACTTCTGCGTATGGGCGCCAGCCGGCGTGACGTCGCGTCCTACATCGCAGCACCCGCGCGCAAGCGTGCGGCCTGAGAGCGCCCGGCTTTCGACCGCTTGCCCATATGCCACCGATTCTGAAATAAGCATTAGTACACCTTACGCAGCTTACCAGCCGGACACGTCGTACCGGCCCGGGAACAACCCGGAAGGGAGTGAGCGATGTACGATCTAATTATTCGCAACGGCACTATCGTGGATGGCAGCGGGATGCCGCGCTTCAAGGGCGATGTCGGTATCGAGGGCGGCAAAATCGCGGCGATCGGCAAAGTCCGCGACAGCGCCCGCGAAACTATCGATGCCGACGGCCATATCGTCGCGCCCGGCCTCATCGATGCGCACACGCACATGGATGCGCAGGTGTTCTGGGATGCGCTCGGAACCTGCTCGTGCTGGCACGGCGTTACCTCGGTCGTGATGGGCAACTGCGGATTCTCGCTGGCGCCCTGCGGCGAGAAAGACAAGCTGCTCGTGATGCGCAACCTGGAACGCGCCGAGGATATCTCGCCCGAAGCGATGGAGGCGGGAATCAAATGGTCGTGGACCACCTTCGCGCAATATCTCGATGCGGTCGAGCGCCAGCCCAAGGGCATCAACTACGCCGCCTACATGGGCCACTCCGCGCTGCGCACCTACGTGATGGGCGAGCGCGCATTCGACGAGCAGGCGAACACTGAAGACCTCCAGATGATGCGCGAAGAGCTGCGCGCCGGAATTCGCGCCGGCGCGGTTGGATTTACCACCTCGCGCACCAGCAACCATCAGACCCCCGATGGGCGCCCGGTCGCCAGCCGTATCGCCAACTGGGACGAAGTGCGCCAACTGGTCGGCGTGATGGGCGATCTCGGCGCGGGCATTTTCGAAATCGCCGGCGAAGACACCGGCGTCGAAGGGGAGCGGCTCGATAATTATCTCGCGCGCCTGAAGGCGCTCGCGGTCGACACCTCCGTGCCGGTGACGTTCGGTATGTTCAGTTCGCGGCGCGCGCCCAACTACTGGCGCCGCTATTTCGAAACCGCGGATGAAACCGCGGCGGCCGGCGGCCGGATGTTCATCCAGGTGCACAGCCGCTCGCTCAACCTGCTGCTCTCGTTCGAGACTGTCATGCCGTTCGATCGCATTCCGGCGTGGCGCGAGATCCGCAAACTTCCGCTGGCACAGCAGGAAGCGGCGCTGCGCAATCCCGAAACGCGGCGCAAGCTGGTCGAAGCCGCACACGACCGTTCCGGCGACAGCGAACGCGGAGTCGGCGCCGAAGCCCGCTCCGCGAATTTCAAATGGATCTTCCCGCTCGACAAGCCGACTCCGCCGTATCGTTCGATCGCGGAAATTGCGGATGCGCAGCAGAAAGATCCGGTCGATGTGATCATCGACCTGGCGCTGGCGAAGAACCTCAAGCAGTTCTTCCTCCAGACTCTCGTTAACGAAAACCAGGACCACGTGCTCGAGATGATGAAGCATCCGCGCTCGGTCGTGACCTTTTCCGACTCGGGCGCACACGTCTCGCAGATCATGGACTCTTCCCTGCAAACGCACGTGCTCAGCCATTGGGTGCGCGAGAAAGAAGCGCTCTCCCTCGAGCAGGCAATCCGGATGCTCAGTTTCGTCCCGGCGTATCATTGGGGTCTCACCGGACGTGGATTGCTGCGCGAAGGCAATTTTGCCGACGTGATCGTATTCGATCCCGAAAAGATCACGCCCAAGCTGCCCGAGCTGGTGCACGATCTGCCTTCCGGCGCGCGGCGCCTGAAGCAGAAGTCCGAAGGCCTGCTCGCAACCGTCGTCAACGGCCAGGTACTGCTGCGCAACAACGAGCACACGGGCGCCCTACCGGGCAAACTGCTGCGCGGCCGACTGGCGCAAGCCTGAGCAAAGAAATCCGCGGATTGCGCCGAAGCGCAATCCGCGCAGCCACACAGGCTAAAGCCCGTGCCACCCCGGATAATTTGATCTCCGACGTGGCACAGGCTTCCAGCCTGTGTTTCTTTCTTTTATAGGTGGCGCGGGCGTCCCTGCCCGTGGATCGATGCGCGCCCATCCCCGGCGCGCCTACCTTTCTCCTAAATTCAGAATCCCCGAAATCTGCGTAATCTGCGGATTCTCTTGTTATCTTGGGTCATTCGGGATCGCGCGCTGCGTGAAGCCGATTACCATCCCGAACGCCTGATCCTTGCCCAACAAAATCGAGTCCGCCCCGTCGGCCTCCGGCCGCATCCCCTTCGACTTCAGGAACTCCGCCGCCCTTCCAAGGTCCTTCGTCTTGAACGTCAGCGAGTGCACCCCTTCGCCGTTGCGCTCCAAATCATCTGCTTCGGGACTCCCCAATGAAGTCGGCTGCGCCAGTTCGATGATCGTGTCCTCGCCGACCATCACATAGGCGCTCCGCTTGCGGCCCTGCGTCTCGGGCTCGTCGAGGACCTTCGCGCCAAGGACCTCGCAATAGAATTGCCGCGCGGCCGGCAGGTCTCTCACCACCACCGTGATATGCGATGCGCGCTCGATTCCCAGCGGATGGCGTCGTGGCCAGAACTCGCTCGACCACGCGGGCTGCAGCCGCGGATCGATCGTATTGGTCCCCACCACCACGAACTCCAGCTGCCCGTGCGTCTCCTTCGGATGCGTCCAGATCGCATATTTCTCGTTGGGCGGCGTGACCGGCCTCCCGACCACGTCCCATTGTCGAAGGCCCCGCTTGCCGAGATGCGCGGAAATTTCCGCCACGTCGTCGGCGTAAAATGCGATCGAATGGAAATGCTCCCCGAAGCGATCGTGAAATCGCCTGACCGAAAGATTGCGCAGGTTGGGCACGTTCGCCGGCGACATCGGCTCCATGATTATCTCGCCGATCGCGATCAACGATGCGTTGCGGCCGGCCGCCTTCGCAAATCCGTGGTAGTAGCGCGTGACGGAAAAGACTTCGTCGTACCATCGATCGACCGCGTCGAGATCGCTGACCACGTGGGTCAGATGGAACAATCTGCCTATCTTGAACATGGTCTTTTCCCCCTGCCGTGCTAGCGCGAAGTTGCAGGGACCCGCCATTCGGCGGAAACTCCTAGCTCTTCGACGATTTTAAGGCACTGGTCCCAATGCATACCGACGCTGTCGACGCCATGTGAATCGTCACCTGGCACGAGCGCGATTCCGAGTTGCAGAGCCTCGATCAGGATGGGCTTACAGGGATAAGGTTCGTTCTGGCCTTTACTGAAAGCACGAAGATTCAGGTCCAGCAACAGATCGAACTTCTGTATAGTTTCGAGATTACGGCGGATTCGTCTATGCACCGACGGGAGTGCGAGATGGATGCGGTATTCGGTGTCGAACAGTCTGACCAAGTCGAAGTGTCCAACTACGGCAGGGCGAAATTGGTATAGAAGATCGTACTGTTGGTCGAAGTAGCGGCAGTACAACGCTTCCATTCCTCCCGCCTCGCCGACAGCTCGCGCAAAGAGCTCCGGAGATGCATCTATCAGCAAATCATCGACGTGATGAAGCGAACCGACTAAGTAGTCCGGTCTGAAAACATCGATTATGCGCTGCAGCAATCTTTCATAGCCTGTGCAGAACTCCGCTTCCACCCCTACCAGCAGCGCCAGCGCCGACCGATATCGCTCTTGCAAGGCCCTGCACTCTTCCATGTAGCGCCCGAACCTTTGCCATAAAGCTTCGGAATCGAGTCCCGCCTTCCTCTCTTCCGGTGGGACCAGATGGTCAGCGGGCGGGGGCATGTGCTCTGTGATCCCGACCCATGAATAGCCGAGTGTAAAATACCGCTCTACAATCTCCTGAAGGGAATCCCGCGCGTGGTCGCAGAATGAGCCGCTGTGGCCCCCGTGCGCTGAGACACGTTGAATCGATTGCGGTCCGGAACGTTTGTCCTCGTTCTTCACCACCTGCAGTTTCAAGCACCTCCGTTATGGAGATCAAGCCGCTAAGGATATTTCGGTTCAGAAAGCGAGAGGAGGCAATCCGAAACCACTGATTGCCCTCGCCAGACGCTCGTTGGTTTCGAATCGAATGCAGTGCATGCCGATCTTTGTTCCCGTCCGAATATTGGCGGAGAGATCATCTATGAACAGGCTTGGCCAGGTCTGGCCGACAGACCTTCGATGCAATGCCGAAAGATCGCGACCTCCGGCTTCGCCGATCCCATATCGCAAGATATCGACAAGTGATCAAATCTTGTGAACCAGGGAAAAACGTTTCCAAAGTGATTGCGCTCCTCGATCGGCATGTTTGAAAGGAGTGCGAGTCGTATGCCTGCTGCGCGCAGACTTTCCAACCAGCCAAGAAGGACAACATTGAGTCGTGCCCAACTGCGGATGTCCAATCGGACGAGCCTCCGGATGTTTCCGGCTGAGAGCGTAAGATGTGCCGCGGTGGCTATCTCGGTCCAGTATTCAGGACCATTGAGTTGCCCGCGGTCATATGCGGGTCGCAATCGTCGGTAGAGCCCCTCGAATCTCTTGAGGTCGAGGCCACATATCGAAGCCATCGCCGCTACATCGGTATTGTCCTGCGGCAACGACAATACGTTTCCGTAGTCCAGAATTACTGCCTTGACCTTGCAGTCGGGCCTTCGCACGCGGTGGTTTGTACAAGATTGGCGCGGGTTGCTCAAACATCGATCTCGAACACGCTTCCCGCGATGATTAAAGCGTACTATCGCGAAGGCGCCGCCGCGAAATCAACGATTTCGCCGCCCGCGGCGTCCGTGCTATTTGGCGTGCAAGGCCGCGCGGCATTGCAGCGAATCCGCGCCGCTCCTCTGCATATTGCGCTTCGACACTCTAATCATTTGTCCGTCGCTTCCTGCTTCGCTCGAAGGAGGTATCGCCTCGTGACTTCAGTTCACCACCAGGTCCGCGAGTTCGTTTCCACCGCGCGCAGGGAATACAAGTTCGGCGAACTCAACGAACAGAGCGTGGATGCCGACCCGATCATCCAGTTTGGCAACTGGATACGTGAGGCAATCGATGCGCAGGTCGATGAACCCCATGCGATGACGCTGGCGACTGCCGACCACGCCGGTAACGTTTCTGCGCGCATTGTGCTCCTGCGCGGTTTCGATGAACGCGGATTCGCTTTCTACACCAACTATGAAAGCCACAAAGGACGAGACCTGGCCGACAACCCGCGCGCTGCCCTCGTGTTTCACTGGACGACGATGGAACGGCAGGTGCGCGTGACCGGCCCGGTGGCGCGCATCAGTTCCGCGGAGTCGGACGACTACTTTCGCAACCGCCCGCGCAGCCATCAGCTCTCCGCCTGGGTATCGCAGCAGAGCCGGTCGATCGCCGACCGGCACGTCCTGAATCAGGCGATGCGCGCGATGGAGCATCGATTCCTGGATCAGGACGTCCCGCGTCCCGAATATTGGGGCGGGTTCATCCTTGCGCCGGAAGTCGTCGAGCTGTGGCAGGGCCGTCCAAATCGCCTCCACGACCGCCTATGCTACCGGCGCACCGCCGGCTCATGGATTCTCGAACGGCTCTCCCCCTGATGCGCCGAACCTCGCCGCGCTGTCGCCGCCTGCTCTATGGCGACAGGCTGTTGCACTTGCTGTTGAGCGAAGTCTCGACGGCTCCAGTCCCCTCAGTCGTAATCGGGCCGGTAATTGAACTGCCGATTACCAGCGTTCCCGATACAACCACCGTCTGCGACAGGATACTGGCGCAGTTCACGTTCACCGTGCCGCCCGCAATCGTGAGAGTCCCCGTGCCGCTGAGCGGTCCGTTCAAGGTGATAGTTCCGCCGGTCGTGATGGTGGAATTGCTGATGAGGTTCATCGGCAGATTGGTTACAAAGCCGTTGGGGAAAGACATCGTGCCGATGGCGCCGATTGTCGGAACGGCGAAAGCGAAGTCGGAGTCGATGTTTAGCTGCAGCCCGAGATATCCATTTTGCGCATCGTACAGATAATTGAATGCGTTCAAAGGATTGATTCCGGTGTTCAGAAACGCGAATTGGTTTTCGTTCCCCGGGTATGCGATCTGCTGATACGGCGAAAAGTTCGCCCCTGTCGGAACCTCTTTGGATACCGTGGGTGCCAGGGGATTTTTACCGCTGTCGTCCCCCGTAACGAAGTTATAGCCAACCGTTCCCGGCGGCAGCCCGAGCAACGTCACATTGGCGCTTAAACCGGCCGGGACCGGAGTCGTGCTGGCGACGGGGGTAGGTGGGCCGACGAGCATGTCGCCGATTCCGATATCGATAACTGCCTGGCCGGAAGTATTGGAAACGTTGTTGATACTGATCGATCCGGTCGCGGGCTGCCAATCGGGCGGGCTGTTGGGTATTTGCGTCAAGCCGGTCGGAACCAGCTTTTCAAAAGCAAAGTTATCCGGCCCCGTCAGGTTCGGATCGGGATTCGTGTTGGCGATGGTCAAGCCCAACACCACGCCGTTTTGCGTCAAGATGTATCCGCTTACCATCTTCCCGTTCTGCATCGCGGCCACATTGAGCAACGGGTTGTAATTCTGGTTGGCCGCGGGTGTCGCCACACAGGTCGGAACGTTGGGGTTCTGATTAGGCACCGGCGTGGGATTACCCTCGGGACAGGTGCCGTATCCCGTCCGATCGAAACCGATTCCCATCTGCCCGGACCCGGGACCGGGAGTGCTGCACGCTGCCGGCGAGGGGTTGGTTCCTTCCGGCCAGTTGCCCGGAAGCGAGCAGGCCTGCAACACCAGCAGTACCGGAACCGTGGCCGCCGCGGGTGAGGATGCGCCTCCGGTTGGTACTGCGTCAGGGAAGTTTACGGAAAGGCTGCTCCAGTGGCCTTGTAGCTGCAATCCGTCGCTGTTGTAAAAGATGTAACCGGGAGTGGATAAAGCGCTGGGGATCGCGGAAGGGAAGATGCTCGCCGGAAGCCACAGACCGCGTGATCCCGTATCGAGCGCGGTGCTGTGTTCAGGAGTGCAATGTTGCTGGCTGTCGCACACCACGATATTGACGTGGAGGTTGGCGCCGCTCATCTGCGTACCGAAGGCCGGCGTCGGGCTGGCGTAAGGAACCAGGTACGAGGCGCGGGAACTGCCATACAGATTCCAGTTCTGCCCCACCGGAGTCGGAGTAGGTCTCGGGACAGGCGCGTCCCCCGAACCACCGCCACAGCCCAGCGCACATAACGCGACGACGAGGAACGCGGCACGTATCAGCCTTGGCGCCATTCTCTTAGTCTACCTTCGTTATTTGATGCTTATCCTGCCAGCGCTGAAGCGCAACCGCAATCGCCGCAACCGCAATTCCCAATAGTCGGCGGTTTCCGATGCTGGAGCCCGTCATCCAGCGCAGGATAAGAGAAAGGTAGCTGTGGCGGCGACTGGTTCAATCCTGCTCCAAAACTCGCGCTACACTTTTGTCATTCCCGCGCGGCTACGCCGTGCGCTTCGCGCCTGCCGCGTGAGGAATCCCGGATCAGCGTTCGTCCGCGACGCCGCTGAGTTATGAATATGCAAACATCTCCGTTGGTAGATTTCTATTTCGGTATCGGCAGCCGCTACTCATATCTCGCCTCCACTCAGATCGCGCGGCTCGAATCAGAAACCGGCGCGCACTTCGAATGGCACCCCCTCTACAGCCCCGACCTCTACCGGCTGCGCGGCAACAATCCGTTCGAGGGCGAGCCGTCCTCCGGCCAGTATCAATGGGCATGGCGGCAATCCGATGCGGAAGCGTGGGCGGAATACTACGGCGTCCTTTTCGTCGAACCGCAGCGCATTCCCGCCGAGCAGCAGCGGATTCTCGCGCGCGCCTGCGCGGCCGCCAAACTCTGCGGCAGCGTGGAATCATCCAGCCGGATGATGTTTCAACGGGGCTACGTCGAGAACCGTCCGCCCGCCGATGAACGCGCATGCACAGAGATCGCCCGCGAAGCAGGCCTCCCCGCAGAGAAGTTCCAACGCCTCCTGACCAACGGCGATGCGGCCGCAGCTCTGACCCACGCAGCCGAACAAGCCCATAGCCGCGGCGCCTTCGGCGTCCCAACCTTCTTCGTCGACCACCGGATGTACTTCGGCAACGACCGAATCGTCCTGCTCCGCCACCACCTGCTGAACCGCAAATCAACCTGAACGCCGCGACTCCGGCCCAATCGTGTCATTCCGAAATTCAGTTTTGAGGAATCCCGGATCAGCGCGGGGCGTTTCGCCGCCGCCCTAGTGCTCCCTCTCACGAATACGACGATGTACGTCCCTCGCCCGCTCAGTTGCGGGAGAGGGCCAGGGTGAGGGTTCTGCTTCCGCCTCCCCGGGTGGTCCACCAAAGAATTCAGATCATAGATTTGAAAAAAGAGAGTTCAGTGGCACAGGTTTTAACCTGTGTTCGTTTTTGTGTCATCCCGACCGAAGGCTGCCGGAGCGGAGGGATCGTGGCGCGTCCGCGCGACGCAACCACAACTCTCTCACGTGGCAGCGAGTCTTCCGCGCGACAACACCTTCAACCTGCCGAGCCCAAAAACTCCGCCAAAATCCGATTGAACAACTCCGGATGCTCCAGACTCGGCAGATGAGCCGCATTCTCGATCGTCATCGGTCTCGCACCCGCAATCCCACTGGCGAGCTTGCTCGCCAGCCTGATCAAGTCGAGCGAATCATTGTCGCCGATCACGACGAGCGTGCGCGCCGAAATCTCCCCAAGCCTGCCGATCGCCGCAGGCGTAAGCGGCTGCTCCTGATGCGCGAACCGTTCCAGCGAGAAATTCTCGCGATGCAGCATAGTAGCCCGCTCCCGATAGACCGGGTCGATCGCAGCCGCATCGCGCCGGGGACCATCGATCCAGTACTTTGCATCCATCGCGCGCGCCCCGTCGATGTCGTGTTTCTGAATCATGCTGAGAAACGCAACCCAATGCTGCCGAGCCTCTTCCGACAACTCCTTGGGGTCGTTGAGGCCGCTCAGGCCCGAGCCTACCAGCACCAGCCCGGCCACCATCTCAGGATTCTTCAGCGCGAAATCGACCGCGGTCGCCCCGCCCATCGAACAACCCACGATAGTGGCGCGCCCGATCCCCAGATGCCGCAACACATTCAACAGATCGCCGCGCAGCGTGTACGGGTCATCGGCCATCAATGACTTGCCGAACCCGCGATGGTCATACCGCACGACGCGATACTTCGCCGCAAAAACCTCGAACTGCGGGTCCCACATCCGCGAATCAGAAACGCCGGCATGAACAAAAACCAAAGCAGGCCCGGCCCCCGCACTCTCAAAGTAAATTTTCGCCTCGCCCGACGGCGCATATCCCGAAACAAAATCAGCCCGTGGTGCCATGGCATTCCTCCCTGCCAGAGATCGCGGATAAGCGCAAACTGCTTTAGGGCGGCAGGCCGAGACCAGTCGACGAGCGGCTGACAAAGCTGGCCGGTCCCTATTGCGCGATGCTCCAGTGCGAAATCGATACTGAGCCGCCGCACCTGGCGAACAGCTGGACCGGTCTTTCACTTGAAGCTGATAGACGCAATTCGCTATTCGGACTGATCGCTTCCGGCACACAAGCAGACCTGAATCTGATTTCGGCGACCGCGGCGAACCACCGAGAGGTAAAGGATCGGACCCTGACGGCTTTTGTCGACCGCACGTTCCAGTTGTTGCACATCGGTCGTTCGCTGGGAGTCCACTGCGATGATCGTGTCGTGCGAGTCCCCGATGTCGCTCTCGCCTACAGCGAGCGCTGCCAAAAGAACTGGTGGGAAAACCAGGCCGCCAGCAATCAACGCGCCGGTCAGAATCTCCTTACCGATGTTTCGTTCGCTTTTGAGTCCGGCGCGCGCTGCGGGCCCCTCGGGAATCACGCGAATCACCTTCGCGCCTCGCAACACCGCGCCCGCCGCAAGCCGCCCCGTGCCGTTACTTATTTCGATCCCGAGCTCGGGCAAAGTGTGAACGCGTCCACGGTTCTCCTCATGTATGTAGTCGTCGACCGATCTGAGGCCGGATGAGACGTTGTCGCAGTCCTGAGCTCTGACGCCATGAGTTGCAGTCGCCTGCAACGCCAACGATGTCAGGATGAACAACAGCAGCCAATTCACCGCGAGTCTGACGCAACGCATCGCCAACTACCTCGCAAAAGGTGCTGCGCCGATCATGAGTCCGGTCCACGCGAGTCACAAGTCGAAAAACGCGCACCTCCATCCGCGATGCCCCCGGAAAAAACTGAATCCGCAGGAACTGCCGGATCGCTGCCGAACTCGTCGCCTGCTTCGGTCCCTCCGGTCAGCTCTTTCGGCTCTTGCCGTCGCGCCGGTGCCATGGCGACAAAGCCTGACCCGTGTGGATGTATTTGCGATTTCGAGCGAGAGCGGAATAGCCGGCAGCGCGCGCGCATTCCGCGCGGTTGGTCCTTCAGGTGGCGGATTTCACCGCTTTCTGAAATCTGTCCGGCAATCTGCGAAATCTGCGGATTATTCCAAAACGGCGCGGATCGTTCAGTTTGACTCTGAGTAAACTTTTTTAGACTTGGATGTGTTCTGCGCGAGTGCGTACACTCTCGCACATGGCCGATACTCTTCGGGCATATTCGTCCGTTTTTTCAGCCGCCGTCGCTGCGCTCGTTGCAGCCAGCTGGCGGCCGCTTCTTGACCACCGACAAGGCCATCCGAGCCGACCGAATGATCGGAACAGCGATCGCTATTTTACAAAACGAACCCAATTTAGGCCTGGAAACACTCGACTTTTTTGGGTTCGCCTATTAAACAGGCACTCGATCGTGCCCGGGAGCTTCAGTCCGTTCTTATGGCCGCAATGCACTCAATCAGCCGCGGGCCGAAGTCGGCGAGTTTCTTCTCGCCCATGCCGCGGATGCCGCGCAGCTCTTCCAGCGTCGCAGGCCGGACACGGGCCAGTTCGCGCAGCGTTGCGTCGTGCAGGACTACGAATGCGGCCACGCCGCGCTCGGCTGCGATTTCGCGGCGCAGTGCGCGCAGCTTCTCGAAGACGGCTTCGTCCACGTCCTGCCACGAGTCCTGCTCGATTTTCGTTCTCGTCGCCTTGGGCTTCTTTGCTTCCAGCAGCCGGACCGTACGCTTGCCCCGCATCACTTCCCACGAGGTCGCGTTCAGCTTCAACACCGGCCGCTCGCCGGTCGTGCGTTCGATCAGGCCTTCATCGATTAGCTGGTAGATCAGGTTGGTGATGCTCTTGCGGGGCAGGTCTTTCAAAAGTCCATGAGTGGAAAGTTTTTCGTGACCCCATTTGCGAACTCGCTCGCTGTCCGCGCCGCTCAGGATATCGACGATATGCTCCACGCCGAAGCGCTGCTCCGCGCGCGCGATGCACGAGAGCACCTTCTGCGCGAGCACGGTCGCATCCGCCACGCCCTCGACCTCGCCCAGGCAATGGTCGCACGCGCCGCAACTCGGCTTTGGATACGTCTCGCCAAAGTATGCCGACAGCGATGCGTGCCGGCATCGCAGCATCGTTGCGAACCGGCGCATCTCCTCCAGCAACTGCTTGCCGCTCTCTGCTACTTCGAACGGAACCTCGGCCTCCGCGGCGCTTCGCTCCATCAGCCGCTGCCATCGCAGCACGTCAGCCGCCGAATAGAACAGCACGCATTCCGCTGGCAGGCCGTCGCGCCCCGCGCGGCCCGTCTCCTGCTGATACGCCTCGATCGATTTCGGCATCGCCGCATGGATGACGCAGCGGATATCGCTGCGGTCGATTCCCATCCCGAAGGCGACCGTCGCGACGACGACGTCGATTTCTTCCGCCGCGAATCGATCCTGTGCGCGGCGGCGTTCATCCGCTTCCATTCCGGCGTGATAGTGGGCGGCCCGGATTCCGCGTTCCGTCAGGTACGCCGCCATCTGCTCGGTGTCTTTGCGGCTGATGCTGTAGACGATCGCCGCTTCGCCGCGATGCCGCCGCAGTGCCTCGGCCACCTGCGTTTTCACATCCTGCTTCGGGAGCACGCGGTAGAGCAGGTTGGGGCGATCGAACGAGCCGACCAGTACTGCCGGGTCTTCGAGCCGCAGCTGCTCCACGATGTCGCCGCGCACGCGTTCGGTCGCCGTCGCCGTGTATGCGTGCAGGCTCGCGCCCTGGAAGCGTGTCTTCAGCTCCGCGAGCTGACGATATTCCGGGCGGAAGTCGTGACCCCATTGGCTGATGCAATGGGCTTCGTCGATCGCGAAGCTCGCCACGCGCATTCGCTCTGCCAGTTCCAGAAAGCGGGGCGTGAGCATCCGCTCCGGCGCAACGAAAATCAGATGATGATTTCCGGCGGCGATCTCGCGCTCGCCTTTGCGAATCTCCTCGAAATCCATTCCGCTGTGGATCGCGATCGCCGGGTAGCCGCACGCGCGGAGCGCATCGACCTGATCCTTCATCAGCGCGATCAGCGGCGAGATGACGATATCGGTGCGCCGGGCAACCGCCGGCGGCACCTGGTAGCAGAGCGACTTGCCGCCCCCGGTCGGCATCACGACCAGCGAGTCGCGCCGATCCAGCCCGGCGCGAATCGCCTCGGCCTGAAGCGGCCGCAGGCTTTCATAGCCCCAGAAGCGGCGCACGGTCGCGAGAATTTCGTCCGATGCGCCCGCTATTCCTTCGACAGCCACAGGTTCGCCCCGTTTCGATCCGCGCCACTTCGAGCGTCACTCAACATGACTTCATGTTGTCGCCCGCGCAGGATCGTCTTCAGGATGATCAGTATTCAACATTGCGCGCGTCTCAGAAACCATCACGCCGCGAAATTCGTCCCATCGGGACGCCGGGGCTAAACTCAAGCGAAGTTCCGACAGGAGAGAGATTTATGCCGACACATCCACCTGCCCCTCCATTTACCCGCGAGAGTGCGATTCAGAAGGTTCGGATGGCGGAAGACGGTTGGAATTCCCGCGAGCCCGAAAAGGTGGCTCTCGCCTACACGCCTGACTCGCGATGGAGAAACCGTGCGGAGTTCGTCAATGGCAGGCAGGAGATCGTCGCTTTTTTCAAGCGCAAGTGGGCGAAGGAACTAGACTATCGGCTGATCAAGGAGCTGTGGGCCTTCGACGGCAATCGCATCGCGGTGCGTTTTGCATACGAATGGCACGATGACTCCGGAAACTGGTTTCGCTCGTATGGCAACGAGAATTGGGAGTTCGACGAAGACGGGCTGATGCGCCTGCGCCTTGCGTGCATCAACGATCTACCCATCAGGGAGTCAGAGCGTAAGTATCATTGGCCGCTCGGACGCCGCCCCGAAAACCATCCGGGGTTGAGCGATCTTGGTCTCTGAGCCTTTTGCAATACTCTTGTGATTGAGAGAGAGCCAATCGGGAGCATCGCGACGCTATTTTCCGAAGACTCTCGTTACCAGTTCCGAGTCGAGATATTCGGTTATTTCTTTGATCTTGCCGCCTTGAACGCGGAAGACAAAGCAGTAGGTGTTGTTGTAGTCAGCACCGCTTTTGGACTTCGCCTCGCCGTGCGCCTGCATCGCGACGAACTCGCCGTCGGCGATCAGATTGTCGGGCGTGATCGCGATTCCCGCCACGAGCTGCGCGAACAACGGCGTGAACAACCGATTGACTACATCCTGCTTGCCGCTGAAGGTGCCCGAGAATTTCGTCGTCCCGATAATCGTGTAGCGCACGTCGTCGGCGTAGCTATTGAGAATCACTTCAACGTTGCCCTTGGCCGCTTCCGCCCACATGCTGCGGATCAATTCCTTGTTTTCGATTGCGCCCATCATGATCCTCCTGGAACCGGCTTTATTCGGCCACAAGTAACACTGGATGCACCCGCGAAACCATCGCCGAGACCCTCTCGCGCAGCTTGCTTCGTGATCGTCGGAGTGGCTGGAATCTGTTGGACGGCACGCGGAGCGCAAATGCTCCGATGGTGACGACGAGGAGGTAGGCATGAGCAGCTCGCGTCAATTGCGTTTGGGCGCTTTTATGCGGCCGGTCAGCATCCACACCGCCGCCTGGCGTTATCCGGGCGCGTTCCCCGATGCAAATTTCAATTTCCAGCACCTCACGCGTTTCGCGCAGACCCTCGAGCGCGGCAAGTTCGATGCCTTCTTCATGGCCGACCATCTTGCCGTGCTCAACATGCCGCTGCAGGCGCTGAAACGCAGCGCCACCGTGACCTCGTTCGACCCTCTTATATTGCTGCCCGCGCTTGCGGTCGTCACCGAACATCTCGGGCTCATCGCGACCGCATCGACGACTTACAACGAGCCGTATCACGTCGCGCGCAAATTCGCGTCGCTCGACCATATCAGCGGCGGACGCGCCGGATGGAACGTCGTGACCTCCGGGAATCCGGACGAGGCGATGAATTTCGGCCTGGAGGAACACGTCGAGCATGACACGCGCTACCGCCGCGCGCGTGAGTTCTTCGATGTGGTGACGGGGCTCTGGGACAGTTGGGCCGATGATGCGTTCATTCGCGACGTCGAAGCGGGCGTTTACTTCGATCCCGACAAGCTCCACGTCCTGAACCACAAGGGAGAGTTTCTGAAAGTCCGCGGCCCCTTGAATATCGCGCGCCCGATTCAGGGCTGGCCCGTCATCGTGCAGGCTGGCGCATCCGATGCGGGCCGCCAGCTCGCCGCCGAAACTGCGGAAGTAATTTTCGGAGCGGGCAGCAATATCGCCAACGCGCGCGCCTTCTATGCCGATGTGAAAGGACGGATGGAGTCGCTCGGCCGTCCCCGCGACCATCTGAAAGTTCTGCCCGGCGCTTTTGTCGTGGTCGGCGACACTGCCGAAGAAGCGCGCGAGAAACGGATGCGGCTCGACAGCCTCGTCCACTACGACAGCGCCATCGCGTCGCTCTCCGTGATGCTCGGTCACAACGCTTCGGCATTCGATCCCGATGGTCCCCTGCCGCCGATTCCCGAAAGCAATGCCAGCCAGAGTGGGCGCGCACGGATCATCGAGCTTGCGCAACGCGAGAAGCTGACGGTGCGCCAGCTCGCGCAACGTGTCGGAGGCTTCGGCGGCCTCGCGTTCGTCGGCACGCCTGCAAAGATCGCCGATCAGATGGAGGAATGGCTGCTTACCGACGCGTGCGACGGCTTCAACGTTATGTTTCCCTATCTTCCTGCCGGACTTGACGACTTAGTCGGTCGCGTCGTGCCAGAGCTTCAACGCCGCGGAATTTTTCGGCGCGAGTATGAAGGAAAAACCCTGAGAGAAAATCTCGGTCTGCCGCGGCCGGACAATCGCTTTTTTCCGAAGCGGACGCAGCGTCCGGCGCCATCGGCCGAACTCGAATCGACGACGCACTGATCGACTCGGCTGACCACGTTCCACTTTGACGGCTGACGCTTTACCGCGAAAATCGCGGCATCGATGCGATCGATTTCGCCTAAGATATTTCGGTCTTAAACATGCATTCCTTAGCTTCTCTATGCTAAGCTCCTCTCGCTACGAGAGACCCATCCTGCGCCATCTAAAGGTAAACAATGAAAGATTCAGCCTCAGGTCATAACGATGTGACCGTCATGACCATGAACGTTTATTTCGGGGTCGAACTCGATCCCCTGTTCGTCGCGAAGAACTTACCGGAGTTGATCGATACGGTTGCCGGAATATGGGCCCACGTTCAAGCCACTGATATTCCCGCCCGAGCCACCAGCATCGCTCGCGAGATCTCAGCAACCGCGCCTGATCTGGTGGGTTTGCAGGAAATAGCGCTATGGTCCCTCGGCACGCGCGGCGCGATGTCGCCCCGGTTCGATTTTCTGCTGCTCATTCTTGAAGCGCTTCAGAAGGAGGGCGCGTTCTACACGCCAATCGCAATCAGGAGGAATCTCGATCACTCCGAACCACTGGACATGAACGGGAAGATTCTGCGGTTGGAGGATCGTGATGCGGTGCTCCTTAGAGTTGGACCGCTTCCCACCCAGGTACGGCCTTACAACATTCAGGCGCAGGATTTCACGACGCTGCTTGAAACTACGAGCCCCATGATGGGATCGGTGAGTGTCCCGCACAGCTGGATTGCCATTGACGCAATGCTCGGGGACCGGAAATTCCGGTTCCTCGAGACTCACCTCGAATCGATGCATGAAGCGGTGCAGTTGGCGCAGGCACGAGAGTTGATTGCGACGCTTGCAGATACCGCGTTACCTATCATCATTTTGGGAGACTTCAATTCGAACGCAAATCAGCAACCTGGTTTCCCGGCCAACACCCCCACCTATCCTGAACTTATTGCCGCGGGATTTCAGGATACCTGGGCCGCAGTCAATCAGGATGATCTCGGCAACACCTGCTGCCACACACCCGACCTCCGCAATCGCATCTCAGAATTAAACCGCAGACTCGATCTAATCCTCACACGCGGTGCAATCACGCCAATCTCCGCCAGGCTGGTTGGAGCGGTTCCGGACGTTCGCACCCCTTCGGGAGTGTGGCCCAGCGATCATGCTGCTGTGCTGGCGAAGCTGCGATTCGAATAGCGCGCCCGAGCTCTCACGAAACTGCGGATTGGGTTGCGCTCAGCGCGGCCGCGGCACTTTCCTCGCTCCGCCGAATCCATCCCGTCATTTCGAGCGCACGGAATTGCCGCGTAGCCGCGTCTAGCAGCGGCCGCGCGAGCAAGGCGTCGCCCGGCGCGGCGCGCCGCAAATACATCAACGCTTCATCGAAGATGCTGAGTCGACCCGACGAGGTCCGTATAGAGCAGGGTTACTGTTCCTGATTCTGTCACGCGGGTCGTTCAGACTGGCGGATGAAACAACCCGCTGATTCTACTCCGTACGAGGCCGTGAATCGAAATCACCGAATGCGAGCAGGGCTCCCTGCCCATCGCAGACTTCGAATTCTTTTTCGGTGTGTCGGAGTTCGATCCGCTGCCCCACGAAGACACGCTTTGCGTAACTGGGTGACGAAACCCACCCGGTCAGGCTGCCCAGCTGGCACGAAGTGTGTAGGGGTGTGACCAAGGTTACCAACGCCATCCCCGTCGGCGAGCGGCCGGTAGTGAAGAACGGTAGATTGAGA
>JBKQNE010000140.1:0-11304 GCA_052146355.1 Binataceae bacterium (SeqCode) | reverse complement strand
CGCCGAACGATCTCTCCGGAGCGGATCTCTCACGAGTTTGTCCATGCTTCTGGCATCCGCGTTTTATGGGCAAATTTAAGAACCATGCTGTAAATGTCGGATGGCTTAGCGAATATCTTCACTTCGCCGTCCCGTATTTCTGGGGCGGTGTTCGAATGCGTGAGCGGGAGGCGCTTGCAAAGCTCGAAGAACCTCAGCCCACGCGCACTCGAAACTCGGTTAGGTGGAAGGCTGCGTAGTCGGCGCACGACAGCGCGAAACAGTTCGTCAGTGGGTCGTTTTTGAGCCGCGCTTGTACTTGAACTGGTTCCCCTGTTCTGAGGTTGGTGGGACCCTTTCGCCCCGCTCTATCACGGTACGCCGACCGCCTTCTACTTTTCCGCCGCGCGGCCCCACTTCGATCAGTTCCCCAGAATCTGGAGCTTTCTCACCCGGTTTGTACGTTTCCACCTAACCCCTCCCGACAACATTCACGAGGAAATCGCCTCTAACAAAAATGCACTTTCCGATGCCAGTTGACAAGGCACATTTCGTCAACTTGGCTTGTCGACCGGCGCACCCCTCGGCATCCGGGCTATGCCCTTAGTCAGTGAAAGCGCAAAATAGGTGGAGGAGATCTTTGGCTGGCTCAAGACCGAATTTCGCATATCGCTCACCCACTCGTCTGACTGCGCACATATTGGTGCCAGCTGGCTAACTGTGCGGTAGGGCTACGAAGGTCGGCTGCGAACCGGACGAATGCCCCAGGCTCACGACGGTCCATGTCCGTCAAGCTATAGAGACCCTCGCGTTCCAGCAAACGCTTCACCAGCAAAGGAAACGCGACCGCCCCGAGCAGCAAGTGGCAAGCTGAATTCCAAGTGCGAGGCTGGTGGCCGGTTATTTTTCCGTGTGCGAAATCGTTCCGCTGCCGATAAAACTCTTTCGCCCACTGGCGCATCAATTCAGACGCAGCGTCATGGCTTGAATTGTTAGGGGCCAAAGCGGAAACGAACCTTTTCGCGACGTCGATCGCCGAAGGTCGCGCCTCGAGTAGTCGCTCAATAGCTGAGGACATCAGAACCCATTCTACGTGATCACTAATGCTCTCGTCGTCTGTATTCGCTAAGTTGAACGAATAGATTGACTCCGCCCACGCTGCCCAGTCGTCTACTCGTTCCCTTTCAAGCATCTGGTGCCGAAGTTCAACGAGGCCGCGATAGAGCGCGTCGTTTAAGACGACACGGGCAATCGCGCCGGTCTGCACAGGCATGTGAACGCGCAAGGCGGAGCCCACAAGCCCCATTGGGGTGTTGTCTCGCCTGAAAATCGGAGGTGCCACTGCGCTGCCGTCGCGATATTGCCGCGTGTATAGCGCGAAACATCCCGAGTTGCTGTAGGGTTCCGCTCTCCCGATGTATTCGCGTCCATCGAGTGACGACAGACATGCAATCTGGATATGGTCATGGATGGCATCGAACGCAGCGCGAGTCCCAAGGCCTTCGACCAACACGCGACCTGCCAAGCTTACGAGCACACATCTTGTGACAGGGTTTCCATCAACACCTATGAAGTCTGCAAGAATCGTGTTCACCGCGCGAGCTGCCTCATCTCCTAGGTACAATGAAGGATTCTCGCGTGAGAAGGGGATAAGGGCGATATGGCCAACGCTGCATTCTCGGTCGATGCGACACCAGGGCATGAAGTGCAGGGTGAGAATTTGCGCGTTCATGGTGCGAAAATAGTAGGATACGAGTGAATCGTCCACGTCACAGACGCGACGAACGTTGGGCTATCATTCGGCTTCGAGCTTGCGTATTTCCTGGGGCAGTGCGAGTACGTGAGTGCTAGCCGCTGACGAAGCGCGAGAACCAGAGCCAACGCGCACCCGCCACTCGGTCAGGTAGATGGTCGCACAGTCTTCACTCGGACACTGAGATGCCAACTGAACGTAAGACAGTCCGACTCGGTAAGATCAAACGCAGCTCTCAGGCGCTGGTTGACTTGGCCATGATTTACGATTCTTCGGTGTTAGCGGAGCAAACAGTCGATTTGCCGGAAGATCGACTAGAAGGCCCCTAGAAGCATAGGTGCCGGGAACAATGACGCTGTACGCACTGGCTTATGCCTGCCGCCTTTACGGCGGCGTTGCGGGATTTGATGACGCCTATGTCGAGATGCGATCAAAGCTCGGTGACGCGCCGGACCTCGCGTCGCCGGTTCAGCGACAGGCGCTGATGGAATTCCTAAACGATTGGCGCTGCCGAATCACCGAAAGAAACTTCGATTCCCTGAAATCGCGGCTGGAGAGATGGGCCGCCGCCTGGATTCCCCAACTACCCGCGCCCGACCGCGAGATCCGTCTATTGACCCCATCGGAACGCCAGACCGTCGGCGAAGCGTACCAAGAACTCCTGAGGCTCGGAACCGGACTCCGTTTCTCGCACACGGCCGCGGCAAAGACGCTTCACGCCTTGCGTCCGCGGGTCCTTCCCATTTGGGATAGCGCGATCAAAGAAGCGTTTAGTGCGCAACCGCGGCCGGCGCCGGTGCCAGCCGAGCAACTCTATCCCGCGTACATCGAGTATGTCGCCGGGCATCTCTCGGAGCTGGAACAAGACGCGCAACGATTTCACCTCTCGCTGCGAGAAGTGCCACGACAGATCGGGCGTGACCAAAACTCGCTGATCAAGGTCGCGGACGAGTATGCCTGGGTCACGATCACTCTGGGACACCAAATTCCTGATTGCAACCAGCTCGAGCTTTGGCTGCGCTGGTGCCGTTGGAAAGGGCGGTGATTCACTTTCTCTCCCGCGTGCGAAATTCGCCCCCATGCTGTAAGGAGGACGGGAGTACACTTCGAGCCGCTGCCACGCGGGACGACGGAGGTTTATCCGTTTGTGCCGGGAGCAAACTTCCCATTCGGAAAGAAAGGTATGTGTTGACGTTCGTAACCGAAGGCACGATAAAACTTGACGATTGTCGCGAAGGCATCCTCTTCGGGATTAATGTCCTCGCCCAGTGTCGTCTCGACGGGACCAAAATGCGGTTGGGCAAAGATTTTAAAGCACTCGCCCCCTAATCCTGGCTTCCAAGCTCCGGCTGCTAGCGCGACGCCTTCGAGGTTGCCGAATTCGGTTCTGAACGTGAAATCACAGTTGGTGTGGAGGTGATGATATAGTTCCTTTGCAAATCGCAGAAAGCCAATGGTGTACGTAGGAAGCGCGGCAGGCTCGAGCACCAAGTACGATCTTCTTCCTCTGTCGTCTTGGAAGTCGCAACGCAGAAGCTCAGACGTCTCTTGGAACTGCGTCCAAAATTCTACGTGACCCGAGCGGCTTATAATTATCAAGCGTGGAATTATTTTCGGCTTAGTAACCCGGCACTCCAGGCCCAAACTGCTCGCATTAACCTCGGCGCCATCGCCGAGGTCAATGTTCCAATGACGGGCCGAATGTCTCCGCTCCGGGTTCATCACCAGTTCGTGCAGTTGTACGTCCGAAGTATTCACTCGATCCTCTCGGAGCTCCTCGGGCGTGATGGTCAAGCGCAGCCACTTTCTTTGCCGAGTGCTGACCCAAGGGTGATCGTGAAATTGCTGATCCATCGCTTCCCACAGCACTTGTGGGCTCTTAATCTCGTTCCAGCGAGAACGATTGGCTAAGAGAAGGCGCTCGCGCTCCTGTTCCTTTTCCAAATTGTCTGGGGAACCAAGTGCTGTCATCACCTCGACGTGCGACATTTGCCGCTTGTCCGAACCAAAGCGCTTCCAATATTCGGTTCGCCCGTCAAATTCTACCGCGCGCAGTTTGGTAGATTGGGGGATTGGAAGCAGAACGACCCTAACGCCAGCTGAGGTTTGTCGAACCTCCGGAGAAAGCGGCAGCCGTTCCTTGATGTACTGTAGTGCTACGCTCTTCAGCCGGCTGCGAACGGGTTCCGGCTGGGCGATGGACCGAAACCCGGAGCACCTTTTAGTGGTAACATCTTCAATCGCACCAACAATCAGATAGCCCCCACCGCCGTTGGACAAAGAGGCTAAGTCTTTCGCCAATTCGTGATTGTTTGTCCCGTCAATCGTTTCTTTAAATTCAAGACGCTGGTTCTCCTCCCTGCCGATTAGTGCGTCCAAGTCAGCTGAGGATATCGCTTCCGGAAGTTTATCTTCGAGCTTTGACATTTGGTTGATTAAGCGCCGCTGCTAACGCGCCGCGGTCCGGTCGCGAGCGAGCCTACAAACTCTGACACCGGGACGTTGGCAAACAGGACCTCGCCGAGTGTTCGGTATTCCGCGTGTTGTGCGAATCCACCTATCAGCGCAATCTCGAAGTTCTCGCCCAAGCGCTCGACGATTATGATACCGCGATCCTTTTGGTAAAAAGCCAAGCCTCCGAGGAGGATGTGTTGGCCAGCTTCAATAGAGGCTTTTCGGTCATACCCACGCGACACAGCTACAACGTAGAGGCGATCACGCAAATGATCTATATACGCCCTGTGAAGCAGGGCCGATGGCGAAGCGTCTTGCTCTATCTTTGATAGAAGATCCTCGCGCAACTGGCCCAGCGCCCGGCGCTCAAGCAGGGTCAGGTCACAAAGCTCTTCCTGCAGCATAAGGTAATTCTTTCGGGCGCTAAGAGGATCGAAATGAGCCGAGACCTCGGGTGGCAAATCCTTCGAGTAATTCGGGAGACGCGATGACAGTAGGTCGGCTACCTCTTCGACAAATCGCGCCATCCGGTCGGACCGGTGCTTCTCGCCGATAATTCGGGCAACCTCGGATGCGCGCTCCGTACCTTCCGGTGCCGCTTTTTCGAAGCCGATCCAGCCGGCAAAGCCTCCTTCGTTGCACAGATACTGTTGATAAAGGTGTTTTTCTCCACCGAGCGCCAGCCTGGTTTCGTCCGATAACGAAGCGCGGGCCGCGAGATAGAGCTGAAGTTCAGGAAAGGATCTCAACTCGAAAATCAGATTCAGCAGGTCATTCGCTGAAAAGTACGAGAAGGGCACGCCTTGGTGCATAAGCGGCGCGGTGTCTGCAAGCCTTACGAGACCGCCTGTATGCTCGACCGCGACGACCGCTTGAACCGGCTCCAGTTCGCTCGCATCGAAATCGACCCGCCCACGTCTATAGTGCTCGCACCATAGCCGGCGCTTTTTTAACGTTCTAATCGCACCCATCGCTTGCGTTGCCGCCTGTTCTGCGTGTTGCCTCACCCAGCGCTCCGCCTTGGCAGGCGAGCGGCTTCCGGGCTCCGCTTGGTGCTTGAGCGAAATGATCAGCGCCTGCTCCCTATGGACAACAAGCAGATCCGCAACCTCACGTTCAACGTGACCACGAAGATATCTGGGTCTTAGAAACACGCATTCAGTCACCAGCGGCACCGAGGCGAAGCGCGCGATGAAATCCTCAGCCAAATCTGTTCGTTGCGGACCCATCGTCTTTAAGTATAGCGCGGCTTTTCTGCCGGTGGGACCTTCACGCCGTTTACGCAACGGACAGCACCTGCCTGATTTGCCTCGGTGTGCTCTCCCGGTGCCGCGGACGATGCTTGCGATAACGGCGAAATCCGCCACGCTCTCGACTGACAAGGAATGCTGGCTGGCCAACCGTTTCCAAAACCATACTGCCTTGCTCGCTCGCACCCACAAGCACATATTCGAGAGATGCCCACCCTCACCCTCGCCGATGCTACGGACATCGCACAGTGGGCTAATCGCCGCGTTGCGCAGGGCACGCTACCCGAGCTGGTCCGCCGTCTCGTGCTCGCCACCAGTCCAGGGCTCGAGGAAATCTCCTTTCGTTCCGGCGAGGGAATCAATCTAGCCGGATGGGACGGGATCGTTGTAGCTTCGGACGCCACTGCTTTCGTCCCGTCCGGCAGGTCAGACTGGGAGCTCAGCACCCGTCACGATGTAGGCACAAAGGCCAACGAAGACTACGACTCGCGAACCCGAGATCCATCCGGGCTCGACCCTGCGCGCGACACTTTCGTCTTCGTGACTGCGAGACGCTGGCCGCAGAAGACGGAGTGGGCAACCGACAAGAGATCGGAAGGCCGCTGGAAAGAGGTGCGAGCGTACGATGCGGACGATCTCGCAGCCTGGCTCGAACTCGCGCCGGCCGTACATGCTTGGATATCGATTCATATCGGTAAACACCCGCAAGGCATCGATGACCTCGCGTCGTTCTGGTTGGCATGGTCGCACGAGACGAATCCTGCCGT
Organism: Binataceae bacterium (SeqCode); assembly: GCA_052146355.1. Lineage (GTDB taxonomy): Bacteria > Desulfobacterota > Binatia > Binatales > Binataceae > JAFAHS01. Next base: position 5,101 of record JBKQNE010000140.1, on the reverse strand, counting down.
TACCCCGGAGTTTCTCCTCGCCGGCCGGGAAGAATCTGCTGAGAAGATTCGCAGTTGGCTTCTCAATGGCACAGGTTCCCTCGCCGTAAAGGCGGAATCCGCTGATGAGGCGGTCGCAGTTGTCGGCGCCGTCGTGGAGCAGCTCCCACCTGAAGCGCGCGCGCCCGTCTTCTCGCGCTCGATCCTGGTCCGCGAGCAGGCCGCATGGGACCACCTCACCAGGTTCGAGAATCCTCTCAACCTCATCGCCGCACCCGGTACAGGTTTTTCCGTCGCGCAGGCCGTTGAGTCCGGGCATCGAGTCATAATTCCGCTGGGCGCGTCTGATAGTGAAGCCAGTGACACAATCGTGATTCCGCGGGTGGACGTGGATGCGGCCGCGAAAACGCTGGCCGCGACCGGCGTCGGCGAGTCACGTGCGCGCGACTTGGCATTTCTCGCGCGGCGGAGCGTGAAAGCTTTCCGCAGAATATTGGCCCTGCGACCTGAGACCCAACGTCCGGCATGGGCCCGCGCAGAGGAGGCGGAGAAACTCAAGGGCCTGCTGCTGGCCGGTAAGTGGAGTGAGAAAAACGAAAATGATCTGCAGGTCGTCGCAGATCTCGCCGGTTGCTCCGTGGAGGCGCTGCGCCGGTGTATCAGCCGTTGGTCGCGCGAGAGCGACCCTCCCATTCGCTGTTCTGCCCAGGTCTGCTATCTGGTTTCCAAGGAAGACGCGTGGTCGCTGCTTTCCGAGTTCCTCACAACGGATGATATGCAGCGCTTTGAGCGGCACGCGCTGCATATTCTGGGGGCTCCCGACCCTAGGTTCGATCTCCCTGCCGACGAGCGCTGGCTCGCGGAGCCTTTGGGGCACAAGCTGGAATTCTCAAAGCACCTGCGCGAAGGAATTGCGGAGACGCTGGCGATCATGGGTGCGCGCGGCGCCACTGTCACTATCGGCGATTGGACTGCCGACAGCTACGCCGCGCTTATTGTCCGGAGAATCCTCGAGATTGCCAACCGCGATTGGCGGGTCTGGGCTTCGCTCGCGCGCTTGCTGAAGTTGGTGGCTGAAGCTGCTCCCGACGAGTTTCTAAACGCCGTCGACGAAGGGCTGCGGAACGACCAGCCCATCCTCAAGCTGTTCACCGAAGCAGGCGACATCACACTCAACTTTCCTCCACACACTGGATTGCTTTGGGCGCTCGAGACGCTCGCCTGGAGCCGGGAGCACCTGGGTGCCGCGGCGCTGACGCTCGCCAGGCTTTCGCGGCTGGATCCGGGTGGCAGCACCGCAAATCGGCCGCAAGCAAGCTTGTGCGAGATTTTCTTCCTTGGGTGACCGCACACCAGCGCGAATGCCGATGAGCGGTTGCAGGTGCTGGACATGCTCCTCGAGAGAGAACCAGAAGTTGCCTGGAACCTTCTGCATCAGCTCGTTACCTCGGAAATTACGACGAACACACCGCGGCCAAACTGGCGGGATTGGGGTACTGAATCAAACAGAGTTACCTATGGTGAGTACTTCGGCGTCGTCAAAAAAATCGTTCGCCGTATGATTGCGACCGCTGGCACCAATGGGGAGCGCTGGAGAAAACTCATTCGGCTGCTAGCCAACCTTCCTTCCGAAGAGTACGGCGAAATCGTAGAGCGCCTGAAACAACTCGCAGAGACCACACTTGATTTGAAAGACCGGCTTGCGATCTGGGACGCCCTTCGCCGCGTCCTCACGCGCCACCGATCTTTCCAAGGGGAAAAGTGGGTGTTGCCGACGGAGCGGCTCGATGAACTGGACGCGCTCTACAGTGCGTTCGAGCCGGATGACGTCGAGTCTCGCAGCGCCTGGCTGTTCGGACGCGACCCGGATCTTCCAGATGGGTACCTGTTAGAGCCGGAAAAAGGTGCCGCAGCTCTGACCGAGGAGCGCCGCCAGGCGGTATTGCTCCTGCAGTCTCACGGAGGAATCCAGAGCCTGTACCACGTGGTCCCAATGGTAGAGAATCCTTGGGCCCTTGGCTCGACCGCAGGCGGACTCCCTGCATTTGTGGACGACGAAAACGATCTCTTCGAACGTTATCTGGCCGCCCCGGAGGCCTTGTGGCGCGACTTCGCCCTAGGCTTCGTGGTCGGCAGAATTCGACAGCACGGCCGCAACTGGGTTCGAGACAAACTTGCCGACACTGGGAACAGATTGAGCCCGCCTCAGCGAGCGGACTTACTCTTCGGCTTGGAGTGCTCACGGGAGACCTGGACTTTTGTGGAATCCCTCGACGCCGAGACGGCCGCAAGTTACTGGCGAAGAGTCCAACCTTTTCCTAAAGGGTGGTCTGATCCTGACTTGGAATACGCCGTGCGAAAGCTCCTCGAGTACTCGCGGCCATACGACGCCGTGGAGATACTCGCGTACTTCAAGGCCAATCCCAATCTTCATGCTGACGCTCTTGAGGCAATTCTGAGGTTGCCGGACACGGCAACTCAGCCCGATCACTTTTACTGGCACCTGCAGGAGATGTTCAAGGTGTTACAGGGCGCTACGGAGCTAGACCATGAGAGGCTGGCTCGGCTCGAATGGGCCTTTCTCCCGATTCTCGATCGACATGAGTTTGCGCCCTTGGCTCTGCAAAAAGAACTTGCTCGAAACCCCGGTTTCTTTGCGGAGATTGTCGCCCTCGTTTATCGCGCAGAAGACGATGAAGAGAGAGTCGAACCCACTGACTTGGAGCGTGCTCGGGCCGAACGAGGGCATTACCTGCTTCAGTCGTCGCGAATCTGCCCTGGTGTGAACGAGAACGGAGAAATTGATGGTGCGGCGCTCAGGAGGTGGGTCCAAGAGGCACGTGCCGCTCTTGCTGAAAAGCGAAGGCGGAGGGTCGGAGAGCAGCATATTGGGATAATCCTCAGTCACTTCCCTGAGGGAAGTGACTGCGTCTGGCCCCACGAAGCCGCCCGAGAAGTGATCGAGAACGCGGAGAGCGAAGAACTGGAGCGCGGCATCGAAATCGGTGTCTACAATCGCCGCGGCTTGATAACACGAAAACTTATGGAAGGCGGCGAGCAAGAGCACGAACTCGCAAAGCAGTTTGGCGACTACGCCTCTGCGTTGGCGGCGCGCTGGCCGCGAACCGCCGCTATGCTCCGCGGCATCGCAGCCCGATACGAACGCGACGCGACACGTGAGGACATAGGCGCGGAACTGAAGAAGGACGGGATTTGGAATTGACGCGACTGCGGAAAGTGTTTCCGGAATTCAGGTCCGCCCTACCCCAGCGTTGTCATGGGCACTAAGCGCAGTTTCGCACCGGCGCGCGACTACCTGCTTAACGACTCGAACGAGCCCCCGCGAGATGACGGACTAAGAATCCTCTTTGCCACGCTATTGCGCGAGGAACTCATTCTCGCTCTCGATAAGCCGCTGCCTTTTTCGTGAGAGATTGTAATCGTCTGGTCCCTTCGCTACATGCGTGCTAGGAGATGTGCGCAGCACGTACCTTGAGCGGTCAGCTTTACTAGCGCGCTCCACCACAATCGGGAAAGAGGGCGAAAAGTGTTGCGTTGTTCGGTCACCAATCGAGCAACGATTCTTGCGCCTTCTGGATGCAACAAGAAAATTGGCCCGATCTCGATTTGGACCTTTATTTGGAGTAGAAACTTCTGCAACGCTTCGCCGAAATGACGAAGTTTGCGAAGCTACGACTTGCCTCAACATCCGGCCGTAAACGCCAGACGCAGCAAGTTCGCCGTGCTAGCGCCCTTCAGCCCCTGGGTTATGCAATTTTGAGATGCTCCCCTTATTTCGTCGCGTTCTCGATAGCTGCGATCAGCGTGTCGTAATCGTACGAGCCGTCGTGGCGGGCGCCGTTGATGAAAAACGTAGGCGTGCCGTTGACGCCGCTGCGTACGCCGCTTAGAAAGTCCTCGCGCACCCGTTCGCGGTACGCGTGTTGACCGAGCGCGCGCTTAATCTCGGATGCGGGGACTCGCAACAACGTCGCGTACTCGGCCAAATGAAGATCGTCGAGCGCATCCTGATGCGCATACAGCGTGTCGTGCATCTCCCAGAACTTGCCGTGCGTGCCTGCCGCCTCGGCAATTTCCGCCGCGTGCTCGGCATGCGGATGCATCTCGCTCAGCGGAAAATTGCGGAAGACGAACCGAAGCCGGTCGCCGAGCGCCTGCTGCACTTGCTCAACGATCGGGTTCGCCATACCGCAATACGGACACTCATAGTCGGCGTATTCCACCACGGTCACCGGCGCTTGCGCGGGGCCGCGGATATGATCGCGCTCGCTAACCGGCAGGACGAGCTTGGGCGCGAAATATGTCCTGCTCATTTACTTCTTCTCCGACTCTGAATTGAGATCTTCCAGCGCGGCCAGAATTCCGTCGGCACCGGGATTTACTCCGAGCGGCGAAACGTAACTCCAGGCGATCACTCCCTTGGGATCGATCACGAATAGCGCGCGCTCCGTGGTCCCGTCCTTGTCGCGATAGACGCCGTAAGTGCGCGCGACCTCGCCCTTTGGTTCGAAGTCCGCGAGCAGCGGAAAGTGCAGTTTGCGATCTTTGGCGAAGGCGGCGTGGCACCAACTGCCGTCGACGGAAATGCCCACCACCTGCGCTTTGTAGCGATGGAACTCCGACAGGATTTCGTTATAAAGCGCCATCTGGTCGCCACACACTGGGCTCCAGTCGGCTGGATAGAATGCAAGGACAACCGGGGCGCCCTTGAAATCACTCAGCGATACGGTTTGATCCGGCGTACTGTGCAGCTGGAAATCCGGGGCCGCAGTTCCCGGTTCAAGTGCGGAAGTTCGCTTTCCACTTCGCTGCTCACCACTTCCTTGGCTCATCCCAGGGGCCTCCTTTTTCGCTGAGTGCATTCGACGTTGCTGGATTCAGGTAGTGGCATGACACTTACACCGAGTGACGAATCAGGCAAACCGCGCCACGTTAACCCTGTGAAATCTTCTCAAACCTCAATTTTAGAACTGTTTGAGCGACCGGAGACATAGGTAACACTTTAGACCGGCAACATAGGTAACACTTTTTCGTAGTTTTGCTGGGAGGAGAGCGAGGGGGGCTGCCCCCCTCGCCGCTCCGGTGAATGCTGAGTTCGATT
>JBKQNE010000139.1:0-5196 GCA_052146355.1 Binataceae bacterium (SeqCode) | reverse complement strand
CCCCCCGCGCAGATCCGTACGTGCAGCATTACTGCATACGGCTCCTACCTCGGATGCCTGGCGTCGAAGCGCAGGTTGGGATGGGGGTGTAAGATCTTGGCACTCGGAATCCAGCGATCGACCAACGGCCAGAACCGCTCCCAGGTCATCCGGTCGCGCTGACTGCGCCTCCGTAGCGCGCGATACCAGCGCCAGATTATCTGGGCCCGAAAACTGTTCAGACTACCATATTGCCGGGCACTGCGTGATAGTTGAAGTAACCTTGTACGACGGACCTCAACCACGCCCCGACCTCGACGACCGGCTGATGCCAGCGCCGCCGCAACTCCCCTTTCAGCTCGCTGAGCTTGGCAGAGAGTCGCTTCGGGATGGTCTTGCGCTTGACGATGAACTGGCCGGTCTTCCGGGTCTTCCCACACAGGTGGGTGAAGCCCAGAAAGTTAAACACTTCCGGCTTACCCTCGCCGCGCTGCTTTCGGTGTTCGGCGGCATGGCGCCCGAACTCAATCAGGCGCGTCTTGTCCGGGTGTAGTTCCAACCCGAACTTCTGCACGCGGTCCTTCCATTCCGCAAGGAACCGCTCCGCATCCGTCCGATGCTCGAATCCCACTACCGCATCATCCGCATAGCGGACCACGATTACCTCGCCCGTAGCGTGATGCTTGCGCCAGTGCCTGACCCACAGATCGAAAACGTAGTGCAGGTAGATGTTGGATAGCAGCGGTGAAGCCACTGATCCTTGCGGGACCCCTACTTCCGTTTTCGACCATTCCCCTTCCTCGGAGATTCCCGCCCTCAACCACTTCCGGATGAGGCGCAGAATCCTCCGGTCGGCGACGCGATGCTCGATGAACTTGACCATCCATTCGTGCGACAGATTGTCGAAAAAGCCACGAATGTCGGCATCGAGTATCCAATTCACCTTCTTCCGCATGATCCCGACCCACAGCGCATCCAGTGCTTGATGTTGACTGCGCCCGGGCCGGAACCCATAGGAGAACCCCTGAAAGTCCTCTTCGTAAATCTGGTTGAGGACCGTCACTACCGCGTGCTGGACGATCTTATCCTCCAGGGCTGCGATGCCCAGGGGACGTTGCTGTCCATCACCTTTCGGAATGTAGGCTCGCTTGGAAGGTTGCGCTCGATACGTCCCGCGATGGACGCGGCGATGCAAGTCCGCCAGCTTCTCATCCAGGTCCGTCTCGTACTCTTGCCAGGTCACGCCATCGACTCCGGGCGCAGCGTCTCGCTTTAAAGCGTAGTAGCTGTTCCGTAGTAGCTCAGTCGTGACATGGTGGAGCAGCGCGCTGAATCGCGTCCGCTTATCCCTACGTGCTACCTCACGCACACCGAACAAGTCGCTCAACTCGCTGGTCCGGCTCTGAGTCCGGGGCGGGGTCGCCTGCCCGATGTTCTCCTTGGTCGGTCGCCTTCCCTCCATGCCCTCCGCAGGTGCTTGCTCACCCTTGTTCGGGCACTTCGCAGGTACTATTCGACCGTCCGACTCCCCACCGACGTGCATGTTGGACTTGGGGCTCAAGGCCTTCTCCAACCGGCCCGCCGCATCTTCCCCGGCGGGCGTCGCTGGGGTCTCCCGGTTCTCGCGCGTGGAGTTTCCATGCATGCCTGGGGTCTTAGACTGCGCAGAGTCCTGCGGACGCTTGCGAAAGCGCATCCGCCGATGTTGCCTTCCGCCATGCTGAACGACGTCGGCACTCTGGTCGCGATTATTTCGCAGCTCAATACCCAGCCTGCAGGTGCCCCTGTCAACGCTTCAATGGCAGCCTCACGACTGGCCACGCATGACTCGGGGTCAGGACGGTTCGCTACTCCTTTCCTGTGTGACTCTTTCATTCACTACTCCACGCCGGTTTATCCCGGCGCACTCAGCATCCTGCTAGACAAGCGATCGTGAACGGGCCTCACATGATCTCGTCGCATCGGTCTCGCCGAATTTTGGACTGGGCCGATACCAAGGTGAGTCGAGCTCTATAACTCGTCCGCAGCATAACCATCTTCCCATGCGTCCGCCAGAGACAGCACGCTACAGGGCAGATTTCGGGAAGAGAAGGCGTCCACTCGATTCAAAAGACGGGTCTCGGCAAAGCAAAGCGAGCACGGGCGAGCGGCTATTGCGGGAGCGCCTCGAGCGCAACGCCGGCGGGCAACTTTGCCGTGCTTACGTCGAGGCGGTCATCGACTAATGGCAGCGCGATCGTTTTGTTATCATCGACTCGCCATTCAAAGACTGGCGTCGACGCCTTTGCCGGATCGATCACGGTGTGTTCTTCGAGAGTGCCTGACGCGCTTCGCCATCCGTGCTCGGTTGACCAGTCGAGCGCCGCCTCGCGCGGTTTATTGGCGCGTAGGTGCACGCGGATGCGTTCGAGCACGTCGCCCTCACCCGCGACGGTGATCAAGCCAATCGCCGTCGGATCTTTGCCGAGCACGTCGTCGTCACAGGGCGTCATTGCGAGGTATAGTGCGATCACACGGCCGCGCGCGGGTTTGCCCAGAATCGTGTAAGTCGAAAGTTTGATGCCGCCTGCGGACACATAGAGCATTTTGAGTGAATCGAGACTCAGCTCGGTCTCCGCGCTGTTGTCCGCGCAGCATCCGTACGCGATGACCGCGACGCCGGCGGGAGAGTCGAGCCGAATCTCGTCGCCGGGCAATTCGCGCGACGCCGCGACGGCGCCGAAACGGCCGCTGGCGTCTATTGGATGTATCGCAAGCGCGACCGTGCCGGTCTGTTCACCCTCAGCGCCAATGTCGTCCGACACGCGCAACCGCCGTCGGACTTCGCCATCGACGATGACCGTTCCCGTTCGTTCGCCGTATGCATACTGTGCGAGTTGGTAGGTGCGCGAGCGCGTTGCGACGTAGAGCTTCTTGCTGTCCTTCTGCAGTGTGGCGTCAGCGGTCGCGCTGATCGAAGAATCGGCCGCGGTCGCGGGGCGTGCGATCGAAAACGCGAATGCGGTCAGAAAGGCAGCGAAAAGGATTCGGATAGAGTGTCTGTACATCCAGCTATTTCCCTTCGCCGAGGTTGAATACGCTTCTTGCACGGACAAGATCGAGCAGTAGGATTTGTTCGCCGACCAGTTTGCCGTTCTGATTGTTAACGATTGCAATTGCGCCTCGGAACTCGTCCCCCAGGATCTTCGCATAGTCGCGCAAATCGCTCTCCCAGAAGTGATTGATGTCCTTGGGGGTGAGCTTGTTCGCGTTCGGAAGGCGCGCCATGACGACTGCAAGCCGATCCGTGGGCATCGTGTGATCAACGAATACCTCGATCTGCTGCGCGCCCACGGCATCGGGAGGAGAGAATTCCAGGTCGGGCTTCCCCCACGCGGACTGAATCTCCACATTGGCCTGTTTGAAATCGCGCGTGGGCTTTTCGATGTATGGCGTTTCGAGATGGATGCCAAATGTCTTGCGCCCATCGTCGGCGCTCGAGAACCAGAGTTGCAGCTTGCGGCCGTCCTTGAGCACCGTATCGATGTGGTTAAACGGCGACTCGGCAAGACCGCTCGATTTAACGTTGTCTCCCAGATAGCCGCCCACATTATACTTCATGTTCTTGCCGTAGTCGCCCTGGTAGAGTCCTTCAAGCGCTTGATCGTCCAGTGCCTGGGTGTCTTCGAGCGGTATGTCGAGCGGAATGCTGACCAGACGCATCCGATCGGCGGCGTGAGCGGTGCGCGCAAATGTCAGAGCGGCGATTACTCCACAAATCAGGAGAAGTGTTGGTTTCATCACTGTAGCTCCGAACCAGGTTTTTAGTCGCCAGTGAGTCAACAGAGGCAAGAAGCGGGTCCGTTGCTTGCCGTCGGAGAGTCGGCACTCCTACTAGATCACTTTCTCAATTATCCAGTCGCATTCGCCATCGGGTACTTTAGTAGCTTGCTTCGTATCGTATCGATCCCAAGAAGTTTGGCTCCCAAGCCCGCGGCGAATCGCAGGGCTCGTTGCTCCGCTGATGCCCTCTCTGACACAGCGAAGGACAAAGATGACTTTCTCGTCGACACGGATGATTACACGATCCGCGAGCTTGTACGAGGTATTCGCTGCCCAGGATTTTGGCCGCGCATTCATCTTTAGAACGCGCCGAAGTGCCGCCGCCTATTGATTGCGTCAGCTCTGCGGTACGCATTCACCATCCCATAGAGCGAGAGACCGCCCCCAAGGAATAGCGATGCAAGGCCGAAGAAAAGCGAAAAGCCGCCGGCGCTCTGTTGGTCCGCCGTGTTTACGCCTATGTAGGCCAACAAGCCCGCAAACGTTGAAGTGGTCCCGAACCAGACACAGGGCGTGTATACGACCATTAGCGCGGTCCCTTTGAGAATCTCGCCATTATATATCTGACCGAGGCCGCACCAGAAAAAAGATAGGATACCCGCCAGGCCAGGACTCTTCTGGCGCGCCATCACCAATACCGGTGGGGCCATTTTGTCGGCCTTCCCATCGAATACTTTCAATACCGGGCAAGCACGCGAACTACGAGATTCTGACCTCGGTCCCGGATTTCTTGCTCAATTGCGGCGTGGGTCGATTCTTGGGAGCCAGGTAGGATGGTGTTGACAAAAAAACCCAAATTCACCTCGGGGCACAGGCGTCCTGCGTTTTTCCCGCAGCCAGTTCTGATTGTCGGCAGGAGTTTCTGGTGCGCAGACCTTCAATAGCTTAGCAGAGAATCCCATTCTTTTTGCAACATCGATCTCGCCATCCACAGCGCCAAGCCTGCGCTTAAGCTCGCGAGAATGGAAAACCCGGCGCCGTCCTAAACTTGTCGCCGTTGTCATAGTTTCAAGGAGAGAGCGTCCTTGGCTGGTATCTATCTCTCGGCTTATCTGTTAGGCGACAGTCAGAAGCAGGGTGCTGCGCAGCCCTAACACCCTCTGCAACGATCGTGCTCCCACCATACCCCGATGGAGGTGGGCGAAGCGGTCGAGTTGAAAATCGAACAGAGCGGCGCATTGCGCAATCGCGTGGTCGCCTCACGCGCGCCGTGGTCCAACTTCACTGCCGACCAGCCTACGCGATCGCTGGTCAAGGAAGGGCAGTAACTTAGTAGTTCGGTTCATAAGTTTGGCAACGTATGACATTAGGCGGCAGGACGGAGCAAGTTGGGGGCAGCGTCGATCTTTTTGACGAGTTGGTCGAGGTCGGCGCGGCTGAATTTCCACTCGAAAG
>JBKQNE010000138.1:0-19015 GCA_052146355.1 Binataceae bacterium (SeqCode) | reverse complement strand
CGCATCTTCTCGTCCATGGAACAGACCTCTCGCCACGGCATCCGCTGCTTCCTCCTGCCATGACTTCTAATCTGTTACCCATGTTGCCGGTCTATTTTGTTACCGATCTTGCCGGTCCGTACCCCTCACCTAACCTCTCCCTGTCAGGGAGAGGAATTAAGAGCTCGCTATGGCGTATACAGATCGGTGCTATTAACGGTCGAGCCGTTTGCGAGTCCGCCCGCGATTATCACCTGCCCGTTCTGCATCAACGTAGCCGTGGCAAGGGCACGGCCCACCGTCATCGACGGTTGAGTCGCGGCAAAAGTGTTGTCGACCGAGTTGTAGTATTCCGTGGTGCTCAGGCTGGAACCACCCGGTGTCGTGTCTCCGCCGGCAATCAGAACGAACCCGTTTGGCAGAAGCGTCGCAGTCATGTTCGCCCGCGCACCGTTCATGTCCACCGTGCCCGACGACGGCTGAAAAGTGCCGCTCGCAGTGCTGTACAACTCCGTGGTTTTCTCAGCCAACGCCAGGTTGCTCACGACCAGGAATCCGCCGGAAATGAGTACGCTCCCGTTCGGCAACAGCGTCGCGGTGCCCTGCTCTCGCGCGCCGTTCATGGTCGACGAAACAATCGAGAAATTGTTGGTTCCAACGTGATAAAGCTCCGCCGTGTCAAAGGAGCTGCCACTACTGTCGCCGCCAGCGATCAGCACGTCGGAGCTGGGCAAAGTCGCAGCCATCAGAGAGGTCCGCGCACTATTCATCGACGGTGTCGTGGCGGCGAAAGTGTTGGCTACCGGATCGTAAATTTCACTGGTGGCAGTGGCGCTGCTGTTGGTGCCAATGTCGCCTCCGGCGATTAGGACGCTCCCGTTGGACAGCAAAACGGCGACGGCATGCTCCCGCGCGAAGTTCATGGCCGGACCCGTGGTAAATTGGTTGGTCGTCGGGTCGTAGAGCTCGGTGGTGCTGGTGACGATCGATGTGCTGAGACCGCCTGCGATCAGCACCTGGCCATTCGGCAGCAAGGTTGCGGTGGCGAACTCACGCGGCAAGACCATCACGTTGAGTACCGCTGAAAAGGTGTTGCTCGTCGGATTGTACAGTACCCCGTCGTTGCGAAGTCCGGTGCTGGTACTGTCGCCGCCCGCAATAAGGACCGAACCATTGGTCAGCAGGGTCCCGGTCGCGCCCTGGCGGTCCTCACTGGTTGCGGAACCCATGTTAGGGCCGGCGGCAAAGGTATTCGTGACAGTGGGCGCGCCACTGGCGATGCCCGAATTGATCTCCGACAGGCTGCCGACCAACTGACTCGGCATGATTCCATTGTTGGTCAGGCTGTTGCCCGTGCCGCCGAAGACAAACGCCCGCGGCGTGAGCTGCAATTGCGAGTTGGCTGAGAGTGCGTCCTGAAAGTCGCTGGTACCGGCGATTGCCGGCATCGTGGCGTTGCAGTAGGTAATCGGGCCGCCAAACGCTTTGCCGTCGTATACCCCGTCGGTAAGGTCGCTGGCCAGCGCCGTCACCAGCGTTCCCGGCCCGGTCGGGCAGAGCAGTTGATCCTCGTTGATGATGCCGCCCAGCACGAGTCCCAGGTTCCCCGCGTCGGTCCCGATACCCGCGGTCGTGTAATCGGGTGTAAGCGCGTTCGGATTGGTGCCGAGGCCATAGATGCCCTGGATATTGGAGGTGGCGTTGGTAAGGGCGGTGGCCAATGGAGTTCCGTTGTGTTGGATGTCCGCGGTTGCCTGCAGGTCGATGAAATAAGTCAGCGGATTGATGTCGACGCTCACGACACCCTGCGTCATCGAGCCGAGCAGCACCGTTATCGGCGCAGGCGCAGCGATGGTCGTGCTGTCTTCCTCGCTCTGATACGAGCCTCCGGCCACGGCAATGCGGACCGGTCCGGTTGGCGGCGGCGCGATCATGATGGAGTATGCGCCCGACGAATTGGTCGTCGCGGTGCCAATGGCAGTCCCGGTGCTACTGCCGGTGGCCGGATTAACGTTGGACACAGAAATCGTGGAACCCGACATCGCGCCTTGAAAAACACTGCCGCTGAGCGCCACCGTCGGCGTCGCACTGGGTGTCGGCGTCGCGGTCGTTGTGGCGGTTGCGGTTGCCGTCGCCGTTGGCGTCGCGGTTCGAGTGGGAGTCGCAGTAGGAATCGCGCTGCCCGTAGGGGTCGCAGTGGGCGTCGGCGCGCCGGTGGGAGTGGCGGTCGGTGTGGGTACGCCAGTCGGCGTCGGAGTTGGCGTCGCCTTGGATTTACAACTGGGGCAGGGGTCGCAGGCCGACGCGAGCATCAGCGCCGCGAGTAAAAGAGTGACGCGAACCAAAGCAGTACGACTGCGCGCAGCGATCCGACTACTCCCCAGGAGCGGGCATTGCCACGATTCCTCGGGGCAACCCACAGCAGAAGCGGTCAACGTTGCAATTGTTGTTGCCGGAAGATCACGGCCTTCGCACTACCAGAAAAAAACTCAAAGTCGCATCCGGCTGGCACGGCCACCGGCGGCAACGGATGGAAACTCGGGCGGCAAGGGATGGGCTACATGGGTGGGGCAAATCGATGCGCGCCGGTTCGGCCCGCGCCATCTTTTTCATCACTTAATGCCGTGCGCCATCAGCCAAATTCGTTGACACGCCGGGCCAAGTGCCTCTGGTCCTCAGCGCGGGCTTGCGCCCGCAACCCAAAGAGGCTCTCTCGGCGATCGAGTTCAAAGGTTCTCACACCCACGGGATTCCTCGGAAAAGAACCTCGGAATGACACCACTTTCCTATAATGGTTGAGTGATTTTGCGGGACAGATTTGCCACTGGCGAACGACACCTGCAGACAAAATCGTCTCACCGCGCGACGAAACTCGGAAGTAGCAGCCCAGGGGTAAACACCATCATGGTGTGTACAACTCGGTGGTCGCCGTTGATTGACTGTTAACGTCGATGCCTCCTGCGATTAGCACTTGGCCGTTGGGCAGGAGGGTAGCTGTAGCCAAGCTTCGAGCGAAGTTCAGCAGCGCGGTCTGCCCGGATGTGGCAAAGGTGTTCGTGGAGTAATCATACAATTCCGTGGTCTGCAGACCGGGGCCGCCGCTGGTTAAAGCTCCACCCGCAATCAACACCAACCCGTTGGGCAGCAGCGTCGCCGTCATCGCGCCCCGAGCGTCATTCATGGTCGCGGTTTGGGTAGTAGAGAAGGAATTGCTTTGGGGGTCGTATAGTTCGGTGCTGAGCAGTGGACTTGGAGTGCTGGGGTTGACTTGGAACCCACCGGCGATGAGAACTTTGCCACTCGGCAGAACAGTCGCGGTGCCCTGTTGGCGCGCGGTGATCATATTGTTGGTAGTTGGGGTTATGGTGCCTATGGTGCCGACCGTGGGATCGTAGACGTCCGCGGTGGCGGTGCTGAAGGTTGAAAATTGCTCTCCCCCGGCTATTAGAACCTTGCCATTTGGCAGCAGGGCCATCATAGGGAATTCGCGCTGCGTGCTGAGATTCGGACCAGAGGTCCAACTGGTTCCATTGTAGATCTCCGTGGAGCTGAGAGGTCCGCTGTCATCGCTGCCGTCCACTAAGAAAACGTTACCGTTTGGCAGCAACACGGCCCCTCCTTCGGCGGCACCGATTGAGGCTACCAGGATTGGGCCGGAGCTGATGCTGGTGCCCGCTGAATTGGCGATGTCCGAGGCGGTGCTGTATCCCGTGGAGTCCAACCCGCCAGCGATGATCACGGTACCATTGGTCAGAAGGGTGGCGGCCCCATATACATGGCCAGTGGATTGCGCCTGGCTGGTAAACGAATTGCTCGTGGGATCATACAAGAGCGTGGTCAGTTGATAAGTGCTGGGAGTGGCGAAGCCACCGACAATAAGGACCTGGCCGTTGTTGAGCAAGGTGGCGGTCGCACCGTATCTGGCCTGCGTTGACGGTGACGGGAATGCTGGCCCTATGGCAAAGGTGTTCACCTTCGCGGGCGCCGCATTGACCACCCCGGCGTTGACGGTCGAAAGTCCGCCGGCGAGCTGGCTTGCCGTGATTCCGTTGTTGGTGAAGACGTTACCGGTTCCGCCGAAGGCGAAGGCGCGCGTGGCGAGCTGCGATCCGAACACGCCCGAGAGCGCGTCCTGAAAGTCGCTGGTTCCGGCGATCGCAGGCAGCGTTCCGCCGCTGCAGTACGAGACTGCGGCGCCAAACGCTTTGCCGTCAAAGACCTTATCGCTCAGGTCGCTGGCCAGCGCAGTCACCAGTCCGCCCGGAGCATTCGGGCAGAACAACTGGTCCTCATTGATAATAGCGCCCAAGGCGAGCCCCAGGTTGCCCGCGTCCGTTCCAATACCCGCGCTGGTGTAGTTTGGTACGAGCGTGTTGGGATCGCTGTGCAGGCCGTAAACGCCCTCGACATCGGAAGTCGCGTTGGCAACGGCGGTAACGAGTGCGGTGTGGTTGTTTTGAACGTCCGCGGTTGCCTGCAAGTCGACGAAGTAGGTGAGCGGATTGATGTCCACGCTCTGCCCATTTATTGGGGGTGAGCTCAAGAGCACCGTGATCGGTGCCGGCGTACTGATGGTCGCGCCGTTTTCCTCGCTCTGGTACGTGCCCGCGGCCACAGAAATCCTGACCGGACCAGTCGGCGGCGGTGCGATCGTGAGAGAGTACGCGCCCGCAGCGTTGGTCGTGCCGGTCGCTATCGCCGACCCGGTGTTGCTGGCGGTGGCCGGATTCACGTTGTTCACGTCGACGGTGGAACCAGACATCGCCCCCTGATAAACGCTGCCGCTGAGTGCCACCGTCGGCGACGCAGTCGGCGTCGCCGTCGCGGTGGCTGTCGCGGTTGCCGTCGCCGTGGCGGTAGCGGTGGCTGTCGGCGTCGCGGTTCGGGTTGGGGTCGCGGTAGGAGTCGCCCCGCCTGTGGGAGTGGCCGTGGGCGTCGGCGCGCCGGTGGGAGTGGCGGTCGGTGTGGGTGCGCCAGTCGGCGTCGGAGTTGGCGTCGCCTTGGATTTACAACTGGGGCAGGGGTCGCAGGCTGAAGCGATAATCAGTGCCGCAAGCACCAGCGTGATGCGAACAAACGACAGCCAAGTGCGCGATGCCATGCGACTTCTTCCTCCCGCCAGTCATCGCCGAGAACCCCCGCCGCAACCTACAGTAAAAGATGCCTGAGTTGCAATTGTCGCTCGAGACGCGGCTCGATTGTTAACCGCCAGCTAAAAGACCGGTCTTCGGGGCGAGCGTCCCATATACGAGACTCGGCAGTGCGCCGGATTGGATGCCCTTGCTTATGCCGCCTGACCGCGTGGTCGGTCGATTGACAGCCGCCGCACGCTCGGCTAACTCTGTTCAGACCAAAGCGCAGAGCCTTATCGAGAGCGGCGGAGGGACTGGCCCGATGATGCCGCAGCAACCGGCCCGTAAGGGTGCTGGTGCTAACTCCTGCGAGACTTCCCAACGAGAAGTCTTGGAAGATAGGGCGAGAGTTGAAGAACCCTCGTCCTCGTCGCAGGAAGAGGGTTTTTTGATCGCCCCCCTCGCTCAGCTCTCTCAAAGGCGCGCAGAGAGAAATGCTGTCCAGCGGACGCACATTGATCATCGGGGTCGGCGGCTTGGGCGTACCAGCCGCATACGCTCTGGCTCGTGCGGGAGTTCGGCGTCTCACCCTAGTCGATCCCGACCCGGTCGAGCTTTCCAACCTGGCGCGGCAAATCATCTATCGGGAATCGGATCTCGGAAAATCGAAAGCGCAATCCGCCGCGCACCATCTGCGCGAGCAATTCCCCGGTCTCGAAGTTGAAGCGCATACGGCGGCGTTCGATTCCGGCAATGCTGCCCGGTTCACGGCAACCCACGATTTTCTAATCGATGCGACCGATAATCCCGCCGCAAAGTTCCTGATTAACGACGCCGCCCTGGAAACTCATCGACCGTTCGTTTACGGCGGCGTGCTCGGGATGGCCGGACAGGCGATGACCGTAATCCCGGGCGAAACCGCGTGCCTGCGATGCCTCTTCGAGGAGCCGCCGGGCGAAGACGAAATCGCGTCGTGCCGCGAAGCGGGAATAATCGGCTCCGTCGCGGGCGTAATCGGTGAAGTGCAGGCGGCGGAAGCGATCGCATCGCTGGCGGGCAAGGTGCCCGAGCTTGCAGGAAAAATTCTGACTTATGATGCAACCCAACCGGGGCGATTCAGAGTGACCGAAGTTCCGTCGCGATCGGGATGCCGATGCCGCGCATGGCGCGGCCGCAGCAAGGACGCTTCAGCACCCGTTCATCAATAGGGGAACCACGATGAGCTACATAACCAATCTCAAGTGCAAGGAATGCGGGCAGGAATATCCGATTGCTCCCCTACACGTCTGTGAAACGTGTTTCGGGCCGCTGGAGGTCACCTACGACTACGCAAAAATTCGCGCCACGATCACGCGAGCGAAGATCGAGGCACGACCGCATAACCTGTGGCGCTATCGCGAATTGCTGCCGGTCGACGGCGAATCAGACGTCGGGCCCCATTCGGGGTTCACGCCGTTGGTGCATTGCAAGCGCCTCGGCGCGGAACTGGGATTCAAGCACCTCTACATCAAAGACGACACCGTTAATCATCCGACGCTCTCGTACAAAGACCGCGTGGTCTCGGTCGCGATCACCAAGGCGCGCGAATTCGGCTTCACTACCGTCTCGTGCGCATCGACCGGCAATCTCGCCACGGCGGTAGCCGCGCATGCGGCCCGGGCCGGACTCAAGTGCTTCATCTTCATGCCCGAAGGGGTGGAGGCTGGAAAAATCGTCGGGTCGACGATTTACGGCGCGCAAGTGATCACGATTCGCGGCAACTATGACGACGTGAACCGCCTCTGCAGCGAGATCGCCGACAAGTACGGATGGGCCTTCGTGAATATCAATCTGCGTCCGTACTACACCGAGGGCGCCAAAACCTTCGGCTTTGAGGTCGCCGAGCAGCTTGGATGGAAACTGCCCGACCATATCGTGGTGCCGACCGCGGGCGGCACGATACTGCCGAAGATTGCGAAGGCATTCAAAGAACTCAAGGAAGTCGGACTCGTGAAAGGCCACGACTTCAAGATCCATTCGGCGCAGGCGGCGGGCTCCGCGCCCGTAATTCATGCACTGCACAAGGGCACCGACCTGATCACGCCGGTGAAGCCCGACACCATCGCGAAGTCGATCGCGATCGGGAACCCCGCCGACGGCTACTACGTGCTGCGCGTGGTGCGCGAGTCGGGCGGATGGGGCGACAGCGCGACCGACCCGGAGATTATCGACGCGATCAAGCTGCTGGCGCGCACCGAGGGCATTTTCGCCGAGCCCGCCGGCGGCACGACTCTGGCGGTCGCGCTCAAGCTCATCAAGCAGGGGCGCATCAAGCCCGACGAAACCCTGGTCGTCGCAATAACCGGCAACGGCTACAAAACGCTCGAAGCGGTCGCCGGCGCGATCGAGCGCCCATTTGTAATCGACGCGCGGTTGAGCGAGTTCGATGCGCTTTTTGAGCGCCTGGGCGAGGGAAAACGCGTAGCGGCATCGGCATAAGCAACCCCGCTTGTGTGCCGTTTCGGGCAGGAATAAGCATCAAGATCCACTGAGGGAGGTACAGTTCAGTTATGCCAGTCAGAGTCAGAGTCCCCACTCCGCTGCGCCGTTTCACCGGCGGCGAGGGCGAAGTCCCCGCCGAAGGTTCGTCTATTCGGCAGGTTATCGAGGACCTCGAGAAGCGCCACGCGGGCATCCGCGAGCGGCTGCTCGACGACAAAGGCGAAATCCGCCGCTTCGTGAATATCTATCTCAACGGCGACGACATCCGCTTCCTCGAGGCGATCAATTCGAAGGTCAAGGATGGCGACGATATCTCGATCGTCCCGGCCATCGCGGGCGGCCGCTAACCGGGCCGGCGGCCGGGCTGTGAAGCCGCAACTCCAACAGCCGATTGATGGGGCCGGCGACCTCGAACGCGAGGTGGTTCCGGTCGCGCGCGCGAGCAACGTGCTCGATCTCATCGGCAACACGCCGATGCTCGAAATCACGCGGCTCACGCGCGGGCTGTTGCGCCCGGGAGTGCGCATTTTCGCCAAGCTGGAGGGCTTCAACCCGGGAGGCTCGGTCAAAGATCGTCCCGCGCGCAAGATGCTCGAAGTCGGACTCGCGTCGGGTGATCTGCGCCCCGGCAAGACGATTATCGATTCGACCTCCGGCAACACCGGCATCGCGCTGGCGATGGTCGGCGCGGCGCTCGGCTATCCAGTCGAATTGGTGATGGCCGCGAACGCGAGCCGCGAGCGCAAGAAGATTATCGAAGCGTTCGGCGCCAAGCCGATCTATTCGGACCCGATGAAAAGCTCCGATGGCGCGATCGAGATGTGCCGCGAGATTACGAGGGAAAACCCCGATCGCTATTTCAAACCCGATCAGTACAACAACGAAGCGAACTCGCTTGCTCACTTTGAGACCACCGGCCCCGAAGTCTGGCGGCAGACGCGCGGACTGGTGACGCACTTCATCGCGGGAATCGGGACCAGCGGCACCGTGATGGGCACCGGGCGTTATCTCAAATCGATGAACAAAAACGTGCAGGTCATCGCGGTCGAGCCCGACGACGAGTTGCACGGGCTCGAAGGCCTCAAGCACATGGCGACCGCGATCGTGCCGGGCATCTACCACGAAGCCGAACTCGACCGGAAAATTCCGATCGGCACCGAGGAAGCCTACGAGATGGTATATGCGCTCGGACAGACCGAGGGTCTGCTGGTGGGACAATCCTCCGGCGCGGCGATGATCGCGGCGCTCAAGGTCGCCAGCGAGATCCGCGAAGGATGTATCGTCATCGTCTTTCCCGACTTCGGCGACAAATATCTTTCGACCAACCTCTGGATTGGATGGCAAGAGTGGCGCCGCGAGCGCCTTGCGCAGGTACTCAACCGATGGAACGTATCCACGAACGCTACTACCTGAGTTATCCGCGCGCGCTCATCAAGGAGCCAATTCTTTACCACCTGGTGAAGAAGTTCGACCTCGTGTTCAGCATCCGCGGCGCCAGCGTGTCCGAGGAAATGGGACTGGTGGCGGTGGAATTTGAAGGCACCCGCGATCAGATCGAACGCGCGCTGCTTTGGCTGCGGTCCTCGGGCGTGACCGTCGAGCCGATCGAAAAAAACGTCATCGAGTAGTATTCTTTTGAAAGCCTCACAGGCTGAAGCCTGTGCCTCTGCAAATGAGCTATGCTTTTTCAGTGGCACGGGCCTTAGCTTGTGCCGGCTGGACTTCGCGATGGCTTTGACGTCTCAGCAAATCGACCGCTATAGCCGGCAGATAATCGTGCCGCGCGTGGGGGGACGCGCGCAGGAACGTCTACTCTCATCGCGGATGCTCATCGTCGGCCAGCCCGGCGATATCGGGCCAGTGCTTTCATATATGGTTGGTGCGGGTGTCGGCCGAATCGAGCTGATCACGGACAGAG
This sequence comes from Binataceae bacterium (SeqCode), assembly GCA_052146355.1. GTDB lineage: Bacteria > Desulfobacterota > Binatia > Binatales > Binataceae > JAFAHS01. The sequence continues at coordinate 9,565 of JBKQNE010000138.1, read as the reverse complement.
ATGCGGAATGGATTCGCGCCGCCGCTCAGGAGATGCGCGCGCTGAATTCCGACGCCATCGTGGAGGCACACGGGACTTCGGCAGCGTTGCCGAATCTCCTGCTAGCACTCATCGGCAGTGGCGATGCCGTCACGGTCGCCGAATCCCTCGTCGCTCGCCATCCATTCGCGCCCGCCGTGATTGCGCGGCTCGACCATCCGGCACGCATCGGTATTCTGCCGGCGCCGCCGCCATGCGCGCGATGCGCCCGCAAGGATTTGCTCGAAGAGTTCAAAGAGCGGGCGACAGGCGCAGGGATCGTCGCGATGGCCGCAGCGGTCGAGGCGTTCAAGCTACTCGCCGGGTACGACGAAAATCCGCGCGCGGCTTTGATCGAGTTCGAGGGTTATGAGACGCGCTCGCACGAACTGGCGCCTGGCTCCGCGTGCGATTGCGGCAGAAGAGGAGGATCACCCGGTGTCTGATTCAACACTCTGGCTCTTTGATTTCGACAACACTCTGGTGCGCCTCGAGCCCGAGGTGGATTGGGCCGCAAGCCGCCGCGAGCTTGAGCCGCTACTGCGCGCTGCCAGCGCCCCGGACCAGCTCTTCGAGAAATTCCCGAAGGGCAACCTGCTGCTCTACGAGGCCTACCGCGCGCATCTTGCGGGATTGATCCATCAAGATGGCGGTGAGCATACGGCGATACTCCGGCAAGCATCGGAGATTATCGAGAAGTTCGAACTAAGCGGCGTCGACCGCGCAAAGTCGCTCGAAGGCGCCGAGAACCTGATTCGTTCGCTGCGCGGCAACGGCAACGCCGTGGGTATCGTAACGTCCAATTCCTCGCGCACCGTCCAGCGATGGATCGACAAGCATCAGCTTGCCGACAGCATCAGCGTCATCGTCGGCCGCGATTCACTGCTGCCGCTGAAGCCCTCTCCGGAGATGATTCTTCGGGCGCTCAAAGTGGCGGCAGTCAACGCCAAAGCCGCGAGCTACGTGGGCGACAGCGCGGCGGACTTCGCTTCCGCGCAGGCGGCGGGCGTCGCCTTCTACGGAATTGCGTCGGCGAGCGCCGCGCGCGATGCCCTGCTTTCAGCGGGAGCGACGCAGATTTATCCGTCTCCGGCGGCGCTCGCGATTCATCTCGACGCAGCCCGCGCCCGCCCGCAGTAGAAGAATGCGCCTCGGCCGGTGAGTTGCGGGAGAGGCCGCGTGGCGCGGGTGAGGGTGCTGCGTTGATCGCGAGGGCACCTGAAAAGTGAATCAACCTAACCCCTAACCCCTTCCCTATGTGGGAAGGGGCACCAGCAAGAAGAAACATCACGTCGGCACGGCGCCGTGCACGAATCCGTTCCATAGCTGCCGCGCGATACGGCCCGCCTCAGCGTGCACGCCGAAGCGATCGAAATACCGGCACACGTTTTCCAGATCGCGCTCCAGCAGAGTGCGCGCCGAATGGTTGAAACGCGGATCGACGGCTTGCGGAAAATCGATGATCGTCACGGCGCCGTTCCAGTAGAGGATGTTGTAAGGCGAAAGGTCGCCGTGCACCCGGTTGAGGCCGAGCCAGGTCGCGATGTTCTCCATGATGCGCCGGAGCAGCCGTTGCGCTTCGTCGCGCTCGAGTTCGACCTGGATCAGCGGCGGCGCGGCATGGTCGCCGTCGCCGATATACTGCATCAGCAGCGCGCCACTTCTGTATTCGATTGGACGGGGAACGTCGCTCCCCGCATCGTACAAGAACCCCAGCGTTTCGAACTCCGCCGCGCCCCAAGTACCGTACTGCACGCGCCGCCCGAAGGCGCTCTTTTTCGTAAGGGCCAGCCGTTCGCGCCGAACCTTGGGACCACGCATCCGGCCGCCCTGGTAAATGGCGTCGTTGCGAAAGCCCCGCTCTTCGATCGGATGATAAACCTTGGCCGCGACAAGCTCGTCCTCGACGAGCGGTCCGCCGCGGCAGCAATAGACCGTTCCTTCCTTGCCACCTTTGATGACGCGAACGACCTCGGTGATATGGCCGTCCGCGAAAAAGCTATCCAGGCTTGATTCGATAGAATCGTCTCTCATTTTTGATCTCCGTTTGGTCGATTAAGTTGCTGCACGGCCCGACGATGAGGACAAAAACCGTTTCCATACGACGACTCCTTTCCAGCGCGATGCGCCGGGGCGGGACAATTCCCGCGGGTTGAAAACAAAAAGCCGCAGCGCGAAGTGCGTCTGCGGCCGGTAAAAACCGATGTTCGGGGAATCAGCTAGACGGAAATGGTTGGCGCACTTCGCGGTAGTTCGATATGTCGCTTGATGGCAATCATCACGAATGCGCCTCCTTCCGAGAGATAAAGTGCGAGTAACATTCTGCGGTCGTGCCAGTCAATGCGGGGAGATCTAGGCTGAAGAACCATCTCAATCTTTCTCAAAAGGTAGACACCATCATCCGGCGGGCAGCGCGCCACTTTCTCGCCGACAGGGAGAAGGCCTTTTCCGTTCGGACTCAGATGTCTACTTCTTTTTGAGCCGGGACCCGGGTTCCGAGATTACCGACAAGAACCGACCTGCCGAGTGCGTAAAGATGCCTGAATCCTGAGCCTTGTCTGATTAACCGCGATTAAGTAACTTGTAGAGCTTGATTAGTAATCTATTCTTCAATTGGAGACGGATCCCATCAATATGAGCGAGGGTTTTACTCTTTGGTTCACCGGGCTTTCAGGAGCCGGCAAGTCGACGCTTGCCAATCTGGTCGCTGAAGAATTGCGCCGCCGCGAACATCGCGTCGAGATTCTCGATGGCGACGAGGTGCGCACGAATTTGTCCAAGGGACTGGGCTTCTCCAAGGAAGACCGCGACACGAACATCCGGCGTATCGGCTATGTCTGCAATCTGCTGGCGCGCAACGGGGTGATCGCGATTTCCGCAGCAATTTCGCCCTACCGCGATATTCGCGACGAAGTCCGGCGCAATCATCAGCGGTTCTTTGAAGTTTACATGCAGTGCACGATCGAGAAGTTGACTGACCGCGATGTGAAAGGTCTTTACAAGAAGGCGCTCGCCGGCGAGATCAAGTCCTTCACCGGCATTTCCGATCCGTACGAGGAGCCGCTCAACCCGGAACTTGTCATCGATAGCGGTGCCGAGCAGGTTGAAGACAGTTTCAAGAAACTGCTGAGCGCTCTCGAAGGCAAAGGCTACATCAGAAGCGGGGCCGGACGATGAGCGTACGTGACGATGCGATAACGGCTCACGGCGGCGGCGAACTGGTCGATGCCAAGGCACCGGCTGGCGAGCGCGCTCGGTTGAAGGCGCACGCTGCCTCGCTGCCTGCGGTCAAGCTCAGCGCGCGCGACCTGGCGGACCTCGAGATGATCGCGTCGGGCGCGTTCAGTCCGCTGACGGGCTTCATGGGTGAGGCCGACTACGTCCGCAGCCGCGACGAAATGCGACTTGCCTCCGGAATACCCTGGTCCATTCCCATCACGCTCGGCGTCGATGAGGCAACGGCGCGCTCTCTCAAGACGGGGTCCGATGTCGCGCTCGTTCTCGAAAGCGGCGAGCGGCTGGCAATCCTGAAGCTCGCGGAGGTTTACGAGGTCGATCGCGCGCGCGAGGCGCAGGCCGTGTTTGGAACCGCGGAAGATGCGCATCCGGGCGCGAAGAACGTCACTTCGACGCCGCCATTTTGCCTCGGCGGCAACGTGACCCTGTTCGAGGAGATACCCCGGCGAACCTTTCTTGAATATCGATTGGAGCCGCGCGAGACGCGAGCCGCGTTTCGCGAACGCGGATGGAAAAAGATCGTCGCGTTCCAGACCCGCAACCCGACCCATCGCGCGCACGAATACATCCAGAAAGCCGCGCTGGAAATCTGCGATGGACTTCTGCTCCATCCCCTCGTCGGCGAGACCAAGGGCGACGACGTTCCCGCGGCAATCCGGATGGAAACCTACAAGGTCCTGCTCGAACTCTACTATCCGAAAACGCGCGCGATGCTCTCGGTGATGCCGGCGCACATGCGTTACGGCGGACCGCGCGAAGCGATCCTGCACGCGATCATCCGCCGCAATTACGGCTGCACCCATTTTATCGTGGGGCGCGACCACGCCGGCGTGGGCAGCCACTACGGCACCTACGACGCGCAGAAGATGTTCGACCGATTCGGCGCGGCCGAGATCGGCATCATCCCGCTGATGTTCGAGAACACGTTCTGGTGCAGCAAGTGCCTGTCGATGGCCTCGTACAAGACTTGCCCGCACACCGACGCGGACCGGCTGCTGCTGTCAGGCACCAAGGTCCGCGAGCTGCTGCGGGCCGGACAGGCGCCGCCGCCGGAGTTCACACGCCCCGAGCTGGCCGCAATTCTGACCCGCGCAATGCGCGAATCGAAGTAAACGGAAATCCGCAGATTACGCAGATTTCGTGGATTCAAATGAAAGGCCCGCGAACAAAAATCGCGGGCCTTTTCCTTTCTGAGCTGTGAAATCCAACCGCGAACTGCTGACGGGTTTCTAACGTAGCAGTCTGAATCCTTTTCGCCGGGCTGCGCCACGGTCGAATGTAGCCGTGTAGTCGCATCCGTTGCGCTTGTTCTCCGTTACGATGAGACTATCGGCAAAGCCGCCGCCTGCTCGGTAGTCATTAATCGCTGGCGGCCGCCCCTTCCCATATGGCTTCTTCCATCTCGTTCAAAGAGGCGCGACGAGGTGCCGGCGAGAGAATGCCATAAAGGCTCTTGATATCGACGGTCTTCGGAATTATCGCGACCTTTCCGTCGCGCTCCACGACGAATTCGATTCGATCGCCGGTCTTCAGGCGCAAGTGCTTGCGGATTTCAATCGGGATAGTTGTCTGTCCGTTGCGCGTGACCTTGGAGCTTGACATTGATCGCGACTCCTTACCGAAGGTAAGAATGGCAGGCGCCTGCCGCGATCGCCAGATATTCGACGTCTCAATGTCGGAGAGGTTAGAGCTTTTTATGACGTCACAGCCGAAACTGTCGCGATCGTCACAAAAGCGCAAGCCGCGTCTTGAGCATCATCCCGAATTTCTGCGGCGGATTGCCGAGGCGCGCGCAGCGTTGCGGGTGGGAAAGGGTGTTCGATTGGAAAATCTGGCGCGGTGATATCGTTTCATTGCGGGGATCATCGCGTCGCCCTTTCTTTTGCGGCGCGGCGGGCGCGCTCGGGGTCGCCCGACCAGGTCCAGGCGGCTTCGGTGCGGCTTACGCCGACGAGGACGCCGAGAAATTGGCTCGGATGGATAAACATCTCGGCCGCGCCGGCTTCATCGCGGCGCCAGACGTTCGACTTCGAGCCGGTCGCTTCGATCCGCTTTGCGATTGCGGTCACGTCTTCGGTCTCGACGAAAAACATGTAGAGCGAATCGCCGCGCTTGCGATGAAAACGGCCCATCGCGAGATCGGCGTTCGTAATCTGCGCGATTTCGATGCGATCCAGACGCGCCGGTGAATCGAACATCGTGAGCGCGCCGGTATAGCCGAAGTCCTTGCTCTCGATCGGTACGAACTTCGACGCGTTCAGTCCGAACAGCTTCGCGTAGCGTTCCGACGCGGCCCGCCAATCGCCGACCACGTTGGTGACTTCGTAGGTCCATTTGATAAGTCCGACCGGCGCGCGTTCATGCCGCGGGCTGATCACCACTCGCATGCCGAACGTCGCGGCGGGATCGACGAACAACTGGCCGGAGGCGCGCTCGAATTTGGCGCCGTGCGTTTCCAGGTGCCGCGCGGCGGCGTCGAGGTCCTCGACCGCAAAGCCCGCGCCGAAAAGTCCTTGCCCGAACCTGTCGACGAAATCCTTGACCGGCCCCGCGCCGTCCGGCTGGAGCAATTCAATCAGGCTCGTCCCGGCCTGCAAGGTAGAACGCAGCGCGCGCAGCGGCGCGGCTTCATCGCGCCGGAGAGGTTCCGCGCCAAGAACACCCGACGCGACCTTTTCAGCCGCGTCCAGATTCGCGACCGCTATCTGCACACGATCCACGCGTTTCAGCATCGTGCTGCCCTTCCTTTCCGAAAATTTCACTGCAAAGGCGGTTCGTCGTCTTCGGACTGCATGACCGGCGATCCATGATGCAGGATCATCAGCCATTGATTGCCCACGCGCTCGAACACGTTGGTGGTAAGCACCTGCGAGCGCGAAATTCCGTCATAGCCGCGCTGGGTGAGATTCTCCTCGACGATCACGACCGCAAGGTCGCCGCCGATCACCACATCCATCTCGCCCAGCTCGAACTTCATTTCGAATTGGCCGTCGAAAATACGCTCCCAGGCCGCCATGATCGGGCCCCATCCCGCCAGCTTGCGCCATCCGGGATGGATGCACACGATGCGCTGATCCTGGAGCCAGACCGGCTCCATCTTGCCGACATCGAGACTTTCGAACGCCTCGTAAAAAGCGCGATTAGCGGCCAGCACTGCCTCACGATCGTTCATCGTAAAACCAATTAGCCCAAGCCTATTGGTTGGCGTAATTCGTCGCCAGATGTTCGATCAGCGCTTTCTGGATGCGAGTTTGGCGGCGAGCGCGGCACCCGATGCCTGGTTCTCGATCGCGTCGGCGACGAGCTGCGCAATCTTCTTTGCCGCCTGCGGGATGCGCAGTCCGCCCGGATGGATATTCGAAATCACGGTGCGGTCGGGCTCCATCGAATCGAGGCGCGGGCGCCAGATGACGTAGCCGCTCAGACTCTCGGCAGTCGCGAGGCCAGGGCGCTCACCGATTATCATCACGATAACATCGGGCCGGACGATCTCGCCGATATGGTCCTGAATACGCACCCGCGCGTTGCGAATGAAAAGCGGCGCGAGCAGGCGGCATTTGCCGCGCAGATTGCGCACGAGCGCCCGTAACAACGTAGGAGCATGCGCCTGGACGGCGGCGCACGAGAGACCATCGCCAACGCAGATCATCACGGTCGGCTGCTTGCGGGCTGCGCCTGAACGAAGGCGTTTCAGCCGTGCGACATCCGTGGTTGTCAGCCTCCTGCCCAGCTCAGGCCGCAGCAGATATGCCTCGCGGGAGTTGGCCTGGCTATGAACCTCGGTCATCCCGTGCTGCTTGGCCCATCCGGCCGGAACTTCGTTGCGAACCGCATCGACGGCGCGCGCGTGATCGGCCCGAAAGGCGAGCATCGCCGCGGTGGTGTAACGCGGCCCCGCCCGCCCGACGCCAAGCCGCGCGGGAGTCGCCCGCTTCATACGATCGAACTGGTCTGGCGACGATTTCATGCGGATTCTGTGATTAGCAAAGACACAGGCTAAAGCCTGTGCCACTTAGGATGCTTTTCATTGCCATCAATCGAACGACTTTTCGGCGCCCTCAGATTCTCTGAAGTGGCGTTCTAGCCTGTGTGTCCTCGCGCGGCTTTGGGGCTCAACAGGAGTCTCGCGTCCCCGGCTTGTGCCGTCAGACGACCGCCGAAGAGAATGCCGCGCTGCTCGCACCATCGCTCGAACTCGGGCGCGGGCCGGAGATTCAGCACGGCGCGCAGCGTGGCCGCATCGTGATAACTCGTGCATTGGTACGAGAGCATCACGTCGTCGCCCATCGGCACCGCCATGAAGTAGTTGCATCCCGCGGCGGCCAGCAGCACGGCCAGGTTCTCGCAATCGTTCTGGTCGGCGCGGGCGTGATTGGTGTAGCAGGCATCGGCGCCGTGCGGCACGCCGAGCAATTTGCCCATCAGATGGTCCTCCAGTCCGGCGCGCGTGATCTGTTTCGCATCGTAGAGATATTCGGGACCGATGAACCCGACCACCGTGTTGACCAGCAGCGGAGCGTAGCGGCGCGCCAGCCCGTAGCATCGCGCCTCCAGCGTTACCTGGTCGGCGCCTTCGTGCGCATTCGCCGACAGCTCCGACCCCTGCCCCGTCTCGAAGTACATCAGGTTGGGAGCATTGAGCGCGCCGCGTTCGCGAATGGCGGCCGCGCCTTCATCGAGCATCGCGACCGTGATTCCGAATCCCGCCTGCGCCTTCTCGGTGCCGGCGAGACTCTGAAAGAGGATATCGATTGGGGCGCCCGCTTCGAGCGCGCGCATCTGGGTCGTGATGTGCCCGAGCACGCAGTTCTGCGCGGGCACGCCGGTGCGCGCGATGATGCCGGCGGTTAGATCGAGCAGGCGATGAAGATTATCGGGCTCGTCGATACACGGGTTTATTCCGATGAGCGCATCGCCGCATCCGTAGGCAAGTCCTTCGTAGGTGGCCGCCGCGATCCCATCGAGGTCGTCGCGCGGATGGTTGGGCTGAAGCCGCGTGGAGAGCCGCCCGCGCAGTCCGATCGTGGTGCGGGCTTTGGTGACGACGCGAATCTTCGCCGCAATAGTTATCAAGTCCAGGTTTGAACACAGCTTGGCGACCGCGGCGGCGCATTCGGCGGTAATTCCGCGGCCGGCGGCGGCGATTTTGTCGCCGGTCGCGGCATCATCGAGCAGCCACTCACGGAAATCGCCGATAGTGCGATTCCTCAGCTTTGCGAATTCGCGGCGGTCGAAACCGTCGTCGATGACGCGGGTCACTTCGTCGCGTTCGTAGGGGACGACCGGATTGTTGCGCAGGTCGTTGATGGTCAGGTCGGCGAGCACCATCTTGGCCGCGATTCGTTCGCGCTCGGAGCGCGCCGCGATTCCGGCCAGCTCGTCGCCCGAGCGCGCTTCATTCGCGCGCGCGAGCACATCGCGCACGGAAGCGAAGCGATAGGATTTGCCGAACAGCCGCGTCGAGAGTTTCATCGTAGGCTAGAAATGGAAAACGCGGACGGCGCCGATTAGTCCATCGTCGCGCCATTCGATCAGTTCGAGCACGTGGGCAGGGTTCGCGCCGTCGACATCCGAATGGCGCAAATATTCGACGGCGGCGCGGTGGCCGGATTCGGTCACCGTCAGCAGATCAAATCGAAGCCAGGCGAACCGCGTGAATGCGACGCGCGCATATTCTTCTATTTCCGCGCGGCCTCGGAGCTGGGCACGGCCCAGTTCCGGCCGGAGAGCCGCAACCTTCGCGCTGGCGTGGGTCGCATCCGGGCCATAGAGCGAAACGACCCGGGCAGCATCGCGGCTTTCCCACGCGCCCTTCCAGGCGAGGACACGCTTACTGGCGGCGACTTCGGGCATGGTGGAGAGTTTGCTCTATTTCGCGCGTTTGAGGGAAGCGATGTGCCGTGAGGATCCGGGTAGCAGAACCCTCACCCTGCCCTCTCCCGCTTTTTCAGGCGGACGCTTCGCGTGCGTGGGCGAGGGGCAGAATTGCGGCGCGCTTTGCGAACGTGACGTTCGCAACTCGGCGTGGAGTCCGAATCAACCTAACCCCTGACCCCTTCCCGCCTCCAGAAGCCTTGCGGAGGGCAGGCCCTGAGAAGGAAGGGGAACCAAACAGCAACAGAAACATCGCGTGAACGGCGTTCGCACGGAGATTCGCTATGAATCCACCGACCCTCATCCGGCGCGCGGCGCGCCACCTTCTCCCGGCGGGGGCTTTGCCTTAAAACCCGCCGCTCGCACCGATTTTTGGTGACAGCGATCATCTTTTTGGGGCAGCCCGTCATTCACCGAAGCCTCTTCGGCTGCAGGG
>JBKQNE010000137.1:0-28226 GCA_052146355.1 Binataceae bacterium (SeqCode) | reverse complement strand
CGCTCGAAGTTTTTGATTTCCTCGGCTGGCTGCTGCTTTCAGACTCCGTCGAACTCGCCGAAGTACTGCGCCGCAGAACCTGCCGCCTTCCGACCAGTTCCGCGCAGAATTGCTGGTCGGCGGCGGCCCCCGCCGCGCATTGGAGCAAGAACGCGGTCGAGCAGCACGACATGATCGCCCGCGCCGCGTGCTCGGAGTACGTCTGCAACAACTGTGCATGGGATTGGACCGCAAGAACGAGCCGCACGCCCAGGCTGCGTCCGAGCGATGCGATTTTCTGAATCTGATCCAGGCGCCCCAGGCTCGCGAACTCGTCCAGAACAAGCCAGGTGATGACGTGCCCCGTTGCGCGCGCCTCTTTGCGGATGTCGCGGTCGAGCATGCCTTGCGCGACGACGGCCGTTATCGCGCCGGCCAGCCACCGGGAGAGGTCTTCCATCGATGAGTCCGCGACGAGCACCACGAATTGCGCCGCTGCTTTTCCACGCATCCATCCCAGAAAGGAAAACGCGCGACGGTCTGTGAAAATGGCGGCGAGTCGCGCGCAGCGATCGGCCGCCTGCGCCAACGTCGCGAGCACGCTGCTGGTGTAGCGATCGCCAGTGCCCAAAGCGCTCAACGCGGCCGGGTAATACTCTTCGAGATATTTCTTCCAGCCGCTGTACGAACCGCCGAGAATTTCCGCCAGCTCTTTGAAACCCCAGTTTGATTTGTAGACCGTGCAGCAAATGACGATCGCTGTCCGTACCAGCGTGCGCGCGTTGGCGAAGAAGGTTGTATTTTCTCCCGCATTGGTTGGCGCTTCGATGAGCCGATCGGCCAGCGCTTGAGCACGCTCAACCAGCACCGAAGCGTCTGCCGTAAATATGTCGATCCCGACCGCCCACGCGCGCGCGAACCGAGCGAGCCCAACCGCCACTATGAGATCGGCAGGTATCCCGAGCGACCGCAGCAACACCATCAGTTCGCCCTTTACGTCATTGATGAGAGCGCGGTGACCCAATTTCTGAATTTGATGAATCAACCAAAACAGCACGGTTGATTTGCCCGCGCCGCTGGCGCCCATGATCAGCTGATGCTGACTCGCGGAATCGCTGTCGAGTACCACTCCCGGCGCGATCTCCGCGTCCGCGCCCGCGCGCTGAATCGCGGGCTCGATCGACGCCTGCGCCTCACGCAGATCGAGCGCGAAACGCACGCCGCGGAGATGCTTCACATCCGCTTGCTCTTCTTGCGGCTGCGTTTTAAGCGTCGCGGCGATTACACCGCAGACCAGCGCCATAACAGCGGCCGAGGTTGGACTGCCGGTGCCAGTAGCGAATGCTGCGATCGCTCCGGTTAGGAAAAATGCCCCGACAAAAAGAAACACAGCCCGCCCGGTTCTCATCTCCGCACCTCCTGCCGGTTTGGTTGATGCGTGGTCGCCGCCGGCACACTGGGCTTAAGCCGCCCGGCGGCGAGCTTTGCCAGCTCGATTATCGGTTGCTGTAACGCTTCGCACGCATCTCTGAGTTCTGAAAGCTCGCGCGACGTTCGGGCGGCGAAGGTTTCAATTTTCGCGCACAACCGCTGCTCAAGAGCGGTGTCTCGCTGCACTTGCAATTCCGCGTTTACGACCAGGCGGACCGCCTCACGAATGAGAGAGGCCTTTGTTTTGCCGCGCCGGTTGGCGGTCTGTGCCAGCAGTTCAGATTCGACGGCCCCGAGTCTTACGCTTACAACAGGCATCGCTAATTCACCCTGGTGGTATGCAGAAAAAGGTCCTCACAGCAGCCGCGCCGGAAAGAAATGGTGTGGGGCTTATTGCCGGTTCGCTTCAGGCGAGGTTGCGCATTGTCATGGTTCCCAGTCTTCCCATCTTTCCCATAACTCCCATTTCTCTAAATGCCGTCTCTTGGTTTGAGCCTCAAAATCGGCGAGACACTCGGGACAGAACGGATTATTTGCGTTCCTCAAAAGTTTGCCGCACAGCGCGTCACACGGACCGTCGTAGCGAATCCGGGCATCTAGTGCGCCCGTCGCCTTGAGTTCGGAAGCTCGGAACTCTGCCGCATGGAACAGGGTGCACCCGCTGCCCATTGCTTCGAAGTGCAGGACACCGTCTTGCGTGTACGTGACAATCAGGCGCGAGCGGATAGTGGTTTTTTTGTCGTTCAAGATTCTGCTTCTCACTGCGCGAGCTTGCGTGGGCGGCCGGGACCGCGGTGCGGTTGAGAGGCAGCCCTGGCGCTGCCGTTCAGCGATGCGACCCATTCCTGAAACGCAGCTGCAGGAAACACCCATCGGCTGCCCAGTTTCAGCCGCGCGGGAAGATGCGCGCCGCGTTTGATTCCAAGCCGGAGCGCTTCGGTGGTAGTGCCCAGCTTTTCGGCGATTTCGCGCGTTGTGTAAAAGACCTTTTCTGTCCCCGACTCTTCCTGTAACATATCGTCACTCCGCATCGTGATATGATGCGATCTTAAGCGTAAAACGTGGGACTCGGGAATACTGTGCTCGATCCTCAATTTAGGCGTGGTGGGCAAAAAGTAGGGGACAGGACGCCGCCCCCGGGAAAGGCCGCCGATCGGCTCAAGTGCTGGATCGATTTGGCGAATCTACTGAAAGACTTTAATCCCGTTGCGGCGGCGCAAGCGGCGGGGCGAGAGATCCGGATACTTGAGGCTGTGGGGTGGGCTGAGTTTCCTGAGCGCAAATCACTCCGACGAAATTCGCCTGTCACTCCATTTCTTCTACGCGAATTGGAGCGGCGCTTCCGCGCGCCCAGGGACCAGGATCGTCCGCTCAAAAAATTATTTGCCAGCGATTTCGCGTGGCGGCCTGGCTCAGGGTTGCAAATCTACGAGGTGTACGAGCCGGTTCAAAGGGCTTTGCGAATAATCGCAGGCGCGAACGCGCGCGTGGCCAGCGATGGCAGCCCGACTCCTTCTTTGCCGGCTCCTGATATTAAAATTGCGTTGGTGGGCGAGCAGGGCCGAATTGAGTTTCTGAGATCGCCGTACGATGAATTTTTGGATACGCTACATGGTTGCGAACTTAACCGCATCCGTGAGTGTGCGATCTGCTGGCGCATCTACTACGCTGGTTATTGGGATCGCACCGAGCAGACACGTTCTCCAAACAGAAGTCTGAAAGAAGAGCCGTTAGGCAAACGTCCCAAGAAGCAACTCACTTGCTCGAAGAGATGCTTCGAAACGCTGAAGAAGCGCCGCAAACGCGAACGACAGCCGATCCGGCGGCGCGCGAGCCTAGAAGACCTTGGGTCAAAAATCGCCGCCCTGTTAGAGCGCGAAGCACTCGCCACAAAGGTCACCGCTGTTCCGAAGGCTCTTGATTTCTAAAGGGTGCCAATTCGTCTTGGCGAATCGCGGCAAGCCAACCATCACTCAGATGCTTTACGCTTTGAAGAATGCCAATGAATCGACGCGTAGCGCTCACTAGAAGGCGGTACACAGCACGAAACCCGACAATCGATACCGTCAGGTTCTCCTCGCTTGTGCGATAACCAAGTGAGAACGCACGTTGTCAGTTCCCGGCTGTGGCGGTCTGCGAGCCGTATTCAGAAATCATGAGGCGGAACTGGGAATAGAACATTTCGCTAAACATTTGAGCGCCTTCTGCAGAGAAGTACGCGGCCCAGCTCTGATTAGAAATGGGAAACCGAAGGGTCACGCGTATCATTTTCCGAACTTGCTACTTGAACCATTGTCTTAGTCGCCCAAATTTGGTGGGTCAGGGCAAGATCCGAGTTGCGCGAGCGAAGCGGCGGCAGGACGCGCCAGAGATACCGTCTTGCTGAGCAAAAGGATCGGTATCGTGTTCGCACAGCGAACCTGGCGCGACTTGCTAGCGCGGCGAACGCCATCACCGAGGCGAGGGCGAGGCCGACTGAAGCCTTCCCGCGGGACGTGGTGCGCCGATCGCGATCGCGAGCGGGACTGTGGTCGAGTCTGGCCTTTGCGATCAAAGGCCGTCCATCAGTTCCGATGGCGACCGATTTAGAGTCTTGGCGATGGCTTCAATTTCTAGCGCTGGGTTTGGAGATCAGCTCTTTCACTCAAATCAAAGATGAAGAGGGCTATCGCGCTACACGGTGGGCAGCCCAATCTAAAGCTGGGGACTCCGCAGCCGCGAGGGTTTCAAAATGTCTATGCGGAAGCTCCCTTCCACCAGTGCGATCAGCGTCCGAAGGTGCACCTGCCGTAGTCAGTTCCGCTTTCCGAGGATCTGATGTGTCACTTCGGTAAGAAAGTGCATGTTCTCTTCGTCAGCTGGAATAGTGATTCTGAAGGTATGTGCGACCGGATTGGGGATTGCGGATTGGTAGATCATCGACCGTACTGCTATCCCATGGCGCTCGTATGCTTCTCCCAGAGGCAGCGAAGCAACAAGGATTGAGTTCCGATAGCCGCCATAGTGCGGGACGCCATAGGATTCAAGAAGCTTTTGGTAGACTTCCTTGTTCGCGACTACGTCTCGGACCGTCGCCCGCATGTACGTGTCGTTAATGTAGTTGTAATAAGCTAACGCGACTGAAAGCTCGTCCATATCGTAGGGCCCCATGTAGGCTCTCGTCGTTAAGATATTGTTCCGATCGGAGATAATGTAGCCTACCCTGAAGTTCGCCATCGCATAGGCCTTCGAAAATGTGCGAGCAACAACTAGATTACTATATCCCTGCCTGATGAGGTTCACGGACCCCGGAAGTTCAAAGGTGTCGCGATCTGTCTGATTCGCAGCGAATGGCCCATAGGCCTCATCCACGATGAAAAGAACTTTCGGAAATTCTGTAATCAGCGACTCAATCACGTCCGGTTGAAGCAGCGTTCCCGTCGGATTATTGGGGTTGCAGAGATAACAGATTCCTGGCCCATTCCTGAGTGCAGAGCGCGTCGGCTGGACGGGAAACGAAAAGGTCGGATGAAGTCTATCATGCTTGAGGTGATCGTAGAGTGGCATCCAGATACCCCGCCCCCGTTGCATCGCATAGGTATAGGCAGGCCAAAAGCTCGGGCTTGGTACTACAACGCTCCCAAGGGGTGTCGAGTAGGCTTCATAAAGGTAAGTCATGATGTTCATGATGCCGTTTCCGAGCAGGACATTTTCTTCGCTCAAGCGAAGGTCAGCTGCGATGCGCCTCCCAAGAGTTGCCTCGATCAACCGCGACGGGTATCGATTGGGGCTCTGGATGGGAAACTCTGCTCGGCGACGAGAGTCCGCCTCGGCTGGAGTGATACCACCGTATGTGGTCGTTTCTTCTCGGTCTAGATTCAAGATGAAATCCGGTCGCACTGGCGGCACATAGGCCCAAGATGGATCGATCCGCAGCTGTCCGGGTTCCTGCTCGGGATGGTAGAGCGGTGGGAGATACGCGATAGCTTCAACGTCGGGGGACATCTTTTGGAATCGGTCCGGCGAGTCTGATTTCCGGCCAGAGTAGGTGGTTTACGCCGTTTGGGAAACGCAAGCCAGGGCGTTTAATGATGCATCGCGAGCGTTTCTCACTCTTGCTTAGCCTGCGGTGGAAATTCCAACGCGGCAACCCACGCCCGGTTGAAGGTACTCACAAGCTCCTCGAATTCAGGAGAGCGGCCCGGGTAGAGCCTCACTCGTTTCAGCTGTTCTCCCGCATGGGTGTCGTATTGAAGGCCACATACCTTCTCAAACTGTGGTGCTGCGACAAAATCGATCGGGTCTTTCGCATCGCGCGGGAAGGCCAATCGCGTCGCGCCTCTGGAGGGAGCCCACACAAGCGAAATGTCGGGTGGTGCCGCCCCGCCGATGATATATTTCACCACGATACCGTTCCGGTGTTCGGTTGCCATCTCATCGTTCATACGCTGGAAGTTTGCTTCCGAGTCAAAATAGTACAGCCTCAGCACCCACAGCGTCTTCAACTTCGCTCGCTCGCGCATTAGGTCCCTGAACCTGTTGAAGCGATTCTCTTCAGGACCGGTCCATGCTCCAACGTCTTCGAGCAATGTGATGCCAAACCACACACTCCCCTCTGGAAGAGCAGAACCAAGGTTGTGCATCAAGGCATGGATCGGAGAAGTGTCGTGGACGTCGAGAGTCGAGTTGGGCATCGTCGTTAACTGCTTGAGACCGTTCGCCATCCGCGGAATGTAGTCGGCTACTATGTCACTCAAGACTTTGCTGCTTGCTCGAATGTAGATGGAATCCGGCTCTTTCACGTTCCAATACCCAGCGCGTGCGATATCAAACCCGGTCGGAAGCTCGTTCCGGACAGCCGTGGTGAGCTCGTCCAGGCGCATGGAGGTCTCTTCAAGAGTGCCCGCGAATCCAACCAGTAATAGAACAAGGGCGGCGCCGCCCACCCAGGCAGATACAGATGTACCCACGTTGGTGAGCTGCAAGAGAGTCGCGATTATTCCCACGACCACACCAACACCAGCCACGATCTTGCCGTACTTGCCCATCCTAGGTTGCCGAACCCTTAGCGAGACCCCTCGACGAACCCTCATCTCCTTGTCACTTTGATATTTTGAGCGGGCTACAGACAATACTCGCGGCCCAAGTATCATCACCCTTCGCGAGTCGTACGATTAGCAAAGCAGCGGGCGGTTGAAAAGAGGGCCGGGGCCTATCAAGCGTGACTAAGTTAACTGCGTGAACCGGCAGTGAACAGGAACGCGGTGAAGGCCAGCGCGACCGCGACGATGACTACCATCCCGCGTCCGGAGCGTACCAAGGCCGCGCCCCCTTCGAAGCCCTTGGTCTCATAGCTTCAACACACGTGACACTCTATTAGAGCCGCGCAACCTGATTCGGGCCCATCGCCGATCATGGAGTCGGATAAAGGCGTTCGCTATTTCGCGTGCCGGCGTCCGTCTAGAGGTGACAAACCGGGGACAATCGTGACATGGCAATTAGGGCTCTTTCTGGGCCTCCCAAACCCGCGAATCCGCGGGACGCGCTTTCCCCGGCGCAACCCTCTGCATAAATTGTGCACCGTTCGCCACGAAAACGCTGTCCGACACGATATGAATCGCGAACGACAACGCGAGCGACTGTGAGGTGATCTCCTACTCAACCAGACTGCGCCGCGTGAAAGCTTACCCTTGGCACTCTACAGTGATCCACCGCCAGACGCGCGCCTAGCGGCAGGGCGCATGATGCGACACAGGGTTTACGGTTTGAGTTTGACGACTGACTGTTTACGCGAGTACAGGTTAGCCATCCAATGAATGGCTACCGGCAAAACGGTCAGGGGCAAGACAGAACGAGGCTGCAAAGCCTTGCCATTGCGCGGCGATGCTCGGCGTCAGTGGTCTTCGTCCTCGCTTTTCTCTCCATAACCTCGGGAGCATTTCCCACTCCGACGCCAACTGCCACAACTAGTCTGGCGGCTACCGCGACAGCGACCGCACCGCCTGTAGCAACGGGCACAGCAACGACGACGAGCTCCGAATGGGCGACCGCTGCGGAGGTGTCAGAGAGGATCGTTGAGGGAAGCGGGCACGCTCTGGTACGTCTCCTCCAAGCTGTTAAGGAGTTCATAAGCGACATTCTCAAGGCGATCGGCTGGGCTGTAGTCGCACTCTTTGTTCTTGTAGCGTATCGGAACGGGCTGCAAACGGAGGTTCCGAAGCTTGTTGAGGCCCTGAAGACCTCTATCCAGGGTGGCGGAGTTTCCATCGACGTCGGAACGTTCAAGTTCTCTGTTACCGAACGCCCACCAGACCCCTTCTTCGACCAAACACCGATTTTCTCGCGCCTGCCCTTCGAAATCGATCGCGATCTTGAGCTGGACCGCCATTCTCCGATTGACGAAATAGCCCCTCAGATCGAATTTCAGGTTTCCGATTACGCCGCCAGTGAGTGGATCAAGAATCATCACGATCTACAAGGCCAGATGGAGCGCGCTCGTGACAGTTTCAAGCAAGCTTGTAAACCCAACAGTACCCTCGAGGATCTGAAGGCTCCTCTTGTCGCCTACGTCACCGCTCTCGAAGCGGCACGATTCCTCGAAGCCGATCAATTCGCCGAGCTATTGAACCAATTTCAGCTCTTCGGTCCATCCCTGCAGGAGATGCAGCCAGGAGAGCTGGCCACAGATAGTAACACGTTCGTAATCCTTCACGCCGCAGGCGTTGCCTACGCCCAGCAGAGTCAATGGGAAAGTGCGGGGGACTTGCTTGACAAACTCCTCAAGTCAAAGACCCCGTACCTGCCTGCAGCCGATGCGTGGCTTGCTAGCAAATATCACGTAACGCTCGGGCAAGCCTTGCAGGCCGAGCCGGCTGCCGAGCTGTCGAAGTCAGACTTCCTAGGCCCCGTCGCGAAGCTATGCGATGAGGCTGCCGCGTTTGAGAAGCAGATGCGAACCACTGAATGGGTTGGGACCTTTCCCGTACAGCCTGGGAACGCCAGCTTCTATGAGAGGGAACTCGCGAAAGCCCTAGGCGTGATAACGTCCATTCTCGCCGACTACTCGGATCCAGAGGAACGCTCCTATGGGCGTGCGGAAGAGTACCTTCAGAGGTGCACCGAACCCATCCGCGCCGAGGAAGCCACGGCGTTGGACTACAACAACCTCGCCGACCTCTACCGGCAAGAAGGCAAGTGCGACAAAGCCCAGGAGCAAATCGACAAGGCCTTTAGCTTGGCGGGCGACTCACCCGATCCGACCTTTGTCAATACGCAGGCTTGGATTTACTGGACGCGCAGGCTACCGCTGCGTGCGCTGCTGGAGACTCAGCGTTTTGGAGAATCAGAAGCTGAGAATGCCAGGAAGGAGAACCAGGAGCAGTATATCGAGAATCAGATTTTGGGTGCGAAACTGGCTGCGAACATCCCAAAAGGCCCCAGTAACGCATATCTTGGGCCTGCTGTCACGTTGCTAGAGAGCGCGCGTGTCTTCGCTTTAAACAAATTCAATCCAACTGAGCGAAAGCCCGCGGAGTTACTCTCCCGGATTGATGAATTGCTGGGGTACGCGTATTTCGAAATCCCCGGGAGCGAGGCGCTGGCGGTCGAAGCATTCAAGCGCATTGGCGACATTCCAGGAATTACGATCCCCGCGGCGACCAAATGGCGACGGCAGACAAGCCTCGCCAAGGCGCTTACGCGATTGGCACGTTCGGAACGCCGGCGCTCGTCGCCTGCGGCGGAGCGCCATTGGCAACAGGCTAAGGACATCCTCGACGGAGGCAGCGCCAAGACAGTTGAAGACTTTCCCTTGTTACCGGCCTCCAGTGTGTCTCCGCCACGACGCGCAAGGAACTTTCGCCTCCTGCTCGACACCGTACTCGCCATGCAGAACCTGGCGGAGGAGAGCTTCTGTCAAGGCAAAGCGAAGGAAGCTCGCGCACTGTCAGACCAAGGAGCACTGATTTCTGAGTTACTCGCTGCACGCTTGAGGCAAGACCGAGATCTCCAGAGTGTCCTTGAGAGAGAGGCGGGACGCATGCGCCAGGAAATTGACCTCTGCGATGCACAGCGCAGTTTCCTCGTCGGCAGGGTCGCTATCGCGCAAGATCCGACGTTCAGTGCCGGTTTAATCGACACGGTCCGGAAAGCGCTCGACAACGCGCGGGGTGTCACCGCCGATCTCGATTGTCGAGTCGATCTCGCGTTCGGAGAACTCCTCCTCAACGCAGCGCTCGCCGGCAAGGACAACCCACGCACTCTATACGAGCAGGCCATTGCCGCATTCGAGCGCGCGAACTCCAAGCAGACGCCGGCGCTTCGGGAGGTAACCGTTCGGGCACTGGTAGACGCGTACGCCAAAGGGCCCGTTATCCAGCGCAAACCCAAGGAATCAGCTAAGAGCTAAAGGTTTTCCTGGAGAAACTCGAGATCAAGGGGAATGTCTTCCAGTCCAGTCCTCAACCGATCGATCTCTTCTGGGATCGAGCCGTACTTGTCTATCAGGACCCCCGCGCCCTGGTAGTCACCCGAGGTCGCGATGCCTTGTAGAATCCCCGCCAAGTCCCTGACGTGCCTCTCCACTAAACTATAGTTCACGGACAGTCGACCCCCGCGGTCAACATTGAGCGATCCGTTGTTTTTGAAATACGAGAGGATTACGGCAGCGCCTCGACTATAGTCGTCGCCCATACCGAAGCGGAGCGAGCGCACGCAGTTGACCACAAAGGTAACCGCGGCCGCAGGCTTCATATCGTTTAGTAAGAACCTCTGCTCGGCCAACAAATTAAGAAAGACCATGCCCAACAAATCAGCTCGACATTCCTCAATAGTGGCGTAACGCTCACGGAGCGCCTCGTTGATGCTTATGGCCGGCCCCCCTTTCGGTTCGCGCACGTAACAGCTGCTCAAAGCGTGCGCCATCTCGTGGAGGAGAGTGTGGTAAACAAACGCGTCCTCGCGAACGAGCCGAACTTGATCGCTTCGCAGAAGCCGAATGGCTAGTGGCTTCAGGATTGGTGCGAATTTCGCCGAAATCACATTTCGAAAAAGCATCAGACGCGCGCCCACTCTGCTGCGCACCGCTTCGTCATTCGGCAGCGTAGCGGCCATTGCCTTCGCGCCCATGTTCGTCATGCCTGCGGCGTAGGCCACATCATAAACCCCCACCGCAAACCGCCTCCGCGTTTCAGCCGATTCCACCGACCCGGGCAAGCTGCTTGCCAACTCCTGAGCGACACTTTCGAACTGCGCAAGCTGCTCGGTCATCGGGTGACGGACCATGACGGTCGCTTCGTACGAGGCCTTCACTCCGAGCAATCCGTCGTCATAAACCTCGTATGGACCAATTGCAATGTCTACTGGGCTCTCGGAAGCGTCGATCCAGAGACACTCACTTTCTGAAAGAGAACCTGTCATCAGCCCTTTTGCCCGCGCGATGAGAAAGTCCCGAAAAGGCCGATATGAAACCATCTGACTCGCGCGCTTGAGATGTAGCGCGACTTTAGCGAGTTCCTCCCGATAGGCGATCTCGTAGGGTACGGGTATGAGATCCTCCCCGTCCCGTAATACCACCGTTGTGTGGCTCATCAGAGATTTTCGTTTTTCTGGATGCTTAGCGAGATAGAGGTCGAATTCTTCGCGAGACAGATCCTTTGGATAGAGCTCGCCACCTGGAGGTTTCGGTCCCACGTCAAGAAAGGGCTCGTCGTTACCCAGAGTGTCCCAGGGACCGAAGTTTATGTGTAACAGCCTTTTCAGGTTGCTCCCGTTCTCGGAGTTTTGGTTCCCAGATGAAATCCATAACGGCCACTGTGCGCCCGAACGCTGCTTCCAGTAGATGCGGTCTATCCATTTGGCGGCTCGCATCAACTCCCCAAGCGCCGTTCGGTCTCCCAGCTCAAGAGAATCGGTGCGAGCCTCGAGCTGTACTGGCGCATATCTGCTCAGTAACCTCGAGATCTGCGCGGAATCTGGGCGGGTTATCTCCAAACCATCACCTCTTCTCATAATAGCCGTATCTCTGCGGGCGTGCATCCTCTTCGGCTCCTCTGTAAAAGGACAACGGGGGCGTCTTTTGCAACAGCGTGTAGTGGTTCAACGAAAAGGGCGACACGGCGGCAGACGCAAGAGCGCAGTCAGTGAAGGCTTCAACATACGCCCACGAATGAGGGCGACCGATCCTCGATGGACATTCTTTCGAGGCCGTGATAACTCTCGGTCGTCTAGCTTCTGGCACAGTTCAAAAAGGGGAAGAGAAGTGGCCGGAGCAACTCCAAGGTTCGCGACTGCCCCAGTTTCGAGAACACTCGTTCGATACGCCGCCGACGCATTATCTCGAGTTGCGCTTTTCCTCGCTGTTTCCGGCTCGGTCGCGTCCTGCGTGTACCTCCAGAACGACTCCCAACTTAAGACGGCGACCGATGCGTCGCAAAAATTCAGCGCGTTTGAAAAGAGTACGCCGACGCCCTTTCAGGCGATGCTCGACAACCAGCAAAAGCTCGAATCTGTCCTTCAGGAGGATTTCGAGAGGCAGAGCGATCTGCATGCTCAAGCGGTGGTCTTATCGCTTCCCGACAAGACGTGGCAGCAGTTGCGAACCGAGCTGCTGTCAAATGACGCGGAACGCAAGACTTTGACGAGCGACCTGCAGAGCAGGCTAAACCTCGCCCTTGAGGCCGCATCCATCACCCCAGAAGAAATCACAACTGCAGGCGATCAGCAGAAAGCGATCGACAATTCGATCAGCACCACCGTAGCAAAACAGAACGAACTCGAAGCGAACAGGGTGCTTTTCCAAGAATCAATCAAGACCATCGCCAATGCCTCCTCATCCAAAGACCCTACTACTTCACTAAAGCAGAACGCTCCGGACATCTTGAATGCTCCGGTAACCACTATCACATACGCCAATGGTCAATTCGGCCAAAAGTCATCGACCGTAGAAGCGGAACTTCCGGCAATAAAGGGACAGCTTCAAAATGGCGACCTGTCATACGTTCGCGATGTCACGGTCGGGCAATTCGATCCTAAAAGCCAACCCGGCCTCTCGCTGGTAATCCTGTCAGTTGCTGCCGACGCGACACGAAGCGAGTCTCAGCGCCTCAACGTGCGTTTGCAATATCTGCGCGCGCTCCAAAACGTCATCTCGGCGGGTCTCGCGGACGCCGCTATCTGCCAGACCACCACCAATACTCTCGTGCAACTACAACAGGTTTTGAAGGTAGCACCACAGAGAGACACCGTGCTCGATACCCTCAACGCCTTATCGCCCCAAGCGAGCCAAAACACACCGAAAGGGAAAGTAGCGAGCGAAGGTATCTACAACGCTTCGCACGTCGTGAGCGACTATGCCCTCGATGAGACAATAGTTCTCGATCGGCTGGAGCTGCTTGAGGAAAACGTAGTCAGCCTTCAGCATTCCTACTCCATCCAAGTGTCAGCGGCCAACGCGCAAGAACGTCAACAGTTGATTGAGCTCGGCATCCAGGGCCTGGTGACCTACCAGCAAAATGGCATTACGTCTGACGAGATCGCCAACCTGATTCGCGCGGCACAAACGGTTGCGTTGTCGTTTGTCGCGGCGGGAGTGTTCTAAGTGATGCGAAACAGACTACGAGTTCGCCTGCTACTCCTCGGGTGCTGGACCCTCACTTGCTCCGCGGGATGCGCCGGTCATTCCCAGTTTGAGCAGACTGCTCGTGTCACTTTGGGTCAGACCGCAGCTTACCAGAACGAAGTCGATTCCAAGGTCGCGCAGGAAAATGCGTACCGCAGCGAGATGCTGGGAATCCTCCAGGCGTCGGCGGATAGAGAAGAGATCACGAGTACTGCAGTCCTTCAGCTTCAGCGCATCCAGGATTTCCAGGCTCAAGTGATCAAGGACGGAGGTCGAACTCAAAAGCCCGAGGTACGGGATTTTTCGTACGGAATGATCAAAGCAGTGCAGGCGAGTGTGTCCGCAGCTGATCAGGTCAAGGTGGCAGCAGCGACGACCTTACCGAACAGTGTCGCGACGGTAAATGCGCAGTC
This sequence comes from Binataceae bacterium (SeqCode), assembly GCA_052146355.1. GTDB lineage: Bacteria > Desulfobacterota > Binatia > Binatales > Binataceae > JAFAHS01. Next base: position 14,807 of record JBKQNE010000137.1, on the reverse strand, counting down.
TCAGAACCTCACGGACGTTCGACACGATCTGCAGGTTCTCCAATCAGGGCAGTCCAGCCAGGAAGAGTTAAAGAATGTTGTTACCTTCGGTCAGCAGGTTCAGCAAAAGGTTCAACAGTCCGGCAAATCAGCCAAGTGAAATGAGCCCTAGGAGGCAGCCATGTCCGTTGACATACCTTTGGATACTGCGATCGGAAACCTTCAGGCGCGGTTTAATGATGTCCGAAATTACTCCCTGGACCCCAACGGCCCAGACATTTCCACGCAACAGGAGCAAATTACGGAATGGTTGACCGCCATCAGCAAGGACATCACCATTTTGTCTGCGATACGGGCGAATGCCAATGCGTCGACCGTAACCGTGTCGCCGCCGACCGCGACCGATGTCAAACAGCTTCAGGACGCACTTACTTTGCTGGGTACAGCGATCCAGAAGAATCAAGCGTTCAATAACTTCATCACAGCGGTTACGGCGGTGCTGGGAGCCGCAGACACCGTCGCAAGCAGCGGAGCGGCTAAAACAAAATAGGCACACCTACCGCCCGGAGATAACCTGTAGCGTAGCCTTGCACGCCGGCAACACCTCTTCCTTGCATATTTCTCCGCAAGACTGGGGACCACAGGTTATGGTTGACTGGCGGTAAAGGTGTGGAAAACTATGCTCAGCTCATGGCTACAACGATACGGCACACCTTCGGCGTCGGCTTACTGAAAAGCAAATCCCGGTTACCTAGTTCTGCGATTCATTTGAAACCCGCGGAACCTAGTCTCGCGTATTTCTCAAAAGATGCTGATCCATCAGTTCCGAGATCTCGAGGAGAATGGTGTTATTACTCGGTAGGTCTATCCGGAAGTTCCGCCGAAGGTGGAGTATGCCCTAACTGAAGAGGGACGGGTCTGCGTTCGGCGTTGGGTCCGTCGCGAACTAGAGGCCTTGTCACTTATGAGGAGGAAGGCAGGCATGAAAAGCACACGATTCTCAGAAGAGCAGATCATGGCAATCCTGAGAGAGGCCGAGGCTGGAGCGAAAGTGACGGAGCTCACTCCGGCGCGAGGCGATCTCGGATGCGGCGTTCTACACTGGCGCAGCAGGTACGCTCCTCGGCGATCGCGTCGAGCGCGATAAGCGCAACGGCCACAGTCGCCAGTAACCGATCATCGTTTGTCCTGACACGCCGCTACTGTACTAGAAATTTCCGGCAGATTTCCGGCAGTGGAAAACGTTTCTTGCATCACATCCGGTTCCGTCAGTATCGGTGACGATAGTACGACGAGCGCGCGAAGCCCTTCTCTCCCAAGGGTTATGCGCATTTTACATACAGTTCACGAGGCTCTGGAGTTTTCGCCAATTACAACTGTTAACCGTCGGGTCGCTGGTTCGAATCCGGCCCGGGGAGCCATAAAACCGGTCAATACCCGCATAATTTGACGATTGCGCACTCGCTCGGGACGCCAACCTAAGAGGCGGGAAGGAAATTATTCCGCGACGTCGTGGCGATACGTTCAGTGACCGACACGACTACCTCGCTGTTGCCAGCCCCGGTGTATGATTAAGGGGTGATGGCTGTCGTATCACAATTCAACCAACGGTCCGATTGCAGGGTTCCGCTGACGAGAGTCGTCTTCGCCTTGTTGGTTCCGTCGATTTTCTGTTCGTTCTTGACCTGCACTGTTGCTGCCGCTGAGGGTAGACCCGTCGTTCACGCGTGCACGCAGGAGTCATTCTCGGCCTACGACCGGATGACGAACGCAAGTCCAACGGCACCCGACAACCGTTCATTACGGGAGTTGGGAATCATCGTAGACTCTCCTTCAAATCCAATCGTGGCCTTGGGTCAGGTTCAGAAGATACCGCTCCGGCCGGAGGACCAGCTAGACGATCCTTCATGCGGTCTGCAGGAAGCGGTTTCATACTGCACCTCTTCCGGTGGCGGGGTAGAGCGGAAACCATTCGTTCCTCCCAGGCAGAGCTTCCTTGAAAGCGTGCTCTGCAGCGAGCTAACGCGCAGCGGAATAGTCGCGTTTCAAACGGGCTTCACGCACGCCAGCTTCCTGATCGTGTTCCAGAAAATTCCCGAGGGATGGTTGCTGATTCAAAATCTCCCCTTCCACTACGATGCGAAATTCAGTCTTTCGAGCAACGGCGCGCTGCGAATCGATGAAGATATGGGCACATCGCACGAAATCTGGCGATGGAATGGAAACGCTTTCCATCCATGGAAGGAATGGAGCACTGTTCGTGTCTGGAATGGGAAGGATTATGTGTCAGTGCGGCTGACCAACCGAGGCGATCTACCAGACGCGTCACCCGAGTGCTCAGTATCCGCGGCGCATAAGGCGATAGTCGCGGTCGATGCGTCAGACGCGGAATATCCGCGAGAACCTGACCAGGAAAAGAGAAGGTGGCCGCTCTCTCGGCTAAGATGCATAGAGTTCGCTGACGGCGGGGGATCTGCGATGCTCTTCGCGCTCGCCAACTGGCCAAGCGTTGGTGATGAGCCTTGGTATCTCGTTCGAAGGACCCCCGAAGGACGCTGGCAATGGCTTGCGGACGACCCCGAGTGGGAATGCCTGGAAGCGATCGATTCGGGCGGATTTACTACTAGCCATCTTCTTCTGTCGGTAGAGCACCCTGCCGGATGCCCAGAGTCAGGTCCTTGCGTACGGCATGATGAGTGGCGTTGGAAAGGCAAGGATTTTTCATTGGCGCGGACATGGTTCACGGGCCATCGCGAAGCGACTCCGGTCGTCCCCTGCAACGAGTAGCCCGGCACGATTCTGGCGCGATGGCTCGTCCCTTTCCGACAGCAGCGACGGCGCGCTCGCCCAGGAGGCCAACCTAAATAGAGCGAACGAAATCCAGCTGTCGGGACTACCGTTCAGGTCCCGCCAGGCGCGTTCTTCATTTGCCCGTCAACGAAGCCGGCTCTCCGCTTTCGAACAGATAGGGCTCCAGCGTTGATTGTGCCGCGACGCGGTACTTGTGCCACTTGCCGCCGCCGTAATACGCCAGGCTCCCCGGCGCAGCGTTGCCTTCACCGTTGTAATAGGAGATGCAATCGCGCAGCGGCGCGGTCGCGATGTCGACGTCGCGGCAATGCTCCGCATACGCCTCTTCCGGCTCCTTGCGGACATCGACGATGCGCCAGCCGCGCTCCCGCATCGTCTGCAGCATCCACACCACATAGTCCCCGTGCGCGTCGATCGCGTCGGTGAAGTTGAAGCTGCCGCCTCCGCCCTGCGGACCGGTGACGATGAACAGGTTGGGGAAGCCGTGATTGTGCAGGCCCAGGAACGTCTTGGTCCCCTCGGTCTCCCACTTTTCCTTCAGCGTGCGGCCGCCGCGGCCCGTGACCATGTTGAAGGTTGAGGTGCCCATCCACGTGAACCCGGTCGCGTAAATCAGCACGTCCAGTGGATATTCAACCCCCTCATGGACGACGCCGCGCTCGTTGATCTCGCTCACTCCCCGCGGCGCTGTGTCCACCAGATGGACGTGCTGCTGGTTAAACGTCGGCAGGTATTCATCGTGGAAGGTCGGCCGCTTGCAGCCATACGGGTAGTACGGCTTCAGCGCCGCCGCCGTCTTCGGGTCCTTGACGATCGCATCCACCCGCGCCCGAATCTGCTCCATGATGCGGAAGTTGGAATCGAGTTGCTTCTGGATCAGCTCCTCGGGGGGCAACGGACGGTCGTGTTTCTTGGGCTCCCTGATGTCCTTGATCTTGCCCGCCAGGTAGTCGTCGTTGGCCTGGATAGCGCTGCGGCCGGCCGATATCTTCGAGAAGCGCGCGCGCCTTGCCCGCGCCCATCCGGGCTCATTGGCCCAGGTCGCCCGCTCCTGCTCCGTCGTCGCGCGCTGATCGCGCACGTCCACCGATGACGGCGTGCGCTGGAACACGTAGAGTTGCCCTACTATCTTGGCGAGTTCCGGCACCGCCTGTATTGCCGTCGCGCCGGTGCCGATGATGCCGACCGTCTTGCCGCGCAGGTCGATGTTGTAGTCCCAGCGCGAGGTGTGGAACGATGCGCCCTGGAATTTTTCCATGCCCGCGATGCGTGCCAGCTTCGGTGTCGTCAGGATGCCGTTGGCCAGGAGTACGAAACGCGCGCGCATCTTGTCGCCGCGATCCGTCTCCACGATCCAGCGGCCCGATGCCTCGTCCCAGGTCGTCGCCTCCACCGTCGTGTGGAACAGACAATGGTCGTAGAACCCGAACTTCTGCGCCATCTTCTGGCAGTATTCTAGGATCTCGAAACCCGAGGCGAACTTCATCGATGGGACGTACCCCATCTCCTCGAGCAGCGGCAGGTAGCTGTACGATTCGACATCGCACGCGATACCGGGGTAGCGGTTCCAGTACCAGGTGCCGCCGACGTCGCCGCCCTTTTCGCAGAAACGCACGTCGGTGAAGCCGGCTTGGCTCAGCTTGTGCCACAGCAGCAGTCCTCCGAAGCCGCCGCCGACCACCAGGATCTCGCACTCGTCGGTCAGCGCTTCGCGCGGGATCGGCGGCTCCGAATAGACGTCGTCCAGATATTTCTTGAACTCACCCTCCATAGATATGTAGTCGGCTGCGCCGCGGCGGGCTTCCTTGAACGCCAGGTACTTGGCCTGCTCTTCGGCATTGAAGGTCGCGCCGGGCGGCAGTTCCGGCAGCTCCTTCATCTTCTGATCGGCCAGGACCGAGTAACCCTTGCCCGCAATCTTTTCGGATGCCTTGGCCGCGCGCGTGTTGAAGACTTTCAGGCCTGTCTCAGGGTCGATACGAATTGCCGCGTTCATTTGAGTTCCTCGTGAATTCCTTGCCGGGGAGAAGCGCTCTTGCGCTACGAACAGTTCGTGAAACGCTCAGGATCATTCGATGTGCTGAACTACACACCTACACATCGAGAACACGTACCCGGTAAAGCTTCCGCGCGTCAAGACGCAGCCGCCTGGCGCACACTTCCGATCGCGGCCAATCGGGTTCAGTGCGACCATCTTGTAGGTGGGAAATGCCACGCCAACGGCGAACCCGAGCACGGTCGTCAACGCGATGCATGGTCAGTCGATCATCGGAATTGCACCGCTCGAATCGAAGCCAGCCGCGCTCACGCACTCGCCTGGCCGTATTCGCCTACTGTGTCTTGGTATAATCTAATATGATAGAATATAAGTAATTATAGATTGACCGGGCGCTCCGCGTGATGAACCGACCCTGACCGCAAGACGAACATGATCGCATTCCAAACTCGAACCAGTGAACTTGCGCCGGCTGGTCGATCGAAGCGTGTTCGAAGGTAATGCGATGCCCCAATCAGAGACCCTCGCAATCCTTTTCACCGACCTGGTCAGCTCCACCCAACACCTGCAGCGAGACGGCGACGAAGCTTCGAATCAGCTTTTCCGGGTTCACCATCGGCTGTTGAGCGCCGCGATCGAAGCCAGTGGCGGAACGGAGTTGGAATGGCTGGGGGACGGAGTACTGGCCGCCTTCTCGTCTGCGGCCAACGCGGTGCGCTGCGCCATCACCATGCAGCAAACCGCGTGTGCGCCGGGTGCAGGCACCCGCTTCGAGATGAAAATCGGGATACATCTCGGTGAGGTACTCCGGCGCGATAGCGGCTATTTCGGCACTCCCATTGTCATAACCCGCCGTCTTTGTGACGCCGCGACCGGCAGCCAGATTCTGTGCAGCCGGATCATCGCTGAACTCTTATCGTCGAGGAATTCGTTTGAATTCCGCAATCTAGGTGAGGTCAAGCTCAAGGGGCTCAACACCCCGATCGGTCTTTGTGAAGTGACCTACGAGCACAACGACCCTCTCGCGATGTTGACCCGCACCCCGTTCGTCGGCCGTGCCACGCAACTTGAGCGCCTGTCCAAAAGGCTCGATGAAGCGTTCAATGGGCGCGGCGCCGTGGCCATGCTCCGCGGCGAGGCGGGGATTGGCAAGACTCGTACGCTCCAGGAATTTGCGGATCACGCAGCCCAGCGCGGCGCGATGGTGCTGCGAGGCGCGTGCTACGACGGCGAGTGGCAGCCGCCCTACGGCCCGTTTGCCGAAATCATAGCATCGTATGCGCGCGATGCGTCGGCGGCGGAAATCAGCCAGGCGATTGGAAAGCGGGCGGGCATTCTCGCACGCATCGCGCCGATGCTGCATGAAAAATTGGAGGGTATCGCCGAGCCAGTCAGTCTGGACAAGGAAGAGGAACGCTTCAGGCTCTTTGATGCCGTGACGCAGTTCTTTGTCAGCGTTTCTCGCCGCGCGCCCCTGCTCGTGATTCTTGACGATTTGCACTGGGCTGACCGTGGGACGGTTGCCCTGCTCAATCATGTTTCGCGCTTCACCAGCGATAGTTCGATGTTCCTGATTGGCGCCTATCGGGATGCGGAGGTGGGCCGGGCTCACCCGCTTTCCGCGGTGCTTGCGGCTTTGGGCCGGAGCCCGAATTTCGAAACCATCGCCCTTGGCGGCCTTCAGAGCGAAGAGCTGGCGAGCCTGCTCAAGATGATCGGTGATCAGGAAGCTCCCGCCGAGTTGGTCAAGGCCTTGAACGAAGCGACCGAAGGCAATCCGCTGTTCTTTCGCGAACTGCTGCTGCTCTTGTTCGAGGAAGGCAAGATTCTGAAGAACCGATCCGGATGGGGCGGCGGCCTGAACATCAAGGAGCTCGCGATCCCCGAGGGCGTCCGTCAGGTAATTGGTCAACGGTTGCTTAGGCTGTCCGAGGACGCCAACCGGCTCCTGAGCGTGACGTCGGCCTTCAACGGATCGTTTGAAATCGATGTCGCAGCGTCAGTTGCGGGGCTGGACGAGGACTCGACCCTGAACGCAATCGATGAGGCGCTCGGCGCGCAGTTGCTGCGGCCGGGTTCCAACCCCGATACCTTCGATTTCACGCACGCCCTGATTCGCCACACCCTGTACTCGGAAATGAACCCGGCACGCCGGACCCGGCTGCACCGCAAAATTGCCGAGGAGATGGAGCGCACGTGGAGCGAGCGGACCGCGGCTCACGCTGCCGAACTCGCCTACCAGTTCTGGCGCGGTGCGACTGCATCACATCCGCCGCGCGGCGCCGAGTATGCGATCGCCGCGGCGGACAATGCCGAGGCTGCTTATGCCCACGATGATGTCGGCGCGTTTCTTCGCATTGCACTGGAGCTGCTGGCTCCCGACGACCCGCGCCGCGCGCGCTTGCTTGGTCGCCGCGCGGTTGCGCTGGCCTGGACCTTGAACCATGACGAAGCGCTGGAACTCGCTCACCAGGCGGGGCAACTCGTCGCTGCCCGCGAGGGTCCTCAAGTGGCGGCGGAATTCTACGAGCAAACCGCACGCACCATGCTGAGCGCAGGTTGTACCCGGGCGGCATGGGAATTGGCGGCGAAGGGACTCGAGCACCTGGGCGAGCGGCGCGATCTCACATGGGCAAGCCTCACCGAAATCGATACCTTCCGCAAAGAGGCCGCTGATCCCGATCATCCCGGCATCCGTATCGATTCGGACGAAAACCGCGAGCTGTACAGCGTCCTGAAACATCTTCCCCCTGAGCAACTGGCGATCAGGAATTTCGAAACGCCCTTCGATTCCCGCGCCGACGTCGTCCGAGACTCGGCGCCGCTGCCGAGGGTGCTTTTGATGCTGGCAGGCGATTTCCGGCGCTGCCTGCCCATGCAGCAACTCGAAGCAGTCGAGGATGAGCAACGCGGTGCGATCGCCAGGGCGACCAGAGGATGGGCCGACGTGGCGCGCTGTCATACCGCGCTGGGCAATTTTGCGGAGGCTGAAGCTGCGCTCGATCGTGCGCTGAAACTCTCAGCGCGTATGACGACACCCAGTCCCGTCGGCCTGTTGAGCCTGGTTGCGGCCCAGGGCGAAATGCACTACGCGACCGACGAAGGATGGGAGCAGCTCATGGCGGATGCTGCCGCTCTCGCGTTTATCCAGGATCCGGGACCAGAGAGTAAGTGGGCCTCCGCGATGATTAATGCTTACGCTTCCTACTTGCTGACTCAGATCGGTCAAGGCGAACTAGCCTTGCAACGCCTGGCTCTGCTCCCGGCAGCGTTAGAACGCGGCGCGCCCTGGGACCGGACCTTTTGTTCCACGGCCTGCATCGCGGCGGCTACCTTGTGGATGCTCAATTCGACCGCGCTCGCCGAGATCGTTGAGCGCAACATCCGCCTCAAAGTGCTGGCGCCTGACTTCCGGTCTCCCCTGAGCGATAGCCGCCTGTCGCTGGCGCGTCTCTGCGCACTTCAGGGTCGCCTCGATGAAGCCGGCGAATGGTTCGCCAGGGCACGAGAGGTCCTTGACGAGCAAGGGGCACGGCCCCTGCGCGCGATCGCCGACTTCGATCAATCGTTGATGTATTTCCGCGCTGGTAATGGAGCCGTACCCGACAAAGCGCTGACATTACTCGAAAGCGCCGCCGCGCAGTTCCGCCTTCTTGGGATGAGCGGGTGGATCAGACGCGCCGAGCAACTTAATAAGGACCTTTCTCAAGCGCTGGAGCGGACCGGTTCTCAACGTCTTGAACGAGCCGGCCGTCAGGTCAGTTAATCACAGACCAAACCTCGATCGTCTCGAGTACCGGTTTTCGAGTGGGTTTGCAGGTGGAGGCGATGTCCCAAGCAGAGACTCTGACCGTCGTTCTCACCGATCTCGTACATTCAACCGAGCACCTGCAACGCGTAGGCGACGAGGCGGGTCACCGGTTGTTCCACCTGCATCATAGACTGCTGAGCGACGCCATCGATGCCAACGGGGGAAAAGAGCTGCAATGGCTGGGTGATGGCGTACTGGCGGGGTTCTCGTCAGCGGCCAACGCGGTGCGTTGCGCGATCACCATGCAGCAGACCGCACGCGCACCTGGTGGGGGCGCGCGCTTGGAGATGAGAATCGGTATTCATCTCGGCGAGTCGATCCGTCGCGACAACGGCTACTTCGGCCTTCCAGTCGCTACTGCCCGGCGCCTTTGTGACGCTGCGGGCAGTGGTCAGATCCTATGCAGCCGCATGATCTCCGATCTGCTCGCGTCCAGGCATTCGTTTGAATTTCGGGATCGCGGCGACCTGAAGCTGAAGGACCTGCTCGCGCCCGTTGGCGTGTGCGAGGCTCTGTACGAGCAGAACGACCCCGTCGCGTTACTGAACCGCACGCCTTTCATCGGTCGCGCGGGGCCGTTGAAGCGCCTGTCAGACAGGCTCAACGAAACCGTCAACGGACGCGGCGGAGTGTTGATGCTTCGCGGTGAGCCGGGCATTGGCAAAACACGCCTGCTCGAAGAGTTTGCCGGTCAGGCAGCCGAGGCCGGCGCGGTCGTATTGCGAGGCGCGTGCTATGACGGCGAATGGCAGCCGCCCTACGGACCCTTCGCGGAAATCTTAGCCACGTACGTCCGCGAAGCCGCGCAAGCGGAACTCGCCGAAACCGTCGGAAAGCGGGCCGGGATTCTCGCCCACATCGCGCCGGAGCTGTACCAGAAATTTGAGGGTCTTTCTGAACCGGTCACCTTGGACAAGGATGAGGAACGCTTCAGGCTGTTCGATGCCGTGGCGCAGTTCTTTTTGAGCGCGTCGCGCCACGCGCCGCTCGTGCTCATTCTCGACGATTTGCATTGGGCCGATCGCGGGACAGTCGCCCTCCTCAATCATGTCTCGCGCTTCACCAGCGGTAGTCCGATTCTTCTCATCGGTGCCTATAGAGACGCAGAGGTGGGCCGTGCTCATCCGCTCTCCACTGCGCTTGTTGGCCTGGCCCGCGATCCGAATTGTGAAACCATTACCCTCATCGGCCTTCACAGCGACGAACTCGCAAGTCTGCTCAAGATGATCGGCGATGAGGATGCCCCCCCGGAGCTGGTCAAGGGTTTCCAGGAAGCGACCGAGGGCAATCCGCTGTTCTTTCGTGAGCTGCTCCTGCATCTGGTTGAGGAAGGCAAGATTCTGCGCAACGGCTTGGGATGGGGTACCAGCCTCGAGATAGCGGAACTCGCAATTCCGGAGGGCGTCCGTCAGGTAATTGGGCAACGGTTGCTTAGGCTGTCCGAGGACGCCAACCGGCTGCTGAGCGTGACGTCGGCCTTCAACGGATCGTTTGAAATCGATGTCGCAGCGTCAGTTGCGGGGCTGGATGAGGACGCGACCCTGGACGCAATCGATGAGGCGCTCGACGCGCAGTTGCTGCGGCCGGGTTCCAAGCCCGATACCTTCGATTTCACCCACGCGCTGATTCGCCACACCCTCTACTCGGAAATGAACCCGGCGCGCCGCACCCGGCTGCACCGCAAAATTGCCGAGGAGATGGAGCGCGCGTGGAGCGAGCGGACCGCAACTCACGCTGCCGAACTTGCCTATCATTTCTGGCGCGGTGCGACTGCATCGCGCCCGTCACGAGGCGCGGAGTACGCGATTGCGGCGGCGGACAATGCCGAGGCTGCTTACGCCCACGATGATATCAATGCGTTTCTACGAATCGCACTGGAGCTGATTGCTTCCGATGATCCGCGGCGTGCGAGCTTGCTTGGCCGCCGCGCGGTCGCTTTGGCCTGGACCTTGAACAATGATGAGGCTCTGGAACTCGCTCGGCAAGCCGGGGAAATCGTCGTTTCCCGCGAAGGTCCTCGAGCGGCGGCGGAGTTCTACGAGCAAACCGCGCGTATGATGCTAAGGGCCGGATGCCAACTTGCGGCGTGGGAAATGGCGGCCGAAGGGCTCAAGTGCATTGGCGAAACACGGGATGTCGTATGGGCCAGCCTGACGGAACTCGATACGTTCCGCAGGGAGGCTGCGGATCCCGACAATCCCGGCATTCGGATCGATTCGGTCGAAAACCGCGAACTCTACAGGGTCTTGAAACGTCTCCCTCGCGAGCAACTCGCAACCAGGAATTTCGAGATGCCCTTTCAGTCGCGGGAGGAGGTCCTGCAGGATACGTTGCTTCCGGCAAGGGTGATCCTGATGCTTGCCGGCGATTACCGCCGCTGCCTGCCCATGCAGCAGCGGGAAGCCGCAGACGACGAGCAACGCGGTGCTATTGCCACCGCGACCAGAGGATGGGCCGACGTGGCGCGCTGTCATATCGCGCTGGGCAACTTCACCGAGGCCCAAGCTGCGCTCGACCGGGCGCTGAAACTTGCGGCGCGGATGACCACCCCCAACAGCGTCGGCCTGCTCAACTTCATTGCGGCGCAGTGTGAAATGAACTACGCGCTCGACGAGGGGTGGGAGCATTTGATGTCGAATCCTGCCGCCCAGGCGTTTCTGCAGGGACCCGGAGCAGAGAGCAAATGGGCCGCCGCGGGCATCAATGCCTACGCCTCTTACGTACTGGCTCAGGTCGGCCAGCCCGAACTGGCGTTGCAACGCATCAGTTTGATCCCTGCTGCGTTGGAACGCGGCGCGCCATGGGACCCGACCTACTCCTTAACCGCCTGCATCGCTGCAGCTACCCTTTGGATACTCAATTCGAACACCCACGCCGAAACCGTGGAGCGCAACATCCGTCTCAAGGTGCTCGCACCTGATTTCCGGTCCCCGCTAAGCGACAGCCGCCTTTCGCTTGCGCGTCTGTGCGCACTTCAGGGCCGCGTTGAGGAAGCCACCGAATGGTTTGCCAAAGCGCGCGACGTTTTTGACGAGCAAGGGGCACGGCCGTTCCGCGCGATCGCCGACTTCGATCAATCGTTGATGTATTTCCGCGCCGGTAATGGAGCGGTACCCGACAAAGCGCTGACATTACTCGCGAGCGCCGCCGAGCAGTTCCGCCTTCTTGGGATGAGCGGCTGGATGAGACGCGCCGAGCAACTTAAACCAACCTAGCGTCCAATTCGGCCCGCTTACGCGCCATCACCCGCACTCGTTGCCTGGTTGAGAACGGGGAGCGTCAAGACGCAGGCGCCAGCCGCCGCGACGACCCTCATTCCGCGCGTCTGGAGCTAAAAGCTCGAATCCAGGAGTTGCGCCGCGAAATCCGAATCGTGAAAGAGCGCTACGGCCTGGAACCGCAGGTCATCTCCAATCGCCGCCGGTTCACCGTGAAACTGACCACCGTGGCAATCGATTTGATCGAAGCGACCTCCAAATACATGCGAGGCTTCGGCGAAGTTCCGAAGCTCGAACAGAAGCCACTCGATGATCGGATCACAAAGATGATCGCTGTCGTGGAGGAACTAAACACCATCCTGTCGCGCTAGCCGCCGATTACCCCCTACGGCCGGTCGACCGGCGTGATGTTGGCCAACGTGTGATGCCGATCAACCCGCAGGCGCGACGCTGCGACAGATGATGCGTCGTCATGACTTCAATCACCAGCTTGCGCTTCACCACGGGCCCTAGCCGTTTTCTGAAAGCAGATCATTCAGCGCCCGGATAGGGAGAGCGCCTTGCCTGCCACGATCACGCTAAGCCGCCGGTTCTCGACCTGGCGCAGCCGGCGCACCTCGGAGATTTCAAGCCCGCCGTACTTGTTGCCCCAAGTGTAGAAACGTCGCATCCGAGATCGGCACAACTCGGGTACTTCTACCCCGTCTCTGCCTCCTTCAGAATCGGGATTATCTGTGAATCGTGCCCGGTTCATAGCTGCCTGGCTTCCCACAGGTACTACCTTCTATTAATAGCTGGGATACTTCAGTGGAGTAAGGCCATAGGCACCTATTCACGAGATCTAGAATACCTTCCACGCTGCGCAGAATTGGGACGAGGCGCTCGTTGTCGCGATATCCGCGGAGCTTGAGACAACAATCCTGAGCCGACTAGTTGAAAGGCCGCCCAATAGAAGGGGTGCTCAAAGGGACATTTGAGCTCGTCTCCCCAGCCGTCAGCAGGTACGATTGATTCTGCTTTCAAACGATGCCGCACTGTCGAGGGTAAAGAAGACAAGTATGCCTTAAGTTCCGCGCAGCTTGCGGCGCGAAGCCACATTTGGGCGTTTCTCAGTGCAGCGGCGTCGTCGGCCGTCATGCTCCGTAGCTCGTAGAACTTTGACATTATAAGAAAAGCTGCGTCATCCTGCACTTCCCAAAGGGTGGCGACCACTGTCGACGCACCGCCTTGAACCAAACCCACGGGGAGACCGATAGCTTCGTCCGGGAGTGAAAGTCCGATCATGCCGGTCTCGCAACCAGAAATGACAGCGAGTCCGATCTCGCAACGGCTCTTGATAAGGTCCCCGACCGTTACCCAAAGATCATGAGCCACCAAGAAGCCGCTTTGCAGAGGATCGAGGGGGTTAGCTGCCGCGTGCCCCGAGAAGTGCAGAACCGGTCTGCGGACTGCGAGGGCAGCGAGAACCGCATCGCGGGTGGCCCTATGACCGGCCAGTGTCTCGCTTGCAACGCAGCTCCGTACAAAGGCGGCTTCCGCCGCCGCGCCCGCGAGCCATGCGCCAGTAATTGGTTGCGGTTGTTCGACGATCAGTGATAATCCACCGGCCGCACGGCGAACGGGTCGGCGTACCGCAGACCGTACGTTTGGAAGGTAGGCAAATGCCAAGTGATCTGAAGCATATCGCCTTTGAGAGGGACGTCTTTCGCCGTTTGCCCACGCGGCGTGGATTGGAAGACATCCCAGTAAGCCGCCAGCCACGATCCACACGCTGTCGCAATCGCTCAGTTCGTCTACGACGGCCCCGATCCCTATGTGCCAGAGCCAGATTGTCAGGTCATCCAGAGTCTCGAAGAAGGACGACGACGTACCATCGCGCTGAAAGCTTTGATAGCTCGCCAAGAACTGGGATTCTCGCGCTCTCAACTCTTCGGTGGTGAGTTCGCTGAGATGTAAGTACGACGGCGGTTTCTCCGCCCTTACGATCAGAGCGAAACCGCCACGCGGTGTTGCTGCTAGGTAGACGATCGGCCGCTGTCGCGAAAGCGACACAACTTCATCGAACGGCACGGTTTTGAGAAAGCCTTCGTAGCCAGGAATTCTACGAATTTCCGCCACGACTTTCTCTAGCTTGGCTGGCGCGTTGCCTTGGAGCACTTCAGCTGCAGGTCTACTTACTGCCCGATAGCCCGAAATCTTGGAAACCGAGTCTGAGTATCTCTTGAATAGATCTGGACGCGTTGCCGCTAACTCTGCGAAGTCAGTCTCTTGCAGATCCAATGCTTCGGACATGAGTAATGCGCGGCCGGCTTCGAACGCTTCGACCGCTCCCTCGACACGGCCCAGTTCGGCCTCGGCGAACGCGAATCGCGCTGGAACATCTGAAAACCTAGCTAAAATGCGTTCCTTGTCTTCTCGCAGGAGTTGTCCTCGCGTAAGGCGATGCATGGCACCAATTGCAATCGAGTAGGCTTCCGACGCCTCTGTCCAAGCAAGACGGTCAAAGGCCCAATCGCCCCAGTTGTGGACGATCCTCAGCATTTCTACAACGGAGATTGATTCCGCGGCGGCAGCCGCGTCACGATATACAGTGGTTGCCTTTTTGAGGCTTGCATCATCTTTTGTTAGATTGAAGTGTACGCGCCATGCCACCCCCAATCCGTTAATGATGATTGCTCGGAAAGGGGAGTTGGCGGGGGTCAATTTTACAGCGGACTCGAGAACATGTATGGCCTCGCTCGCTTCGCGGATATTTCGACGAGCGGCGGCTCTCGTCGAGAGAGCGGTTCCCAGATCACTGAGAATCATCGGTACCGTTCCACGATCCGCTAGCTCCGCAAGCGAGCGAAAGATATCGATAGCGGTGTCTAGTGTTATGTCTCTGAAGTAAATGTAGCGTTTGTTCGTCTATTCAGCATGGGCGTAAAGAAATGCTGGGTGGAAATAAGCGGAGCAGATCGAGCCGAATTGGAGCACTGGTTGCGGGCACAGA
>JBKQNE010000136.1:0-15840 GCA_052146355.1 Binataceae bacterium (SeqCode) | reverse complement strand
TCTGTGCCCGCAACCAGTGCTCCAATTCGGCTCGATCTGCTCCGCTTATTTCCACCCAGCATTTCTTTACGCCCATGCTGAATAGACGAACAAACGCTACATTTACTTCAGAGACATAACACTAGCGTCAATCGACGGCCTTCCAAACCTGGCGGCCTTCCGCTCCGTGCGGTCGTTCCGCCTCGGAGCTGGGAAGCTGGCTTGCGGGCTTCGGCGGAAAGATCGAAAATCAGCACCGAATCAGTGAACGGATCGGCTCGGTTGCCGCGAAACCGGAGGGCATCGTGGAGATCAGCGAGCAACGTGACAATGGCATTCTGGTCTTGCGCCCCCTTGGGCGCATCAATAACGACACAAGTCCCGAGTTTCAAACCAGGCTTCTGAATTCGGTCGCGTCGAGTGAGGCCGTCCTGATCGACTTTTCGGGCGTCGAATATATTTCCAGCGCCGGCCTGCGTGCCCTGATGATGGCGTCAAAACAGTCGAAGGCGAAGAATGGCCGGCTTGGCGTAGCCCAGCTCTCGCCCGTGGTCAAGGAAATTTTTGAAATCAGCCGCTTCTCTCTCGTGGTACAAGTGTTTGAGAGTGCCGCAGCGGCGATCGCGGCTTTGCGCTGAACGCTGAAGTTACGCGGAGAGGATCAATCGCGATGCTGATCCGATTCTGGGGAACCCGCGGCTCGCTGCCGGCGCCACTCAATTATCGCGCCGTGCGCGCGAAGATTCGCGATGCCCTTGTCGCCTCGCGCAATCAGCCTTTGGACACGGCGGAATCCGTTGATACTTTCATCGATCAGCGTTTGCCATTTTCGGTCTCGGGAACTTTTGGCGGCAATACGAGCTGCGTCGAACTCGTCACCGGCGGCGAGGAATACGTGCTTTGCGATCTGGGCACCGGCGTCCGCGAGTTCGGCAACAACCTGCTCGCGAAATACGGCCCGGGGAAGCACCATCGCTTCAACGTGTTCATGTCCCATCTGCACTGGGATCATGTCATGGGGTTTCCGTTCTTCACCCCTTCCTACATTCCGGGCAATGTGATCCGCATCCATGGCTGCCACCACGTCATCCGCGAGGCGCTGCAGCGCCAGCACTCCAGCCCCGGTTTTCCGGTCGATTTCAAAACGCTCGGCGCGACGATCGAGTTCGTCGAGATGGAACCGGGCCGCACATATGATGTCGCGGGCCTTTCGGTCCGGCCATTTTTGCAGAATCACGGAGGCGATTCGTACGGCTACCGCTTCTCCGGCGCCGGCAAAACCGTCGTCTACTCGACCGATTCTGAGCACAAGTTCGACGTGCTCGAAGATTGTCCGTTCATTGAATACTTCCGCGATGCCGACGTGCTGATCTTCGACGCCATGTATTCGCTAGCCGATCAGATTTCGGTGAAGGAAGACTGGGGTCACTCGAGCAACATGGTCGGGGGCGAACTCGCGCTCACGGCAGGCGCCAGGCATCTCGTGATGTTTCATCATGAGCCCATTCATGACGATCGGACGCTCGAGAAAATCCTCGGCGAGACTCGCCGCTATGCGGATATAGTCCGGCCCGGGCATGAGCTGACCATCTCCTCAGCCTATGACGGACTCGAACTCGTCGTCTGACAGAATCCAAAACTTGCCACCACCTGCGCATCTGCCTGGATTCCTGACGCGGCCTGGATCTGCGCCGGCGCTGGCGGTGCTCGGACTACTGGTGCTGGTACGGATAATCAATCCGCGTCCGGTTGAGGACTTCAGGCTTCGCAGTTTCGATATCGAGCAGCAGATCATACCGCGCCAATACCGGCCGATGCCGGTGCGGATCGTCGCGATCGACGAGCATAGCCTCGCGAAATATGGACAATGGCCCTGGCCTCGAACGCTCGTCGCACGCCTGGTGCGCCAAATCGCGGCCGAAAACCCACGCGTGCTCGGAGTCGATATTATTTTCTCCGAGCCGGACAGCCACTCGCCGAAAAATATCGCGAAGGAAATCCCTAATCTCCCCTCCGAGCTCGCAAATGAGCTCGGCAGGTTGCCTGACAACGAAGCCGCTCTCGCCGATGCGTTCCGTGGCATCCCGACAGTGCTCGGAATAGGCGTTGGCGATCAGAGCACCCCCGTAGCACCAGGACCCTCACGCATCACGATCATTCGTCAGTCGGGCGCGGACCCGCGGCCGTTCCTGGCCGACTATCCGCATCTGATTCGCAGTCTGCCGGAGTTGAGGGCGGCCGCGCGCGGAGCCGGATCGCTGGTCGACAATCCAGATCCGGATGGCATGGTGCGGCGCGTGCCGATGTTCATCGTCGGCGAAGGCAACCTGATACCTGCCCTCTCGCTGGAGATGGTGCGGGTGGCAGCAGGCGCCGGATCCGTGGGGATTGTTGCAGATGTAGGCGGAATCAAGTCCGTCAGCGTGGGCGATATCGATTTTCCGACCGATAGGACCGGCCGCGCGTATCCGCATTTCAGCAAATCACTCGAGTACCGATATCTCTCCGCGGCCGATCTTATCGATCGCACGCAGCCCGCCGGCGACCTTCAAGGGGCGTTCGTGCTGCTTGGCGTTACCGGGCAAGGATGGGTCGATTTACAGCAAACTCCGCTCGGCCTGATGGCAGGGGTGGAGGTCCACGCTCAGTTGCTCGAATCGATGCTGACCGGCAACCTCCTGCGCCGCCCGCACTTTCTCGAGTGGCTCGAAATCATCACGATGATCGTGGGTGGCCTGCTGACGATCTTCGCTCTCCCCTACTCAAGGCCGGCAGCCGCAAGCATCGTATTCGCCGCGCTCGTCGTGATTATCGTCGTCACGGCGTTTGCAGGTTTCTATCTGTTCAATCTGCTCATTGCCGGAACCTTTCCGGCCGTTTCATCCGCGGTCGTTTTCAGCGTGATGCTGGCGGCGAATCTGCGCTCGGCGGAAGCGGCCCGCAACCTCCTGACAGAACAGCTCGAACACGAACGCGAAGTGGAAGCCCGCCTTGATGGCGAGCTCAACGCAGCGCGATCGATTCAGATGGGCCTTCTGCCGCATAAGTTTCCCGGACCTCCGCAGCAGCCGGCGGTCGAAGTCTTTGCCCTTATCGAGCCGGCCCGAATGGTCGGCGGCGACCTGTACGATTTCCTGTTGCTGGACCCGCATCGGCTCGCGTTTGCGATTGCGGACGTTTCAGGAAAGGGCGTGCCCGCGGCGCTTTTCATGGCGATGACCAAAGAGGTTCTGCGCGATACGACACAGCGGCATGCCGATGCGCTGGACCGGGCATTCGCCGAGGCGAATGCGAAAATCGGCACCGCGAGCAATGACATGTTCGGCGAGGGCGCCCACATGATGTTCGTGACGGTCTTTGCCGGAGTGCTCGATCTCGCCTCCGGAGTGCTCACCTACGTCAACGCGGGCCACGAATCGCCGTTCGTGTTGCGGCAGAGCGCGGAGCTTCGGGAACTATCGGGAGAAGGCGGGCCGCCGTTGGGAGCGGTCGACGATTTTGTCTATCCAGTCGAGCGCTGCCAGCTCAGTCGGGGCGACATCGTGCTGCTGTATACCGATGGGGTGACCGATGCCGAAGACGAGCGGCATACGTTCTATGGCATGGCACGCCTGAAAAGCCTGCTCTCGTCCGCGCCGGTGACGGGAGCCAGGGATCTCATCGAATTTGTCCGGGGCGATATCCGCAGGTTCGTGTCCGCCGCCGAACATGCCGACGACGTAACTCTGCTGGCCATCCGATGGATCGGCACAGACTCGGCAGACTCACTCAGCGCACGGTGATCTCGACCCTGCGATTGCTCGGTTCCGGAACCTGCGGGCCGGTCGGTACCGCGGGATCGAGATCCCCTCGACCGGCAACGGAGATTGAGCTGGGTTAAGTCCGTCGTTTTCAAGTTCCTTCCTGATGGCTTCCGCACGCTTGAGTGAAAGGTCCTGATTGTAGGACTGCTCGCCCATCGTGTCGGTATAGCCGATCACTTCGACCTGGTATGCGGGCCTGCGCTTGATGTCCTCGAAGACGTCCTTGTACTGCTGCTGCGATGCGGGCGTCAGCACCTCACTGTTTTCGAGAAAGTAGAGCCGAAAGTGGCTGGGAAGAATTGGCTGCGCGGCAAGCGCGCTGCCGAAGACCTGCTGAACCTGAGCGGCATCGCTGGTCGTTGCGGCGACCTTTCCGTCCGTAACGGCGCTGGCCGCATAAGGATGGTCCAACAGCACCGAGTTCTGTCCATCGCTGACGGTAATCGCGCCCGAAGTTCCGTCAGGATTCGGCAACACCACAAACAAAGCCTGCTGTTGTGCGGCGCATCCCGCGAGCCCGGTAATCAGCAACAGCGCGAGGACACTGCGGCGCATGTCAGTTGCCGGCGCCGGCGGCCTGGATCACGAACCGGGTGCCGCGCACGCCTAAAATCGCGGTGGGAGTTTTGACCTTCATCGCCTCTGGGGAGCTTTTCGCGATATCGCCCGATACCATCGATAACGTTCCCTTGCGCAGATCGGTAAGCATCGAGCCCTTGAAGTTGCTCGAATCGAATTGGAACTCTTCGAGCACCACCTCGCTGTTCGGCCCCGCGGACATAACTGTGTTGTCGATAAAAGTGATTCCCACCGCGCCGTCGGCGCCCGTCTCGATGGTATCTTTCTCGAACAAAGCGTCGCCGACCTTAGCCGGCAATTTGCCATCACCGCGCACGATCGTAACCTGCCCGGAGACGGTTTTGACTTGAGCAATCTGCGCATTCTGGGTCTGCGCGCTTGCCGGCAAAACGGAAATGAGAAGTAACAACGCGCAGGCACACAGAGCCTCAGTGACGGTCGGCGATTTGAGGTAGGAATGCATGTGGTGTCTCCAGCTCGGACTGGTCGGTTTGCAAGTGCGGCTCGCCGCAGCGCGAGCAGCTCGCCTCATCCAATCAGGACAACAGCCGAAAAACCAGATACATCTATAGCGCCGAAGCAGTCATGGAACGGCAAAGCCATCTTCGGCGGGACAGGATGCAATCGCGCCTGACAGTTCGAGCCGACGCCGATGCATTGCGGCGAGTGAGTGATTTCGTCGGGGAATTTACGCAGCGCTGTCAGATCGACGCAGCCGATCAGGCGCGCGTAGCGATTATTCTCGAAGAGCTGCTTACGAATCTGCTGAAGTACGGCTACGCTGATCGACCCGAGCCCGGCGCCGCCGAGGTCGCACTCGAGCTCGAAGTCGACATTCTGAGTATCGAGTTCACCGATGACGGCCGGCCATTTGATCCTCTGGCGGAACCCCCTCCTGCCTTCGATGAGTCCGTCGAATCGCGGCCAATCGGCAAGATCGGACTTGAAATCGTGCGCGCGTTGACCGATGCAGCGAGCTATCGGCGCGACAACGATCGCAACATCCTACGAATGGTGCGGCGGGTTGCCCTGGCCTAGTCCTGAAAGGCGTATACAGCCAATGCCGCAAGTAGATTGCTGCGGCCTGGCTACTGCACTTGGGACCACGAACTGCGCATTCCTTGATCTTTCTCGCCGCGGGGACGGTCGCTAACGACGGCGCGATTGTTGCTGCTTTCAGATGACCGGGAGGAAAAGCCATGGCCGCTGTACCAAACGCCGAATGCAAACACGAAGCGGGCGTCTTCGCGCCCGTCATCAACCGCAATCGATGCGAAGGCAAGGAAGATTGCGTGCAGGTATGCCCATACGGTGTATTCGAAATGGGCCAACTTTCCGAAGACGACAAACGCGCGATGCCGTTTGGCGCGCGCATCAAAGCCTGGGTGCACGGCAATCGGCAGGCCTTCGCCGTCAACGCGGACAATTGTCACGCATGCGGCTTGTGCGTCACCGCCTGTCCCGAGCACGCGATCAAACTCGTGCGTACTAGTGTGATGAGTTGAAAGTTCGCTTGACAAAAGAGGGACGTGTCGAAGTCCCATTGATGTCACCCTGAGCGCAGCGCGGCCTAACGCCCGCAACCCAAAGACGCTGTCTCGGCGATCGAGTTCAAAGGTTCTCACACCTACGGGATTCCTCGGAAAAGAACCTCGGAATGACACCACTTTCCTATAATGGTTGAGTGATTTTGCGGGAGAGAGGTGCCAATGGCGACCGACACCTGGAGACAAAATCGTCGCCACGCGACGAAACTCGTAAGTAGTAGCGCAGGGCGTCCAGCCGCGCGTGCGGTGGTCTGACGCGCGGCAGGCCGCGCGAGATCCTTCACTCCGGCAGCCTCCGTTCAGGATGACGACTCTAGTCTGATGAGTTTGAGATTCGCAGCATATCGCGAATGCGAGGGGAGGCCCCGTGTGTCATTCTGAGCGAAGTCTGCGAAGCGCAGAATTACGGAAAAATGGCGACGCGCCGCAATCCAAAGCTCTTACAACGTCAGTACTGCTTTGCCGCTGTAGCGACGATCCATCAGCCCGGCTGCGATATCCGCTATTTCCGTCCACGGCGCCGTGACTTCGATCGCGGGCTTGAGCTTGCCCTCCGCGACCAGTTGCGCGAGATGCGCCAGCCCTACGCTGGGCAGTTCGCGCTGAAACTCGTATGCCAGCGCCAAGCCGTAAAGCGTCGTGCCACCAGCATGATAGAACTTGTCGGCATCGAAGGTGGTCCGGGCAGATTCGCTGGTGCCCAGCAGCACGCAAGTTCCGCCCGGTGCGAGCATCCCAAGCGCGGCGCCCAGCGCTGAACCGCCGACCGATTCCACGATCAGATGATATGGGCCTTGCGATTCGGCGACCGAAAGACTCGGGCCGATCGCGACCGCATCGGCTCCCAGCCCCCGCACGAAGCTCTCCTGCTTTCCGTCGCGAATCGCGGCGACGACATGCGCGCCCGCCAGATGCGCCAACTGGCATGCAAATGTCCCCACTCCGCCGCTCGCGCCATTGACCAGCACGCGCTGGCCGCGCAGCTCCCCGCCTTTCAGCAACGCGTGTCGCGCGGTCAGTCCCGCGACCGGCAGCGTGGCTGCGTCGGCAAAGCTTACGGCGTCAGATATCGGGGCGAGCGTAAGGGTCAGCACCGCCGCATATTCAGCCCATCCGCCGATCGGGTCCAATCCGACCACGCGCGTGCCGGCCTTGGGCCCGGACCCATCCGCGGCCGGCCGCTCGACGACACCCGCCAGGTCCCATCCGATTCGCGCGCCATCCTGCGCTTCGGTCACTGCGTTGCGCACCTCGCCGCGATTCAGCGATACGGCGGCCACGCGAATCAGCGCCTGCTGCGCGGCTGGCTGCGGGACCGGAACTTCGCGAATGGCCAGTCTGCCTTTGACCGTAGAGTCGACCACGATGGCGCGCATGCGATCGGAAGCCATAGACTTTCTCCTGTTTACAACAGTGAACATTTATATGTTCACTGCTCACTGAGTTGGCCGATATTATCGCTACCGCGGAGATTCCCGCAAGCCGGCGATCAGCGTCTCGATCATGGCGTCGGCCAGCTGGCGGCGCCCGCTCATCAGGTAGCCCGGCCGCGCGATCAGCAGCGCGACCATGCCGTGCAAGCCGGCCCACAGCACCTGGCTGGCGAGCGTGACGTCGATCTTTTTGAGCAGGCCCGCTCTTGCCATGTTCGCGACGTGCTCGCGCAGGATCATGAAGACCTGGACGCCAACGCCCTGCTGTTCGAAAGGCCGCGCAAGATCCCTGGGCTCCGAGAACTTGGGCAGCGAACCGCTCGCCATGAAGGTGAGCGCGTATTCATCGGGATGCTCGAGTGCGAACTCCACGTAGGCTTTGCCGATTCGGCGTAGCATGTCCGGATAACTCCCGTTCTTTGCCTCCACGCGGCGGAAGCGGGCCGCCAGCTGCTCGAACGTGGCGCGGCACAGTGCGTCGAGAATTTCCTCTTTGTTCTTGAAGTAGACGTAGAGCCCCGTCTGCGAAATTCCCGCGCGCTCCGCCAGCTTGCGCGTGGTGACGGTGCCGTAGCCCTCCGCGATGAACATCTCGCGGGCGGCGGCGAGAATCTCGCCGCGCCGCTCAAACCCCATCCCGCGCGGTTTGCGCAATCGCGCGCGCCCGCCCGTTTCGCTATGCGATACTCTTGCGGCCCTCGCCATGGGGGCAGCATAGCCGATCCAGGTGATCGTTGAACACTGTTCGGTGATTAATTATAGTGGGCCATAGCAGTTCCCGATCGTCATGGAGGAACCGATGAAAACGCCGGTGCTGTTTCGTCTGCTCAATGCCGCGATCGTGATCGTTGCGTTCGCCGCGCGGGCCGGCATTGCCGATGCGGCCGCTTCGCCGCGCGACATAACCGCGCTCGCCGGCAAGAGCTACATATATATCGCGACCGTGCGCAAAGACGGCAACCAGAGCACTGCCGCACGGGTATGGTTCATCACCACCTCCGACAATCAGATTCTTGTCGACACCAACGCGACCAGCTGGAAGGCGCGGCGAATCCGGCGCGGCAGTCCGGTGATCGTGTGGATCGGCTCGAGCACCGGCCCGGCGTTTATCGGCAAGGCCGAATTCGTGACCGACCCGGCGGTGCAGGATCAGATGATCGATCAGGTTCCGCGCAAATATTTCCTGGCGCGAATCGGCTTCTTCGGCCCCACGCGCGCCAGCTTCGACTCGGGCAAGGTCGTCACGATTCGAATTTCGCCGCAGCGTGACCTGCCCGCAGGCTTCGAATCGCAACCCGGCACGCCAGCACCGGTTCTGGAGTAGCTCTTTGCTCGCCTCCGGTCAGCGGGAAGCGAGCGCTACGCGGACGCGGAACCGGTACCGGCTTCGCATGCGCGCAGAGGATCCTTCGTCGCGTTGGTCCTCGGCACGGGCTTGCGCCCGCAAAACAAAGAGGCTGTCTCGGCGATCGAGTTCAAAGGTTCTCACACTCACGGGATTCCTCGGGGAAGAGCCTCGGAATGACACTACTTTCCGACGACGCCTGAAGACAAATCTTCCTACCATGCAACGACGTTCAGAATTAGTAGCTCAGGGTGTCCGGCCGGCCGTACGGTGGTCTGACGCGCGGCAGACCGCGCGAGATCCTTCACTCCGGCAGCCTCCGTTCAGGATGACGGAATCTGCTGTACTCGCAGCGAATCGATCAGGCGCTGTTCGGCGGTTTTGCAGAGGACTTCTGAAAAGGGGAGAACGAAGGCGCCGGCGATGCTCAAAGATTCACGCGATGCTGCCCAGCCATTCGTCGAAGCATTTGCGGGCCTGGCTCTCCAGGCGCGCTACGTAGCGCGCGGTGTCGACGCGCAGAGCGGGCACCGAAAGCTTTGCGCCAGCGATCTCGCACGCGTGGCCGATAAACCATTGCTCCATCCGTGCTGCGGTCGCCTCCGGATGAAACTGGAAGCCCAGCGCGTTCGCGCCCCACGAGTATGCCTGATTTCGGCACACCGCCGTCGAGGCGAGCAGTGTCGCTCCATCCGGCAAATCGAAAGTATCGCCGTGCCAATGCAGCACGGCGGTGTTGTCCTGCCCCAGATGGCGAAATGCGGATTCGCACCCTGCCGGACTGAGCGTGATCGGCGCCCATCCTATTTCCTTGCGCCCGGCCGGATAAACGCGCGCGCTCAGCGCCCGCGCCATCAGTTGCGCTCCGAGACAAATCCCGATGGTCGGGCGGCCCGCGCCCAGCCTCCGTTCGAGCAGGTTCAGTTCGTCCTTGAGAAAGGGATACAGATCGTCCTCGTATGCGCCGACTGGGCCGCCCAGCACGACGACCAGGTCCGCCGCGAGCGGATTCAGCGCCGCGATATCATCGACGCCGGAATCCGCGTAGCGCAGCTGGTAGCCGGCGCCCGCCAGGACAGGTTCGAGGCTTCCGAGATCTTCAAAGTGGAGATGCCGAATGGCGATCGCGGTTTTCATGAACGTCCCTAACCGAAAATGATCTGAAGCGCGCCGAATCGATGCTCGCGGCCAATCCTCAATCATGCGATGCGGGCGGAGCCATGCCCGCCGATGCAACCAGCAGTACCACCGCATCGCGCTTTCCAATCGCAGCGAGGCGGTGCGGCGTGCGCGCATCGAAGTGCGCCGCATCGCCCGGCTGCAACGAATGCTGTTCGTTCTCGAAGATCAGATTCAACCCGCCCGAGATCACGTACAGCCACTCCTCGCCTTCGTGCTTGTAAAATTTATCGTGATGCCGGCTGGCGGGAATCTTCATCTCCATCGCCTGCAACCCTGTCAGTGCGCCGCCGCCCGACACGGCGCGATACGCCAGGCCATTGGCGATTCTGGGCGCGGAAGTTCCCGATCGGATGATCCTGCACGGCGGCATCGTCTGTCCGTCGCCATCGAGCAGCGTGCGCACGGGGATGTCGTAGACCTGCGCCAGCGTCAGCAGGGCAGCCAGCGAAGGCTGGCGGCTCCCGCTTTCCAGCCTGGAGAGATAGGGCTCCGACAGCCGGGTGAGCTTGCTGAGCTTCTCCAGTGTCCATCCGCGCTGATTGCGCAGCGCTTTGAGTTGCGCGCCGAGCGAGGTGAGGACCTGCTCGAGCGGCTTGTCGACTCCTGCCGCCATCGCGACTGAACTAACATTAACCATGCCTGTAGGGCAACCCAGCTTGTCCACCAGGCGCGGTCGCGTAGGAGGCGGAGTCCCCGCCCCCGCTACAAGCAAACGGGGACTCCACGCATGGCAGCTTGTTATGTCTCACATTGCCGCCGCACCTCGCCCGCCTGGTTGCGGAGAGGGCAAGGGGCGCGGCGCTTGCGTTTTTCTGAAAGCGGCTTGACCCGCGAGTGAGGGCTATCGATCATCGGCACCGCCCCGCCGCTACGCCGCTTCGACCTTTACCGCGTCACCGCCCCGGATTACTCCGCCGCGTTCGACCGTGGCATAGACCCCGACGTTGGCGTGGTTCGCCTGCACGGCAGTCTTGAGAATTCCCAGGTCTTTGGGCAAATCGCCTTGCGGCAGCGTCGTCATCACGCAGCGCCCGGTGGCGCAGGTCACTTTCAAGCGCACCTGCTCGCCGATCGCCAGGATGCATCCCACCCACGCATTTTCGATGAAGCCTTCTTCCATCGCCGGCGCGACGATCAGATTGGGACGAAACCGCCGCGCCTCGAAGCTCCCCTGCGGATAGGCGCTCTGGAGTTGTTTCAAGGTCGCGGTGGTCAAGATATGCACCACGGCGCCATCGAAAAACGTGTCCGGCGGCATCGCTTCCTCGGTAACGGTCTCGCGATGCGCCAGGTTGTCCATGTCGGGCCAATACTCCTCCAGCTTCGGGCTGGCCGGCGCCTTGGAATGAAGCGACACGGCACAGCCGATCGCCCGCGACAGCAGGCCGTCGATATTTTCCTGCGAGCTGGTCGCGGACACGCCGTCGGGCATCGTGATCCGCACGGGAGGTATTCCTTCGTGCATGTCCGGAGGCTCGACATACGAAGCACGGAAGGAGAACATGCCCGGCCATTTGCGCGGATTCTTTGCGCTCACCACCTTGCCCGTGGATTCATCGACCAGCGCGTACGCCCGGTCGCCCAGCAATCCGCGCTCGGTGACGAGGGTCGAATTAATCTCCTCGCCCATCATCGACTTCACCGGGTAGCGCCACAGAGAGACGATTGAACCCGCGGTTTTCGTTTCGTGCTCCATTGCTTTCTTCTTCTCCTGAGTTTGCACTCGCGAGTGATTCAACCCCTCAGGCGGTCACCTTCTCGCGCTCTACCGGCGCGGTCGCCAATTTGAGCGAGACAGGCGCAGAGCCGTGCTCCAGGTGAACGCGATGCCTGATGCTGTCCACGAAGTCAGGCTTGCGGCGCAGAATCATGAACCATCCGAACCCGATCGCGAGATAGCCCAGAAAGATGTACGGGAAGATATTCACCGGCCACGAGGGCACCGGGTACACGCTGCCGACCGCCGGAACCATCAGCAGCACGACAGATCCGACCGAGAGCGCGACTCCGCTGAAGCTCAGCTCTCCGCGTTTCTTCAGATACGCCGGCGCGGCTATGGAGATCAGAAGATATCCGCCCAGAAAGCCGAAGGCGCCGAAGGTGCCCGCATCGTTGAACGCATCGAGGACTTCGAGCCCGAGCACTTTGGTCAGAATGACGGACGACATGAGGATCAGTATTGACATGACGGTGACGGCGACGTGCGGCGTCTCGTTGGTTTCGTGCGAAGAACCGACCGAGCTGTGAAACACGCCCAGCCGTCCCATCGGATAGAGAATGCGCGCGCCGGAGTTCATGCACGACATCGCCAGCGAGTAGAAACTCGCCATCGCGCCGAAGGAGATGGGCACCTTGAGCCAGCCGACGCTCATCATGTCGGACAGAACGTTCAGCGGTGCGTCGACCTTGTCCAGGGTGGTCTTCGCGCCCGCAAAGCCAAGCACCTCAGTGTAGGTAACGAAGACGAAGAATGCTCCGGTCAGCAGCAGACTCACGATTACCGCGCGGGGAATCATGACGAGCGGATTTCTCGCTTCCTCGCCGAAGGCGGTGGCGCACTCGAATCCGACCAGGCTGAAGATCGCGACCACTACACCCAGGCTGATTCCCGAGAACGAGGCGCCCTCCAGCTTAATCTGGCTGGGATCGATCACCGACTTCTGCCCGAACAGAACGATCACGCACAGCAGCATAATCAGGGCGACCGACAAGCCTTCCACCACCAGCATCAAGCCGCTGGACAGCCGGATGTCCTTGTAGCCGAGGTACCACATGCTGCCGCCGCAGGCGGCAAAAAGCGCCATATGCGGCACGTGGATACCCATCATCTCAAGGAGAGTGCTCGCGAAGATGGTGAAGCCCGTCACGCCCGCCGTGCCGATAAACAGGTAGGCCCAGATGAGGCACCAGCCGGAGACGTTGCCCGTCGTCGTTCCCAGGCCCATCACGGTGTAACCGTACATCGAGCCCGCAGAGGTCGAGCGCTTGGCAAACTGGTTGAGGTTCAGCGCCACGAACAGCAGCATCACGGTGCCGAACAGGTACGCGAGCCAGCTCGCGCTGCCCGCGGTGCCGTACATCAACGGTATGATCAGCGATGCCGTCATGGTCGGCGAGATCAGCGCTATCGCCATCGCGGTAACGCCGGTAAAGCCGAGGCATTCCTTGCGTAGTGATCCGGTAGGTTCACCCATGGATCGTTCCTCCAAACTGCGCACGCTCGCCGTGTGCCTTGGCGCGCTCGTTTACAAATTGCCTGTCAGGCAACTATGCAAGCGAGATGCCTGACAGGCAACCCAGCGGCCTCTCAGGCAATCAAAATGAAATGTCGATGAAATGCCGGAGCGGGTGGGGTGCGCGATGACTGCGCATCGGTCAGATGGTGCCGCGAAAAGCAGCAGCAGGAGCCGGGTGCCCGCCTGCAAGCGAAGACGGCAACGCGCCGAAACAGCGCTGCTGCTAATTAAGTCGCCGCTTATTGGGCGTACGACGCGGAGAGGCTGCCGATCGTTGCGAAGAACTCATCGACGGTCTCGCGGATGATTTGTGCGACCGGCTTGACCTGGTCGATTCGGCCGCAGACCTGTCCCGACAGAGCGATGCTCGCCTCCATATCGCCGCCGAAATAAAGGGCCTTGGCGCTGCCGAACTCCGCCATGATATTGGGACCCGGCTCGCGTTCCAGCCGCGTGGTCTTAGTGGTGCGAAGCGCCCGCAGGGCGGGCTTGGAGAACTGATTCAGAAAGACGGTATCGGTTTCGGCCGCTTCGACTATCGTGCGCTTCCAGTTTTCGTGCACGGGGGATTCCGTCGACGAAACCATCCGGGTGCCCATCTGCACGCCTTCGGCGCCGAGCGCGAAAGCGGCCGCCATGCTGCGGCCGTCGGAAATGCCGCCCGCCGCGATAATCGGCACATCGACTTTCTCCCGCACCAGCGGCAGCAGCACCATCGAGGCGACGGGCTGCGGATTTTTGAATCCTCCCCCTTCACCGCCTTCGACGATTAAGCCATCGACTCCCGCCTCTACCGCTTTCAGCGCCGCGGCGAGAGTGGGGATGACGTGAAAGACGGTCAGTCCGGCGGCCTTCAGCTCGCGGCAGTACTTCCGTGGATCGCCCGCCGAGGTCGTCACGAAGCGGACCTTCTGATCGATGACGAATTGCACGATTCCCGGATCGCGGACGAATGCCTGCGCGATATTCACGCCGAACGGCTTGTCGGTAAGCTCGCGCATCTTCTTGATCTCGCCGCGAATTTCGTCGAGCGCACCCGAGGACGTCTCGATTATCCCCATGCCTCCGGCATTCGACACCGCTGATGCGAGCTGCGCCCGCGCAATCCAGCCCATCGGTGCTTGAACAATTGGATACTCGACGCCGAGCATCTCGGTAATTCGATTCTTAAAACGCATCTGCTCCTCTTTCCTATCTTCCCGCTGGCGTTAACGTCCTTGTGGTGCCTGTGTTTCAGAAATCCGCAGATTACGCAGATTTCACAGATTGAATTCTTTTAACTTGGTCCCTCCAAATCGGTCTGCCGCAATCTACCGCGCGCTTAAGAGTTTTGTGAAATCCAGATCTCAGAACTCTTTGAATCTGTGTAAATCGGCGAAATCTGCGGATTTCCGATGTCTTGGTGCCCTGGTTAAATCCTCGCCTTCTTTTCACGCCGGGCGAACTGTCGCAAACTCAGCTAAGTAGTTCGGTTCATAAGTTTGGCAACGTATGACATTAGGCGGCAGGACGGAGCAAGTTGGGGGCAGCGTCGATCTTTTTGACGAGTTGGTCGAGGTCGGCGCGGCTGAATTTCCACTCGAAAGGCTTCGCAATGGTCTGGTAGTACTGCTGGAAGCGAAGCAAGCGGTCCTCGACATCAGCGAGCGAAGAGAAGTCGTTCGGGGTCAAAGCTTTGCGCTGGACGATCGAGAAGTAGATCTCGATTTGGTTGAGCCAACTGGCATGGACCGGGCCGTGGAGCAGCACGAGATTTGGGAAAGCGGCCTGAAGGCGTTGGACGGAAGGCTGGCCGCGGTGCGAGGAGCCGTTGTCCACGACCCAAAAGACGCGGCGCGCATCGCGGTAGGGCGAGGTAGCCATGACCTGCGCGACCAGGCGGTCGAAGGGCTTGATGCCGGTGGTTTGCTCACAACGGCCGAAGACCTTTGCGTGGTGTACATCGAGCGCCGCCATATAGGCCCAGGCACCACCGCGAGCGTACTCGTGCTCGATCCGTGCAGCCTGAGCAGGGCGCGCCGGCAGGGGGTGATGTTTGCGGATGCGGGCCTGGATGCTGGTCTTCTCATCGGCGCTGATCACGAACTCGTCGGATTTCAGGGCTTGGCCTTGCCATTGACGGGCGTAGAGGTCGAGGATGCGTCCGGCCTTAGCCGCGAAGTCCGGGTCGCGCGGAAAGATCCAGGTGCGGTGCTGCCAGGGGCGAATGGCGTCTTGGTTGAGCCAGCGCCACACTGTCTTGGCGCTGATCGTGGCCACGACGCCGGAGCGCTGCGCCTCGCGAACGATATCGGCGGTACTCAGACGTGACAGTGGCAAGCCCAGCGTGGCGGGCAGCTCACAGGCGATGGCCTTTACCTGCACGATGAGTTCCGGGGGGGAAAACCGGGGGTCGGCCTGCGCGCGGTCGCTCCTCCAGACCCCCGACGCGTTGCTGGAAGAACCGCTTGCGCCACAGGCTCACCACGTCGCGGCCGACGGAGAGCGCTGCTCCGATCTCATCATTGGAGCGGCCCTCGGCGGCGAGCAGAATCATTCTGGCCCGCAGGACCTCAAAATATGGCAACGTATACTTGCGTGCGCGACTTTCCAGAACCTCCCTTTCCTGGTACGAGAGTTTGATCTCGAATGGGCTTTTCCTCGGCATACAACCACATCCTCCCCGCAGGGAAGACTAACCGAGAAGCTGCACGCAGACAATATTTATACGTTGCCATATTTATGCGAATAGGTACT
>JBKQNE010000135.1:0-180363 GCA_052146355.1 Binataceae bacterium (SeqCode) | reverse complement strand
CTTACGGTGCGGCCGGGCTGGCAGCAGCCGCAGGGCTTGCCGCTCCCGAATCCGCCGGGCTGGCAGCAGCCGCGGGGCTCGCTTCCATCGCAGCGGAAGCAGAAGCTTCCGGAGCAGCCGGAGCCGTCTCCTCGGATTTGCTACAAGCGGCCCCCAAGAACAACGCAACTAGTGCCAGAAGCAGGACTTTGCGCATCGCTTCCTCCTTGAAATTCCTCGCTACTCTAAACCATAGCGCAAAAGCTGAAAACGGCGCTAACAATACGATAGGTGCAGGGCAACTTCAAGCGCGATGCTCGAAATGCCGCACGCCGCGAGGTTAACGATCGCCCTTCAATTCGTTTCATACCCGTATTTTGAATTGCAATTTTTCCCGCTATTATCTGCTTGGATGTCCATGTGGTGGTTGAGGAGGATGGGAAGGTGGAGGACAGGCGCTTTTCTTTGGCGCTCGATCGAGCGCGCGCCGGTGCTGGCGGCCAGGTTGTCGAGCATGAACTCGACATGAATCGCGAAGGCCGCCGCGAAACGGTGCTGTTTACGCGGATTTCACAGATCATTCGCTGGCTGATGCCGGAATCGGCAAGGGTCGGACCGCCGATGAGATCGATCGCGCGGGAGCTTGAAGAGTGGTTTCCGTCGCGCGATAACTGACGCGGGCTGCGGCCTCGAAAAACTCGGTTCGTATCGGGAGGAAAACTCCGATGGGACAACTCGCGCGCTTCGCCAGTGGTGCACCATGGGAACCGATCGTCGCGTACTCGCGTGCAGTCAGGGCCGGCGATTTTGTGGCGGTGTCCGGCACGACCGCATTTGATGAGCGCGGCCTAATCGTCGGCGCAGGCCAAATGTACGTGCAGGCGCGGCAGGCGCTGGCCAATATCCAGCGCGCCCTTGAAAAGACCGGGCTTTCGATGCGCGATGTAGTCCGCACGCGCATGTACGTCACCGACATCTCCGGCTTCGCCGATGCCGCCCGGGCGCATCATGAGTTTTTCGCCGATTCGCCGCCTGCAACCTCGATGGTCGAGGTCAGTGGCCTGGTGCATCCAACGATGCTGATCGAAATCGAAGCCGACGCGTACGCAAGTTCTGGCGCTGCGGCACAGCCTGCGCAGAAGCCGGCCGCGAAACCATCGATCAAGGCAAAGCCAAAAGCCGCCGTCAAAAAGCGACCGACGCCCGAAGCAAAGAAGCGAAAATAATCGATCGGTAGAAAATCGCGGTTTGAATCTGGTAATCCACCTCGGCGGGTGACTTCCGATCGTCAAGGCGGCTAACCGAAAGGGGAGTACCATTTGTTTTGGTCGTCGTCTTCGCCAATCCGTGCAGTATCGCTGCTTGCATTCACAGCCCTGAGTCTTCTCTCGGGGACCGCGCTCGCTCAAGGCCGCGACACCGCGGTCATTGAGGGGAATCATTCAGCGTCAGTCGCGAGGATGATCGCGCCGCAGGGAGCGCCCGCCGACAAAGCGCTCGAGATGCGCGCGGTCCTGAAGCTCAGCCACGCCGACGAACTCGATAGCCTGCTCAGATCGCAGCAGGACCCCGGGTCGCCGCAGTATCATCAATGGCTCTCGACCGGAGAGTTCGATCGCCGCTTTGCCCCGAGCAGCGCGAGTCGCGCGCAAGTCGCGCAGTGGCTTACGCAGGCGGGATTTCAGGTCGCAAGCCAGAGTTCGTCGCCCCGCATAGTCGATTTTTCGGGGACGGTCGCGCAGGCGGAGCACGCATTCAGCATCAAGATTATCTCCAGCGATGCGGGAGCGCATTACGGCAATACCTCTGACCCGGCGATTCCCGCCGCGCTCGCCGGCACAATTGGTTTCATCGATGGCCTCGATAACCTGCGCGGTGCGCGAAGCTCGCTGCGAAAGACGAGCGCCAAGCCCGCAATCGAGATTGGTCTTCCGTCCTGGATTCCCACGGGTCATCAGAGTCTGGAAGTGGCGGCATTCGTGAATGGCGGCCCCGCCGACAGCATCGGAATGCCCTCGCCCACGCCAAACTTCATACTGAACGGCTCGGTCGGTTTCGGTCCGGCCGACATGCAGACGTTTTACAATGAGACTCCCCTGCTTTCCGCGGGAGTAAACGGCGGGGACGCGGGCGGATGCATCGGGCTCGCGGAAGCCTCGGACTACGATGACGTATGGTTCACTAATTTCGCGGCGGTGTTCGATCTGCCCACCAGCGACGTGACGCGCATTTTTCCGGACGGCGCCAATCCGGGAAAGAATGACCGCGACTTCGAAACGATCTTCGATATCGAATGGGCCCGGGCGATGGCGCCCGGGGCACCGCTCAACGTCTACATCGGGCTCATCAATGGCACGTACGGTGTCATTTCGGGAACAGCCGACGCGCTACAAAGAGCGGTACAAGACAATACCTGCGTCGCGGTAAGCGCGAGCATCGAGACATGCGGCGAGCCCAAGGATTTCTTCACCCAGATGATGGGGCCGATTTATGCGCAGGGCGCGGCACAAGGCCAGACGATCTTTGTCGCGGCGGGTGATGAGGGCGCGGCAGAGTTTGACTACGATCCGGATACGGGAGATTGCGTGAACGGCACCAGCCGCCACGTGAACGAACTCGCATCCGACCCCAACATCACCTCGGTCGGAGGTACGCAATTCGTGCCTCATTATGACAGCAACTACAACGACGTCGGGTTTGTGCCGGAAGCGGTATGGAACGAGCCGGAATTCGATTCAACCGGAGTGGCAGCCAGTGGCGGCGGCGAGAGCGTTTTTTTCGTGAAGCCATATTATCAGAATGGCCTCACGCCCAATGACGACTCGCGCGACCAGCCGGATATTTCAATGGAAGCGGCCTGCGACCATCCCGGCGTGTTCTCGGTCTTTCCACCCTCAAGCCAAGTGGAGTGCTGCGGATGCGGCACCAGTCTTGGCGCTCCCATTTGGGCGGCAATCACGACCTTGCTCGATCAGCACGAGGGCGATCGTATCGGTGCCCTCAATCCCTCGCTTTACCAATTGGGGGCGCTCGCTAACACGCCGACCACCGGAATTCGCGACGTGACGTTCGGCAATAATGATTTCGGCGACGTCGTCGGGTTCGAAGCAGTACCGGGCTACGACCAGGCATCGGGATGGGGCACTCCCGATATCACGCAGTTCATCAGCAACTTCGCAAACGCGCCGGCCCCCGGACGAGTCGCCGCGCCGCGCAACATAAACTTTGCCAAACTGCGGGTCGGCAACACACGTACGATGAAGTTTCAGCTGCGCAATCAGAGCAAGGGCAGGCTGCACGGCACTATCGACAGCCTGGTGCCGCCATTCAACGTGCTTTCCGGGGGCGGGAATTTCGTGCTTGGCCCGCGCGAGTCGATGCAGGTGCGCGTCGGCTTCAACCGCCCGCATCGGGCAGCTTCTCCGAGCTACTGCGGATCCTGAGCGACGACCCGCGCAACCCGTCGGTGAACGTAAGTCTTACGGGGATAGGAAAGTAATCGAGAACTGAGGGCCCATCGGGCTGGCACCCTTGGAAACACCTCCATGGGAGGTGGGCGAGGGGTGAGGATGAACGTTCCGGCCGGCCAACCGACGGTCCGGATCACGGGGGGATTTTTCTCTACACCCCCACCCCGCCCAAAGGAGACACCCTGCGCTTCGGGCGTTCGCGAGCCTGCCGCCGGCTGGCCTCAGCGTAGCGCTTCGCGAAGCAAATGCCCGCCAGTGGTCTCTCCCTATGGGTATCTACGGACGGCGACGCGGATTGGATTTTCTGGTTCCCAACCCTGACGGGGAGAAGCTCGGGAAGGGTCCTTAAACGCTCGTTTAATTTGTGAAAAAACGCCGCCGGGACGGCGGCGCCACTCCAGAAAGGAGAGCCACTCAGAAGAAGACCGAAAAGAACAAGCTACGGATTCATTGCTGCGGCGCGCATGGCTTGCTCGCCGAGCGCAGAATTGTACGCGTTGGAGGCGGCAGTCAGGTATGGCGCGGGATAGATGCCTATTAGGACCGTCGCTATTGCTGCGAGGCCGATTGCGGCGACCAGGGCTGGCTTCCGGGCCATCGAGGCCTCGTCGACACCGCCCTCTTCCATATACATCGCGACGATGACCGAGATGTAGTAATACGCCGCGATCACGCTGTTGAGCACGGCGATTATCACCAGCCAGACGTAGCCCTGCCGCAGCGCGGCAGTAAAGATGTAGAACTTGCCCATGAACCCGGCCAGTGGGGGAACTCCGGCCAGCGACAGCAGGAACAGCGTCATAGCGGCAGCCAGCGCGGGCGATCGCGTCGAGATGCCGCGATAGTCAGCTATCAGGTCGCCGGCGGTGCCGCGGCGCTCGAGCGCGACCACAACGGCGAATGCGCCCAGATTCGTGAACGCGTACGCGAGCAAATAGTAGAGCACCGCGGAGCCGGCCTCGGGCGTTGCCGCCGACATCGCGACCAGGATGTAACCGGCGTGCGCGATCGCCGAGTACGCAAGCATCCGCTTGATATTCGTCTGTACGACCGCAATCAGGTTGCCCGTGGTCATCGTGATCGCCGCGACTACCCACAGCACTTCCGACCACTGGATGCTGGCGGGACCGAAGTTCACCAGGAAGATGCGGACGAACCCGGCAAATGCACCCAGCTTCACGCCCACCGCCATGAACGCCGTGATCGGCGTCGGCGCGCCTTCGTACACGTCGGGCGTCCACATATGGAACGGCACCGCGGCGACCTTGAAGCCGAAGCCCACGAGCATCATCGCAAGTCCCAGCAGCAGGAGCGGATTCGACAGCATCGGCCCGGCCAACGCGGCGTGAATGGGCGCGAGCTTGATAGTACCGGTGGCACCGTAAATCAGCGCGATTCCGTAGAGCAGGAAGCCGGTCGAAAACGCGCCCAGCAGAAAATACTTGATCGCAGCCTCGTTGGAGCGTGGGTCGCGGCGGCGCAACCCCGCCAGCACGTAGACCGCGATCGACATCGTCTCCAGCCCCAGGAAAATCACGATCAGATCGCCCGCCGCCGCCATCAGCATCATGCCGAGGGCCGAGAACAGCAGCAGCGAGTAATACTCCGCGCCGGCGAGATGGTTTTCGCCGGCATAGTCGAGCGACATCAGAATCGTGAAAGCGGCGGCGATCAGAATCGCGAGTTCAAAGAACGCCGAGAATCCATCGACCGAGATCGCACCCGCAAAAGCGACTCCGGTCTGCCCCACGATGCCAAGCGCCAGCACGAACGCGACCGCAACCGTGGCCAACGAGAGCCATCCGAGACCTTCGCTCTCGTCGTCATCGACGCGAACGCCCGCGAGCAGAACGACTATCGCGCCGATCGCGACCGCGATAAGCGGCAGAATCGGCAGCCAGGCGAAATTGATAGCAGCTAGATTGAACGGACTCATTTGACGGATGCGGTCTCAACGCCGCTTTTCGGTACGGGAGCAATCGTTTGCGCAAGCGCATCGTGATGATGCGCGCGTTCGAGTCGTACCTGCTCAATCCGCACGCCTTCGAGCATTTTTTCGACGGACGGATGCAGCCGCGAAATGAGCGGCGCGGGATAGAGCCCCATGAACAGCATCAGCGCCATCAGCGGGACCAGCACCGCGATCTCGCGTCCGGTCAGATCGCGGATCGTCTCGTTCACGGCGTGAGTGATCGGACCGAACATCACCCGTTCGTAGGTCCACAGCAGGTAGAGTGCGCCGAGCACGATGCCGCTGACGGCGAACGCGGCGGCAGGCCACGACCGCAGATAGGTGCCGACCATGATCAGGAATTCGCCGACGAATCCGTTGAGACCCGGCAGTCCGGCCGACGAGAGCATCGCGAACATGAAGATCGACGCGTAAATCGGCACGCTCTTCCAGAGTCCGCCAAATTCGCTGATCTCGCGCGTATGCCGCCGCAGGTACAGCATCCCAATCAGCAGGAACAACGCTCCCGTCGAGATGCCATGATTCAGCATCTGATAGATGGCGCCGTCGATGCCCTGCGGATTGAGCGCAAAGATTCCCAGCATGACGAAGCCGAGGTGGCTGACCGACGAATACGCGATCACCCGCTTCAGATCCGGCTGACTCATCGCAAGCAGTGCGCCGTAGATGATTCCGATGACGGCAAGCGCCAGGAACAGTGGAACGGCCTCGACGGCGACCGCGGGAAACAGCGGAATCGCGAAGCGCAGAAAACCGTAGGTGCCCATCTTGAGCATGACGCCCGCCAGAATCACCGAGCCCGCCGTGGGCGCTTCGGTATGCGCATCTGGCAGCCAGGTATGGACGGGCCACATCGGCACCTTGATGGCGAAGGCCAGCGCGAACGCCGCGAACAGCCATCGCGCCTCGGTCTGGGACAGCGGAACCTGGTAGAGAAGCGGCAAGTCGAAGCTGATGCGGCCAAACGACTGTTTGGCGGCGGCGACCAGGTAGATGATCGCGACCAGCATCAAGAACGATCCGAGCATCGTGAACAGCACGAACTTGACGGCCGCGTACACCTTGCGGCCGTGGCCCCAGATCCCGATGAGGAAATACATCGGGATGAGCATGACTTCCCAGAACACGTAAAACAGGAAGACGTCGACCGACAGCAGCGCGCCCAGCAACCCGGTTTCGAGCACGAGCATAAAGAAGCAGAACTCGCGCGCGCGCTCCTCGATATCGCCGGCGGCCGAATACAGCAGCGAGAGCGAAATCAGGATCGTGGTCAGGAGCACCAGCAGCAAGCTGATTCCGTCAACGCCGAGGTGGTACGAGATTCCGAACTGGGGAATCCACGGATACTGCTCCACGAATTGATAGCCGGCTTCGTGCGAATCGAAAGCGGCAAAGAGATAGAAACTGAGTGCGAGCGGCACCAGTGAAAAAATAAACGCGGAGTTCCACGCCGCGCGCTCATCTCTGAGCATCAGCACGAAAATCGCGCCGAGCAGCGGAAAGAAAATCACCGCGGTGAGAAGTCCGCTGCCCATCAATGAAGCACCAGGTAGACGTAATAGGACACGATCGCGACCACGCCGATCAGGTAGACAAACGCGTAGTGCTGAACGTTGCCGGTCTCTGAGCGCCGCGCCACTTCCCCGCCGGCCTCGACCGCGATGCCCGCGCCGTTGGCGGCGCCATCGATCACGTACTGATCAACGCCGCGATTCAGAATCTGGTTAGAAATGAAAAACAGCGGGCGCGTGACGATCAGGTTATAGAGCTCGTCGATGCGATACTTTTCCAGCAACAGGTCGTAGAGCCCCTTGAGGCGCCACGACAGGATCATCGGCAGGCCCGGCAGACGGAGATAGAACACGTACGCGAGCAGGATTCCGATTCCGCCCAGCCCGGTGGCCACGGCAGACAGCATGGCGGGTGATGCTTCAACGGCGGGCTTGAAGTTGCCCACCACCGGCGACAGGAATCGCGCGAACGCATCGCCCCAGAGCAATCCGTCCGGCAATCCCACCCATCCTCCGACGGCAGCAAGCACGGCGAGCACGATGAGCGGAATCGTCATCACGGCGGGCGATTCGTGAATGTGATGCAGCTTGTCGGGCTCGACCCGCGACTCGCCGAAGAACGTCATGAAAATGAGCCGGAACATGTAAAAGCCGGTTATTCCGGCGGTAATCGCGCCCAGCAGCCACAGCCAGAAATGGCCTGACTCGTAGGCGCCTTCGAGAATCAAGTCCTTGGAGAAATAGCCGGAGAAGCCGGGGACGGCCGTGATCGCCAGCGTCGCAATGAGCATCGTCCAGAAAGTGATTGGCAGATGCTTTCTGAGCGCGCCCATCTTGTTCATGTCCTGCTCGCCTTCCAGCGAGTGGATTACCGAGCCGGCGCAGAGGAACAGCAGCCCCTTGAAGAAGGCGTGCGTCATGACGTGAAAAATGCCCGCCGCGAACGCGCCCGAGCCGACGCCGAGGAACATGTATCCGAGCTGGCTGACGGTCGAGTATGCGAGCACGCGCTTGATGTCGGGCTGAACAATCGCGACGGTGCCGGCAAAGAACGCGGTCAGGGCGCCAATCGTCGCTACCACCATCATCGCGTCCGGCGCGAGCATGTAGAGGAAGTTGAGCCGCGCGACCATGTACACGCCCGCCGTAACCATCGTGGCGGCATGTATCAGTGCGCTGACGGGAGTCGGGCCGACCATCGCATCGGGCAGCCACACGTAAAGTGGAATCTGCGCGGATTTTCCGGTCGCGCCCAGAAACAGCAGCAAGCCCGCTGCGGTCGCCGCCGTTCCTTCCAGGAGGCTGGCGTGCGCCTGCATCTCGGTGAAGTTCAGCGTCCAAACGCCGTGATGGGCCAGCGCGGAGAGAATCGTGAAGATGCCGAGCAGAAAGCCGGCGTCGCCGACGCGATTGGCGATGAACGCCTTGCGGCCGTTGTAAGCGAACTGCGGATTCGTGTACCAGAACGCGATTAGCAAATAGGAACAGAGTCCGACCCCTTCCCATCCGACGAACATCATCACCAGGTTGTCCGCCAGGACCAGGATGAGCATCGAGAGCGCGAACAGGTTCATGTAGGTGAAGAAGCGCGCGTAGTCCTCGTCGTGCGCCATGTAGCCGACGGAATACAGATGGATGAAAGATCCGACGCCGGTGACGATCATGATCATCACGCCGGAAAGCGCATCGACCCGGAGACCGAGCTCGACGTGGAAGCTGCCCGCTTCTATCCATCTCCATAACGGGCAATACAGCGCGCTGCCTGCGGGCAGGGTGAAGATGGTGATGAACGCCCAGGTCGCGACCGCAAACGACAGGAACATCGAACCTGGCCCGACAAGATTGACCGCGCGGCGCCCCAGCCGCGGGCCCAGGAAAATGTTGAACAACACCCCCAGGGCGGGGAAGACGAGAATCAGCGCCAGTGCCGCAAACTCAACGTTCATCGGGTTACCATCGCAGCAGCGTCAGGTCGTCGGCGTGAACGGTCTCGCGGTTGCGGAAAATAGTAATGATGATGGCGAGGCCGACCGCGGCTTCCGCCGCAGCCACCGTCATCACGAAAAACACGATCACCTGCCCATCCATGCTGCCGAGCCGGCTGCCGAGCGAAATGAACGCCAGATTCACGGCATTGAGCATCAGCTCGATCGACATGAACATCACCAGGATATTGCGACGGGTGAGGAATCCCACCACTCCGATCGCGAATATCGCGGCGCTCAGGGCCATCAGATAGGTCAGCGGCACCATCGTCATGCGGCCTTTTCCAGGCGAGCGGCGTCTTGCGCTCGTTCCTTGATTTCGACTTCCGAAGATCTGCGCGCCAGCGCGACCGCGCCGATGACCGCGACCAGCAGCAGGACCGAGGTAACTTCAAACGCGATCAGATAATCGGAAAAGAGTGACTGCGAGAGCGCTTCAATCGATCCATAGCCGGCCGGATGCCCGGAGTACTTGACCTTCAGATGGGGCGGCAGCACGAAAACCGCCAGTTCCGCCAGCATCGCCGCGACCGCAAGCATGCCGAAGAACTTGAATGCCAGATGGCCCGTCGGCCGGCTTTCGATTGGCACGTTGAGCAGCCAGATAACGAAGAGGAACAGGACCATGATCGCGCCGGCATAAACGATCGCCTGGAGGAAACCGACAACGACGGCATCCTGCCCGATGAACAGCACCGCGATGGCCAGGAGAGTCAGCACCAGCGCGAGCAGGCAGTGCAACGGATTGCGCTGCAGCACCACGCCGAGAGCCGACAGCAAAGAGACCGCGGCCAGGAACCAAAAAAGTACCATCGGCATCAGTGGGCACCTCCCGTCGCGACGACGATAAACGCCGTCACCAGGATGTTCGCCAATCCGAGCGGCACCAACCCCTTCCATCCCAACCGCATCAACTGGTCATAACGGAAGCGCGGCAGGGTCCATCGCACCAGGCCAAGCAGAACGCAGAACAGCAGCACTTTAATCAGAAACGCGATAACCCCGAGAATCGAAACCACGAGCGAGGCGACGTGGATGAAATGGCCACCCGGCAGATGGAATCCGTCGCGATAAAGCCACGGCACCTGCCATCCGCCGAAAAAGAACGTCACCAGCAGCATCGCGACCAGCGCCTGCTCGGCAAAGTCGGTGAACATGAAGGCGGCCTGCTTGCCGCCCGAATATTCGACCATGTAGCCGAGGATCAATTCGGACTCGCCCTCGGGAAGATCGAAAGGCACCCGTTTGGATTCGGCGACGCCCGCGGTCAACAGGATGATGAATGCGAGCGGCTGCACGAAGATGCCCCAGCGCGGCAGAAATCCGAACCATACTCCGCCCTGACTCCGGCACATCTCCTGAAGGTCGAGGGTGCCGTAGGTCATGACGATCGCGACGATCGCCAGGCCCATCGCGATTTCGTAAGAAATCATCTGCGCCGTCGCGCGGATTCCGCCAAGCAGCGCCCATCGATTGTTCGATGCCCATCCACCGAGCGAGACGCCGTAGACGCCGATTCCGATCGTCGCGAGCAGATACAGCGCGGCAGCATTCAGATTGGCGGCCTGCAGATTGAAGGTATGCCGGCCAATCGTGATCGTGTCGCCGAACGGAATTACCACGAACGTGATCAGCACCGGAAATAACGCCAGGAATGGGGCGAGCGCGTGCAGGAAGTGATCGGCGCCGTCCGGAACGAAGTCTTCCTTGGTGAACAATTTCACCGGATCGGCGAGCAGCGTGTTGACAATGCCGAGGTTGGGCATACCGAGCTTGCGGCCCCAACCGGTGATCGCCGCGCGATTTGCGCCGACGCGATCCTGAATTAGCGCGCTGCCTTTGCGCTCAAAATAAAGCAGGAAAATGGCCAGCTGGAGTCCGACCAAGACCATCAGGATGGCTTCGATCGCGCCGACAACCAGTTCAATCATCACGGGATGAAAGCTCGTCGATCAGGTTCAGGGTGCTTTCTTCAGTCAGATTCTCGTAAAAGCGGTCCTGGTTTAGTTGCAGCATCGGCGCAGTGCCGCACGATGCGAGGCATTCGGCCACGCCCAGCGTGAACTTGCCGTCCTTGCTGGTTTCATCAATTTCGATTCCAAGGCGGCGGCGGATGCAATCGACAATGCGGTCGGCGCCCCGCAGCCGGCACGACAGATTGGTGCACACGTCGATCAGGAACTTCCCGACCGGCTTCTGATGGAACATCGGGTAGAAGGTCACCACCGCCCGGACGTGCGCGTAAGGAAGCCCCAGGAGGTCGGCCACGTACGCCTGTACCGGTTCGCTAAGCCAGCCGAATTCGCGCTGTGCTATCCACAAGGTCGGAAGCAACGCCGCCTGCCGGGTCGGATAATGAGTCAGCAGCTCCTCGAAATCCTGGAGCGCCGCGGCAGAAAACTTGGGTTCGCGGGATTCCGGCATGACGGCAGTATTACGAATCCTTACTACACCCGGTGCGGGAGCGTTCGGGAATC
The DNA here is from genome assembly GCA_052146355.1 of Binataceae bacterium (SeqCode). Taxonomy (GTDB): domain Bacteria; phylum Desulfobacterota; class Binatia; order Binatales; family Binataceae; genus JAFAHS01. The sequence continues at coordinate 168,969 of JBKQNE010000135.1, read as the reverse complement.
TTATGATGAGTACCGGAATTCCCGCAACCCTGCCAGAGACGCCGCGCGCGCGAGGTGTGATCGTATTGCGAACTTGCGGGTGCGGGCGTAACGGGTTATCTATCGTGCGCGACGGCGTGTCTGGCACGCGGTCGCAACGGGCACACAGGGATGCGCGTAATTGCGGGACATGCTCATGGCCGCCGGCTCAAGGCGCCGCGAGGGCTGCTGACGCGGCCAACCTCGGCACGCGCGCGCGAATCCATTTTCTCCCGGTTACAGGTTCGTTTCGATTTCCAAGGCGCCAGGGTGCTGGATATTTTCGCCGGCAGCGGATCGCTTGGTTGCGAAGCGCTGTCGCGCGGCGCCGCGACGGTGACGTTCGTGGATTCGTCGCGCCCTGCGGTGCAATCGATCGAGGCGAATCTCGACGCGCTGGGAATGCGCCATCAAGCGCGAATAATTTCCAGCGACGTGTTCCGCGCGCTCGACGGATTGGGCGCCGATCGGACTGAGTTCGATCTCATCTTCGTTGATGCACCCTATAAAAACGACCTGAGCAACTCGGTCGTCGAAAGGATTGCACACCACGCGCTGCTCGCATCGGACGGATGGATAGTCGTGGAGCAATCCAAGCGCGCGCAGGCCGCGCCCGAAGCTCCCGAAGGGCTGACACGCCCCACTGTCGTAATAGTCGGCGATCATCGGATCGCCTTTTACCGGCGACCGCAAGTCGCGGCGCCGAGTGAGAGTTGATGGGTTTTCAAGATGCCTAATAAAGCTAGCGGGCACACGCCGTCGGTCGCGGTCTATCCTGGCACTTTCGACCCGATCCACAACGGGCATATCGACGTAATCCGGCGCAGCGTTCTGCTGTTCGACGAAGTGATTATCGCGGTCGCCTACAATCCCCATAAGGAATCAGCATTGTTCACGGCCGATGAGCGGGTCGAGATGATTCGCGAGGTGATCCACGACCTGGAGCCGCGCGCGCGAGTCGACAAGTTCAGCGGACTGTCTGTCGACTACGCCGACCGAATCGGCGCGCGCGCGATAATCCGCAGCCTGCGCTCGGTCACCGATTTCGACTACGAACTTCAGATGGTGAACATGAACAAGCAGATGAGGCCGAATATCGAGACGGTCTTCCTCTGCGCTAACCCGAAGGCGTTCTTCGTCGCCTCACGCCTCATCCGTGAAATCGCCGGCTACGGCCAGCGGGTGCCGGAACTGGTGCCGGAAATGGTGATGAACCGGCTGCGCAAGAAACTCGGCGTGGATTAAAGAGAGAATTACCGCGCGGATGGCGCAGAACCCTCACCCGCGCGCCACGTCTCTGGAAAAAACGGATCAAGAGCCGCGCCGCGCGACCTCTCCCGCAAAAGAACGGGCGAGGTCCAGACATGTGAAATCTGCGTAATCTGCGGATTCGTCTGCATTCTTCAGTTTTTTCGCCTGCGGCGCGCCGCTACAATTGGGCACTACTATGATCAAGCTGAACCGCAAAGTCGCAGCGCTGAAAGCCTCCGCAACGCTGGCCGCCGACGCGCGCGCCAAGGAGATGAGGGCGGCGGGTATCGACGTGATCTCGCTCGATGCGGGTGAGCCCGACTTCGACACTCCGGAACGAATCAAGGAAGCCGCCCGGCGGGCGCTCGCTGAAGGACGTACCAAGTACACGGCGGTCAGCGGCATCCCCGAACTCAAGAACGCAATTCGCACCAAGCTCAAGCGCGACAACCAGCTCGACTATGACGCGAGCGAAATTATCGTGTCGGCAGGATGCAAACAGGCGGAGGCTAACGTCATCAACGCGCTGTTCGATGAAGGCGACGAGGTGATTATTCCGACGCCGGCGTGGGTGAGCTTTTCCGCGATGGTCGAATTGTCGGGCGCCAAGGTGAAGTTCGTGCGATGCCCCGAGAGCAACGGATTTCTGCTCACGCCCGAGGCGCTCAAGCAGGCGATCACGCCGAACACCCGCGGCATCATGCTGAACTCGCCATCGAATCCGACGGGCACCGTCTATCACACGGGACATCTGACCGAGCTCGCGAAAATTCTGCTCGAAGCGGACCTGTGGATCATGTCGGACGACGTGTACGAGCACATCGTCTATGACGGGCCCGCGCCGCATCTTTTTCATATCGAGCCGCATCTGCGCGGCAAGGGAATCGTGTTCAACTCGCTCTCGAAGACCTATGCGATGACCGGATGGCGGGTGGGATTCGCGGCCGGCCCGAAGGAAGTCATCGGGGCCACCGGACGCCTGCAGAGCCAGAACAGCGGCAATCCCAATTCGATCGCGCAATTTGCCGCGATCGAAGCCCTGACGGGCCCGCAGGACGAAGTGAAGAAGATGGCCGAGGAGTTCCGCGCGCGGCGCGAACTCGTGGTCCAGCGGCTGCGCAAGATTCCCGGCTTCAGGCTGCCCAATGCTCCGTCGGGCGCGTTCTATGCGTTTCCGAACGTCTCGGAACTGTTCGGGCTGTCATACAACGGCCGCAAGCTGACGGACGGCGACTCGGTCGCGGCGTTCCTGCTCGAGGAAGCAAAGGTATCGACAGTCGGCGGCAACGACTTCGATGCGCCGGCGCACATCCGGATGTCCTACGCGACGTCGCGCGAGAAACTAACCGGCGCCTTCGACAGAATCGAGCAGGCAGTCAAGAAGCTCAGCAAGTAGTGGGTCGATTGTCCGCGTTTTGTTGCCAGGCGACCATTGCTGTCGGGGCGACCGCAACGCTACTGATTAGTTCAATTCGTCCAGCGTCATCGAGAAGCTGGGGGCGAAGGTCTCCAGAAAATATGCGACCTCTGGAAGCTTGATCGCTTCTACCTGCTGCTTCAGCACCGTCGCCGCCTTGGCGAAATCTTCGTTACCGACACGCATCTCCTCGATGCACTTCAAGTACGCGCACAGCTTGTCGGCGGCGTGCACGATCTGCCATTCGCCGCGATCGCGCTTTTCCTCGAACAGTAGCGGCCGATACGCTGCGCGCACCGCCGCCGGCAGCATCGCATAGAGCTTGCGCTTCGCCACCTCGCCCACTTCGGCGTGAGCCCGGCGAATCTTTGAGCTGAAATGCTTGATCGGCGCGACGATGTCGCCGGTGATCACTTCTTCAGCATCGTGAAACAGCGCCAGCGTCGCGGCGCGCTCGGGATTGACCACGCCGGCGAACATCCGGTTGCGGATCACGGCAAGCGCATGCGCAACCATCGCAACTTGTAGGCTGTGCTCTTGAAGATTTTCATCGTGAGTATTGCGCATCAGGCCCCATCGCCTGACGAATCTCATCCTCGAAAGATACGCAAAGAAATGGCTCACTAGCCGGTCCTCCGAGCGATCATCCATGCACTACGGTTTGCGCCACGGCGCGGGGAACTCGCCGTGATCGAGAAACCGGATGTAGTCGGCGAGAATTTCCGTGTGATCGAATGCCAGTGGCGCGGGCGGCTTGCGCGGTTCGAACAGCCCGATGCCTTTCGCGTCGTCGGCGGCAATCGGAGTGCCGGTCGAGCGGCCGACGTACACCACCGTGATTGTCTGGCCGCGCGGATCGCGATCCGGCCGCGAGTACACGCCGAGCAATGCGCGCAAGGTCACATCGAGGGTGGTTTCCTCGCGCGCCTCGCGTACCGCGGCATGCTCGACGGTCTCGCCGATATCGACGAAGCCGCCGGGAATGGCCCATCCGAACGGAAAATTTTTGCGATCAATGAGCACTATCTGGTTTCCGATCTCGATGATCGCGTCGGCAGCAATCGGCGGACACACAGGTTTAGGCATGCGGTGAGTTTATCATTCGAGTTCTCGCGTCTACAGAGAATCCGCAGATTGCGCAGATTTCACAGATTCGGAAATTGCTCCGAATTAAATTCGCGAAATCCGCGGATTTCGGCTTCCGACCGGGAGAGTTGACAAGGAGCCGCGCGACCCACAAAGTTCGATCGATCATGCAAGTTGCCCGTCTCTACGATTTCGGCGATATCCGCGTCGAAGAAAGCGCCCGGCCCGAGGTCGGCCCCGACGATATTCTGGTCCGCGCCAGCGCATGCGGAATCTGCTCCGGCGATATCATGCCCTGGTACATCCGGCGCAAAGCTCCGCTCGTGCTCGGCCACGAACCCGTGGGCATTGTCGAGGAAACCGGCGCCTCGGTGCGCGATTTCAAGCCCGGCGAGCGCGTCTACGTCCATCATCACGCGCCCTGCTTCAAATGCGCCGCGTGCAGGCGCGGCGAATATGTCCAGTGTCCGACCTGGCGCGCGACCAATCTGAAACCCGGCGGGATGGCCGAATACTTCCTGGTCAGCGCAGCCAATCAGCGCGACACGCTGAAGCTGCCCGACACCGTCGACGATGCGAATGGCGTATTGGTCGAGCCGGCCGCCTGCGTCATCAAGTCGCTGCGCCGCTCGGGGCTGAAGCGCGGCGAATCGATCCTGATAATCGGGCTGGGCATCATGGGCATGATGCACGTGAAGCTGGCGCGGCACATGGGCGCGAGCATGATTATCGGCGCCGATCTATTCGAACGGCGGGCAATCCGCGCCCGGGAACTCGGGGCCGATCACGGAATCGTCGTCGCGGGCGACAATCTTATCGAGCAGGTGCGCGAAGTAACGGGGGGCGCGATGGCCGATGTAGTCATCGTGGGACCCGGAACCGGCAGGGCGATCAACACCGGAATCGCCGCGGCCGGCAAAGGCGCCACCGTCGTTCAATTCACGGCCACGCCGCCCGAAGAAGAAATGATTGTCCGTCCACACGATCTTTACTTCAATGAAACGCGCCTAATCCCGAGCTACTCGTGCGGACCCGAAGAGACGCGCGAATCGCTCGCGCTGGTCGAGCAGGGCGTGATTAACGCAGCCGAGCTGGTGACCCATCAATTTCCGCTACGACGCATCACAGAAGCATTTGCAACCGCGCAGAAGCCCGAAGCGCTGAAGGTGGTAGTCACGTTCGGTACCGACGGCGCATAGCGCCGTTATCGATCGGAACCGTGCGGCGCAAATCGGCTGACATCTCCAAAGCGGCGCGGCCGAACCGGAAGGCTTCACCAGCCTCGAACAACATCATAACTCTCGTGTAGTAATCGGTGTCCGCGGCAGAGGACGTGTGCGCGTGGGCAGGCGTAGCTACACCCAAGCCAATGGATACTATCTACATCGCGCCCGATCGGGCGCATCAACTAATTGCGATTGGAAACGAACCGCTTGGGTTCTTTTGCATCGTCGACGCGAAGCGCGATCGGCCGCGTCCGGTGGTGGAATAAGCAATCGGTTCCTTTTGCTGTTGCTCAAAAGGAACCTGAAATGAACGAACAAAGGGCGGCTGCGGATGCAGCCGCCCTTTTCACGATCTGAATCAGCTAAGTTACGGCGAGGTCGAAGGAGCTGCCGCGGGCGCCTCTGCTGCGCCAGAATCCGCTGCCGCCTTCTTGTGGCGACGCATCGGGCGACGGCGAGGTGCGGAAGCCATCGTCTTGGCTGCGATCGCCTCTGCGCGATCCGCTGCGGCCTTCGCGTCGCTCGCAGCCTGCTCAACACGGCTGGCTGCGGCCTGGGCGGAAGCAGCCGCCTGCTGCGCCTTCTGGCTAGCCGCTTCAGCGCGTGAAGCAGCCTGGTCAGCGCGATTCGCAGCGTTCACTGCGCGCTGCGCCGGATCGGGCGCATTCGAGCAGCCTGCCATCAACGAAAGGGCTAATACAGCCCCGGCTAACCCAACCAGTTTGCAAGATTTTGTGATTAACCCTTCCATTTCTTCCTCCTGAAAAATTGCGCGACCGCTCCGTCCTGCGAGCAAGCAGCCGCGTCACCGACCTAATTTTTGTCTCAAATCCGAGTTGCTCATGCAAGCTTACACAACAAGGCTAGCCACTGCAACGAGGTTCTGTGCAGAACATAAGCGTCGGATCACTAAATTAAGATTACTCACAATCACTCAGGTAGCGCATTTGTTAGCGTAATCTCCCATGGATTACGACTCCACTAAAAATCATCGCCACCAAAATCGTCCATTCCGCCCATGCCACCCATTCCGCCCATGCCACCCATTCCGCCCATACCTCCCATTCCACCCATGCCGCCGCCAGGAGGCATCGCAGGCATCGGCGCCTGCTTGACCGGTTTCTCTGCAATCGCTGCTTCGGTCGTGAGCAGCAGCGAGGCCGCACTCACGGCGTTCTCGAGCGCGCTTCGGACGACTTTGGCCGGATCGATAACGCCCGCCGCGTCGAGATTCTCATATTTCTCTGTACGTGCGTTGAAGCCGAAGTCGCCTTTGCCTTCAACCACCTTGTTGAAGACCACGCTCGGTTCATGACCGGCGTTGGATGCGATCTGCTTGAGCGGTTCGCCCATCGCGCCAGCAACCAAGTTCGCGCCCGCCTTGCGCTCTTCGGGAAGTCTCATTCCTTCGACCGTGGCGATAGCGCGCACCAGCGCGACGCCGCCTCCGGGAACGGTCCCTTCCTCCACGGCAGCTCGCAACGCGTGGACAGCATCGTCGACCCGAGCCTTGCGCTCCTTCATTTCGATTTCGGTAGCCGCGCCCACTTTGATGACGGCGACGCCGCCGGAGAGTTTCGCGAGCCGCTCCTGGAGCTTTTCGCGATCGTAGTCCGACGTTGTCTCTTCAATCTGGCGGCGGATCTGCTGCACGCGCCCTTCGATGTCGGCCTTCTTGCCGGTACCGCTGATGATCGTCGTGTTGTCCTTGTCGATGATCACGCGGCGGCACTTGCCGAGCAGCTTCGAGTCGATGTTTTCGATCTTCATGCCGAGTTCCTCGGCGATGACGGTGCCGCCAGTGAGAGTCGCGATATCCCCCAGCATCTCCTTGCGCCGATCGCCGAAGCCCGGCGCCTTTACCGCCGCGACTTTGAGAATTCCGCGCAGCTTGTTGACGACCAGCGCTGCGAGCGCTTCGTTGTCAACGTCTTCGGCAATAACCAGCAGCGGACGGCCGGTCTGCACGACGCTCTCGAGCAGCGGCAGGAGTTCTCGCAGGTTCGAGAGCTTTTTCTCATGCAGCAGGATGAACGGTTCCTCCAGCTCGCAGGTGAGCCGTTCGGCGTTGGTGACGAAGTACGGCGAAAGATAGCCGCGATCGAAACGCATTCCTTCGACGTGCTCGAGCACGGTTTCAAGGCCGCGCGCTTCTTCGACGGTGATGACGCCTTCCTTGCCGACTCTGTCCATCGCGTCGGCGACGATCTTGCCGATAGTCTCGTCGCCGTTGGCGGACACGGTCGCCACCTGCTGCATCCGATCGCGATCCTTAACCGGCTTTGACATCTGCCGGATAACCTCGACCGCCTTCAGGCAGGCCGCCTCCATCCCGCGCTTCAGATCCATCGGTGCGAATCCCGCCGCCAGCAGCTTGATTCCGTCGCGCACCATCGCGCGCGCCAGTACCGTGGCGGTAGTGGTGCCGTCACCGGCTACATCGGAAGTTTTCTGGGCAACCTCGCGGATCAGCTTGGCGCCCATGTTCTGGAAGTGATCTTCCAGCTCGATTTCCTTTACGACCGTGACCCCGTCTTTGGTGACGATCGGGGCGCCCCAACTTTTCTGGATCATCACGTTACGGCCCCGGGGGCCGAGCGTGACTCGCGCGGCTTCGGCGACCAGCGTCGCTCCGGCGACAATACCGGCGCGCGCTCTTTCGTGCAGCTCAATGGTTTTGGCAGGCATCGGACTCTTTTCTCCGTTTCTTCTTCAGGTTTCAGGATGGTGGGCGCAGGCCTTCCACTCGGCAGACGCCGACCACAAACTTAAGCACCCGTGCGGGCATTGCAAGTGGATCCAGACTTTAGTTGCCATGCGATGCGTGTCAGGATGAAGAGGCCATGTCAGTAATTAATGATGATCATTGGCGGCTGATCCGCCTCCGCTGTGCACTCTGTTTTCTCTCCGCAGTCCTGGTGACGATCGGCATACCGCTTCGTTCGATCGCTGCGCAGGTCAATAAACCTGCTGTCGCGACCAACGCCTTTATGGTTCAGGACGACGAAAGCTCCCCCGATGATACCGATGTACCACCGCAGGAAGTGGACAAATACATCAAGGTCTACAAGGCGATGCAGCAAAACCACAGCCTCACTGTCGAGCAGGCGGCTTCGCAGCAAGGCCTTAGCGTGTCAGACTTCCGCAGCCTGGAAGACCGTATCCAGCGCAACGACGCGCTCCTGGCGCACGTCCGCGAATCGCTTCGCCCGCAAGCCTCAGCGTCGCCCGACGATTAGCCGGCAACCGTTCGTCCCGGATTTATTTCCCGATAAGCAAGAAAAGTGGCGGAAGGAACTCGATCCTTCCGCCACTTGCTCAACAGCGAAATGAAATCTTACTTGGTAACTGAGGTAGAGAACGCTGCCTCGAGGCGAGAAACCGCGTCGTTAGCACGGTTAACTGCATCCTCGGCGCCCGTTGCTGCCGCTTCGGCCTGCGTAGAAGCCGCCTCGGCCTGGCTGGCCGAAGCTTCGGCCGCATTCGCCGCTGCTTCTGACTGAGTCGCGTCGGCTTCCGCCTTCTCGCTCGCGTTATTGATCGTCTTCATGTCCGGGCCACAGGCGGCCAACGCCACCGACATCGCCAAAGCGCCCAGCGCAAGTGTCAAAGTCTTCATCCGACCTTTACCTCCTAGTTCCAGTACAACAGCCAGTTCCAGTTAAAGCTCTGTTTGATGTTCGAAGATAGTCCAATCCGGACAGCCTGACACGGAAATAGTTGCAAATCGATCGGACCAACGCAAGCAGCAATACCGAATTGCTCCAGATCGACTTGGATTAGACAAATTACAAAAGGCAGCGTTGACAGGCAAAACTTGCTACAGTTATGTTCCGTTGGGCGAGACGGTCAGTCTTTCCTTTGATTAAGTTATCCAGAGCACTTTTAGGGCGGAGCTGCTGAATGTCGACGACAATCACGAGCGAGTGCATCAACTGCGGTGCCTGCGAGCCGGAATGCCCCAATACCGCGATATACGGCGGCGGAGTTGAATGGGAACTGAACGGGGCCGTCAGCCCCGCGATCGCACAGGACATCTATTACATCGTTCCAGCCAAATGCACCGAATGCGTCGGCTTTCATGACCATGAAGCGTGCGCCGCGGTCTGCCCGGTGGATTGCTGTGTGCCGGACCCGGCCAATCCCGAAACCGAATCGGTGCTGCTGGAGCGCGCGCGGGTATTGCATCCGGAGTTGACGATCGCCGACGACGCGCCCTCGCGCTTCCGCAAGGAAGGCGGGGCGACCGAGGCACCCGCAGCGGCCGAGGCGAATGGCTCCGCGCCTGCGGCAGCGGCGCCCGCACCCAAGCCGGCTGCAGCTCCCGCGGCTGCGAAGCCCGCAGCCGGGCCAGCTCCCGTCTCGAGCGCAATCGCGGCACCGATCGCGATGGTGAACCTGCCCAAGGACGTGGGTGCGTTGCCGGGACCAATCGGCGAAAAACATTTCGCGGGAGAAGTAGAAGAAGATTTCGATGCCGTCCTGGCGTCGGTCGATACCGCGTCGGTCAAGACCGCGCCGGTTCCGGTTCAGCTCGCGATTCGCCTCGCGGAGCCGATTCTCGGTGCGATGCCGGACTCGACTAAGGCCGCGCTGGAAGAAGCGGTGGGCTCTACGGCCGGATTCTCGCGCGCGCGATCGACGGCACTCAATCTGATCCTGAACCTCATACTCTACCCCGCTATTTTGACCGCATTCTCCGTGCTGGTGCTCGGTGACCCGCTCTTCTCGATCGGCACGCGCGGATGGATCTTCTTCGGCACCATCATCGCGATAGTGGAATCAGTATGGCGCTTGCGCGAGGGAATTCTGCACGCCAAGCCCGCATCGGAACTGGTTTATCGCGCGGCTGCATATGGGCTCGCGATCGCTCCGCTTGGCTCTCTGCTCGCACGCGGCGGACAGGGCAGCAAGACAGTCGAACGAAAGGTCGCCTTCGATGGCTTCGAGACCGATATTCACGACGAAAAGACCGAGCGCGATCGGCGCTACGGCACCATCTACACCGTCAAGGAATACGCGAACGCGTACCTGGTGCGGCTGGAGATGCCGCGCAAGGTTCCCGCATCGTCACTCAAGCGCCTTTGGAATCTGCCCGACGAGATGCCGGATTACGACTACAATATCGCGCTGGGCGACGGCGTGCTGACCATCAATGCCAGCGTGCGCGGCGAGGCGTTCAGAAGGCTCTCGTACGTGTCGTCGGCATTCCCGGCGGATTTCATGACCCGCATCGAGCTTGGAAAGCCGGTCGCGGCTTTCAAGCATCGCTTGCGTGACAAGGTGATGGATATAGTCGTCCTCAAGGGCGAGGCCGACGAACTTAAGCACGCCGCATGACCCATTTTGTCGCCGCGCTAGTCGCTGCTTCGGCGCGGCCTGAGGCATCCGATGGCGATCCATATTCGGGACGCCTCCCATCGCGACCTCCTGCGAATCGTCGAGATTGAACAGCTCGCGTTCCCGAGTCCGTGGAGCCTGAGCGCCTTCCGGCGCGAACTCACGCTGCCGTTCTCGCGGCTGATGGTCGCGGTTTCCGAAGAAGATCAGTCGGGGCCGATCAGCGGCTTTCTGGTCCGATGGCTGGTTGCGGATGAATGCCATGTTCTTAACGTTGCGGTGCATCCCGACCATCGCCGCTTCGGAATCGGGGGTGAATTGCTGGCCTCCGCGATAGACGAAGCGAAAGAAAAACAGGCCGAAGTCGTTACCTTGGAAGTGCGAAGGTCAAATCTGCCCGCGCGATGCCTTTATCGTAAGTTTGATTTCGAAGAACGCCGTTTGAGACGTCATTACTATGGCCCCGGCGAAGATGCTATAGTAATGGAACTTAGGCTATAATAGCGTTACACCATCTTACGCGGCCAAACGACGTTCGATTCATAGGGAATCCCAACGACATTTGACGGTTCGGGGTTACAAACCCATGTCGAGTGTGTCATAATGACAATGCAATCCAGGCATCATCGGGAAGGTGATGAACCGGCGGTCATCAACCGGACTGAAATCGAACGCCTGTGAATAATGCCTCATTACCCAGCGTGAAAGACTCTCATTTGACGTTCAAAAAGGGCGAGAAAGTTGTTTACCCGGCTCATGGAGTCGCGGTTATCGACGACATTCAGCTGCGTGTGATCTCGGGAACCGAGCGCAAGTTTTACATGCTGCGCATTCTCGGCACCGAGAAGATGACGATCATGATACCGACCGAGAACGTGGAACAGGTCGGCTTGCGCCGCGTCATCGGCAAGGACATGGTCGACAAGATCTACCGCATCCTTCGCCAACGGAAGGTCGAAGTGGACACGCAGACCTGGAACCGGCGCTATCGCGAGTACACCGAAAAGATCAAAACCGGGTCTCCGCTGGAAATCGCCAAGGTTCTGCGCGATCTGCTGGTGCTCAAGGGCGACAAAGAATTGTCGTTCGGCGAGCGCAAGATGCTCGACACGGCGCGCAGCCTGCTGGTGAAAGAGCTCTCCATCGCAAAGGCACAGCAGGAAGAGAAGATCATGGAAGAGCTCAAAACGATCTTCGCCAACTGAAACGCGGGCGAAGTAGTTGAGATAGGACTCCAAGGGGCCGGCTGTTGCCGGCCCCTTTTGTTTTCAACCGGCACCGCGCTAAGAAAGGAATCCATGATGAAGCGAGCGAGGCGATGGGTTTCGACACTGGTGATTGCGATAGGAGTCGCGGCGACGGTGTTCGCTTCCGGCACCGCGGATTCGCAATTCAATCAAGTCCTTTCCGATCTGCGCGATGGAAAATTCAGCGACGTCACGGCGCGTCTCGATGGGGCAGGCAAAGCCGCCGTCTCGCCCCAGCGCCTCGAAACGGTGTGGAATTCGATGACCCCCGGCTACGGAAAGCTGGTCGGGTGGGACACCGTTCAGACTTCAGACACGGGCGGCTCGGCCGCTCGCCTGTACAGACTCCGTTTCGAACACGGGCAGACCCTGCTGACGACGATCGCGCTTAACGAAAGCAGCGGCGAAGTCACCACTCTTCGGTTCCGTCCGGATACCCCAGCACCAGCTGCAACGTCGCCTCCATATGCGGACGCGAACAAATTCTATTCCGAGGATGTAACGGTCGGAAAAACGCCCTTCGAGCTTCCTGGAATTTTGACAATTCCTACTGGCGGGAAAGGCCCGTTCCCTGCCGTTGTTCTGCTTTCGGGTTCAGGACCGAACGACAAAGACGAGACGATTGGCCCCAATCATCCGTTAAAGGACATCGCGGAAGGGCTCAGTTCGCGCGGAATTGTCGTGCTGCGTTACGACAAGCGAACGCATGTGTATGCGAAGCAAATGGACCTTCAGCACGTCACGATAAAGGACGAGTATCTCGACGACGCCGAGGCGGCAATAAGTCTACTCCGCTCGCGCCCTCAGGTGGCCAAAGATCACATTTTCATCGCCGGCCACAGCCTTGGCGCGACCATTGCTCCGGAAGTGGCATTAAGAGCTGCGCCGGTTCAGGGGATAATCATGCTGGCTCCAAGCGGGCGCAAGTTCGGCCAGTCGGTCGTCCAGCAAATGCGTTTTCTCGGTGAGGCATCGCACCAGCAGCTCGATGAACTCGAGCGGAAGGCCAACGAGCTGGACAATCATCTGATGCCGCCGACGGAGAATTTCATGGGCGCGCCGGCCTCCTATTTCTACGACCTCGACGCGCGGAACGAGGTCGCTGTCGCGCGGCAGCTCGGGACTCCGATCCTGATTCTTCACGGGGGACGCGACTACCAGGTCATCGATAAAGACATCGAGCACTGGCAGGAAGGCTTGAAAGGCATCGCGCATGTCCGCGTGGAGACCTTCCCCGCCCTCAATCATTTTTTCATAGCGGGGACTGGGAAGCCAAACAACGCGGAATACATGACACCTGGGCACGTAGACGAGCAGGTAGTCGGCGCGATGGCCACTTTTATCGAGAACCCGCTTTCCAACTGACCACGATGAAGGCATCCGCGATAATCGTCGCGGCCGGAAGCGGCAGCCGTCTCGGCCGCAGCGAGCCCAAGGCGTTCGTGCCGCTGGCGGGACGAACGCTGCTTTCCTACTCGCTTGCAACGATCGCGCGTGTCGCTGCGATTGCTGAGGTTGTAATTGCCGTTCCGGCGGGGATGGAAAAGGCCGCACGCGCGGAGGCCTCCGCGCTTTCAGTGCCGGTAAAAATCACCGCGGGCGGGGCAGAACGGCAGGATTCAGTGCGAGTCGCGCTGGCGCTGACTTCCGTGGAAAGCGAAGTGGTCATCGTTCACGATGCGGCCCGGCCTTTCGCGACTGCCGAGACCTTCGCGGCATGCCTGGCCGCCGCTGAGCGCGCCGGCGGCGCGATCGCTGCAATTCCCGTAGCCGACACGCTAAAGCGCGTCGACGACGATCGGGCGATCATCGCGACGGTCGCGCGCGCGGCCCTGTGGCAGGCGCAGACGCCGCAGGCATTTCGCCGCGCGCTGCTCGTCGCAGCGCACGATCACGCGACGCGCGATCAGATCGCGGCGACCGACGATGCCGACCTCGTCGAGCGCATCGGCGCCCGCGTCGAGATAGTCGAGTGCGTCATACCAAATCTAAAGATCACCACCGCGGCGGATTTGGCGCTAGCCGAAGCGCTGATGCACGGCAGGATCAGGCCATGAACCACTAAGACGCCAAGAAAACGGCCTTGTTAGTGTCTTAGTGCCTTTGTGGTGAATTCTCTGATGGCACAATGCCTTCGTTCAGCGAGCCGGAGCGGAAGCCCTTCAAATCTATCGTGACGAACCTGAATCCGATCCGCTTTAGTTCGCGGTCCAGGAGGTCGCGAACTTCAGGTTCGAACACGCGCGCCATCTCACTGCGTTCCACTTCGATTCGCGCTACTTCGCCGTGGTAGCGCACTCTCGCGACTCGGAATCCGAGTGCGTGCAGTACCTTCTCGCCCTTCGCAACCTTACGTAGTCCCTCCGGCGTAATTTCGGTGCCGTAGGGAAAACGTGAAGACAGGCACGGTGATGCGGGCCGGTCCCAGGTCTGGAGTCCCATCGAGCGCGACAACTCGCGGATTTCCGCTTTGGTCAGTTCCGCCTCGACCAAGGGATGACGAACGCGGCGCTCCGAGGCCGCTTTCATGCCGGGGCGATAGTCGTGAAGGTCGTCGAGATTAAGGCCATCAACGATCGCGGCTATGCCGAGTTCAGCGGCTTTCGCTTCGCACACCTCGAACAGGTTCGACTTGCACAGGTAGCATCGATTGATCGGATTGGCCGCGTAGCCGGGAATTTCCAGTTCGTTGGAATCGATCACCAGATGGCGCGCGCCGATCTCCGCGGCCATTCTTACCGCCGTCTCGTGGTCCTCGTCCGGCATCGTGGGCGAGGTCGTGGTCAGGGCGGTCACGCGATCGCCGATCCTGTCATGCGCGACCTTCAGCACGAAGGTCGAATCGACGCCGCCGGAAAACGCGACGATCACCGAACTCATCGGCACGAAGATCGCGCGCAGCTTGTCGAGCTTGATGCTGAGTTGTTCCGTCATCGCTCCGGTTTATCCGGCGCGCCGGGCTCAGATTCCTTCGGCTTGAAAGAGATCGGTCGTCAGGTAGCGCTCGCCGGTGTCGCAGAATACAACGACGACAACCTTTCCCTTGCCCAGCCGTTTGGCGATTTGAACTCCGGCGCAGCAATTCGCGCCCGAGGAAATGCCCACCAGAATGCCTTCCTCGCGGGCGAGGCGGCGTGAAAACTGTGCCGCATCTTCATCGCTGACCGCGACTATCTCGTCGTATGCGCGGGTGTCGAGGTTTTTCGGCACAAAGCCCGCGCCGATTCCCTGGATCTTGTGAAATCCGGGCTCGCCGCCCGAAAGCACCGGAGAGGTCGCCGGTTCGACCGCGACCACCAGCACTTTGTTCTTCGCATGCTCGTGCAGATAACGGCCGGCACCCGAAATGGTGCCGCCTGTGCCGACGCCCGCCACGAACGCATCGATTTGCGGCAACTGCTCCATCAGCTCGGGCCCCGTCGTGCGATAATGCATCTCGGGATTGGCCGGATTGCTGAACTGCTGCGGCATGAAGTAGCTGGGATTCTCGCGGCAGAGTTCCTCCGCCTTCGCGATCGCGCCATGCATCCCGCGCGTATCCGGCGTCAGCACCAATTGCGCGCCGTATGCGACCAGCAGCGAGCGGCGTTCCTCGCTCATCGTGTCGGGCATGGTGAGAATCAGGTTATAGCCCTTAACCGCAGCCACCATCGCGAGCCCGATTCCGGTGTTGCCCGAGGTCGGCTCAACGATAGTATCGCCGGGCTTGATTCGCCCGGACTTCTCCGCCGCTTCGATCATCGCCAGGCAGATGCGATCCTTGACGCTGCCACCCGGATTGAAATTCTCGAGTTTGGCCCACACTTCGGCGTCGTCTTTACCGGGGATACGGTTGAGGCGGACTACAGGCGTGTGCCCGATAAGCTCCAGGGGTGAGTGCGCAACGCTGATCGGCATGGCGCAATTCTAGCCGTAATTCGCTGCGGTTTGCGACCGGTACGCTGACGTGCGGAGAATCCGCAGATTTCACAGATTTGAATCTGCGTAGTCCGCGGATTTCTGCCGCGGTGCTAGACTCACCGTCGATGCGCGTTCTTGTGATCTTTCCTGGAGCACTGGGCGATCTGCTTTGCGCCGGCCCGGCGATTCGTGCGATTGCGCGGCAGTATCCTGACGCATCCGTAGAATTGATGGCGCGAGCAGAACTTGCGCGCTTCGCGACGGGCAGGATGGGCGTCGCGGCGGGTCATTCGATTGATCGGCGCGAAGTAAGCACCCTATTTCGCAACGATACTGTAGCGGACTCCGCGGCTCGCCATTTTTTCCGGCAATTTGGCAAAATCTACTCCTTCTTCGCTGCGGACGATCCCGACTTCTGCGGTGCATTGCGCGGCGCGGCCAGCCGCGATGTTTCATTTCACCCTTTTCGCCCGCCCGGCGCCGGACATATCGCCCGGCTTTACCTCGAATCCATTGGCGCAGCGGGCGCGCCGCTCGAATTGGGAATCGATGTTCTTGACGATGACCTCGAATCCGCCGCGCGTGTGCTGCGCGATCTGAACGTGGTGCGCGGGAAGTTTCTGCTGGTGTTTCCGGGCAGCGGCAGCCCAGCCAAGAATTGGCCGGCCGATCGCTTTGCGGAACTCGCCGAGCAGATTGCGCGAGTATTGATGCCGATAGTCGTCCTCGGACCGGCCGAAGAGCCGATCGAGCCGAACTTCCGCGCCCGCGACATTCCGACTCTATGCGGCGTCGGGCTTGAGACAGTGGGCGCGCTGGCGTGGATGGCCGCCGGATTTATCGGCAACGACTCAGGCGTCTCGCATCTCGCAGCCGCATCGGGCGCGCGCGGTGTCGCTATCTTCGGTCCGACCGATCCCGCGCGATGGCGCCCGCTCGGCGATGTCACGATTGTTCGCCGCGATCCGCTCGAAGCCCTGGAAGTACGGGAAGTATTGAACATCCTTCACTCCGATCTCGTCCCTTAATGATGCGTTCACATTCCCGGATGAGAGCCAAAGGCGCCAAATGTAACCGAGAATCAAGGAAATCATCCCGCTGCCAAGGGCCTCTGCAATGATTACATTGACTGTGAAAATGGCGTGGCGTAGCTTCGAAACATAAGATTTTTGCGGCACTTTTTGCCGATGATGTCAGAAAACCCATGAATAGTTTCCTGAAAACCACCTTTCTGCTGGGCGTAATGACCGGCCTGGTAATGGTGATCGGTGGCTTGCTTGGCGGGCGCAACGGTATTGCGATCGCGTTCGTCGTGGCGGCGGTCATGAACTTCGTCAGTTACTGGTTTTCCGACAAGATCGTGCTGAAGGCTTATGGCGCCAAACCGCTGGATGCGTCGAACGCGCCCGAACTCTACTCGATCGTCAATGAACTCGCGCAGTCGGCAGGCATTCCGATGCCGCAGCTCTACCTTATCGATACTGACACTCCCAACGCGTTTGCGACGGGGCGCAATCCCCATCACGCCGCCGTGGCGGTAACTCGCGGCATCATGCGAATTTGCAGTCGCGAGGAGCTGAAAGGCGTGCTCGGGCACGAGCTTTCGCACGTGATCAACCGCGACATCCTGACCAGCTCCATCGCGGCGACAATGGCGGGCGCGATCATGATGCTCGCGTCATGGGTGCGATGGGGCGCGATCTTCGGGCTGGGCCGCAGCGATGAAGATGAAGGCGGCGGAATTCTCGGACTTATCGTGATCGGCGTGCTCGCGCCGATAGCGGCATCGATGATCCAGCTCGCCATCTCTCGCACGCGCGAGTACCAGGCCGACGCAAGCGGCGCGCGCCTGACGCACAATCCCCTTTACCTCGCGAACGCGCTCCGCAAGCTCGAAAGCGCGAACGAAAGAATGCCGCTCGATGCGAGCCCCGCGACGGCTCATCTCTTCATCGTGAATCCTTTGAGCGCCCAGGGGATCGCGCGGCTGTTCTCGACCCATCCGCCGATTGAGGAGCGCATTCACCGCCTCGAGCAAATGTCGATGAGCGGGACGGTTCAATAAGCGGGGGAGTTGCGATGGAGTCAGGCGAAAAAGACAAGGGCTTCACGGTTCAGGATCGGCGGCGCTTCTCGTCCGAGGGCGAGGCCAAGTCGGACCAGCCGCAGGAAGAGCCGGCGCCGTCGGCGGCTGCGGAAGCTCAACCATCGGCTGCGGCGCGCGCTGAGAGAGCGCATCCGGCTGCCGAACCCGAGATAAATTTCGCGACCTTTGTGGTGGGGCTTTCGACCCAGGCGCTGGCAGCGCTCGGCGAGATGCCCGATCCGGCGACGGGAGAGAATTTGCGCGACCTGCACGCGGCGCAGCAGTTAATCGACATAATCGGGATGCTGCGGGAGAAAACGCGCGGCAATCTCGACCACGATGAAGACGGTCTAATTGAAGCGATTCTCTTTGACCTGCGAATGAAATACGTTGAACTTGCTAGACAGTCGGGCCGGTAATGTTCCAGCGCCGCGTTTTTATACATGCCGTCTAAGTTTATTCGTGCCGCGCTGATCGCCGCGGCTTCCGTCACGTTGATGATTCTCCCCGCACCGCGCGCGGGGGCCTCGGACAGCGGCGCGCCTCTCTGGACGAACACCGATGCGGGCCACATAGCGAAGGCCCAGTCGCTACCTGACTTTGCCGAGCTCGCGGCGAAGCTAAGCCCGGCAGTCGTCAACATCTCGACCGAAGAGGCCGAAACCGGAGAGGGCGAAGAGGGCCATTCCGAAGGCGAGTACTCGCCTCCGCAATACGGGTATCAGCGCAGCAAGTCGCTGGGCTCGGGCTTCATCATTTCCAAAGACGGCTACATCCTGACCAACGATCACGTGGTCGAAAATCCCAGCAAGGTGACCGTTACGCTCCAGAACGGCCGCGACTACATCGCCAAGGTGGTCGGCCGCGACACCGAAACCGACGTAGCGCTGCTCAAGATCGATGCGGGTAACGACCTCCCGGTCGCACCGCTTGGAAATTCCGATGACCTCAGGGTCGGCCAATGGGTGATGGCGATCGGGAATCCGTTTGGTTTCGATCATTCGGTGACGGTCGGCGTCGTGAGTGCAAAGGGCCGCTTCCTTCCCGAGAGTTTCGATCAGTTCATCCAGACCGACGCCTCGATCAATCCAGGCAACTCCGGCGGGCCGCTCATCGATTTGAGCGGCGGCGTGGTGGGAGTCAACTCCGCCATCTACACCCGCACCGGGCAGAACATGGGAATCGGCTTTGCGATTCCGGTGAACCTGGTCAAACAGGAACTTCCGCAGCTTCGCGATCGCGGCAAGGTTACGCGCGGATGGCTCGGCGTCCGGATCCAGAAGGTTACTCCGGAACTGGCGGAGTCGCTGGAGCTCCAGGACGCGCAGGGTGCGCTGGTGGCGGAAGTGCTCAAAGACAGCCCTGCCGCGATCGCGGGGGTAAAGCGCGGCGATGTAATCATCGAATACGATGGCCATCCGATCAGGGATCAGCGCGAGCTGCCCCTGCTGGTCGCGCGGACTCCGCTCGGAAGCAGCGCGCCTTTCAAGGTCGTGCGCGACAAACAGATCATCGAACTGACCGCTACCATTACCGCATTGCCCGAGGCGGAACTCGCCTCCGGCGAAACTCCCCAGAAGGGCGAACCAGAGGCGCCGGCGCCATTCGGGATGCGCGTGCAGGACTTGAGCGCGGGACTTGCGCATGAACTTGGACTCGATTCCGGCAATGGGGTGGTGATCTCCTCGATCGAACCGGGCAGCCGTGCCGATGAAGCCGGGCTTCAGAAGCAGGACGTAATCCTCGAGGTGAACCGGGTCGGGGTGAAGGATGTCAACGAGTACCAGCTGGCCGTAAAGGCGGGCGGCAAGGGAAATATCGTGCTGCTGCTGGTTAAGCGCAAGGACACCACGCTCTACTTCGCACTCAAGTCCGAAGGCTGATCGAACCAGCCTCTCCGGTTCAGATGCCTGCCCAGCCTCAGCCGCAATCACGACGTTCCAGATCGCTTTGGCGCGTCTTCAAGTTCGTCGCGCTCGGCGTCGCGGCGATAATTCTGTTCTCGATTCCGCCGGTCCTCTACTACTCTTCGTTCTATTACAACGCGCTCGAGCAGGAAGTCGTTACGCGGATGTCCGGCAAGCGCTGGAATATTCCTTCGCGCATCTACTCCGACTCGACCGTGATTTACCCGGGGCAGGGGTTGAAGGACCTGGGCTTCTTCGAGCGCCTGGCCCGCCTGAACTACCATCGCGTCGATCCCGGCAAGGTCGACACTCGCGGCGAATATAGTTACGACCCTCCCACCGGCAAACTCGTCGTCTTTCTGCACAGCTTCGCGTATCCGTACCGGCAATTCGGCGGCGAGCTGATCGAGGCATCGCTTTCGAAAAACGAGATTATCCAGTCGATGCGCGATATCGGAAACGGCAAAGCGATCTATTCGATGGAGCTGGAGCCGGAGCTGATCAGCGGAATCTTCGAGGGTAGCTGGGATCAGCGCAGGCTGGTTCGCCTGAGCCAGATTCCGCCCAATCTCATCGACGCAATTCTTGCCGCCGAAGATCATCGCTTCTACGAGCATCACGGCGTTGACCCGGTGCGAATCATCAAGGCCGCCCTGGTCGATCTCACTTCGCACAGGATTCGCCAGGGCGGTTCCACGCTGACCCAGCAGTTGATGAAGAACTTATTTCTGAGCAGCGAGCGCAGCTACAAGCGGAAAATTAAAGAAGCTATAATGGCGTACATCGCCGAGCGCAAATATTCCAAGGACGAGATTCTCGAAAACTACATCAATTGCGTCTACCTCGGCCAACGCGGGCAGGAAGGAATCTTCGGCGTCTGGGAGGCCTCTGAATACTACTTCTCCAAAGATCCGCGCGATCTGACTATCGGCGAAATGGCCACGATCGCGGGAATGATCAGTTCGCCGAACCCTCTGAATCCATTGCGCAATCCCGACCGCTCGCACCAGAAGCGCAACGAAGTGCTCGCATTGATGCTGCAGGATGGATACATCAGCAAGGCCGCATACGATGAGGCGGTGGCCGAGCCGCTGCGCGCCCGCGAGGTCTACACCGAGAGCAACGACGCGCCCTACTTCGTCGACTACGTGAAGAAAGAGCTGGCGGATCGGTATCCGCCGGAAGTGCTGACGGCGGAGGGACTAAGAATCTTTACCACCCTCGACGTGCATATGGAGAAGCTCGCCGAGAAATCGGTGCGCGAAAATCTCATCGACCTCGAAGCGAAGCATCCGCGCCTGGTGCGCAAAGAGGAGAATCAGCGGCTCGAGGAATGCCTGCTCTCGCTGGAGCCGCAGAGCGGGAAAATCCGCGCGATGGTCGGCGGGCGCAACTATCAACAGAGCCAGTTCAACCGCATCACGCAATCAAAGCGCCAGCCGGGATCGGCGTTCAAGCCGTTCACCTATATGGCGGCGTTCCAGGAAACTCTCGACGACGGACCCATAAAGCTGCTGCCAACCAGCTACGTGGACGACGAACCATGGACCTGGGAGTACGCGGAGAACATGAGCTGGTCGCCGCGCAACTACAAGGACGAGTATTTGGGCCACGTGACGCTGGAGAAGGCGCTCGAAGAGTCGCTCAACGCGGCGACCTCGAAGATCGCTTACACGATCGGCCTCGATCGGGTTCTCGCGATGGCGAAGCGCATGGGCTTCGGCGATCTGCCGCCGTATCCATCGGTCGTACTGGGCGGCATCGAGGTCTCCCCGATACAGCTGGCGACCGCATATTCGATAATCGCCGACTACGGAATGGAAGTCCCGCCGTACGCGATTACCGCGGTCGTTGACGAAAGCGGCAAGGTAATCGAAGGCCACGAACTCAAGGCCGAACAGGTAATCTCTCCCGAACTCGCCTACATGACGCAGTTCATGCTCGAGCAGGTAATCAATCACGGCACCGGTTATGGTGCACGCGAGATGGGTTTCAAACTGCCGGCGGCCGGCAAGACCGGCACGACCAACGACGCCAAGGATGCGTGGTTCTGCGGCTTTACGCCAAACCTGCTCACGGTGGTCTGGACCGGGTTCGATACGAAGGAGGATCTGAATCTGACCGGCGCCCAGGCTTCATTGCCCGCGTGGACGACGTTCATGAAAGCCGCGACCGCATCGCGACCGGTACTCGATTTCACTTCGCCGTTGGGAATCGTAAACGAGCGCGTCGATCCGCTTACAGGATACAAAGCGGGACCTTACTGTCCGTTTACCCTGGAGGGTGTCTTTCCGCGCGGCACCGAACCCACCCAGGTGTGCCCGTTTCACAAGCCCGGCACCATGCGCGCGTCGGACCATCCGGAACCGGAAGCGCCCGATGCTTTGACTGAGCCCAACGACTGACGTTAACTTCCCTTACTTGCAGATTCGTCGTCTACCGATCTTCGCGGCGCTCGCGATCCTCGTAGTGTGCGGCTCAGCCCAGGCTGGCGGCGCGCAGCCGATTGTCCTCGCTCATCTCGAGGAGGAGTCGATTCCCGCTGCCGATCTGACTGTGACTCCGACGCCGACCCCTACGCCTGAGGCGGGAGGCAGTACAACTCCCACCGCGACCCCATCGGAGTCGCCATCTGAGACGCCTTCGCCCACTCCCTACCCGGAGCAAACCGGCGCGCTGATATTTCCCGAGCCGACTCCTCTACCGACCTCGGGTGACGAACTGCCGCCACTGGAAGCCGGCACAATCACGCCGACGTTGCGGGTCAGCGACTCGTCCCTGCAAGCCGCGATCGATCAGGAACAGATTCCGGGTCGGGCGGCCTCGATGAGAATTGCAGAAGAGGCACGCGTGGAGCTGCTGGATGGACACCCGGACGAAGCGATTCGTGACCTGGGCCGCGCCGTGTCGATCGATCCGAGCGATCCATACGCCTACTTTTACCTGGGCCGCGCCTATATCGCGAAGCAGAACTATCTGCAGGCGATGACTTTTCTGAAACGCGCCGAAATCGGTTTTGGCAGCGGCAATGCGGTGTGGCTCGGCGAGACGCTCGCTTTCGAAGGCCTCAACTACGAGGAATCAGGGCATGAGGTGGCAGCCGCCGCGGCGTATCAGCAAGCGCTGCAAGTTAATCCGGGGAACCTGATGGCACGGGTTGGCTACACCCGCCTTTCGTCCGACTTAACACCGAGCGCTCCTGAAGCTGCGCCATCGGTCAATATCGACGCCCCGCCGCCTGCGATGGGTGCACCGCCGCCACCACCGATCGAGCCTCCACCACCGCCACCGCCCAATGAGTCTCCGGCGCCGACCAACTGAATCTATCCGGCGCCTTCACCGGGGATTATGTTGGTAGGAACCCTCCGGCGATGCTGATACTTGGAATCGAATCTTCGTGCGATGACGCCGCGGCGGCAGTAATCGAAACCGCCCGTCCGGGCATCGCGACCGTCCGCTCAAGCGCGGTCGCAAATCAGGACGATATCCATCGCGCGTATGGCGGAATCGTTCCCGAACTCGCATCGCGCAATCACGTCATCACGATTCTGCCGGTCGTCAATCGCGCGCTCGATACTGCCGGAGTCACGTTGAGCGCGATCGATGGTATCGCGGTCACGCGGGGTCCGGGACTGGTTGGTTCGCTGCTGGTCGGCCTGATGTGCGCGAAGGGTATCGCGCACGCAAGCGGTATTCCGATAGTCGGCGTAAATCACATCGAAGGACATCTGCTCGCCCCCCTGATCGAGCACGAAATCGCGATGCCGTACCTTGCGCTGGTTGTTTCAGGGGGGCATACGGCTCTGTTCGCGGTGGAAGACTTCGGCCGCTATCGCCGGATCGGATCGACGCGCGACGACGCCGCCGGCGAAGCATTCGACAAAGTCGCGAAGCTGATGGGACTGGGCTATCCGGGAGGCAAGGTGATCGATGACTTCGCGAAGCGCGGCAATTTCCGCCGGGTCAAAGTTCCACGAGCGCATGTGAAAGGCGCTCCGCTCGACTTCAGTTTTTCGGGGGTGAAGACGGCGGTCGCGACTTTTCTGCGTAGCGATCCTGCCCTCACGACCACTCGGGAGGATCTCGCGGCATCGTTTCAGGAAGCTATCGTTGACATGCTGGTCGCGCCCACCCTGGCGGCCGCGCGCGAGCTTGGCGTGAGCACTATCGCGCTGACAGGCGGCGTCGCCGCCAACTCGCGCTTGCGCGAACGCCTCGCGGCGGCGGCAGCGGATGAAGGCCTGCGGGTAGCAGCGCCTTCCCTCAAATATTGCACGGACAACGCCGCGATGATCGCGGTCGCCGGCAGTTGGCGATTACTTCGCGGCGAGCGCGACGATTTGACGATCGATGCGGAGGCGAATCTGCGGCTGTAAGAGCATGCGCCCGAAGCAGAAATACCGCCGCATCGAAGCCGCTGCGCGCGATGAAGGCGCGTTGCGCGCCGTCCCGACACTGGGCGCCGTCGGAGTGCGGCCCGCGAAAGCGCGAGGGCAGAACTTCCTGGTCCAGGCCGCCGTTGCCAATCGCATCGTCGACGCGGCGCATCTCGGCGAGGACGACAGCGTACTCGAAATTGGCCCCGGACTGGGAATTTTGAGCGAGCGTATCGCCGCTCATCGCGTCGCCCGTGTCACGCTTGTCGAACTGGAGCCTCGACTCGCCTCGCGCCTGGAGGAGCGTTTCTCAGGCGACCGGCGCGTGCGCGTCGTGGCCGGAGATTTTTTGAAGATCGACCTGGGCGCACTGTTCGACCGGGCTCCGATCAAGATCATAAGCAATCTTCCGTTCAATTCCGCGGCAGCGATACTCGCCCGGCTCTGCGACCATTCGCGCGCGATCTCGCGGATGGTGCTCATGTTCCAGCGTGAAGTCGCCGAGCGCATCCGCGCCCAGGCCGGTGAGGCTGCATACGGCGCGCTCAGCGTGTTCACCTCGCTTTACTTCGAAAGCGAATCGCACTTTCGCGTCGCAGCCGGCAACTTTCATCCGCGGCCCAAAGTCGATGCGGAAGTGCTGGTTTTCCAGCCCCGCGCCGATCCCGGGTTCGCCCGCGATGACGAACGCCGGGTGCTCAGCACGATTCGCGCGGCGTTTTCCGCTCCCCGCAAGACGCTGCGCAATGCGCTCAGCCATGCGCTGCACTTGAATACGATGACGATCGATGAATCGCTGAGGCGGGCGTCGATCGATCCGGGATTGCGCGCCGAAACTCTTTCGGCGGTTTATTTTATTCGTCTCGCGCACGAGCTGCGCGCGGCACTGGCGGCCGCCGATGCCTGAACTTCCCGAGGTCGAGTCGCTCCGCCAAATCCTCAAGCGCAGCGCCGTCGGCAGGACGATAGTCGGCGCGCGTATCGGTCGCTTGCCGCTGCGCAGGCGTGTAACCGCGAACTTCGCCGGCCGAGTCCGCGGCCGGCGCATCGAAAAGGTCGATCGCCGCGCCAAGTACCTGATCCTCGATCTGGATGGCAGCGACGTAATTTTGGTCCATCTCGGTATGACCGGCAGCCTGACGCATCGCGCGGGCGATTTTGATTCTTCGGAATTCGATCGCCGCCACGATCACGTGGAGTTCGCGCTCGATGACGACAGCCGGTTGGTCTACAACGATCCGCGCCGCTTTGGAATCGTCCGCCTCGTCGCGCGCAACGCCCTGCCCGACCTGGCTGAGTTGAAGGGATTGGGTCCGGAGCCGCTTTCAAGCGAGTTCAACGCCGACTATCTCGCGTCCAAGGCGCGCGGCCGCAAGGTCGCGATCAAGAATCTGATCATGGATCAGAAGATCGTCGCAGGCGTGGGCAATATCTACGCGGCCGAGATTCTGTTTCGCGCAGGCGTGCGGCCGACTCGGCACGCAGGCCGCCTGAAACGCGACGAGATCGAGCGAGTCGCCTCGTTCACGCCGATAATTCTGCAGGCCGCGATCGACGGCCGCGGCACCACCTTTCGCAATTATCGCGATTCGCGCGGACGCCCCGGCACATTCGCGGATCGCTTGCAGGTCTATGGACGCGAAGGTGAGAAATGCTACCGATGCTCGAGCCGGATCAGGAACGTAGTCGTGGGCCAGCGCGCGAGCTTTTTCTGCCCCACTTGCCAGAAATAGGCGTCGCGCCGAGTTCGGGGAGATGGAATGAAGCGATCGCCGGTCCTGTTCATCGCCTCACTGGGCATCCTTGCGATGGCGACGTTCGGCGCGCCACGAATGGCGCGCG
This sequence comes from Binataceae bacterium (SeqCode), assembly GCA_052146355.1. Lineage (GTDB taxonomy): Bacteria > Desulfobacterota > Binatia > Binatales > Binataceae > JAFAHS01. The sequence continues at coordinate 143,273 of JBKQNE010000135.1, read as the reverse complement.
CCGCTGACACGGCGACATCGCCCAATTGGGACGCGATCAACAAGGAAGCGCTCGAATATTTCCGAACCTACCTGCGCTTCGACACGACCAATCCTCCCGACAACACCTCGCAAGCGATCGCATACCTGAAAGGCATCCTCGATAATGAGGGGATCGAGAACGCGACCTTCGAGAGCAAGCCCGGTGCGGTCAGCCTGGTTGCCCATCTTCCCGGCCCGCCCGACAAGAAGCCCTTTCTGCTGCTCTCACACGTCGACGTGGTGCCCGCCGTCGCAGCAGACTGGTCGCATCCTCCGTTCGGCGCCGATCTCGCCGATGGCTACGTGTGGGCGCGCGGCGCGATCGACAACAAGGCGCATGGGATCATGGCGTTGATGACGCTGCTTGCGCTGCGGCGTAGTCACGTTGCGCTGCGGCGCGGCGTTGAGATGATGGTGAACCCGGACGAAGAGGCCGGCGGCGAAAACGGCGCCGAGTGGATGGCCGCGAATCACTGGGATGCGTTCGATCCCGCGTTCGCCGTCAACGAAGGCGGCGTCGCCATCCCCGACCCCTTCGGCGCGGACAGCCAGGTCTTCGAAGTCTCGGTCGCCGAAAAGCGCGTGATGTGGCTTCGTCTGACGGCGCACGGGCGCTCGGGGCACGGCTCGATTCCAACCCCCGACAACCCGAGCCTCATCCTGATCAATGCGCTCGCGCGCTTGCTGGTTAACCAGCCCCCTGTTCGCGTGACTTCGATCATGGGTGAGGCGTTGCCCGCGTTCGCGCCGCGCGAGTCATTTCCAACTTCGTTCGAGCTAGCCCATCTCGGATGGCCGTTTGTGCTCGACGTCGCATTACGCGGCCCCCTCAATCCGGGCTTTCTACAAGCACTGCTGCGCGACACGATTTCGCCGACGATGCTATCCGGAAGCCGGAAGGTCAACGTAATACCATCCACCGCGCAGGCGGGGCTCGATTGCCGATTGCTGCCTGGCACCGATCCCGACGCCTTTCTGCAGCGGATGAAGGATCTGCTCGCCGACAACCGGATCACGATCGATTTCATCCAGAAACCGGATGTGGGGCCAATTTCTCCGACCAGCGGCGAAGCCTGGGATGCGATCCACCAAGTCGTTGTGCAGGACTTTCCCGGCGCGTTCACGGTGCCGTGGATGACCACCGGCGGCACTGACTCGCGTTATCTGCGCCAAAAAGGAGTGCCTTCCTACGGCTTCGTGCCGGTCATACTCAACGTGCGCGAACTCGAGCGCGTACACGGCGTCGACGAACGGCTTTCAGTCGACAACCTGAACCGCGGCATCAAGGCGACCTACGACCTGACGACCACGCTGTGCGCGGCCCAGCCGCAGATCCGTTAAGGAGGGTAGGCGCGGCGATGACGCCGCGCATCAATCGGCGGGCGGGACGCCCGCCCCACCTATTCCTTTTGTTTTGATTTCCTGGTCCTGGAGGATTGGTGGCGTGGGCGTCCCGCCCGTGGGTCGATGCGCGAAAGCCTTTCCGCGCCACCATTCCTGTTCAGATGCCACAAGCGCGAGGGCCGATGGTCTTTGATGCGGCCACGATGGAACTGCTGCTGACGCAATCGTAGACTCAGGTCGATGACGGAGTTGAGGGTTCGAACCGCCGCGCGCGCTGCGATGGTGGATATTACCGACCAGGTCAATCGCGCCGTCGCGCAGAGTCACGTCGAGCGCGGGCTCTGCAACCTGTTCGTTCCGCATACCACGTGCGCGGTGATCGTTTCGGAAAACTGGGACCCCGACGTGACCACCGACATGATCAGCCATCTGGAATTGATGGTGCCGCGCAACGGCGGCTTTCGCCATGGCGAGGGCAATTCGCAAGCGCATATCCTGTCGGCGATGCTGAGCACGTCGATCAATATTCCCGTGTCGGGCGCTAAACTCCGCCTTGGAAAATGGCAGGGAGTCATGCTCGCCGAATGGGACGGGCCGCGCGAACGCATCGTGGTCGTGACTGTAGTCCGAGAAGCGGAGGCTGCGGCCTGAGGGCGCACGATGGACTTACCAGCAGGAATCGGAGCGGTGCTCGCGTTCGTGCTGGGAGCGATCGTGGGGAGCTTCGTAACTGTGGTCGCCTATCGCGTTCCGCGCGAGATGTCGATCGTCCTGCCGCGTTCGTTTTGCGAAAGCTGCGAGCACTCGCTCCCGATCTGGACCAATGTTCCGATTTTCGCCTACCTCGGGCTTCGCGGACGATGTGTGATGTGCGGTGCGCCGATTCCGTTTCGCAACTTCCTGGCCGAGTTGGGGCTGGCGGTCGCGGCGTTCTATTTGTACCTGACTTTCCCGCTGGGCAGCGCGATCGCGCGCTTCGTCCTGTGTGCGGCGCTGTTCGCCATCGGCTTAATCGATTACGACTGGCGGATCATTCCAAATGCGATCACGATGCCGGGAATCGTGGTCGGATTGGCAAGCGCAGGACTCCTGATGTCCGACGAAGTCGGATGGGGCAGCGCGCTGCTGGGAATTCTTCTGGGCGCCGGCGTTCTGTTTTTTATCGGATATCTTTATGAATTCGTACGTGGGCGCGAAGGCGTGGGCATGGGCGACGTGTGGCTGCTCGCGATGGTCGGGGCGTTTCTCGGATGGCCGGGCGTCGTCTTCACTCTGTTCTTCGGATCGTTGCTCGGAGCCGTGGGTGGACTTGCGATGGTATTGACGGGCGGGCGCGGCGCTCGGGCTCCCCTCGCCGATCCTTCCGCGGATCTTCCTGAAACCGACGTGTCGATTCTGCGCACCGAGATTCCGTTCGGGCCTTTTCTTTCTCTCGCCGCCGGCATCTACGCGCTCTTTCAGCCGCAACTGATGCACTGGTATCTTGGCGGCTGATGCCAACCGGTCTTTTCATCACACTCGAAGGCGTCGAAGGCTCCGGCAAAACGACGCAGGCCGCAATTCTCGGTGAGGCGCTCCACCAAGATGGACGCCGCATCATCGTGACGCACGAACCCGGCGGCACGCGCGCGGGCGAATCGATCCGATCGATTTTTCTCGACCCTGCCGTCTCGCTCGATGTCGCCGCGGAATTGCTGCTTGTGCTCGCCGACCGTGCCCAACACGTCCGCGAGAAACTGCGACCCGCCGTCGCCTCCGGCGCGATCGTTATTTCGGATCGCTACTCCGACTCCACCATCGCCTACCAGGGCCATGGACGCGGCTTCGACCTGAAGCTGCTCGGCGATTTGAACACTCTTGCCAGCGACGGAATGAAGCCGGACTTTACCCTGGTCCTCGACCTGCAAGTCGAGACCGGGCTCGAACGCACTCGCGCGCGCGCCAAAGGCGCGACGCGCGGCCCCGACCGTTTCGAGGGCGAGGCATATGAATTTCATCGCCGCGTGCGCCAGGGCTTTCTCGAAATTGCGCGCGCCGAGCCCGACCGCGTATCCGTCATCGATGCGTCCCGCCCGCTCGAGGCGGTCAGCGCCGATATTCTGACCGCGGTGACCGCGCTGATAAAACGGCGATGCCTCTAACCGGCATTCGCGCACATCGCGAACTCGCCGAGCGTTTGTTCGCCGAACTGAAACGGCGCCCCTCGCACGCATACTTGTTCACTGGCCCGCGCGGCGTGGGGAAGGCGACCGTGGCCACCGCGCTTGCGCACGGGCTCCTTTGCGAACGTTCCAGCGGGGCCGGCTTTTGCTGCGCGGTCGAGCGATGCGCCGTGCGTACGGCGCCGCCTCCTGCTCCGAGCGGTCGCAGGCGCGCGGGCGATGATGCGCCGCGATGCGATTGCTGCGCCGCGTGCGTTCAGATCGCGTCGGGAGTGCATCCCGATTTCACGCGAATCGGACGGGCGGCGAACCGCACCGACGTGTTGATCGAGCAGGTGCGCGGACTAATCGCCGCGCTCGGGATCAAACCATCGCGATCGAACATGCGGGTCGCGATTATCGACGACGCCGAGACCCTGAATATCCCGGCGCAAAACGCGTTGCTGAAAACGCTGGAGGAGCCACCCGGCCACGCGATCATTTTCATGATCACTTCTTCGGACCAGGCGCTGCTCGACACGGTCCGGTCGAGGCTGCGGCCGGTCCGCTTCGGCGCGCTGCCGGCGGCCGACCTGGAAGCGATCCTCGCCGATCACGGCGTGACCGATGCTACCCGCCGCACGGCCGCATCGCGGCTGGCCCGTGGCAGCGCGGCACGCGCTCTCACCCTCGCCGCCGGGGAAGAGCCCGCGATGAACGAATTGCTCGATGCGCTCGCGCGCGCGCGGACGTTCGACTTCGCCTCTGCCCAGCAGATCGCCGAAGCGCATTTCCGCACCCGCGACGAAGCAACCGAGAACTTCGAGTTGATCGCACGGCTGCTTGAGGAAATACTATGCTGCAAGTTGCTTGGCTCGGAGAACGCGGTGAAAGGCATCGCGGACCTTGCGGCCGCGCTTCCGCTCGAGGCGATCGTGGCTTGCATCGAGGGCGCCGTCAGAGCACGCGGCGCGGTCGACGCGATGGCGAATCCCCGGCTGCAGGCCGAGCAATACTGGATGGTCGCCGCGCAGGCGATACGAGGCGAATAAGTGACAGGTCAAACCGATCCATTTGAAGGCGGCACGCAGCTTCCGCTGATAGTCGCGATCGCCTTTCAGCCTACCGGGCATCTCTACAACTATCTCGCCGGAGAACTCGCGCTGCATCGCGGTGATCGCGTGCTGGTCGATGCCGACAGCGGCGAGCGACTCGGAACCGTGGTGGTAGAGCCGCACGAGCCAGCGCAGACGCTGGACCTTTCCGCGATGAAGCAGGTGCGCCGCCTCGCGAGCATCACCGACCTCGACGTAGAGGAGGACAACCTCACCCAGGAGGCGCGCGCGCGCAGGCTGGCTGTGGAGCGAATCCGCGAGCGTGGCCTGCAGATGAAGCTGGTCAATGCCGAGTTTGCGCTCGACGGACGCAAAGCGGTCTTTTATTTCATCGCCGAGGGCAGAATCGATTTTCGCGACCTGGTGCGCGATCTCGCAAACACCATGCGAATCCGGGTCGAGATGAAGCAAATCGGTGCGCGCGACGAGACCAAGGTTACGGGCGGCGTCGGTCCGTGCGGCCGCGAACTGTGCTGTTCGTCGTGGCTGCGCGATTTCGATGCGGTCACGGTCAAGATGGCACGCGAGCAGGGACTGGCGCTCAATCCGTCGCGGCTCGCCGGCATGTGCGGGCGCCTGAAGTGCTGCCTCAAGTACGAATATGCGACCTACGTCGACCTGAAGCGCAGCCTGCCCAGCCAGGGCAAGCGCGTCCAATCGGTCAAAGGCGACGGCAAGGTGGTGCGCCTGAATATCCTGAAGCAGACCGTTTTGATTCAGCGCGACGAGGACGGCGGCGTGGTCGAGGCAACCCTCGAAGACCTCGTCGACTCCCGCAATCAGGATCGCCCGCAGAGCTGAGCGCTCTCCGAGTCCTCGTTCAGGGCGCATAGTCGCGTCGCGCACGAACGCGCGCTATCCTTGTTGGCTTCGATGGCCAATCGCGCTCACATCACTACGGCGATCACTTACAGCAATGGGCCGCCTCATGTCGGTCATGCCTACGAATATCTCGCGACCGATACCTACGTGCGCCATCTGCGCCGCAGGCTCGGGCGCAAGAACGTGAGCTTCGTCACCGGCACCGACGAACACGGCGACAAGAACTATCGCGCCGCGATCGCCGAAGGGCTCCAGCCCAAGCCGTTCGCCGACAAGATCAGCGCGTTTTTTCGTGCCGCTCACGCAGGACTAAATATCAGTTACGACCATTTCGTGCGCACGACCGATCCGGTGCACGAGAAATTCGTGCGGAAAATGCTGCAGCGTGCGCGCGACAACGATGAAATCTATTACACGGACTACGAGGGCCTGTATTGCATCGGGTGCGAGCGGTTTTACACGGAGAAGGAACTCCTGCCGGGCAATGTGTGTCCGGCGCACAAGCGTCCCGTGGAGCTGATCAAGGAAGGCAACTACTTCCTGCGCCTGGAGAAGCATCGCGACGAAATTCGCGAATACGTGGGACGCGCGAACTTCATCCGGCCCGAGCGCTATCGCAACGAAACGCTCAACATGCTCGCCCAGCCAATCGAGGATCTCTGCATCTCGCGTCCCAAGGCGCGCCTGGATTGGGGAATCGAGCTGCCCTTCGATGCCAATTACGTGACCTACGTCTGGTACGACGCGTTCTGGGCTTATGTCAGCGAATTGCCCGACACGAGCGACGCGGCCCTGAGTTCCATCCTGCCGGTCACTGAGCATTTCATCGGCAAGGACATCCTGAAGACGCATGCGGTGTACTGGCCCGCGATGCTGATCGCTTCGGGGCTGCCGATGTACAAATGCCTGAACGTTCACGGCTGGGTTAACTTCGGCGGCGAGCGCTTTTCCAAGAGTTCGGGTAACGTTGCTGATCCGCTCGAGTACGAAAAGATCTACGGTCCTGACGTGCTGCGCTATTTCTTTCTGCGCGACGCCGTATATGGGCTCGATGTGGACTTCTCCGACGAACGCCTAATCGAGCGCTACAACGCCGATCTTGCCAACGACCTGGGCAATCTGACGAGCCGCGTGGTCTCGATGGCGCAGCGGTACTTCGCTGGCGAGGTCAAAGCGACGCCCGGTGTGAATGCGGAGGATCGCACGCTTGGCGATGTTTTCGCTTCAATCGCGGAGCGCGCCGGCGAATTCACTGGCGAGCTCGCTTTCAATCGCGCGCTGGAGGCGATCTGGCAGGCACTCGATGCGGCCAACAAATACGTGGTGGCGACTTCGCCGTTCACGCTGGCGAAAGATCCCGCCAACCTGCCCCGCGTCGCCGAGATAATCGCGAACCTGCTCGAAGGCCTGCGCGTCGTTGCGGATACGCTGGAACCGTTCATGCCCATCACCTCGCGCCGGATCCTCGAGTTGCTGGCCGTGGATGAAGCGACGGCGCACGTGCCGTTCGGCAGCGGGCTGAAGCCGGGGCATCGCGTCAACGCTCCCGTCCCACTGTTCCCGCGAATCGAAAAGAAGCGCCCCTGACGCGTTGCGCGAAGTTTCGATGACGCCGCTCGTCGATACGCATTGCCATCTTGCGGATTCCCGGCTCGACTCCGACCTCGATGCCGTCCTGGCGCGCGCCGCCGAAGCGGGAATCGCGAAGATAGTGGCCGTGGGCGCGATCGGAGCGATCGAGAATGACCGGCGCACGGTCGCAATCGCGGAAACTCACGCGCATATTTTCGCCGCCGTCGGGGTGCATCCGCACGACGCAAAGGACTGCACGCCACAGCGCCTTACTGACCTTCGTGAACTGGCAGCATCGCCCAAAGTCGTCGCGATCGGGGAGAGCGGACTCGACTTTCATTACATGCACTCACCGGTCGAGGCGCAGGAGCAGGCGCTGCGGGAGCATCTGAAGCTCGCCACGGAACTGAACCGGCCGATCATAATTCATTGCCGCGATGCGGAAGCGCAGTTGGCCGCGATCGTCCGCGAAACCGGCATGCCTCCGGCCGGCGCCGTGATTCACTGCTTCACTGGAGATACTAACGCGGCCGTCACGTTTCTCGACCTTGGGTTTTTCATTTCGTTCTCGGGAATCCTGACGTTCAAGAATGCCGGCGCACTCCGCGAAGCGGCGCGGGCGGTGCCGGATGATCGCGTGATGGTCGAAACCGACGCGCCTTACCTCGCACCGGAGCCTTACCGCGGCAAGCGCAACGAACCATCGTTCGTGCGCCGCACGCTGGAGGTGCTGGCCGAGGTGCGCGGCGCAGATATCGACGCGCTCGCCGAGCGCACATCCTCGAATGCATCGCGGCTGTTCGGTCTTGAGGACGTGTCGTAGCAACTGGAAATCGGCGCCACAGTTGTTCAAATCATCAGGGTGGACCGCTGATCCGGCGCGCGACGCCCCACCGTCTCCCCAAACGAAGGGAGAAGGCCTGTTCGCAGTAGCTTCGGGCCTATGGGTAGTGTTCTAATTTCAATCCGGCTTGAGGTCCTTTACCATAAGAACCTCGTCGTAGTAGCGACCATCTTGCTTTAAGGCCTTCTTTTCAATTCCATATTCCAGGAAGCCCAGACGCGCATATAGTCGGCGCGCTTGTTCGTTGTCGCTAACGACGGCCAGTTGGATCACTTCGACCCGCTCGCGTGCAAATTCGATTATGGTCTCGACCAGTCGCCGCCCGACCCCCGACTTTCTTGAGCCGGGCCGAACGTACATGCCCACGAGCAGGCCCTTATGAGCCTCTTTTCGTCCTTCTCCGATCAACAATCCAGCGATGCCGACGATTTCCGAGCCATGGAAAGCGCCGAGCACTTTAGAACGACCAAGCCGATCCGAGAACCAAGTCAAAGGTTGGGCATTTTCAGTTTCGAACGTGCTGCCATATGCTTCTGGGTTGCCTTGAAGCGCCTCCAGTCGAATCTCTCGATATAAAGCAGCATCGGGTGGCGCTAAGCTGCGTATCTGAATGCGAGCGGTCTCCACGCCCCACTGATAACGGTAACGCCAAATTGGGACAATACAGGCCGGTGCGGTGTTGGAATCAGACCGTCAAAACTGAAATCCTAGCTACCAATGGGGACCACAAGGCGAGAGGAGAACGCGCGATGAGCACCGCGGAGCGCTACGCTATTCCGATGGACGTTTTCGAGTGGAAAGTCCCGGAGAATTTCGAAAGCGATTTCAAATGGGAGTATGAAGACGGGAGCGAATCGCTGCATCGCCTCTACGAGAAGGGCAAGAAGCAGCAGTGGAATGCCAGCACCCGCATCGATTGGTCGCTGGATCTCGATCCGGAGAATCCCGAAGAGCTGCCGGACGAATATGTCTCGATCTTTGGCTCGCCAGTTTGGGAAAGATTGACCGCCAAAGAGAAAGCCGAGTTGCGACGTCATTCGCAGGCCAACGACCTGTCGCAATTCCTCCACGGAGAGCAGGGCGCACTCATCTGTACCGCAAAGATCGTACAGCAAGTGCCGGACATCGAGGCCAAGTTCTATGCCGCCACGCAGGTAATGGACGAAGCGCGCCACGTGGAAGTGTACAAGCGCCTGCTGCACAAAAAGTTCGATCTCGCCTATCCGATCACGCCACCGCTGCAGAGTTTGCTCGATCAGATCCTGCGCGATTCGCGATGGGACATGACCTATTTAGGGATGCAGGTGCTTATCGAGGGGCTGGCACTGGCAGCGTTCGCCGGGATTCGCGACATGGCGCAGAATCCGCTGGCGGCCGCGGTCAACGCTTACGTGATGCAGGATGAGGCGCGTCACGTCGCATTCGGACGCCTCGCGCTGCGCGAATACTATCCGCATCTGAGCCAGAAGGAACGCGACGAGCGCGAAGAGTTCGCGGTCGAAGCCTGCTATACGATGCGCGATCGGTTCAATTCGCACGCGGTGTTCGAGCGGCTCGGTCTGCCGATCAAGGAATGCATCGAGTGGGAGGAGAACTCGCCGGGGATGGCCGAATTTCGGTCCGCGCTCTTCACCCGCATCGTGCCAGCGATCAAGGACATCGGCCTCTGGGGTCCGAAAATCACCAAGGCATACTCCGATATGGGCGTGCTCGCGTATGCGGATATAGACATGGAAGCGTTGGGCGCGCGCGATGAAGCGGTCGCCGAAGAGTTCGATGCCCGCCTCGCTCAGCGGGGTAGCAACGTCACCACGGCATCGAAGTAAGAAACCTGGCATCGTTCCTGAGAAAGTGAGGGAGCCAGCAGTGACGGATTTACCCTGAACCGGCCTGATTACTGCAATCTGATCGGTTGGCCGCCGAATAGCCATGGATGCACGAAGACGACGATAATCGTCAGGGCCGCTCCGACCGCAATCGCCATCCAAGGCATGTCGCTCGACTCCCATTGCTGTCGGCGGCTGAACAACGCAAAGCCCGGGAAGAATGACGTCACGGCCATGAAAGCGCGATAGTCCTTGCCAAGCTGGCTGAGCTTGCGTGCGTCCTGGTGCCATCCGCCGAGAACGCCGAGCACAGGAAACGTTCCGAAGAAAATCACGTCGCCGACCCACGCGTTCACCAAGATGTGCGCGAGCCCGAATAGCACGAATCCCACGAATGACGGATGCCGCGTGACTTTGAGCATCCCGTGCGGTGGCTGAACGCCCCCGGCAGGTGCTCCCATGCTGGCGGGGCTGGGAGTGACGAGGCCGGAGACCAGAAACACGAACGCAATCAGCATCATGACAAACACGATGCCCCGAATGGATCCGTCGTTGCGCTCATACCACAGCATCGGACCGCTGTGTTTGTGATGCGCGAACACGACTATTAGCGGGATGAGCGTTCCGAAGCTGACAATCGAGTAAATTGCGCGGTAGCGCTGATCGCCGACCGCGGCAATGAGGCGCGGCCGGACCAGAGACGACGAAATGAGCAGGTGCGACCCGATAAACAGTGCTGCCCACAGCGCGATCGACTCAACGGGATCCATTGCGCGTTGATTTTCGTCCGGCGTGTGCGGCAACGCAACCAGCCGGCGAATTCACGCCGGAGCCCTAGCGGGGTTATACATCCTGGGATGGGATCGTCGGCGCACCTGAAACTCCCGCCTCCGTTCGAGGAGGCGATGAAATCGCTCGAGCGCGAGATCATGCGCTTTCTGCTGCGCAAAACCGGCGACCGCGAGGACAGTCTCGACCTGTTCCAGGAAACCTGGCTGCGCGCCTACCGCGCGTACACCCGGCTCAAGTCCGAAGACGGACTTCGCCCCTGGGTCTTCAGCATCGCGGCCAACCTGTGCCGCAACCGCGCGCGTGACCGGGCCCGCCGCGCCCGCGTCATCGCCAACGACGGCAGAGATCCGATCGAAGCCGCGGAACTTGCGCCCGCGGCCATAACCGAATCGCCCGACGGCGCGCTGAATCTCAAACACGCGCTGCGCAGCCTGCCCGGCAAGCAGGGCCGCGCGTTCCTGATGCGAAAATTCGCGGGCTTCGAATATCACGAGATCGCGGCTGCGCTGGATTGTTCCCCCGAGAGCGCACGAGCCAGCGTCTACCAGGCCCTGAAAAAACTGAGGAGCCTACAGTGATGAAGATGAGTTCCTCAACCGACCGAATCGAAGCGGACGATCGAACGATCGACGCGATGGTGCAGCGGGCACAGCCGGAAATTCGCCGCGCGATGAAATTGATCCGGCGGCCCGAGGCGCGCGTCGGCGTCGTGGGTTCGCCGATCGGAAAGCTGTTCGTCGCCGAAGGCCCGCGCGGACTGGTGACGGTGCATTTCCTGGCCATTCGCGAAGCCGATGAAACGCTGGACCTTCTGCGCCAGCGATTTGATCTGATCGAGAACGAGCCTTCGACCGCCGCGATGCGCCGCTATATCGACAGCTATTTCAGCGGCGACCTGAGCGTGCTCGCGCATCCTGTCGATCTGAGCCTGGTGCACAGTGAATTCCAGCGCCGCGCACTTATCCGTCTGCGCAGCGTTCCGCCCGGAGCGGTAATTACCTATCAGGGACTAGCGTCAGCGGTTGGAGCGCCCGATGCGCAACGCGCGATCGGCACGACGATGGCGAAGAATCCGGTTCCAATTTTCGTCCCATGCCATCGCGTGATCCGCTCCGACGGCACGATCGGGAACTACGGCGGCGGGGTCGAACGGAAGATCGTGTTACTGCGAAACGAGGGTTTCGTGGTGAAGCGCGACCTGAAGCTTCCGCAAAAGGCCGTCTTCGGGCATCGCAAGAGCCTGATTTTCTGCCGGCCAGAGTGCGGCGCCGCAAAGCGCGCGGGCCAGGTGAATCAATTGATCTTCGCCGATGCCGCCCACGCCCGCGAAGCGGGTCTGCGCGCGTGCAAACTCTGTCACCCCGAGTAAGAAAAAAGCAGAGGTCCCGAATTATGTCGGGAATTCGAACCTCTACTCGTGGACTCTATTGCCTCTCCAGGTCGAACGTTCCCTTCGCGTTGCAATACGCCTTGGGCCCCTGGACCAGGAAGGTGCCTGACATCGTGTCGCCGTCAACGGTTGCTACGACCGCCGCGGTGCAATGGTGCGTGGTGCCCATCGTTGCCTGAAATCTCAGCATCAGGGTGTCATTGGTGATCTTTCCGGCGACCGATCCGCCTGGGGTTTCATCTGTGGTCGTGAGGGTGAAGGTGCCATCGACTGTTTTCTTATTCTGGGAGAGATCCAAGGTCATGGGACCCGAACCGGGCTGCTGACCACCACCCACCTCGAACGAACCGGTGTCGGTGCCGGTCCAGGTGCCGCCTACCTGGGTAATAGGCGGCGGGGTCTTTGCGGCGTCTATCTCAGAGTCATCGGCTTCTTGGGCATGAGCGGCCCCGAGACATACCAAACCCAGCAGCATCGATGATGCCGCAAACGCTGTGATGGCAGATCCGAGCGAAAGCTTCATAAGGGTTCTATTAGTCCTAAAGGTGGTCAATCGTGACAGAGTGGTTTTGGTCTGCCTAATCGCGACAGACGCCATTAAGACGGGTAAATCCGTGTAAATATTCATCGGGGCGATCAACCGCGGACAAATAACGACGAAGGTCGCGGCCGATGCCGCGACCTCGTATCGTCGTCAGCCTGATTGCGCCGGGAAGGACTACTCGGTCTCGTTTTGCTGCCTGAGCTGCTCGATTTGCGTCCGCTGCTGCTCGATCTCCTGTTGCTGTTGCTGGATCTGGGTCTGGGTTTGCTGATTTCCGACTTCCTGGTTCTGCATCGAGTTACCGACGGCGTAGCCGGTCACGCCTCCGAGACCCGCGCCGATCGCGGCCCCCGCGCCCGGATGCCCCACCGCTGCGCCGATGATCGCACCGGCACCGGCGCCGAGGCCTGCACCACCAAGGGTACCTTCTTCACGTGTGGAAAGCGGCTGCCCGGTACATCCGGCGACAGCCATCGCAGCGACAAACGCCAATCCCGCGATAATCGCGATGTTTTTACGCATAGACGGCCTCCTTAATTAAGATACGGAGGGGCGGCCCATGCGGTTTCGATTATTCGGTTTCCTGCTGCTGCTTGAGCTGCTGAATCTGCTGTTGTTGCTGCTGAATCTGCTGTTGCTGCTGATCGATTTGCGACTGCGTCTGTTTATTGGCGTCCTGCTGATTCTGCATCGCATTGCCCACGGCAAAGCCGCCTACGCCGCCGATCGCACCGCCAATGGCTGCACCCGCACCGGGAGAGCCCACCGCCGCGCCGATGATTGCGCCGGTTGCGGCGCCGATGCCGGCACCGCCAAGGGTCCCTTCCTCACGTGTGGAAAGCGGCTGGCTGCCGGAGCACGCCGCCATAAGAAACAGCGCGGCCAGCGCAAGTACGCCGGCCGCGATCGTCTTCCTGCTCATGGCCGCTACTCCGTTTCCTGCTGCTGTTTTAGCTGCTGAATTTGTTGTTGCTGCTGCTGAATCTGCTGCTGCTGAGAGGAAATCTGGGCCTGAGTCTGCTTCTGCTGGTTTTCGTTATTCTGCATGGCATTGCCGACCGCGAAACCGCCAACGCCGCCGACCGCAGCTCCGATTGCGGCGCCCGCGCCCGGTGCGCCCACGGCGGCACCGATGATCGCGCCCGTCGCAGCGCCTACGCCGCCGCCTATCAGAGTGCCTTTTTCACGGGTCGAGAGCGGTTCGCCCGAGCATCCCGCGACCACGACTAGCGCGATCGCAGCCATGATTACGCAAATAGCCTGCCCTAAGCGTTGGTTCACGGTTTTCTCTCCTGGTTCTTCGTAGAAGTTATGCCCGCCAAAGGATCCGAGTAAGGCGACGTCGCTCTTTCAAGTTTTCTACCTTCTCGCGCGATGATCAACCTATTTCGCTTGAGCTCTTATAGACGAATTTATGCCTGATTTCTCCGTCAAGTACCATCATAATTGTGGTAGCAATGCGAAGCATCCGGCCGGACCTTTCGCACACTCACCGATTTTGTTGCTCCGTCACCATCCGATAACCTGGGCCGGCATTACCGGCTGCAACTCTCCGCGCGGGTCGCATCCGCCCTGCACCAATCCCTTCGCGCGATCGACCGATACTGCCAGTACGTGACCCTCCGACCATGCGGGCCGCACCTCGACCTTATGGCCGCGCGCGGCGAGTTCGGATCGGATCGCGGCGCCGATCCGTTCTTCGATTCGTATCACCGCGGGCATGGCGGCGTGCGGATAGAACGTCGACGGGAAGTGCGCGGTCGAAAACTTGGGCGCCTCGATCGCTTCCTGCAGATTCATTCCGAACTCGACGACGTTCAAGAAGAACTGAAACGTCCACTGATCCTGTTGATCTCCTCCCGGCGTGCCGAAGGCGAGGTACGGCTCTCCAGCGCGCATCGCGAGCGAAGGCGACAGAGTGGTGCGCGGCCGCTTGCCGGGTATCAGCGCATTGGCGTGATGCTCATCGAGATAGAAGGTCTGCATCCGCGTGCCGAGCGGAAATCCGAGTGACTCGACCACCGGCGAAGTCGGAATCCATCCGCCGCTCGCCGTCACCGCGATCATGTTGCCCTTGCGATCGGCCGCCGTCACGTGAACCGTGCCCAGGCCCCATGGCCGAGTCTCGCCGGCACCGCCTGCGCGCAACGCCTGCATCGCGATCGGATCTCCCGGCCTCAGCTCGGCGGACGCCTGGTCGGGATCGATGAGCCGGCGCCTCATCTCCGCGTAGCGCGGCGAAAGCAGCCCTTCCATCGGCACCCGCGTGAACTCGGGATCGGCGTAGTATGCTTCACGATCCGCGAACGCGAGCTTGGCCGCTTCTATGATGGTGTGGACGTAATCGACCGAGTTATGACCCATCGCGCGGAGATCGAACCCTTCGACGATACGCAAGTGTTGCAGGAAGACCGGGCCTTGCGACCAGGGGCCGCACTTGAAGACGGTCACGCCCCGATAATCGACTGACTGCGGCTGTTCGATGCGGGTCGTGAACCGCGCGAGATCCTGATCGGCCAGCAATCCGCCCTTAGCTTCCGACCATGCGACAATCTCGCGGGCTATGTCGCCGCTGTAAAAGCGATCGCGCGCGGCTTTCAACGCAGCTTCGCGGCCGCGCGATCGCGCGCCCGCTTCCGCATCGAGCAACCGCCGGAAAAATTTCGCGAGGGCAGGGTTGCGAATGATCTCGCCCGGCTTCGGCACCTCGCCGTGCGGCATATAGATCTGCGCCGTCGATGGATAGCGCGTGCGGTAAATTTCTGCGAAGGCGCGAATCGATGCGCCCGCGCCGGCGTAGCCCTGGTCGGCGTCTCTCTCTTCACCAGCAAGGCCGACGTGCATTGGAAATCCGTCTTCGGCGAGCGCGAGCGCAGGTTCGGCAACTTCTGCCAGCGACTTGGTGCCGAACTCCGACAGCGCCGTCACGAGCGCATCGAGGGCCGCAGGCACACCCGCCGCGATGAGTCCGTGCGCGGGAATCAGGTTGATGCCGCGGGCGCGATATTCATCGATGGTGGCGCGCGCTGGCGCAGTCATGTTGCCATTGATTGCGACTACGCGGCGGGCATCCGCCGAGTAAATGAGCATCGGCGCTTCACCGCCGATCGTGTGCATGTGCGGATTTACGATGCCCTCGACGAAGGTTGCGGCCACTGCGGCATCGATCGCATTGCCGCCGCGCGCGAAAAGACGCGCACCTGCGGAAGCCGACAGATAATGTTGTGTGGAAACAACGGCTTCGCGGCCCATTACGAGGGGATACAAAGTTGGCATTGGGGTTCCATGCGCGGCAGAAGTGCTCGCCGTGTCTCCTTTCGCAACAGTTTTGCGATTTTCGCCTAACTCGTGACGCGAATCGATCCGTAAAGCAAGCCGTCAACTCCTAAAATCAACGTTTGAATTTCGGAAGGATCATCGTCCGCTGAATAAAGAAATAATCCTGATACTGGTTCCCCGCGGCACCTTTTGCAGGCGCGAAGGTTTCCTGGGGTACCTAATTTACAGGCGCGATGTTTGCTATTATGGCAACCGTGGATGGGGTTAACCCCGATAACCGGACTGGCTTTTGAGGGTGATTAATGACGATGGCCAGCACAAACGTCGAGGTGGTGGTGGGGCGGCATTGCCGATTGCTAAGGCCCGTGCGCGATCACGCGGGACGCTCTCGGTATGGTGAGAAGCCTAGAGTCCTGCGCGAAGTCAACAACTTGGAACGCCACATGTTGCTCGTGCAGTTTGATGACGGAGCCACCACGTTTCTTTTTCCGGACGAAGTAGTCGTCGAAAACTGACGACGCGGCCTGGACGCGCGAAGTCCAGGCTGCCGTTCGGGAAACATAGCTCGAGCTTCTCCGAAGTCTTCACCGATTTCGGAGCAAGGCAACTCGCACTCCTCATTTCCTATTCGGCTTCACGTAACGCGGGCGCTCGTCATGTCCATCGCCCTGAGCGCGGCGCCAATATCCCCACGGAAAATGAGCCACTTCCAGCTTGATTCCGTCAGGGTCCGCAAAGAACACTGCGTAATAATTCGGCCCGTATTGCGGATACTCAGCGGGCGCATCGAGCACGGTGATTCTCTCGCTGACCAGGAAGCGATGGAACTCGTCGACGTCGCTGCGGGATCGCACCTTGAGCGCGAGATGATGTAGCCCGACACAATACCGATTGAAGGAAACATCGGCGCGATCGGGCGCTGCCGGACGAATCGCGATAGTCAGATGAGCATTGGCCCATCGGATGTCGTGCGCGCCCGCATCGTCCTCTTCAAGGCGGCGAAACCCGAGCGTCACGAGCACCTTCTCGTAGAAGGCCGCGGATCGCCACAGATGATTCACCGTCAAATCGACGTGCTCGACACCCAGGACCTCAATCGGCTTCATCGTTGATGGTCTCGAACGCGCGCCTCACTCGCCTTCGCGCGCGAGAAAATCGCGGGCCCGATACAGCGCCACGATCGTCTTTGCGTCGACGATTTCGCCGCGCTCGATCATCTCGAACGCTTCGACGAAAGGCAGGCGAGAGACGCGGATCACTTCATCGTGGTCCAGTTTGCCGGTGCCAGGAGAAAGATCGCGCGCGAGAAATAGTTCGATCCGTTCGTCGCAGAAACTTGGGATCGTGACGATGCAGCCCAGATGATCCCAGCGCCCTGCCGCCAGTCCCGCTTCCTCGCCGAGTTCACGCCGCGCGCATGCGAGCGGTTCTTCACCGGCGTCGCGGCATCCCGCGGGAATCTCGCGCATCCAAGCGCCGATTGCGTGGCGCCACTGGCTCAGCATCGCAATCGTTCCGTCGCGATCCATCGCCACGATCGCCGCGGCCCCCGGATGGCGAATCACGGCAAGGTCGACCGTCACGCCGCTGGGCAATGACGCGGTCTCGATGCCCAAGTCGACGACACCGAGTTTCAGAATGGGGCGGCGGCTCGACTCCATAGTTAAAGCTTCCGCCGCCCGCACAAAGCAGGCAAGGCGGCAATGAATTGCGCGGGATGGGGAAACGGGTCAGTATCGCCTCGCCCGGCGACCCGCGCCGCGATCTTATGATGGCCCGTATCGTAGTTCCCATCTACTTCGATTACGCATCGACGCTCTGTTACATCGCGTGGCGAATCGTGCGCGAACTCGAGCCGCAATTGGATTTCCAACCGCTGTGGAAGGGCGTGCCGATAGCGCTGCGCGACCATCGCACCAGGGCCGGCCGCACGCTGACGGAACTGGAGCGCCAGAAGGTGCTGATGGTTGCGGCGGAGACGGGAATTCCGGTCGCACCGCCGCGTGAATGGATCGATTCGACCGCGGCGCTCGAAGGCTCAGAAGTCGCGCGCGATGCCGGCGTGTTCGCGGCGTATCATGATGCCGTGTTCCGTGCCGCCTTCGAAGAGCGAGCCGATATCGCGCAGCCCGCGGTTCTCGATTCGATAGCGGAGCGGGCCGGAACGGATCGGGCGCTGTTCCGGGCCGACCTGAATGCGCATCGGATGGCGACGCGAATCGAAGAGTATCGCCGTGAGGCCGATGAATTTTCCGCCTTCGGCTATCCGACCTTCATTCTCGGCGACTATCCGATGATTGGAATTCAGCCAGCCAGCACGATGCGCCTGGTGCTCGCCCGCTTTATCCAGCAACGCCAGACTGAGCCTCAGGCGTAGGTTCCGCTGGAAAAGACGCCGCCGCGCGGCGGCGCCACTCAGAAAAAAGGCGCCACTCCAAAAAAAAGAGCGGCGTTTTGATTTCGCTCGCTTAGGCGCTCAGGGCGGCGATGCATTCTTCGCGGATGAAACTTTGATGTCGCCCTACTTTGTAGTCACCGACCTGTGGCGGGACGATTTCTTCTTCATGCAGGAACCGCGCGATCGGCTCGGATGGACCGTCCGCGAGTGCACGCGTCACATCCACGCGGTCTTCGCGATAGCGCAGGTAGCAATGGGCCTCCGGCATATAGGCGAGACGGTACTTTTCCAGCACTCTCCCGACGCCGGGCGTGTTGCGTTCCGTCATCTCGTAGATGCCGATCACCAAGGCGACCTCCAGCTTTTGTTCAATCGCAAGCTCCTTGAGCAGCGCGTGCTTGGTGCTGCACGTTCCGTGTCCTTCTCTTAGAACGGCGAGCGTTTCGGTGCGGCTGGAATTGCGGCCGTATGGCAGATGATTCAGATGGCGCGCTGCGGCGCGATAGTCGCGAACGCCGATGCCGAAGAAAGCGCGGGTGACATCGGCCGCCGGCTTCAGAATCGCATCAGGTAGTGCATCCCACGATCGCATGAGTAAGAAATCCGCAGATTTCGCAGATTTTAAGACCGCGAAATCTGCCCCATTACTAACGCGAAAGGAACACCGGGCACGATGCGTTGCGCAGCACGTACTCGGTCGTTGAGCCCAGCACCATCTCGATAATCCGGCTGTGCCCATACGCGCCGATGAAGAGCAGGTCGGCCTGATACTCCTTGATGAACTTGATTATCTCCTCGTTCGCGTGGCCAGCGAGCAGCTTGAATTCGGCGGGCGGCGTGTACGGCTCGAAGTATTTGCGCGCCTCCTGAAGGGTGCGCTCTCCCAGCTTCGGATCACGCGCGACCGTCACCACTGCCATCGGAATTGCCAGGCTGCTGGCGAACTCGGCCGCAGCGCGCATCGCATGCGATGCGCGCTCGCTTCCATCGTAGGCCAGCACCATCCGGCCTATGTCCCGAAAGCGCATCGGCGAGATGAACACCGGCCTTGGGCATTTGCGCGCCACCGCCTCCGCCGTCGACCCCAGTAATCCGCTGGAAAAGCGCTCGTTGACGCCGCGATGGCCGATCATCACCAGGTCCGCGCTTCGGGCGCGGTCGCAGATCTGGTTGGCGACGATTCCCATATCCAGAATCGTCTCGACCTGAAGATTTTCGCGATTGGCCGCGGCCGCGAACTCTTCGAGCACCGTCCGCCCGCGCGCCGTCAGCACCTCGCGCATCTTGGAGGAGAAATCGAGATATGGCTCCAAACCGAGGGAACCTGATATATCATGGAAGAACGATCCTTCGATCGACACGATATCGACCACATGCAGACCGATAAGACTGGCATTCAGGCGATGAGCGATGTGAAAGGCGTAAGCCTGTGCGTTGCGGGAATGCTCGGAGGTATCGATGCCGACCAGGAGTTTCTTGATCATCGGCGCAACCTCAGTCTGACAGACCGCGATACCACGGGCCGATGGGATTCCTCAAGAGGCTGAATTAGATGAGCGAGCAAAAGGAATCGCGCCTGCTGAAGCTGATCGACGAATTGTGCGAGGCCGCGGAGCGCGTGGGCCTCGTGGTCAGGCGCGAGCGGATTTTGCGGGAAATCGGCTATCGGGCCCGCGGCGGCGCATGCCGGCTGCGCGAAAAAGACCTGATCATCATCGACCGCGAGCAGCCGGCCGCCGAACAGCTGGAGATTCTGGCCGAGGCGCTGCGCTCGCACGATCTCGAGTCTCTCTACCTTTCACCCGCCGCGCGCCGCGTCGTTCAACCCGGCGCACAACCGGAGTAGACCCCACGATGCCGCGTGCAGAAGAAAGCACCGCGGCCGGCCGCACGGTCGTAGACCGCAGGCCGCGCGTCACCGCGGAACAGCGGATGACGGCGTTTCACGCGCGCCTCAAAGAGCGAGGGCTCAAATCCACCGGCCAGCGCGACGACATCGCGCGCGTATTCTTCGGCATCGGACGCCATATCAGCGCCGAGGAACTCTACGCCGAGGTCAAGAAAGTCAGCCCGCACGTCGGCTACGCGACGATTTATCGGACGCTGCGGCTGCTGCGCGAGTGCGAGCTGCTGCAAGAGCGCCACTTCGACGACGGGCAAGCCCGATACGAAGCGGTCGACGAACACCATCACGACCATTTCATCTGCGAGCGATGCGGCCGGATTATCGAATTCGAAAACGACAGCCTCGAACGTCTCCAGGAGGCGGTGGCGCGTCAGCTCGGCGCCAAACTCCGGCGGCATAAGATGGAGCTGTACGGCACCTGCGCCGACTGCCTGGCCGGCGGCACTCATTAGGAAGCACCTGGGCCGTCCAATCACTCTCCCCTGTACACCGCGCAGTCATTCCAATTCGGTGGACGCCTTCATCCGGCGCGCAGCGCTCCACCTTCTCCCGGCGGGAGAAGGCCTTTGGACATCCGACCCGCCGAAGCTCTAGGATTGTCACGGGAGATCACTTCGATGGAAAAGCGGCCGCGGATGCTGGAAGGATATCGCGTTCTGGATTTCACCCATTTCGTTGCGGGGCCGACCTGCACGCGGATTCTCGGCGAGATGGGCGCCGACGTCATCAAGGTCGAGCGCTCGATCGAAGGCGACCATGTGCGCGTGCTCGGCGTCGTGCGCGATGGCATGAGCAGCTACTACGTGCAGCACAATCATTCGAAGCGCAGTCTTGCCGTCGATCTACGCAAGCCGGCCGGGCGCGAGTTGCTGATCGCGATGATCCCGAAGATCGACGTGGTCGTGGAAAACTTCGCGCCGGGCGTAATCGCCGAGATGGGTTTCGGTTACGAGGCGCTCAAGAAGATCAATCCACGCATCATCATGTGTTCGGTTTCGGTCGCGGGGCAGACCGGGCCGCTCAGCTACAAACCCGGCTATGACTATTTGGGCGCATCGCTCGCCGGCGTTATCGATCAGCTCGGCGAAGCAGATAAATCACCCATCGTTCCGCCGATGGCTATCGGCGACGTATCCACCGGCGTGTCGGCCGCGATGGCGGTGGGGTTTTCGCTGCTGAACCGCGAGCGCAGTGGCGAGGGACAATACATCGATGCGTCCCTGCTCGATACGTATTTCCACATGCACGAGCTTTCGGTGCCGGTGGTTTCGCTGCGGCCCGGAAAATGGGCGCCGAAGCGCAACGGATCGACCCATCCCACGGGTTCTCCGTGCGGCGTGTTCGCGGCCAAAGAGGGTTACGTTTTCCTGGTCGTGCAGCAGCATGAAATCAGCCGCCTGTGGCGCGCGATGAAACGGCCGGAGCTAGGCGAAGACCCGCGCTTCAAGACCAATCGCGATCGCATCAAGAACAACCCGGCCCTGCGCGAGATAATCGAGACTTGGCTAAAGAGCTTCCCCGATCGCGAATCTGCGTTGCGCGAACTCGACGCCGAGCGCGTGCCATGCGCTCCCGTGCTGAAGCTCGAAGAATCGATGGCGCAACCGCATCTGCGCGGCCGCAAGACCGTTCGGCGCATCAAGGATGAAGCGCTTGGCGAATTCGACATCCCCGGCATGCCGATCAAGTTTTCCGGATGGCCCGATCGCATCGATGTAAAAGCATCGCGGCTTGGCGCCGACAACGCGGCGATACTGTCAGAGGTGCTCGGACTGTCGGCGGCGGAAATCGAAAAGCTGCACCAGGAACAGGTGCTGTTTGCCGCACCATCGGCGCCCCATACCGCCGCTTCGTGATCGGTCGAGGTAAGGGATGAAGCACGCGGGAGCCGGCGCGCTCGACCATCTCGAGCCCATACTCTCCGAGCTTCGCAAGCTCGAGGGATTGCGCGAGCGCAAGCGCGGCGCTTTCTATCGCGGCTCCTCCGCCCTACTTCATTTTCACGAAGACCCGGCAGGGTTCTTCGCGGACATCAAGATCGATGGCGAGTTTATCCGATTGCCGGTGAACAACGCGCGCGAGGTCGCGACACTGATCAGCCGCGCCGCGCGCGCTCTGAAGGAATAGACGCTCGCTATGATCGCGTGCGTTTGCGGGGACGCAGATCGGCAGCCGCTCGAGGAAGCGCTTCAGGGCCAGCGCGATGGCGTAGCTTCATGTCGTTCCCGCAGTGGGGGCAATTGACGTCCTTCCACTGGACGAAGCGCCCGCAGAATGGGCATTTGTAGCGGCGGCGCGACGCGAAGTAGAACCCCAGCGCCGTCAGCGCGACCATCAGCAATCCGATAATCGTCTCGCGCACGCGCCCGCGTCTCCGTCAGGCAAGGCCGTCTTTCAGCGCCTGTTCGAGCGCCCCGATGTTCATGTCGTGCCCTTTCGCCATCACCGTCAGGAATGCTTTGAGCAACGGATCGGCGATGGTCGCGAGGTTCTCATCGATCTTGCGGACGACCCATCGCTGGCCGCGATTCAGCAGTTCCAGCTTGCCGCGAAAGTCGCCGACCGCCCTGACCTTCTCGACAAAGTCTCCCGTCTTGTTGGATGCCGTTCCGCCGAGCCGGCGCACGTGATGCACCAATTCTCCGGCGTAGTAGCCCTCGTCATGGGAGACCTTTTTGAGAAGCTCCTGGAGTTCGAGCGACACCGCCTGGCCGGTCAGTTCATGCAGCACGCGGCCACCAGCGCGCTCCGCATCGCCGAGCATATTCAGAAGCTCTTCAACGTGACTGTCCATTGGATTAACCCCCGACTTAGCCGATCCTAACAAAGGAGGACGCTACGCGTCAGCGGCGAGAGCCCGGCGCTCCTCAAGCTTTCAATCCATGTTCTTCTTCGACTGGCGCCGCCGTCCCGGCGGCGTTTTTTCGCTCGCACCGCCGCTATGCACAGAAATAACCCCCTACAACACCGGCACCACCGGACAATATGCCGCGCGAAAGCGGCTGTAGCCCAAGAGCGTCGTGCGAATTATCCGCGCCAGGGGAGCGAGCGCCTGCGCGGGATTGCCGCCAATCGCTTTGGCGGCCGAGACGTGCCCTGCCAAGAGAGACTGCAAAAGGCCCGGCTGCTCCGGCAACTCAATGATGCTGACTTCCGCGTCGGACGGCAGGCCTGCAAGCTGCTTCGCCTTCGCCATTGCGTCGTCGAAGGTCCCCACTGAATCGATCAGCTTGAGTTCCGCGGCTTTCTTGCCAGTCCACACCCGGCCGCGTGCGACGCCGTCGACCTGCTCGACCGTCATGTGCCGATCGGCAGCAACGATCTTGAGAAAGTACTTGTACGTATCGCCGAGGATTTGATCCTGGAATGTTTTCGCCTGCGCCGGAGTGAAGTCGGTAAACGAATCGAACATTTCGTAGTTCGCGCCGCGAGTGACCGACCCCGAGTTCAGATAAATCTTTTCAGTGGCGGGGGCGATATTGAATTTACCGCCCAGCACTCCGATCGATCCGGTGATAGTGCCGGCATCGGCGATGATTTGCTTGGCCGGGACCGAGACCCAGTAGCCGCCCGATGCGGCATAGCCCGACATGCTCACCACGACCGGCTTCTTCTTCGCGGTCAGCTCGACTTCGCGTCGGATCAGCTCGGAGGCGAGCGTGTCGCCCCCGGGCGAATCGACGCGAAAGACGACGGCGCGCACCTGATCGTCTTCGAGCGCATCTTTGAACGCGTCGACCATGTCGTCGGAGCCCATCGCGTTGCCGTCGGGCGACAGCAGAGGGTCGAAGCCGCCCTGGCCGTGCTCGATGCCGCCGGAACCATAGATCACCGCGATCTTATCGCCGCCGTCGAAGCCCTCGAGCAGGCGCGAGTGAGTGTAGTGATCATAGTTCTCGAGCTTGTGATCTCCGCCGCCCCAGTGCTTGAGCAGGTCGTCGAACTCGTCCTCGTACGCGAGCCGATCGACGAGCTTTGCCTTGAGCGCGTCGGGTGCGTTGATGGGGGCCTGATCGACGAGTGTTTTGATCGCGGCGGGGTCGAGATGGCGCTGGCTGGCGATTTGGCCGACGATCTGATCGAACAGATCTCCCACGAGCGCATCATCGTCTTCGTGCTGCGGCGCGGTGAAGTCCTTGTTCGTAAACATATTGAACGCGGTCTTGTATTCGCCGATCGCAGCCATATTGGGCCGGATGCCGAGCCAGTCGAGCGTGCCGCGTCCGAAAAATTCGCGAAGTCCCACGCCGATCAGATCAAGCTCTCCCTGCGGCATCAACGAGACCTGGTCCGCCGCCGCGGCAACCAGGTACGGCAGATTCCCCGGTTCACCCTCGCCCGCAGTCTCGATATACGCAGCGGTCCATTTGCCGGTCGCCCGAAACATCTTAATCTGTGCCGCGATCTCCTGCGCCTGCGCGAGTTCCATTTCAGGATCGATCACCTTGATTGCCAGGCCGATGATTCGCGGATCCTTGGCGCCCCGGTTGATCGCGCGGCGCACAAAGTTGAGCGGCGTCTCGTTCGAATTCAGCAATCCGAGCACGCCGTTCGCTCCGCGCTCGGCGACAGATCCCGTCAGGGTAACGACCAGGACCGAGTCGGATGGCACGCGATGCGAGATGTAGTCGGAGATCAATGCGATAACGAACAACACGACGACCGCGACCAACGTTCGCACGATCCATCGGAAGATCTTTTTGAGCATCCGGGCTTCTCCAGTGCGCCCCTGTGAGATGTTGCGGGCCGAGGGCGGGCGCGGTTCCCTTGACGATCGTTGCCCCTGCAAGATAGCCAACCATACCTGCCCAGGCGGAGCCAGCCAGAGTTTGCGCGCCTGACAGGGCCGACAATGAATGCCGCAGCCGAGCCCGAGAATATGTTGCATGAACAGCCGCTCGGTACGGCGCATCTGCGGATTGTCGCGCTCTGCTTCCTGGCCTGGATCTTCGACTTCTACGACCTGGTTCTCTACTCGTTCCTGCTCGTGCCGATCGCAAAAGAGCTGCACTTGAGCCCGGCGGGTTCGTCGCTCGCGCTGGGAACTTCGCTGTTGATGACGGCGGCGGGTGGGATCATCTTCGGTTTCATCGGCGACCGATTTGGTCGCAAGCCCGCGATCGTGGCGACGGTTACGATTTACGGCATCGGCACGCTGCTATGCGCCGCGAGCCATTCGCTTGCCCAGCTGATCGTTTATCGTTCGATCACGGGACTCGGAGTGGGCGGTGGATGGGCCCCGGGGCAGAGCCTAGTGGCGGAGAGCGTACCGGCGGATCGACGCGCGCGGTACGGCGCATACGTGCAGACCGGAGCGCCGCTCGGCATTCTGCTCGCGGCGGCGGTCAGCGGATACGTCGCTCCCGCTATCGGATGGCGCGCGACGTTCGCACTATCCGCGCTGCCGGCGTTCCCGGTCGTCATCGCAGTGATGCGCTTTCTGCCGGAGAGCGACGTATGGATTCGCGGTGGCAAATCGCACCTCGGCCTCGGTCAACTCCGCGCGCTACTGCCCTATCGACAAATCCTGACGCTGCTCTTCATCACGCTGCTGCTCAATTCGGAAGCGTACTGGTTCACCTACACCTGGATGCCCGGTTACCTGGAACTGAAGCGCGGATTGTCGGCGGCGGGAGCCGGCCGCCTGGTTATCTGCATGCAGATTGGAGGCGTAATTGGTTACGCGATATTCGGCCTGTTGGCGGATCGCTTCGGGCGGCGGCCGATGTTCTTTCTGTTCGGGATGGTGATGGCGGCCGGGCTGCTTCCGCCGACGATTCTCTGGACGACGGCGGTCCAAGTGCGGGGACTGATCGCGATGGCGATGTTCGCGGTCGGATTCGGCACCGGGCTATGGAGCGGCGTGGCACCGATGATCTCCGAAATGATTCCGACGCGCGTTCGCAACACCGCGCTGGGATTGCTGCTCAACGTCTCGCGCGGGCTCCAGTTCTTCACGCCGATTTTCATATCCGCGATGGGCTCGCGCGTGGGGTTCGGACGGACACTCGCATTGGGCGCGGTGTTCTCCGCAGCGGGAGCCGCGATGGTCTGGACGCTACCCGAGACGCGCGGCAGGGAGATTACGGCGCTCGACGCGAACTAGGAGAATCCACAGATTACGCAGATTTCGCGGATTAGCTCGCTGAATTTTCCTTCAATCTCCGAAATCTGTGGATTCTTCTGCTGCTATGGAGAGCCGCCCAGGGGTTTGCGATCTACTGATGAATCATCGAGATAGAATCGATCACCCAGCCGCGTCAGCCTCAGAGTCGTGATGGTTTCCACTCCCTGCAATTCGAGGTCGGAGGTCATCGTCAGCGGATGCGCCGTGCCTGCGTATGAGCTCTCGCCTTTGAGCGCCTCTGTCAGCGGACGTCCGCTGGGCAAAACCGAGCCTGGTCCGACGTTCGGGAGAAGGCCGAGTACCCTGGCGATGGTCGGCGCGAAATCGATGTTGCCGCTGGGATTCTGATCGGCGAACCCCCGCTTGAAGTCTGGGCCGATCGCGGCGGCAAAATTGTGAATCTCGCGCGCCCCCGCTGCTCCATGCATACCCATCCCGGTGGTCCATGAATCGTTTGGGCCGGTGTCGGAATAGATGACGCCTTTCACCGGACGAATCAGCTCCTGCGATTTATTTGGCACCGACTCCTGCCCTTTGAGTCCGAGAGCGAACGCGGGATTCGTCGGGCCGGTGAGCCCTTTGTTGTCGGTGTCGGATGCTTCGGCGAAGGAGATGATCAGATCGGGCGCCCGGCTGGAACTTAGAATCCCCACGGCGGATTGCGCGAACGTGCCATCGATCCATCCGCGATACGGCGGCGGCGGACGCTCATGTTTGCCGCGCCTGCCAGTCGCGCGCGCGGGCGCGACAATCGCGATCTCGCGAGAGAAGATCGGCCCGCACCATTCCTGCGCCTCGCAAAAGTTGACGATTTTCTGGAGCCGCTCGCGCAGCGCATCGCGCGTGGGGAACTCGGCGGCGGAAAGATAGACCAAATCGCTGCCGCCGTTGGGTGCGACAATCACGTCATTGGAATCGATCGATTTCTTGAGGCCCGCCGAAACCAATAGCGCGGAGAGCCATACGCGCAGGCGGATGGTCGCAAAGCCGTGGTCGGAAACGACCATCAGGTCGGTGCGATCTTCGAGTCCGGCGGCGCTGACGGCGGCTTGCACCGTCGCGATATTGTCGTCGGCCGATGACAGCGCTCCGATCGCGCCGGCGGTGCCGAGGCCCGCGCGATGCTGCGTGAGGTCGGCGTTGTGCAACCACAGCGTGACCATCGCGGGGTGACCACTGTCGATCGCCTGTTTCGCTGCGGGAATTGCGCGGTCGGCGACAAAGCGTGCAAAGGCGGCATCGCGCTCGCGGTCCCACACTCCCTCGCGGCGGCGCGGCGGGAGCGATTTGAGAACATCTTCGAGCGTGGCCGGATACGCGGCATCGTCGGCCAGGAACATGTAGTTGGCGTGCGGCTCGTGAAGCGAGTCGCGCCCGTCGCTGATGGTGTTGACGCGGGGATCGAACAGAAAGGTGGGCCCGCGCTTGCCTACCACTGCGATAAATCCGCCCTCGCGCGCCACTTCCTGCTGGACAGTGTCGAGACCGATCAGATTGCCCGCGAACGCGTCCGATGAATTCAGGGTGGCGAGCGTCGCAGAGTTTTCCAGGTCGATCGGTCCCTGCGCGAACGGCTTGAGCGCGTCGCTGCTGAGATTTGCGCCGC
Source organism: Binataceae bacterium (SeqCode) (assembly GCA_052146355.1). Classification (GTDB taxonomy): domain Bacteria; phylum Desulfobacterota; class Binatia; order Binatales; family Binataceae; genus JAFAHS01. The sequence goes on along the minus strand of JBKQNE010000135.1, from coordinate 115,547 downwards.
GCGCGGCGAGCGCCGGGCCGAGATACATCGCGTCGCCCAAAATTCCCGACGTGCCCGGCGGCGCGCCCGATGCGAGCGTGGCCGCATTCACCATCGTTACGGTCGGATATTGCGCATGTTGGCGGTCGAAGCGCACGCCTTCGCGCGCGAGCTGGTACAGATGCGGCATGTCGCGTTGGGTAACGAAGTCCGGCCGGAGACCATCGCAGACGATGAGTACGAGGACGCGCGGGTTGCCGTGGCTCTGGGAGAAGGCGGGCCACGCCGCAAGACCGAGCAGACCAACGAGAAGGGAAATCGGCAGAATGCGCGAGAGCTTCATGTAACCGTGCATCAAAGCGGTGGTCCGACAACGAAGTCAACCGCACGCCGGACAAACTGTTGTCTCGTTTTGTGAGAGAAGGCCTTTTCGTCAGAACCCACTTGTGGTCTTTTTTTTGTGACGGGACCCGGGTTGGGTGCCCCGTTCCTAAGAAACAGCACAGTCATTTTTAATTGGATGGTTCCCCTCATCCGGCGCGCTGCGCGCCACCTTCTCCCTAACGGGAGAAGGCCTTTTCGTCTCGAGTCCCACGTTGGCAGTGCTGCTGAGCGGAGTTCACTGCTGTTTTGGGTGGGCCTTGAAGAATGCCCATATCACCGTGGTCGCATCGAGCTTGTTGCTTGCCTTGCCGACCCATCGTTCGGGGAGCCTGCTGCTTCCGCCGGGCCATACGTGTCCCAGTCCCTCCACCGTGTAATACAGGACCTCGCCGCCTTTCGTGCACTTGTTCCACTGGAGTTCCTTGATGCCGTTGCGATCGAGGACCGTGCGGGCATCATCGGCGCATCCCAGCATCGCGCGCCACTCCGCGAGCGATTTGCCGACTGCCTCGCGATGCTCGGAGTTGCCCCACGGCAGTTTGATGTCGCCGCCGCGGAGCGGATTAAGCGGATCCGCGGTGCCGATGATGAACAGCAGCGGGACGGGCGCCGTCAGTTGCTGATCGGTCATCCAGAGATGGCCGGCAACCGGAGCGATCGCCGCGACACGATTCGCCAGCGCGATGCCCGCTCGGAACGTCATCGATGCGCCGTTGGACATGCCGGTCACGTAGATCCGCGCGGGATCGGCCGCGTAGGACTGTTCCAGATGATCGATTACCGCGGCGAGGAACCCGACGTCGTCGACTTCGGGCGCGAGGCGGCCGCGCCCCGAGCCGTCGTTCCATAGCCGCGGGTTGGTCAGAAATCGCGACGGCTCGTCGGGCCGTCCCGGCATCGCCTCCGGATAGACGGCGATGAAACCTTCCTTGTCGGCCTCGCCGCTCCATCCGGTCTCGCGCTCGGCGTTCGCACCGTTGCCCCCGGCGCCGTGCAGCATCATCACCACGGGCAGCTTCGTCTTGCCATCAAAGGCGGGCGGCGCGTGCACGATAAAGGTCCGGTCGAAGCTGCCGAACTTGAGCGACTCCTGATGGTCGCCGGGCGTTGTTTGCGCCTGCGCCGAATGTGCCCGCGGCGCGATCGCGACGACGCAGGCGGCACTGAGCGCGATGGCGATCGCGCCGCGCGCCATGATCGTGCGCAGGTTCGGCGCCGCGGTGCGCGGCTTGGGGAGCATTCTTCGCATCGTGATCCCTTTACGATGGCGCATCGGTTGCCGTTTCATGTCGCGGGCTCGTTTTGGTAGCGTGGCGATCCGACTGTGGAGGAAGGTTCATTGCGTATCGCACTGCTGGGACAGGCCGCGTTCGCGGAAAGAGCGCTCGATGCGCTGGTTAAGCACGGCGAGGAAATTGTACACGTCTTTGCTCCGCCCGACCCGCCCTCAGGCCGCCCCGATCCGCTCAAGGCCAAGGCAGTGGAGCTGGGACTGCCGCTCTCCCAGCCGAAGTCGTTCAAGAACGATGCGGCGTTCGAGCATTTCAGGTCGCTCAAAGCGGACCTCGCGATTCTCGCCTTCGTCACGATAATCGTCCCCGAGCGCATCCTGTATCTGCCGCCCTTCAAATCGATCTGCTTCCATCCTTCGATCCTGCCGCGCCATCGCGGGGCCAGCGCGATCAACTGGGCGATAATCCAGGGCGATCGCGAAACCGGCATCACCTGGTTCTGGCCCGACAAGGGCATCGACACGGGACCGCTGATTATCCAGAAGCGCGTGCCGATCACCGACACCGACACGACAGGATCGATTTATTTCAACAAGCTCTTCCCGATGGGCATCGAGGCGATGATCGAAACGGTCGATCTGATCAAAGCGGGCAAGGCGCCGGCGATCGTGCAGGACGAGAGCCTCGCCACATACGAAGCGCCGTGCCGCGACGAGCACGCGAAGATCGATTTCGGCAAACCGGCGCGCGAGGTGTTCAATCTGATTCGCGGATGCGATCCGCAGCCGGGCGCGTATGCCGATTTGGATGGCAAGCGGCTGCGGATGTACGAAGTTGCGCTGGAGGGCGCAGCCGCCGGGGATGCGAAGCCGGGCTCGATTGTCGGGATCGGCGCGGACGCGATGCGTATTGCGCTGGCGGGCGGCATGCTCGCAGTCAAACGCGCGCGTATCGATCCGAGTCCAAAGAAGGTCGCGCCGGCAGAGCTGGCGGCGGCAGGCGAGTTGCGCGCCGGTGCGCAACTGAGTTGAACGGGCGCGCGGACAATGTTGCGCGGTGAAGCTTTGCGCTAGAATCCGCCGCGCCGGAGGCCAACGATGCGACTGTGCGTAGGAACCTCCAAGGGAATAGTAATTCTCGATCCGGCCCGCAGCCGACTGCCGCTGATGGTGCTGGCAGATCCGACCGCGGTCTGGTGCATGTCGCAGGATTGCGCCGACCCCAGCGTCATCTATGCGGGCGGGACCGAGCACGTCCGCGGCAAGGGAACGCTGGCGCGATCGATAGACGGCGGCCGTTCGTGGACCGATATCTCGCCCTCCTCGGCCCTCGAGGAAGAAGTGTGGGCGCTGGCCGCATCGCCGGCGGTCAAAGATCAGGTCTTTGTCGGCACCTCGCACGCGCGGCTGTTTCGCAGCGACGACCGCGGCCGCTCGTTCCGCGAATGCCCCGGCTTTCAGAAAATTCCAGGACGCGAGCGATGGAGCTTTCCGCCGCCGCCGCATATCCCGCACGTGCGATCGATATCGTTCGATCCGCACAATCCGATGGCGATGTATGTCGGCGTGGAAGAAGGCGGCGTGTATCGCACGCGCGATGGCGGCGCGACATTCGAATCGCTCAACGAGGGGCTTTACGACGATATCCATACGGTCGCGATCGATCCTCGGGACTCGCGGCGCATCTATGCGACGACGGGCGGCGGTTTCTTTCTCTCGGAGAACGGCGGCGCTTCGTGGCGGCGTATCACGGAGGGCATGAATCGCACCTACACGGTTCCGCTGCTGGTCGGGAACGGCGACAGCGACACGGTCTTCACGGCCGCGGCGGCCGGACCGCCACCGACCTGGTCGATAGGACATGCGGGCGCGGATGCGATGCTGTTTCGGAGCGACGACCACGGCAAGAGCTTCACGCCCATCCAAGCCGACCACGTGTGGGGACGCGGGATGGTGATGCGGCTGCTGCGCGATCCGGCGGGGGGAGCATTCTTTGGAGTGACCAACGACGGCCACGTAATCCGCGCCTCGGAACGATGCGCCAGCGTGACATCGGTGAGCGAGCAACTCCCGCCCGCGTATGATTTGGTGACGCTGCCCTGAACGGCGGCGTGGCGGAGAATCGCGGTCGCGCCGGAGAAGGCGCGCATCGACTCACGGCCGCGCATTCGGCTAGGCGCGCGGCTGCCATCTATAAACTCAGGCCAATTTGGGTTCGTTTTTTGAGAAACTCCAATGAAATTGCGGACAATTTGGGTTCGTTTTGTAAAATTAAGCTTGAGGGCCTTCGTTGGTTCGCTCAGCTTTGACGGGTTTGTCGCCAATAAGCGACTGCCATCGACTTCGAGGAGCGACGCTCCGACAGCAGGAAAAGCGGACGAATATGCGCGGGGGTGCCATGTGCGAGATCGTACGCACTCTCGCGTTTCATTTCAAATTTTAGACTAAGGTTCAGAGCCTTCGCTGGTTCGCTCAGCTTTGATGGGCTTCGTTGTCACCAAAAAGCGACTGCTCTGAGCTTCGAGAAACGTCGCTCTGACAGTAGGAAAAGCTCGGGGGAACCAGGTGCAAGAGCCAGCGAACTCTCGCGTTTCATTTCACGTTTTTAGACTGTGGACAACAAATTAGAGTGTGGACAACGGGCGCTGAATTTCTTTTATACTTCTCGCCGCCATAGGTGCAGCGGCTCCGTAAAGGCGCTGCGCTCTGCACTTTCCGCGGAGATGCAACCTTTTTCGATTTCGGAACGACTACCATGTAACGGACGTGGCATCAGCAGCGGACAAAACGATTGTCGAGAGCGTTCTGGCCGGTAACAAGCCAGCGTTTGGAATGCTCATCGACCGCCATCGAGCGGGAGCCCTCGGGTTTGCACGCCGGCTGGTCGGGCCGACGGACGCCGAAGATATCGTACAAGAGGCGTTCCTTGCGGGCTTTCTCAGCCTTGGGAAACTCCGCGACAGGGACAGCTTTGGCTCGTGGCTGCTCGGGATCGTGGCTAATCTCAGCCGAACGCGACTGCGGAGAAATCGAGAGGGGCGCTTCGACGACTGGTTCGGCGGTCAGCGACTGGAAGACTTTGCTCCCGGAGAACTGGAACCATCGCCGGAGGCCATCTACCAGGCGCGAGAACTTCATCGGCTCATCGCGGCGGCAATCGCAGCGTTGCCCGGCTCACAGCGGGAAGCAGTCCGCCTCCACTATGTGGAAGGCCTGAGGATATCCGAAATCGCCGCCCTGACCGCATCGCCGACAGGAACGATCAAGGCGCGGCTTCATCATGCGCGCGAGCGGATGCGCAAGTCGTTGATGCACGAACTGGAAATTGCGGACGTGGATCGAATCGAAGGAGAACCTTCAATGATCGAAGTCACAGTATATGACGTTGCCGTGAGAGCACCGGTCGACACGGAGGCCAAGTGGCTGGCGCAGGGCAAAGACTACAAGCTTGGTTTGATGCGCGTGGTCCTGTTGAAGGAGCGGGACGGCGAGAGAATGCTGCCCATATGGATCGGCCCAATCGAAGGCGACATCATCGCGATGATCCTCGAAGGCCTGGAGACGACGCGGCCCATGACCTGGAATTTAACGACGTCTCTGCTTAAGGCCGGCGACCTGAAGATCGAAAAGGTCGCGGTGACCGCGTTGCGGGACAATTTCTACCTGGGCTCTATCTGGCTCAATGTAAACGGCGAGCTCCGAGAGGTCGACGCACGCCCGAGCGACGCGATCACGCTGGCTCTGCATGCGAATGCGCCAATCCTGGTTAATGAGGAGCTTTTCGAAAACTGGACGACCCTTCTGCCAGGCGACGTACTGGGCAAGCTCGAAAACATATCGGCTACGGGCGGCAAGGTACAGGAGCCGGACGGAAAGGAATGGAAATCGTATCGATCTCTGCCGCGTGCCGAGAATCCGGGGATAGTCGCGACTGCCGCGAGCAAGCAGACGCAGGGCACCCCGACTCCATAGTGACTCCAGAGAGATAATTGCTCGAGAGCGCACGCATCTGCGGGCTTCGTTTCAAAGTCTAAAAAGTCTAGCGGGTGCACAGTGTCAGATCTCGACCGATCCTACGGGCGTCCGGCCGGGCGTGAGGTGGTGTGACGCGCCCGCCTCCAGAAGCCTTGCGGAGGGCAGGCGGCAGACCGCGCGAGATCCTTCACTGCGCAGACTCCGTTCAGGATGACACAAAGGCTCGCTCCATCTTCTCGTATGTCATCCCGACCGAAGTGGAGGGATCGCGCGCCGTCCGCGGCGTGCAACCGCCGCCGGCCGACGCTTGCACCGAACGGTGACCCTCGTGACGCCTAATCTGCTCAGGTCTTTAAATCTCGGCTGCCGCTTGAGCGAGCTGTGGTTGCGGCGCGAGGACGCGCCGCGATCCCTCCGCTTCGGCAGCCTCCGGTCGGGATGACAGAAAGGCTCGCTCCATCTTTGTGGTGGCGCGGGCGGTGCCGCGCTTAGATCGAGACTGTTGAAAAACGTTGTCCTGCGTGACTTCAGCGGCACTCGGCTCGCAACAGGCTCCGGCGAGGAGTCTCGACCGCCCGTACAGCGGGCCGCTTTTCTTTACCGCAGGGCTGCGGGGGTTTGGCCTTCTACTACTTTCCTGGCGATTTTTGCTGCGGTGGCGCGGGGCATCAGGCGAATTGTGTTTGCGCGCAGCCAGTTGAACCATCCTGAGACTACGGACGGTTGTTTGCCGAGCGAGTCGAACGTGACTCTGACCACGTTCTCGGCCGGCTCACCATGATTGGGGCCGACCATTTCGCCGGCGACCTGCTGAAATTCGGTTTGGGTCGCGCCCGGCTCGATCACGATCGCATCGATGCCCGTGCCGCGCAGCTCGCCCCATAGCGCTTCGCCGAAGATCAAATCGAACGCCTTGGTGGCACTGTAGACCGCGTGCAACGGAAGCGGCTGGCGGCCTGCGACGGAACCGACCACGATCACCGCGCCGCGCCGCCGCTGGACCATCGCGGGCAGGATGCGGCTGGTCAGCACGATGGGGACTTCGCAGTTCACGCGCACCATCGAGCGCAAGCGATTGGTGGCAAGCTTGTCGAAGCGGCCGGCGTAGCCGAAGCCCGCGTTGTTGACGAGGATTCCGATCGGCAGATCCGCGACCGCATCAGCAAGCCGATCGGCGCCATCGGCAGCCGCCAAATCGCACGCGACGACGCGCGTGTCGACGTGATAGGTGTCGCGAAATTCTTTGGCGAGGGCGTTCAGGCGATCTTCGCGCCGGGCGGTCAGCACCACCGCCACGCCCTCACGCGCGATCGCGCGCGCGAATTCCAGGCCGATTCCGGCAGACGCCCCGGTTACCAGCGCCCAATCGCCATACTTCTCGCGCAACCGCCATCGCGTATCCGCCATGTGTTTCCTCCGATTCGCGCTCTGAACGGACTGAGCCTAGCAATTGCGCCCCGAATAGGCTTTCGGACAGGACTCAGACTTGTAAATCATGATCCTTGACAGAAGCGAAGAAAAAGCGAAACTAGGTGGATGCGAGCCGTCACCACATTGCCCCTCCATCTGGATTTGGATTACGAGGCTGAACTGGAACAGACGCGCGGCGTCGAGTTCGTCGAAATGCCGGTGCATCGGATTCTCAACCGATGCACGAGCGAGCGGATGCCGTTTCGATGGACGATCAACCCGTATCGCGGCTGCGAGTTCGGATGCGTGTATTGCTACGCGCGCTACACGCACGACTTCCTCGAGTTGCGCGACCCGATGGACTTCGAGCGGCGCATCTTCGTAAAGCGGATGGCCGCCGAAGTCCTGGCGCGCACGCTGTCGCGCACGCCGATCGGCACCGACGCGATCGCGATCGGCACGGCAACCGATCCCTACCAGCCGGCGGAGCGGAAGTTCCGGTTGACGCGTTCGATGCTGGAGGTGTTCGCGAATCTGTCGGGCCTGAATCTTTCGATCACGACGAAGTCGGCGCTGGTGACGCGCGACCTCGACCTGCTGATGAAGATCAACCGGCGCTCGCGGTTGCAGGTGAATTTCTCGCTGATCACGCTGGACCGCCGCCTGCAGCGTACGCTGGAGCCGCGTGCGCCCCGGCCGGGGCTGCGGTTGCGCGCGCTCAATGAACTGACGCGCGCGGGGATCCGCTGCAATATCCTGATGATGCCGATGATCCCCGGGCTCACCGACGATCCGGCGCGAATTGAAAATGTAATCCGCGCGGCGAAGCGGGCAGGCGCGGATGGGGTGTGGTGGCGATCGCTGTATCTGAAGCCGGCGGCCGCGCGGCGATTCATTCCATTCATCCGCGAGCGCTTTCCCCATCTGGTGCCGCGTATCGACGCGTTCTATGGCGACCACGTTTATGCGCCCGCGGCTTATGACGAGCGGATGCGATCGATCTTCGATCGATTGCGCCGCCGCCACGGCTTTGAGGTCTCGCGCGAAGGCGACGAGTCGGTGAACGTCGTCGCGAAGGCGGCGACGGGGCCGCGGCAGCTAAGCCTCATGGGGGGTCTTGGGTGACAGAAGACTCAGTGGGAAGTTGGGCGAACGGTGATCCAGGATTTCATCCCAAGAAAACATCACAGTCATTTTTTATTCGATGGACCCCCTCATCCGGCGCGCAGCGTGCCACCTTCTCCCCAACGGGAGAAGGCCTATCGCGGCGCTCTAGGTGACGGGAGGCCCGGTGGGGACTTGGGCGGACGCAGCAACCCGCCATCGTTCGGCTCCGCTCAGGACAGCGTCGGGCTGCTATTTGAGAGAGCGGTGGTTGCGGCGCGAGTACGCGCCGCGATCCCTCCGCTCCGGCAGCCTCCGGTCGGGATGACACAAAGACGCTGCATTGTTGTTTGTCATTTCGTGGGCGAGCCGTGGAAGCCAGGAATCAGAGCAAGTGCACTCGTAACTGCGGGCGGATTGCCCGGGTTTGATGGGTCGGTTATAAGCGTCGCAACCGCATTGTCTCGGACTTGTCGGGGCCTATGGGCGGCTCCGAGCCGGGCGGAACCGCATGCTGATAAGACGACTTCGCCCCGTTTTGGCGCAAGCCGCCGCTGCCTTGGCCGCTATTATTCTATTGCCTGCGTGCACGCATTTCTCTCAGACGAGCGGCGATGCGCTGCCGGAGCGGATGCACGTGGGAGAGTTTTCGTTCGATCGCCCGCAGGGGGAAGAATGGTACCTGAACAACATCAGCGACCCGCCGACAATCGTCGAGTTCACCAAACGCGGGCATCAATCTGAATCGCAGATTCTGGTGATGGGGTTCCGGCCGCCCACTCCAATCGCGACCGCCGATCAACTCAGCGACTGGGCGGAGAACCTGCCCGACGCGGACAAGGTCATAACGCCGGCGCCCGGCCATGGGGCGATCTGCGTGCGGTATCACGGCCGCTCGATTATGAGCATCAACTACGCGAACACGACCAAGCCGACCACGGACGTGATGACGACCGATGAAGACAGCCTGGAATGCATCGACCCGAACACGCCCAACATTCTGGTGCGGTTTATCACCACGCAGCGCAGCGCGACGGGCGGTACGCAGACTGGATCGGAGGAAGCAGTCGCGTTTTTGAACAGTATTCGGTTTGAGGGGAAGTGAGGGTGCCAGTTAAGGAGCGCTTTGCGAACGGGTACCCGGGTTCGCCTGCGCGCAGAGGATCCTTCGTCCCGTTGGTCCTCAGGACTCCTCGCGAGCTCGTCGCCACCGAAATCCCTCGACTTCGTCGTATGAGCCTTGAAGAGATCGCGACGATCTTCAGCGCAATTTCCCTTAACGGTTGTCAGTCGGCCATCATCATCGAACCTGGCACGAATACTCCTCTCTGCTAGTCCCGAGGAACTGAAGAGTCCACTTGCAGGTCGTTGGTGACACCTCGTACGCCGCTCGCACCTCTCGCGATCTCTTCAGCGCGAGACACGACGCTGGAATCGTGTACCCGGCCCTCCAGCGTCACGACGCCAGCTACTGTGGTGACGTGAATCTGGCCGGACCTCAAGTCTTTGGCAGCAGCCAGATTCGTTTTCACTTCGGTAGTGATTCTCGTATCGTCCAATGCGGTAACCGTCCCGTGATACGCGTTCTGCGCCGCGCTTGTGGTGTCCTCGCCTGCCTGATGCATCGAAGTGCTGGCGGGCACGTCAGAGCTGCCACTCGTCTGCTGTGCGAGAGCCGGCAGTGCCAGCCCAATTCCGAGAACGATCGCCGGTACTATAGCCAGTATCTTGTTCTTGCTGCTCATAAGCCTGATCTGCTCGTTGAGTCTCAGCGGTCAAAGTCCCAAGGGATTAACCGCAGGGCCTTGGGTGTGGATGTTGCGTTTACCCGTCACGCTGGACGAGGTTTTGCTTAGCCAAGCGCGCCGGACCTGCGGCAAGGTATGGCCAGCGCCTGGCATCAACCATGGTTCTGGTTGTGATCCGGGCCGTGGCCGTTCTCGTGATGCTCGCCTTGCTGCATCCAGTTCGGATGATGCTGCTGAACCCAAGAGCGATCATGGCCGACCCACCAGGATGAGTCGTGCCAATGGCGATCGTGGTCGTAGTCACCATAGTTGTACATATCGTTGGACCCACAAGTGCCGTGGAACGCCCACTCGTTTTGACCCTTAAGGTCGGCAGCGGCGGAGGGATGCCCGGTGTTGAGATCCTTCCAATAGACGTTGCGGATTCGCTGCGCTTCCGCGCAAGAAGCTCCATAGGCCTGCATCGTAAACCCACCGGCCAGCACCAATAGAGCTGCGGTCGCTATTGTGCGCGCTGCGGAGTGCGTGAATTTGAACATGACTTTTATACCCTCGAATTGGTTGGCGTCGCCGCTGACTGTTCTCCGAATCTTAGCCGATATTTGAGGCAGCAATTATCAGGCCAGACACGCGGACCCTTACCAGCATCGGCAAATTCTCACCTAATGTTCCGCTAAGAACCGATTGTGATGCTCGAAGGCGAACGCGGACCTCAAGAAGTGTTTCCCTACGTCTCATTCGGAATAAGAGCTTGTAACCTTTGGCAACAAGCGGACCGATGAGACCAACCCAACATTTGACTTCCTCAGACCGGGATTTCTTTCGAATCCGGACTCAGCCTGCCACTGATATCACGGGGTTTTCAGATCAAAAGTGCAAATCCGGTTGTGAATCCAAATCCAGGCTGCGGCGCCGAGGCCGTAGTCGAGGAACCGGACTAACAGGCGGTCCGCCATTTGTCGGTCGCTAGCATTCGGTTTGAGAACAAATGAAGAATCCGCAGATTACGCAGATTTCACAGATAATTTTCCAATCTGCGTTAATCCGCGAAATCTGCGGATTTCCGATTTTCGTGATTTGCGTCCGGGAATTGGTGCGCGGGGCGGGACTTGAACCCGCACGGTATCGCTACCACTAGCCCCTCAAACTAGCGTGTCTGCCATTCCACCACCCGCGCACATCAGGATGTCCCGGCGATTTCAGAGGGACGCGCGATCGCCGGACAGTCCGCTTCGCCAGCTAGTGGCTGGCTGGAGCGGGCGTCGAGTTGCCCACCGGATTTCCCGCCGGCGCAGCGTTCTTGGGCGCCGCGGGCATGACGCTTCGCGGCCGCGAGAACGGGCCTTCGAAGATGCTGCCGGTCACGCGCTGCGTCGACGCATAGGCCAGGAAAATCGAGGTCGCGAAAAAGATAGTCGCGAGCCCGGCGGTAGCCTTGGTAAGAGCGTTGCCCGCGCCGCTGGCGCCGAACACGGTCTGGCTCGATCCGCCAAAGACGGCACCTACATCGGCACCCTTACCCTGCTGGAGCAGGATGACGATGACCAGTGCGATGCACACGATCACATGAATTGCGACGACAATCGAAACCATCATTGGATTTTATCAGCCAACCTTGGCCCGGATGATACGGGCGAACGAGTCAGCCTTTAAGCTTGCCCCGCCGACCAGAGCCCCGTCAATATTGGGCTTGGACACGAGCGAGTCAACATTCTCGGGCGTGACGCTCCCACCGTACAAAATCCTAATGGAATCGGCCTTTTCGCGGCCATAGCTGTCGCGCAGGGCTTCGCGAATAGAACCGTGAACTCCTTCGGCGTGCTCAGGGGTCGCGGTGCGGCCGGTGCCGATGGCCCATACCGGCTCGTAGGCGATGACCACATTGGTGATGCCGGCCTCGCCCAACCCGGAGAGGCCGTCCTGAAGCTGGCGCAGCACGACTTCCAGTGCGCGGCCGCTGTCGTGTTCGGCCTGCGTCTCGCCGACACACATGATCGGCACGAGGCGGTGGCGCACGGCAGCAAGTACCTTGCGATTGATCAGCTCGTCGGGCTCGTGAAAGACGTGGCGGCGCTCGGAGTGGCCCAGGATGACGTGAGTGACGCCGAATGGCTTGAGCATCGGCGCGGAAACCTCGCCGGTGAATGCGCCCTTGTCCTCAAAATGCATGTTCTGCGCGCCGAGCGCGACGGAAGAACCGGCGAGCGATTGCGCGACCGCGGGAATCATCACCGACGGCGGCGCGATCAGGATTTCGCGGTCGCGGGCCAGCGCGGCCGAATCGCGATCGATATCCGCGCGCAGCGCCGCGATCATCGCGCGCGCCTCGAGCGCGGTCAGGTTCATCTTCCAGTTGCCAGCTATCAGCGCTTTGCGCATCGCGGGGTCCTCGGACTCGTTCAACTCTGAAGGGCTTTGACGCCCGGCAGCACGATTCCTTCGAGATATTCGAGCGTCGCGCCGCCGCCGGTCGAGATATGCGTGAAACGCGATGCCCACGGCTCATGGGCGATCGCGGCGGCGGTATCGCCGCCGCCTATGATCGAGGTGACGCCTTCGAGGTTGGCGAGAGCCACGCCGACCGCCAGCGTGCCTTGCGCAAATTCGGGAATCTCGAAAAACCCGAGCGGCCCGTTCCAGATGACGGTTTTCGCGCTCGCCAACTCGGCCTTGAACATCTCCACCGTAGCAGGCCCGATATCCAAGCCCATCAGCTCGCTCGGTATATCGGTTACGATCGCAGTGGTAGCGCCGGGTTCCGGGGCAGATGCGACCACGTGGTCGCAGGGCAGCACGAGCTTCACGCCTTTGCGATCGGCTTCGGCCATCAGCTCGCGCGCGAGATCGAGCTTGTCTTCCTCGACGCGCGAGCGGCCGACTGCGGCACCTTTGGCTTTGAGAAACGTATAGGCCATCGCACCGCCGATAAGGATGGCGTCGACCTTGGTCATCAGATTTCGAATGACGCCGATCTTGTCGGAGACCTTGGCGCCGCCCATTATCGCGATCGACGGGCGCCGGGGATTTTCGGTCACCGCCCGGAGCGCATCGAGTTCCCGCATCATCAGAAAGCCCGCCGCGCGTTCGCTGATGAACGCCGTCACGCCCACTGTGGATGCGTGCGCGCGATGCGCGGTGCCGAACGCGTCATTCACGTACGCCTGCTTGCTGCGCGCGAGTTCGTGGGAGAAATCGCGATCGTTCTTTTCCTCTTCGGGATGAAAGCGCAGGTTCTCCAGCAGGATCGCATCGCCGGGCTTCAGATCCGCGATCATCCTGCCGGTCACATCGCCGATACAATCGGGCGCAAGCGCGACCTTGCGGCCCAGCACTTCGGTCAGATATTCGGCGACCGGTTTCAGGCTAAGGCTCGGGGTCCGTTCCTTGGGGCGGCCGAGATGCGAGCACAGCACGGCGATGCCGCTCTGCGCGAGGATGTAACGGATGGTGTCGAGGCTCGCATCGATGCGCCCAGTGTCGGAAATTTTGCCCTCCGCCAGCGGCACGTTGAAGTCGCATCGCACCAGCACCCGCTTGCCGGCCAGCTTGAGGTCTTTGATCGATGCAACCGCCATCGTGTTCCTACAGCTTCGCGGCGACGAACGCGGTGATGTCGGCCAGGCGGTTCGAGTAGCCCCATTCGTTGTCGTACCAGGAAAAAATCTTGGCCAACCTGCCGCCCAGCACCTTGGTCAGGGGCGCATCGAAAATCGACGACGCGGGGTTGCCGTTGAAATCGACCGAGACGGCCGGCGAGTCGCTGTAGGCGAGAATTCCCTTGAGTGGTCCTTCGGATGCTTTCTTCATCGCGGCGTTGATCGCTTTCACATCGGCATCCTTCTCAAGCGTCAGGGTCAGGTCGACCACCGAAACGTTGGGGGTCGGCACGCGCACCGCGATTCCATCGAGCTTGCCCTTGAGGGCGGGCAGCACCAGACCGATCGCTTTTGCAGCGCCGGTGGAGGTCGGAATCATCGAGAGCGCCGCGGCGCGCGCCCGGCGCAGATCGCGATGCGGCCCGTCATGGAGCATCTGGTCGGAGGTGTACGAATGCACCGTCGTCATCAGGCCGTATACGATTCCAAAGTTGTCGTTCAGAACCTTTGCGACCGGCGCGAGGCAATTCGTGGTGCACGATGCGTTCGAGATGATGTCGTGTTTCGCGGGGTCGTAAGTGTCCTGGTTGACGCCGAGGCACAGGGTGACATCGACGCCGTCAGCAGGCGCGCTGATTATCACCTTCTTTGCGCCCGCGCTCAGATGCAGGGCGGCCTTGTCGCGCGCCGTGAAAAGTCCGGTGGATTCGACAACCGCCATCACGCCGAGCTTCGCCCACGGCAGTTTTGCCGGGTCGCGCTCCGCAAGGACCTGAATCGGCTTGCCGTCAATCACGATGCTGTTGCCCTCGACCTTGACCTCCTGCTGGAGAGGTCCGTGCACCGAGTCGAATTTCAGGAGATGAGCCAGCGTGGCCGCATCGGTGATGTCGTTGACGGCAACGATGTCGAGTTCTTTTTTGGTGAGCGCGGCGCGGAGAAACATCCGGCCGATCCGGCCGAAGCCGTTGATGCCAGTCTTGATCGCCACTTGAATCGTCCTCCCCGAAAGAACAGCCGAAGTTATGTTGCCACGAACCTTAGATAAGTAAGGGTCGTGGGTTCAACCCTGCGAGCAATAATCTTTGCCTGTTTGGCGCGGCGAGGCTACCGATCCGGGCCCTGGCGATGACTCACTGGTTTTGATTCCGCGGAAACCCGTATAATGCGGGGTGAATCTCAGGTTGATGGCGGTGATATGCTCCCTCAGATGAGTGCGGCGGGGCAGTTGGGCGTGGTGCAACTGGTGGTGGGCACAGGGCCGGTAGTCGCGGCCGTGCTATGGATACTTCTTGCCTTTTCGGTCGGGTGCTGGGGAATCATCCTCTATAAACTGGTGCAGATCTCGCGGGCGCGGCGCGAATCGCTGCGCTTCATCACGATTTTCTGGGAATCCAAGAACCTCAACACCATCCACACCGCCAGCGTCGGGCTGACGCGCAGCCCCGTGGCCCAGGTCTTTCGCGCGGGGTACCAGGAACTGCTGCAATTGACGCGAGCCAAGAAGCAGGCGGTCGGCGCGGAAAGTTCATTCTCGACCGACCTTGGCGGGGTCGACAACGTGACGCGATCGATGAGGCGGCAGGCCAACGTCGAGCTGACCAAGCTCGAATACGGCACGACCTTCCTGGCCACGACGGGATCGACCTGCCCGTTTATCGGACTGTTCGGCACCGTATGGGGCATCATGACGGCGTTCATCGGGCTGTCGGCGGCGCATTCGTCGAACATCCAGGCGGTGGCGCCCGGCATCGCCGAGGCGCTGATCGCAACGGCGGTCGGACTTTTCGCGGCGATTCCGGCGCAGTTCTTTTACAACTATTTCGTCGCGCGCGTTCGCGTGCTGGCGACCGACATGGACAATTTCACGTCCGAATTCCTGAACATCGCCGAGCGTCACTTCCTTTCGTAAGGGCCGATGGCTTTCGAACCAGGACAGCGCGGCCAGTTCGTTTCGCAAATCAACGTCACGCCGTTGGTCGACGTGATGCTGGTGCTGCTGGTCATCTTCATGGTGACCGCACCGATTATCCAGCAGGGCGTGCAGGTATCGCTGCCCAAGGTCAAAGCGGAAGCGCTGGCCGGCAAGGAAGAGCAGTTCGTCGTATCGATCACGCGCGACAATCAGATCTATCTCAACGACACCAAGCTGGACGCGGCCGACCTGACCGACAAGCTGGCCGCGATTTCGCGCGAGCGTCCCGACCGCGAGGTTTTTATCCGCGCCGACGAGCAGGTTCCCTACGGCGAGGTGATTCGCACGATGGCCGCGATCAAGGCCGCGGGAATTGAAAACGTCGGGATGGTGACAGAGATGCCGCCGGAGGGCAGTCCGAGCCCGGCCGCGGATGAGCACAACGGTGGCAAGCCCGGGCAATAACGGCTCTGAACGCCCGCCGCGGGCGGGCTACCTGGCAGCGATAATTGTCTCCGCACTGAGTCATGCGGCGCTGGTGGTGCTGATCTTCTTTATCGCGCCACGCTATCTGCAGTCGGACGATCAGCCGCCGCCGGCATACACGGTAAAAATCGTCGATTCGCTTCCCGCGGGCGACCTGGGTACCCATCTGCCGCGCCTCGTTCCTCGCAAGGAGGAACAGGCCAAGCCGGAGGAGCAGCAGAAGGTCGAGGAGCAAAAGCCGCCGGAGGTTAAGCCGCCCGACGATGACAAGAACGCGATCGCGCTGAACACCAAGATGCTGGAGACGCCGACTCCCACGCCTACCCCCGAGCCGACGCCGGAGCCGACTGAGGCCCCACCGAGTCCGACGCCCACGCCAACGGAAGCGGCGAAGAAGCATCCCAGCGCCGCA
Organism: Binataceae bacterium (SeqCode); assembly: GCA_052146355.1. Lineage (GTDB taxonomy): Bacteria > Desulfobacterota > Binatia > Binatales > Binataceae > JAFAHS01. The sequence continues at coordinate 99,307 of JBKQNE010000135.1, read as the reverse complement.
CCTACGACCAAGCCGGCGGCGAAAGCGAAATCCAAAGCCAAGGCGACTCCCGTGATGCTGGCAAAGGTGGAGCCGACCCCCGACATGCGGACGAAGCTGGATAAACTCAGGGAGCAGCTACTTGCCGAGGAGTTGAAAAGACAGGAAGAGGCTCGCGCAAAAGACGAAGATAGTAGTGAGGATGATCACGACACCAAAAAGCCGCCGGACACCACCGGACCGAAAGGCAAAGGCCCTGTGGTGGGTCTGATCCCGCGCGAGGGCAAGGGATCTGGGACTGGTTCCGGAGAGGGCAGCGAGGGGATGCTGCAGGACCCTGAATTTGTAGAGTACTATCAGGCAGTGCAGGACAAGATTAAGAAGGCGTGGAGCTTCGTCGGCGGCGCTTCCGACCTGAACGCCACGGTCGACTTCTCGATTGGATCGGATGGGACCTTGAATTCAGTTAAGATAGCGAAAAGCTCGAACGACTTGTCGTTCGACGACTCGGTAATTCGTGCGATTCGCGGCGCGGCGCCGTTCCCTGCGCCGCCCGACAAGTACCGCTCCGAGTTCATGGACGGTATCGAAGCGCAGTTCGCGCTTGCGGAACTTAATAAGAAGTAGGACTGCGAGATATGATGGTTGTGCGGATGTGGTGGTGGCCCCCTGTGATTGTGTCTTCATCGTCGGAAAAATCGCTATGAGGCGAGGCATCTACGCGCTGGCGCTGATCGTCGCGGCGTTGATGCTGCCGCGGCCCGCCGATGCGCAGATCAAAATGAGGATTGAGGGCGGCCAGCAGCTCCCCGCGATGGCGGTGTCGGCGCTCAAGAACGTTTCCGGGGACGACAGTCACGATATCTCCAGCCTCTTCGTCAGGACGCTAACGCGGGATCTCATTCTCTCGGGCTACTTCCGTATTCTCGATCCGCACGCATACATCGAGGACGCGCAACAATCGGGTTACGAGCCGGGGCAGTTCAACTTCGACGATTGGCGGTCGATCAATACCGATTTTCTCGTCAAAGGCGCCGTTACCGCGGACGGATCCAACCTCAAGTTAACCGTTTATTTCTACGACATCGCGCAGCGGAAGAGCATGGGGGGCAAAAACTTTACGGGAGGTGCGGACGACGTGCCGCAGATGGCGCGGCGCTTCGCGGATGCGATTCTGGAATGGGTCACGGGCCAGAGGGGACCGTTCGATTCCAAGCTCGCATTCGTGTCGACGCGCGGCGGCCGCTTCAAGGAAATTTATACGCAAACGATCGACGGCCAGGATTTGTTCAAGCTGACCGATAATCCGACGATCAATCTTTTTCCCGATTGGGATCAGAGCACGCGCTATCTGCTCTATCTCTCGTACAAGACCGGCGAGCCCGGACTTTACCTGGCCGATCTCAAACAGCGAGTGGAATCGCGAATCACCAGCACACACGGCGTCGTGATCGGCGGCGGGCTGTCACCGGACGGCGAGGTTATTGCCGCGGCGGTGGAGAACGCCGGGGCAACCAACATTTATCTGCTCGATCGCAGCGGCAACGAGATGCGCCAAATCACCGACACCGGCGGAATCAACTGCACGCCCTCGTTCTCGTTGGATGGTTCGCAACTGGCGTTTACTTCGGACCGTTCGGGTACGCCGCAGGTTTACGTGATGTCGCTGGCGGGCGGCTCGCCGCGGCGAATCACGTACAAGGGCAATTACAACACGAATCCCGCGTTCTCGCCCAAAGGGGATCAGATCGCCTACCAGACTCGCACCGAGGGGCGCTTCGACATCTACGTAATTCCGGCCAGCGGCGGCGATCCGGTCCGTGCGACCGACGGCGTCGGCAGCAACGAGTCGCCATCGTGGTCGCCGGACGGCCGCTATCTCGCTTTTAGCTCGACTCGGGAAGGACCGCAGCACATCTTTGTTCTGATGGTACAAACCGGCAAAATTATATCGTCTCTAACGGAGGGAAACGGTAATGACACTTCTCCAGCATGGTCGTGGTGGTTGGGTGAATAGCGGCGGGCGGACAGCCAGGTTGGGCGGGTTGGTCATCATGACCTTCGTCCTTTGTCTCGCCGGCTGTTCGTCGAAGGCAAAGAGCATTCCCGGCGATAATGGCGCGGGCACAGTCGGGACCGGCGGCAGCCAAGGCATCCCGGGTTCGCTCACGGAGAATGAGCACGGCACGCTCGGGACCGGCCCGCAGGGACCGCTCAGCGATATTCATTTCGGCTACAACACCTACAACATCGAGGAGCAGGACGGTTCGGTCCTGAAAGCGAACGCGACCTGGCTTACGAAAAATCCGCAGACTCACGTGCAAGTCGAAGGGCACTGCGACGAGCGCGGCTCCGAGGAATACAATATCGCGCTGGGCGCCAAGCGCGCGCAGGCGGCCAAGGACTATCTCGAGACGCTGGGCATCAACGCCAGCCGCATCTCGACGATCAGCTATGGCAAAGAGCTGCCGCTGTGCAACGAGCACGATGAAACCTGCTGGGCGCAGAACCGGCGCGACCACTTTGTAGTGCAGCAGTAAGGAGACGGCCCCGTGCGAAAACCTGAACCCCGCCGGCTCGGCCCAATCTGGATAGTGGGCGCGCTTGCGCTCGCCGGACTCGGGATGGCCGGATGCAGCGACCAGTCCGATGTCCAGCAGCTCAACCAGAACGAGTTCACGTTGCGCGGGATGATCGCGAACGATCATCAGGAGATCGATGCGCTCTCGCAGGAGGTCCGCGAACTCAAGGACCAGATCACCGAGATCCAGCACAACCAGGGCGGCGGCAGTAACGATCAGCTTGCGTCGATCAGCGATCGGCTCAGCAAAGTCGAGTCGCAGATCAGCGGATTGCAGGCGGGCATGAGCGCGGCGCCCGGCACCGCGACCGCGCCGGGTACGCCGCCCGCGGCGACGGGAGAAGCCGGCACGGCCGCGGGCGCATCGGCGAGCGCCGGTCCTTCGACTATCGCGCCGCCGGCGGCCGAGCCGACGCCGACCTGGCCGCAGGAACTCGACGACGAAATAGCCTCGGCGAAGGACTCAGACGAGCCGGGCGCGAAGGCATACCGAGCGGGCCTCGATGCCATGAAGGCGGGCAAGTATCCGCTCGCAATCGCGAAGCTCACCGAGGTGGTGCACCACTATCCCAAGTCGCCGCTGGTGGAGCCGGCACAATATTTCACCGCCAACGCGCTTTACGAAAGCGGCAAGTACGACCAGGCGATTCTGCAGTTCAACGATGCCATGATGCGCGACCCCAAGGGCAAGTTCGCCAGCCAATCGCTGTTGCGCGAAGCTCAGGCGTTCATGAAGCTGAATGACAATATCGATGCGCGCCTGACGCTGCAGAAGCTGCTGGCAGACCACAGCGACTCGCCCGAAGCGGCGCCGGCAAACCAGATGATGAAGTCGCTCACGGTTGGCTAGGGGAAATGTCGCTCCCGCCGCGCCACGACAAATGGAGATAATTCGCGATCTTGACCAGCTTGCGCGGCATCCTTACCCGGTTGTCACGCTCGGCAACTTCGATGGCGTGCACCTGGGCCATCGCGCGATCCTGAAAGCGACGATAGATCGGGCGCGCGCCGCGGGCGGTACCGCATTCGCGCTGACGTTCGATCCGCTGCCCGCAAAATTTCTTTTTCCCGAGCGGGCGCCGCGCCTGATCCTCATCCCTGAAGACAAGCTTGAACTGCTGCGCCTGTCGGGCCTCGATGGCGTTATCGTGCTGAAGTTCACGCGCGCGTTGAGCCAGCTCACGCCGCGCGACTTCGTACGTGATTATCTGCTGGGCAAAATCGGCGCGCGCGAGGTTATCGCCGGGCACAGCTGGACGTTTGGACATAATCGGGCCGGCAACGCCGCCGTCATGGTCGAGCTAGGTGGGGAATTCGGCTTCGACACGACGGTGGTCGGACCGGTCAAAGTCGGCGGGACAGAAGTAAGCTCGACCAAAGTGCGCGAGCTGATCTCATCAGGCGACGTGCGCGGCGCTTCCAGATTGCTCGGCCGCTACCATTTTCTGCACGGACCGGTGGTGCACGGGCGCGAACGCGGGCGGGCAATCGGCTTTCCGACCGCGAATCTGGAGAGCGAAACCGAATGCGTGCCGCCCGACGGCGTGTACGCGACGCGCGTGATCCTCGATGACGGCAAATTCGGATCGATCACGAATATCGGGATGCGCCCGACTTTCAATGAAGCGGCCCGTTCCATCGAAGCGCACATCTTCGACTTCAAGCGCGACATCTACGACCAGCGTATCAAGCTGGAACTGATCGAACTCATCCGCGGCGAGCGCAAATTCGAAAGCCCTGAGGCGCTGCGCAATCAGATCGCGCTGGACCTGGCCAAGGCACGGGAAATACTGGCAACGGCGTGATTTGCCGCTAAGATGGTGGCGCGGAAAAACATCCGCGCATCGATGGCGGGAGGGACGCCCACACCACTCTATTTTTTTCAGATCCATGAGCTGATTTCTTCTTTGTGAATGGGAGCGCCTTGCGAAAGGAGCGCTTCGCGAACATGGGTTCGCTTGCGCGCAGAGGGTCCTTCATCCCGTTGGTCCGCGGCGTGGGCTTGCGCCCGCAATCCAAAGAGGCTGTCTCGGCGATCGAGTTCAAAGGTTCTCTCACCCACGGGATTCCTCGGAAAAGAACCTCGGAATGACACCACTTTTCTATATCGATTGAGTGATTTTGCGGGAGAGATCTGCAACTGACGAACGACACCTGCAGACAAATCGTCGTGCCACGCGACGAAACTCCGAATTAGCAGCTCGCTCGCTAGTTCGTCGGTCCGTTTGACAATAATTCCGGATGCTGGCTACGGATCGGTTCATGGCTGAGCAGCGGTTTCCGGTGATTACGGACAAGGGGATGGCTGGCTTGCGCAAGCTGGTCGGCGTCGTGGTCGAGGATTCGCTCGAGCCGTGGTGCTACGAGGCGACGCGCGACAATATCCGCCATTGGGCGCATGGTATCGGCGACGATAATCCTTTGTGGTGCGACCCGGAGTATGCGAAGACGACGCGCTACGGCCGTATCGTCGCGCCGCCCTCATTTATTTTTCCGTTGAATCGATCGTTCAGCGGCTATGTCGCGGGACTGCCCGGCGTCCATGCGATGTTCGCCGGTATCGACGTGACGTGGCATCGGCAGATGCTGCTCGACGACGAATTCACCACGAAAGTGTGGCTCAAGGATCTCGTCGAGCATCAGACGCGCTTTGCCGGGCGCGCGATTCAGCAGATCTATCGATGCGAGTTTCGCAACCAGAACGATGAACTCGTGGCGGAAGGCGATAGCTGGTGCTTCCGCACGGAGCGCGACACGGCGCGCGAGCAAGGCACCAAGTACGATGGCGTGAAAAAGAAGGCCGCGGTCCATTACTCGCGCGACGATATCGCGAAAATTTTCGCGCATTACGCCGCCGAGAAAATCCGCGGCGCCGAGCCCCGCTATATCGAAGATGTGAATGCCGGCGACAAGCTACCGACGATGGTCAAGGGTCCGATGACCGTCACGGGGTTTATCGCGTTCGCGCAGGGATGGGGCGGTCTGTACATCCGCGCGAACAAGCTCGCGTGGAAGCAACTGAACAAACATCCGGGGTTGGGCATCCCGAACCGGTTCGGCTTTCCCGACGTGCCCGAGCGCGTGCATTGGGACGACGACCTCGCGGCGCTGGTCGGCACGCCGGCGGCATATGACTACGGGCCGGAGCGATGCTCCTGGATGTCGCACCATCTGACGAACTGGATGGGCGACGACGGTTTTATTCGCCATCTGCACGTCGAGATACGGCGCCATAATCCGGTCGGGGATACGCTGTATATCAATGGCGAGGTGACGCGGACATTTGCCGATGGCGGAGCGCATTACGCGGAGATTGCGCAGAAGGCGATCAACCAGGATGGGGAGTTGTCGGTGCTGGCGACCGGTGTCGTGCGCTTGCCGTCGCGAGCATCCGCGTGAGGCTGGGCTCGCCTGGCCCGGAAATGGTGGCGCGGGAAAACATCCGCGCATCGATGGCGGGCGGGACGCCCGCCCCACTCATGTTTTTTTTAGATTTATGATCTGATCTTTTCTTTGTGAATGGGGGCGCATTGCGAAAGGAGCGCTTCGCGCATGCGGAACCGGTACTGCTTCGCTTGCGCGCTGAGGATCCTTCGTCCCGTTGGTCCTCAGCGCGGGCTTGCGCCCGCAACCCAAAGACGCTGTCTCGGCGATCGAGTTCAAAGGTTCTCACACCCACGGGATTCCTCGGAAAGGAACCTCGGAATGACACCACTTTCCTATATTGGTTGAGTGATTTTGCGGGAAAGATGTGCCACTGACCAAGCACACCTGGAGACAAAATCGTCGCGCCACGCGACGAAACTCGGAAGCAGTAGCTCAGGACTCATCGCTAGCTCGTCGCTTCGTTCGCGTGCTCACTTCGCTCACGATGACACCCTGTGGCGTCGGGCGCCTCTCCCGCTGTCGATGCGCGCTGGCTTCGCCGCGCCAGCCTCCAATCTGGGCGAGGACAAGTTGCAACGACCTCGTGCGCTTGCCGTTTTGCGGAAAGTAGGCGTAGAAGAAACCAGATTCATCGGACTTTGCTGCGAGGAGCGATCTGCTCATGAAAGCCGCCGTATTTCATGGTCCCAACCAGCCTTTGAAAATCGAACAGGTCGATATCGACGAGCCGCGTGAGCATGAAGTGCTGGTGCGCACGGCAGCAACCGGTGTCTGCCACAGCGATCTTCATTTCGTCGAAGGCCTGTATCCGTTCACCGCGCCCGCGATTCTCGGGCACGAGGCGGCCGGCGTGGTCGAGAAAGTCGGCAAGGCGGTCACCTACCTGGCGCCGGGCGACCACGTGATCGCGTGCACGTCGGTGTTCTGCGGGTACTGCGAGGAGTGCATGTCGGGGCATCCGAACCGATGCTCCAACCGCGCATCGACGCAGCGGCCCAGGGACGACAAGCCGCGGCTTTCGAAGGATGGGCAGCCGCTGCGCCAGTTCGCCGATCTGTCGACATATGCCGAGAAGATGCTGGTGCATGAAAACGCGCTGGTGAAAATCACCAAGGAAATTCCGCTCGACCGCGCGGCGCTGATCGGATGCGGCGTGACCACGGGCGTCGGCGCGGTGCTCAACACGGCGAGGATCGAGCCGGGGTCGACAGTCGCGGTCTTCGGCTGCGGGGGCGTGGGAATTTCGGCGATCCAGGGCGCGCGGATCGCGGGCGCGCGCAGGATTATCGCTGTCGATCAGTTCGAGAACAAGCTCGCGATGGCCAAGCGGTTCGGCGCGACCGACACTATCGACGCATCGAACACCGACGCCCTCAAAGCGATCCGCACGATGACCGACGGCGGCGTCGACTATTCGTTCGAGGCGGTCGGACTGAAGAAGCTGGCCGAGCAATGCTACGATGCGCTGCGGCCGGGCGGCACCGCGACGATTATCGGGATGATTCCGGTCGGACAGAAAGTCGAGATCGACGGCCCCAAGCTGCTGACGGAGCGCAAGATCCAGGGCACCAACATGGGCGGCAACCGGTTCCGTATCGACATGCCGCGATACATCGACTTCTACCTGCAGGGGCGGCTGAATCTGGACGACATGGTGAGCAAGCGCGCGAGGCTCGAAGACGTTAACGATGCGTTCAAGGCGATGAAGGCGGGCGAAGTCGCGCGCACCGTCCTGATGTTCGACTGACAGGAGGCGGCCAGTGATGGAATATCGTCAATTCGGACAGACCGGCATCAAGATTTCCGCTATCGGGATCGGATGCTGGGAGATCGGCGGCGGGTACGGCAGTATCGAGGAAACCGAGTTCATCAAGGCCGTCAATCGCGCGCTCGATGAAGGAATCAATTCCTTCGACACGGCAGAGGCATACGGTTTCGGCGCATCAGAGAAATCGCTCGCCAAGGCGCTGGGCTCGCGCCGCAACGAAGCGGTAATCACCACCAAGTTCGGCATCGGCTACCCCGATGCGCCGAACTATCGCGACAGCACGCGCAAGCGCGTGATGGAATCGATCGAGAAAAGTCTCCAGAATCTCAACACCGATCACGTCGACGTCTACTTAATCCACTGGCCAGACCGGAACACGCCGTTCGAAGAGCCGATGCGTGCGCTCGACGACCTGGTCAAGCAGGGCAAGGTCCGCGCGGTCGGACTCTCGAACTTCAAGCTCAGCGAGATCGAGGCGTGCATGAAGGCGCGGCGCGTCGATGTGGTGCAGTACTGCTGGAACATGTTCGATCGCCGCATGCAGAAAGAAATCTTCCCCTACTGCCGCGACCATCATATCGGCGTGATGGCGTATGGGTCGCTGGCCTACGGAATTCTGACCGGCACGATGAGTGAGGAGATGGATTTCGGATCGAACGACTGGCGCGCGCGGCGCGGACGGCTGGGGAATATCAACCTGTTCCAGCATCTGTTCGGCCCCGACCATTTCCTGAAAAATCTGCGCGCGGTCGAAGAGCTGAAAGCGATGGCGCAGCGCTACGGCAAGTCGCTGCCGCAATTCGCGCTGCGCTGGACGCTTTCGAATCCGGTCATCAGCACGGCGCTGGTCGGATGCCGCAACGAGGGCGAAGTAAACGACAACGTGGGCGCGATCGGATGGTCGATAGCGGACGCCGACATGAAAGAGATCGATGCGATCTTCGCGCGCAACGGCGTGAATGCGATGCCGGACGCGTGGCTCGAAACCGAATAGCCGAGGAGGTGGAGCAATGCCCGTCCAGAAATTTGCACCGATGACCAAGAATTTTCCCACCTTCGATTGCGACGCGCACGTCACCGAGCCGCCCTGGCTCTGGGAGCGCGCGAAAGACTGGCTGACCAGCGATGAGCTCGAGGCGCTGAAAAGCAGCATCTGGTTCGACCTCGCAAGCAAGCAGCTCGTGGTCAACGGCCACCCGAACACGGGACTCGGTTCTCAGAATATCGGCGGGAACGCGGGAATGGTGAACGTCCTTTCGCTGGCCGGCCCGGGCCTCAAGCACAACATCCAGCGCGCGCTCAACGTGCGCAATCTGAATCCGCGCACCGCGCTCACGGCGGAACAAGCGGCCTACCTTGACCATCGCGGTTCATACGAGCCCAAGCCCCGTCTGCGCGACATGGATGTACAGGGAATCGACCAGGTGATGATCATCCCCACCGATATCGACACCTATCCGTGGGTTCAGAGCGCGACGGGCGCGCGTGCAATGTGCAAGGCATACAACGAATGGGCCTACGAGTACTGCCAGGAAGATCCCGAGCGGCTGTTCTTCGCGGCGCTGCTGCCGATGCAGGATCCGAAATACGCGGAGCAGGAAGTTTATCGCGTCGCGGCGAAGGGATGCCGTGTCGGGCTGGTGCGGCCAATCGACGCGATGGGCAATTATCCGATTCAGCCGAAGTACGCGCGCGTGTGGCGCGCGATGGAAGAGACCGGCCTCGTTTACGGCATGCATCCGTTTCCGGCCTTGGGCCTGCTGAAGCCGCCCGGCTACACCGAGCAATATTCCGGCGCCGAGCTGATCGGGCTGAGCGCCACGTCGGCGGGCTTGCCGCATTCGTTTCTGATCAACGTCCAGGATTTTCAGGCCGAAGCATCGCTGTGGGTGGTCATGGTCCTGATGTCGGGATTTTTCGATCGCTACCCGAAGCTTCGCGCCGCCGTGTTTGAAGCATCTTCGACGTGGCTCAGCTTCGTCCTTGATGAATGCGATAAGACGTACCGGCTATACCGCAACGATCGCCGGCTGGCACCTTTGAAGCGGCTGCCCAGCGAGACGTTCTTTGAGCATTGCGTGACGGGTTTCGAGGGCGATGAAGCGCCGCCATCGCGCTTCCCCGAATTCTACGAGAACATCCTGTCGTGGTCATCCGATGTGTACCATCACGACGGCGACGACGCTTGGCGGGCGATCGAGATGATGCGCAAGTGCGAGCTGCCCGAGGCTTACCAGGCAAAGTTTCTCGGCGGGAACGCGCGCAAGCTTTACAATATCGAGCCGCCAAAGAATTTCATCGCGGATCGCGTGACCGAGATCGAGCGGCCCGATTGGTGGCCAACCGATGAAGAAGTCAAGCAAGCGCTGAAGCCGGAAGCCGCGCTGCGCCGCTGAGTATCTCGCGAGTATCGATCATGGCGAAAAAATCATTCCCCGTATTCGACAGCGACTCGCACGTCGTGGAGCCGCGCGAGCTGTGGGAGAAATATCTCGAACCCGAGTACCGCGTGCTGGGCAAACACGCCCTGTGGCGCGAGGACGGGCAGCACGGGTCGTACCTCAAGGTCAACGGCAAAGTTTTTCGCGACACGATGAACTCAAATATTCCGCGCCACGCCATCTGGCGGCCTGGAATGACGTGGGACAACGTCGGCGAACTCGACCCGAAGCATCGCCATCCGATGACGGAGGGCGCATCGAATCCGCAGGCGCGGCTGCGCGACATGGATGCGATGGGCGTGGACCAGGCGTTCCTGTACCCGACCTGGTTCGCCGAGGGCTTCCATCTGATTGAAGATCCCGATGTGGCATACGCGCTGGCGCGTGCTTACAACGACTGGATCGCGGATTTCTGCAAGGCGGCGCCGGAGCGGCTATTCGCCGCCTCGATGGTGCCGTTGCAGAACATGGATTATGCGATCGAAGAGCTGCGCCGGACCTCGAAGATCGCCTGCTTTCGCGGCGCGTTCATCCGGCCGATGTTCCTCGAAGGGCACTACTTCACTCATCCGTACTACGATCCGATGTGGGCGGAGCTGGAAAGCCTCGGCATCACCGCAGCGGTGCATCCGACGGCGGGCTTGTGGAACCCGGAGTGGACCTCGCACGGACCGTTCATCGAGAAAGTCAAAGGCAGGCTCAATCAGCACTTCGGCATCATGAACGCGGGCGGCGGTCCCAACGCCGGAGGCGGCGCCACCTCGATGTTCACGTTTACCGCATCGCCGCCGCTGGGCCATCCGGTTGCGGAGATAATCTCGCCGTGGCTCGACAATCACATGTTCGTCGCATCGACGCTGATCGGCTTCACGGTCATGCAGCGCTATCCGAACATGAAGGTCGTGGTCGCGCACGGCAAAGCATCGTGGATGGAAGAAGTGCTGGAGAAGATGGAGGCGTCAACGCGCACCATCCCGCTGCTGCATCACTATCCGGTGCGGACGGATGTGGAGGAAATGTGGGAGGAAGGGCGCGTGATGCTCGGCTTCGACGCGGAGGAACGGCTGATCCAGAAAGTGCCGCACGACTTCGCGGAAAAGATCGTGTGGGGCTCGCGCTATCCGCATCACGACACGACCAGCGCGTGGGACGCGATCGCGACTCTAAGCGCAGCGCGCGTTGAAGAACCGATCATCAGCCGAATGCTGGGCACCAACGCGGCAGAGCAGTTCGGGATCGAGCTGAAGCAGATCGTGGCCTAGTCGAGGGACGATTCCAAGGTAAGCGCGGCGAGGACACCGCGCAATCGAATCGGCGGGCGGAACGCCCACCCCACTCACTTATCTTTTTGTTCGTCATTCAGAAAGCTAATCGACGTCCTAATAATCGGTGGACTCGGACAGGGTACGCCACCTTTCCGTCTCTCGCTCCACGAAAGCGTTCTTGTCCGCGATACGTTCGACGGCGTCTTTGCCCAGCGGCAACCGCAACGGAGGTTCGGCCACGTTCGCGACTGTGACGATAGCCTTGGCGAGTTTCGCGGGATCGCCGGGCTGCTGATGGTTTCGGTCCGCCACAACTTCCCGAGTCTTGCCGACCGTGTCCGCGTAGTCAGCAATCTGTTGCCCGGTTTTGCTGAGCGAACGGTTGTCCATGAAGTCGGTCCGGAAAAACCCCGGCTCGACCACGGTGACATGAATTCCCAGCGGAGCCAGTTCGTCATGCAGCGCTTCCGTAAGCCCCTCAACTGCGAACTTGGTCGAGCAATAGACTCCCCATCCCGCCGAAGAACGGTAGCCGCCAAGTGAAGAGAAATTGATGATGCGTCCGGACCGCTGCCGGCGCATGATCGGCAGCACCGCGCGGGTGACATTCAACAGGCCAAAAACATTGGTGCGGTAAACGTTCTCGACCTCCTCCGCCGTGGTTTCCTCGATAGCGCCCAGCACGCCAAAGCCCGCATTGTTGACCAGCACATCGATTCTCCCGAAGCGGGCAAGCCCTTCCGCGACGCCGGACCTCACTTGCGCATCGTTCGTTACATCCATGCTTACCGCAAGCACGGTTTGAGGATTGCCGAGATGCTCCAGCGCGTGCGCATCGCGCGCCGTGGCAATCAGCTTGTCGCCCGAGGCCAGGACCGCTTTTGCGATCTCAGCTCCGATGCCGCGGGAAGCGCCAGTAATCATCCAAATCTTTTGAGCCATCGCGTGATCCATCGCGGCCTCCTGGAGGGGCGGCTTTTGCCGCCTTGAATCGCGCGCGGCGAGATGGAATCTGCCGAGAAGCCAGGCGCGACAAGATCGATCCTCGGCGCCATTCTCCGGCGAGGCAAGAACCAAAGGCCCGGCGGCTCAATCTCGCGTTGAAGGATCACCTGGAACGGCGGGGAATTGAAGGAGACGAGTCCTTCCGGGCTGGCGCAATGCGTAAGCATTGAATCGCGCAGTGCCGTGTAACCAATTGCGGGAAGGGTTTGCTCACAATCAACGAATGTCAAAGTGTGATAGAATGTATTGAGCTGCGCGTGGACCAAACAGACATGGACCGGAAGACTCTCAAGCAAATGGCTGCAAGGTATATCTGGTGGAAAAAGCCGGAAGATGCGCTGAACTATCCGGATCGGATCATCGCACAGGTCATGAACATCGGCGACTACGACGATGTCACGGCGCTCGCAGAGCAAATCGGAGACGAAAAATTGAGAAATGTGCTCGTGCACACCGAAGCGGGCCAACTCAACGAGCGTTCATGGGCGTATTGGCACTACCGACTAGGTCTTGCAGACGAACCAGCGCAGCTACCGCCCATGCCTCGGCGAAAAGTCACAGTGCCGCGTGAGCCTTCGCTTTAAACCGCGGCTCACAATATTGCCCGCAGCTCAGAAACGTTTGTGGCCTGAACTGCGCCCCGCTCGCGGACTGGGATTTGTTCTCTATGGTGGAACCGCAATTGCCCTGCGCCTTGGTCATCGATTCTCGGTTGATTTCGATTTTTTTACCGAAAAAACGCTGCACAAACGCGCGATCAAAACTTCATTCCCATTCGTTGAAAAGTCCACTGTGCTACAAGACACGCCGGATACTTTTACCGTGCTTGTCTCAACCGGCCGAAAACGAGATGAATCCGTAAAGGTCTCATTCTTTGGGACAATTGACTTTGGTCGTATCGGTGAACCTGAACTTACAGAAGACGGCGTCCTGCAGGTTGCGGCTCTGGAGGATTTGCTGGCGACCAAACTCAAAGTAATCCTGCAACGCGCGGAAGCCAGAGATTACAAAGACATCGTCGAAATTCTCAAAGCCGGCGGTGATCTCGCGCGAGGCTTGGCCGGCGCCCAGGCGTTGTACGGCAAAAGTTTCCAGCCCAGCGAAAGTCTTAAGGCTCTCGTCTATTTCGATGGAGGCGACTTGGCTACCTTAAGCCGCTCTGAAAAACAGGCGTTAGTGAATGCCGCGAGAACCGTTCGTAAGCTGCCTCACATTCAGACCGTTGCACGCAAACTCGCCCTGCCTTAGACGGTTAGCGACGATCGACCGAAGCGCGGCCCTACCCTGCTTTCGATGCTGGTTCGACCCAGTCGGTGGCCATCTTGTCCAGCCAGGATGGAATTTTTGATTCGTCCGGGGGTGGGCTGGTTACGAATACGATTTCGTCGACGCCGGCATCGCGATAGCGCTTCAGGTCGTCGACCACGATTCGTTTGGTGTAGGGCGCGACGATTATTTCCACTTCCTTCGGGTCGCGCTTGCGTTCGTGCAGTAGCGTGCGCAGCTTGTCGATTTTCTCTTTCGCTTCGGCGGCATCGAGGCTGAACCCGAACCATCCGTTGCCCACGTCGGCGACGCGCTTCAGCGCCGGGCCGCTTTCTCCGCCGAACAGCACCGGCAGATTCGCGCCGCGCGAGGGCTTGGGAAAACATCGTGCGTTGTCGAAGTTCACGAACTCGCCGTGAAAGCTCGTGGTCTTGTCGCCCCACAGCTTGCGCATGACTTCTATGTATTCGCATGTGCGCTGCGCGCGGCGCTCGAATGGTATTCCCAGCGCGGCGAACTCCTCCGCGGACCATCCGACGCCCACGCCCAGTGCGAATCGTCCGCCGGCCAGCCGATCGAGCGATGCGACCTCTTTTGCGAGGACGAGAGGATTGTGCTCAGGCACCAGGCAGATTCCGGTCGCAAGCCGGATCTTTTTCGTGACGGCAGCCGCAAAGGTCAGCGCGATAAACGGATCCAGCCAGTCAGCATCGCCGGGCAGCGGAAAATTTCCCTCCGCGGAGTACGGATACTTGGAGTCGTTGCGATCGAACAACACCACGTGCTCGCCGACCCACAGGGTTGAAAACCCAACGCGTTCCGCATGCTGCGCCGTAATACGGATCGCTTCGGGATGAGCCCCGGCGCCAATGCCCAGAGCGAATAGTCCTGCCTTCATTTGCCTGCTCCTGATTGTTTCGGCGCCCTACTCCGGCTTCACGAATTTGAGGACAAAGCGATCGGTCTCGCCGCGATGCGCGAACACGAACCAGGTGCGATCGTCTTCCGGATGGCGCAGCGCGCTCGAACTTGCAGCCAGTTTGAAACCGGCTTTTTCGACCTGCCCGATTACGAAATTTTCATCGATGCGATGAAGCGTCGTCGTGTCGCGATCGCCGGAGCCCGCCTGCGCACTGTGATCGACGATGCCATACTCGCCGCCCGGCTTCAGCGCGGTGAAAACCGCCGCGTTGACCTTGGCCATGTCCGCTTTGAATCCAACCAGGTCATGATAGTTCAGATTGATCAACACCGCATCGAGCGAGCCCGGCGCGACCGGCAGCAAATCGGGCGCATTAAAGGGCTCGTCGACTTCGACCACATTCTTGAGCACGGGCTTCTGGAGCCGCGCGTGCCACGTATCGGCAATCTTCTTGTACTTCTCCGGGAACGGGCCGTTCTGCGAGTACACGGTGCCGGTAGGTCCGACAGCGCGCGAGAGCAGTTCAGTGGTGTAACCGCCACCGGCGAACAGGTCGGCGACCTTCATTCCCGGTTTGATTCCAAAGAATGCGAGCGTCTGATCCGGCTTTCTGCCCGCGTCCAGGGCTTTGTCTTCGGCGGAACGATCGGGAGCGTTGACGGCGGCCTGGATGTTCGGCGGGATCTGCGCCTGCGGAATCGGCGCGGTTTGGTACACTGTCGCAGACAGCGACGGATTCATCGAATGCACGATCGGCGCGCCCAGCGCGATCAGCCCGATTGCGAGTGCCGCCGACAAGATGAGACTGCGTGGTTTCATCGCGATTCTCCCTTTAGTGTCCGGTTCAGGATTTAGCTTGCGTGCGCCCCCGTTTCTTTCTCCAGCAGAACCACGGATTCGCTCATCAGATGGGGACCCCCGATCCGCGATTGCTAACACACGCTGGAGGCGCGGCAAAGCGCCGGTCACGGTTGCGCCGGCGCCCGTAGACTTCGCGTAAGCGGCAAAGGCAAGATAGATGCGGACGCACCGTTAATCTCGATGGATTCCGCAACCGAACCGGGCTCGACGAATACGCAATCCACTTTCGGCGGCCTGCGCGTGATCGCATTCGAGAGCCGGATGGCCACCGAGGCAGCCCGGCTCATCGAGCGCAACGGCGGGCAGGCGATCGTCGCGCCGGCGATGCGCGAGGTCCCGCTCGGTGACAATCCGGCGGCGCTCGATTTCGCCGATCGACTGCTTGCCGGCACGATCGATATCGCGATCTTTCTGACCGGCGTGGGAGTGCGCGCATTGTTCCAGGTTATGGAGACGCGCCATCCGCGCGCCGCGCTCGTCGCCGCGCTGTCGCGCGCGACGACGGTGGTGCGCGGACCCAAGCCGCTGGCCGCGTTGCGCGAGCTTGGCCTGGCGCCCTCGATCGAAGCGCCGGAACCGAACACGTGGCGCGAATTGCTGGCTGCCTTGCTGGCGCGGAGCGATCTGCGCGGCAAGCGGGTGGCGTTGCAGGAATATGGCGTCTCGAATCGCGACCTCGTCTCCGCCATCGAGGCGCGCGGCGCGGACGTGATGATTGTTCCGGTCTATCGATGGACGCTGCCGGTTGATCGCGGTCCGCTGAATGATGCCTTGCATGCGATCGCCAGTGGCAACGCCGAGGTCGCGCTCTTCACCAGCTCCAACCAGGTGACGAATGTGATGCAGATGGCGGAGGCGGAAGGAATCGGCGATGCGGTCAAGCGCGGTTTCGCTACGATGGTGGTGGGATCGGTCGGCCCGGTGTGCTCGGAAGAATTGCGCGGCCGCGGAATCGCGGTCGATCTGGAGCCGGTGCATCCCAAGCTGGGTCATCTGATAAAGGAAGCGGCGTCGCGATCGCGCGCGATACTGGCGGCGAAGCGCGCATCGGATCGCGTGCAGGTCATCGCCGCGCCGCGGCGGCATCTTGAGATCAGCGACGCGCCGCGGCCGCGGCTGTGGGACCATCCTTTTCTACGTGCGTGCCGGCGTGAAGCTGCCGCATACACGCCCATATGGCTGATGCGCCAGGCGGGCCGCTATATGCCCGAGTATCGGCGCGTGCGCGATCAGCACGGCTTCATCGAAATGTGCATGCGCCCCGAGCTGGCTGCCGAGGTCACAGTCACGGCGGTGGAACGGCTCGGCGTCGACGCTGCGATTATCTTCGCGGACATTCTACTGCCGCTCATTCCGATGCAGGTGGGGCTGCACTATGAGAAGGGCGACGGGCCCATTATCGATCGACCGGTCCGGTCGGCCGACGATCTTGCGCGCATTCCCGAAGTCGATATCGCCGCGCTTGGCTTCGTCGGCGAATCGATCAAGCTCGTCGATCGCGCTATCGGCGCGACCACGCCGATCATCGGCTTCGCCGGCGCGCCGTTCACGCTCGCGTCGTATCTGATCGAAGGTGGATCGTCGCGCCAATACCAGACGACGAAAACGCTGATGTACACCGACCCCGAGACGTGGCATCGGCTGATGGAGTTGCTCGTCCAGGTCACCGCCGACTACCTGAAAATGCAGGTCGACGCGGGCGCGAGCGTCGTGCAGCTTTTCGACAGTTGGGTCGGCAGTCTCGGTCCCGACGACTATCGCCGGTTCGTGCTGCCGCACACCGCGACGCTGATATCGAAAGTGAAATCGGGAGTGCCCGTGATTCACTTCGGCACCGTTACCGGAAACCTGCTCGAGCTGATGCGCGAAGCGGGTGGCGATGTGATCGGACTCGATTGGCGCGTCGACCTTGCCGAAGCGTGGCAGCGCCTGGGACCGGACGTCGCGGTGCAGGGCAACCTGGATCCGATCGCGCTGTTTGCAGATGTCGCCGAAATTCGGACGCGCGCCCGCGCGATTCTCGACCAGGCGGCGGGACGCCCCGGCCATATTTTCAATCTCGGCCACGGAATCTTGCCTGAAACGCCCGTCGATCACGCTATCGCGCTCGTCGACGCCGTTCACGAGATGAGCCGGAGATAAGCGCGCGATGGCATCGTCAGGGCGATGCGATGCGGTACTGATGGTCGGCTTCGGGGGGCCGACGCGCTCCGAAGAAATCCGCCCCTTCCTCGATAACGTGCTGCGCGGACGTCCGGTGCCGCGCGAGCGCTACGAAGAGGTCGTCCATCACTACGAGTTTCTTGGCGGACGATCTCCATACAACGAACTCACTTTTCGCCAGGCCGATGCGTTACGCGCGGAGTTGTCGCGTGACGGAGTGGTGCTGCCGGTCGAAGTGGGAATGCGCAACTGGGAGCCTTACGTCGTCGATGCGCTCGTGGGCCTTGCTCGTGCGGGCGTGCGGCGCGTGCTCGGCTTCATAATGGCCGCCTATCGCAGCGAGGCGAGTTGGGAGCGCTACCAGGCGACTGTGCGCGCGGCGCGCGAAGCGATCGGCCCCAGCGCGCCGGAGGTCGAATATCCCGAGCCCTGGCACGCGCATCCGAGGTTCATCGCGGCGGCCGCAGTGCGCACGGGCGAGGCGCTCGGGCGGATCGCCGCCGAAGATCGCGCGCGCGCAAAAATCGTATTCACCGCGCACAGCATCCCGGTCGCGATGGCGAAAGAATCGCCGTACGTCGAGCAACTGACGGAATCGTGCCGCCTGGTGGCGAACAAGCTTGGCATCCGGTCGTGGACCCTGGCGTTTCAGAGCCGCAGCGGAAATCCTCGCGACGCGTGGCTGGAACCGGATATCGCGGGCACACTGCAGAAGCTCGCCAAAGGCACGATCGCAGTGGTGATGCCGATTGGGTTCCTGACTGATCACGTCGAGGTGCTTTACGACCTCGACATCGAAGCCGCGCGCATCGCGGCCGAGTCGGGAGTACGGATGGAACGGGCGCCGACGGTTGGCGACCATCCGGAGTTTATGGGGATGATCGCGGAGATCGTCCGCGGTCATGTGGCGAACTGAGACAATCCCGCTCCTACGGGAGAGGGTGGCTTGCGGAACGAGACGAGAGAGGGTCGTTCTCACACCGCGAGTATTCGCGATGATTCGATCGGCCCTCATCCGGCGCGCGGCGCGCCACCTTCTCCCGGGGGGAGAAGGATTGGCACTCTAGTTAATTGCCGTAGGCGTATGCTCCGCCTTTTTCGAGGGCCTTCTTGTACGCGGGACGTTCGTGCAGGCGCTTTATCCACGCATCGAGATCGGGATACGCCGCGCGGATTCCGAATGCGCCTGCGACTTCGCCGACGAAGCTCATCTGCACGTCGGCGCCAGTCAGGCTGTCTCCGACCAGGAATTGCTTTCCCTTGAGGGCGCCATTGATGTAGCCGAGATGATTGGCAGTCTCACTCTCGATGCGCGGCCGCAGCGGCGCGCCCGCGTCGCCCAAGCGCGAGACGTACAGGTTCAGCATCAGCGGCAGCATCGCTGACCCTTCCGAGTAGTGCAGCCACTGCACGTATTCATCGTAGGCGGCGCTGTCGGTAGGGGGTTGCAGGCGGCCACCGCCGTGACGGCGGATGATGTAGTCGACGATGGCGCCGGACTCGATGATCGTGCGGCCCTTGTCGGTCAGCACCGGCGATTTGCCGAGCGGATGAACTTCCTTCAGCTCGGGCGGCGCCAGGCGCGTCTCGGCATTGCGCTGGTAGCGCTTGATCTCGTAGGGGAGGCCGAGTTCTTCGAGCAGCCACAGCACGCGCTGCGACCGCGAATCGTTCAGGTGATGTACAACGATCATGTGATTTTTCCTCGCTTTCTCGAGATCGATTTTGGCTTTCGATGGTCTGCTACAACCTGCCGTTTCGGTTGATGAGAGTCCACCGGAAAGTGGTACGTTAGCAGAGCATCCCACCCGAGAGGGAACCGCGATGGATACGACCACAATTGATGCGGCGAATCGATGGCGTCTCGAAACGCCCGGCCACGATCGATGGAAGCGCACCGCGCGGCCGGACGATCCGAACCGCTTCCTGATGATCTCGGCCGACTGCCACGCCAACGAACCATCCAACCTGTGGTTGGAACGAATCGAGGCCAAATACAAAAGCCGCCTGCCCAAGATTGAGATCGACGAGAACGGCGTGAAGTGGGTGGTCAGCGACGGGCTGCGGCGAACGCGCCTGCAGGAGAGCATCTTCGAGGGCGAGGATCTTATCCGCAACAAAGCGGGCGCCGACGTCAATGAACGGTTGGCGGACCGCCGCCGCGACGGCGTCGACGCGGAAATTATTTTCCCCAACAAAGGGTTGTTCATGTGGGCGACGCGCGATGCGGAGTTTGCGCAGGCGCAGTGCCGCGTATGGAACGACTGGGCGTGGGAAACTTACGGCCCTTACAACGATCGGATGTCGCCGATGGCCGCACTTGCGACCGCCGACATCACGGGCTCGCTCAAGGAAATCGAACGCGTCGCCAAGCTAGGCTTCCGCGGTCTGACGCTCCCGTGCAAACCCGTGTTCAATTCGCAGGACGCGCGCGACCCCAATTACAACATGGGCGTTTATGACGGCATGTGGGCGCTGATCGAGGAGACCGGGCTGCCGATTACGTTTCATATCGGGACCGGGCGCGACCCGCGCGGTGCGAGCAAAGAAGGCGGCGCGGTGATGAATTATGTCGCGCACGCACTGGTGCAGGCGATCGAACCGGTGGCGGCGCTGTGCTCGTCGGGCGTGCTGGAGCGTTTTCGGAAAATCAAATTTGCGGCGATCGAATCGGGCATCGGATGGGTGCCGTGGGCGCTCGATGCGATGGACGAAGGCTATATCAAGCATCACATGTGGGCGTACCCGAAGCTCAAGATGCTTCCGAGCGAGTATTTCCGTGCGCACGGCGCGGTGGCGTTCCAGGAAGATCGCGCCGGACTCGGGCTGGCCATAGAGTTCAACCTGGTCGACAACTTCCTGTGGTCGAACGACTACCCGCATCATGAAGGTTCGTGGCCGCATTCGGCGCAAGCGATCGAACGCCAGATGGGCCATCTCGATGAAGCGCAGCGCGAGAAAATTCTGGGACTCAATGCAGCGCGGATGTTCAATTTCGACGTCGATCGCCTGCTGGAATATCGCAAGAACTGACGGCGCCGCGGCCGAATGATGCCGGGCTCGCCGGCTAGAGGGACTGGGAATGAGATTCCACTGGTTTGCCGAGGTTACGTATCCGCATTTGCCCGCGGACTTCCGGGAACGCTACAAATCCGCGTGGGTGACGCCGCCCGCCCATCTGATCGATCCGCTGAAGGCGGGCGAGATGTACCGGATGTTCATCCGGCTGATGCAGCTTGCCGATGAGGTCGGGTTCGACGGCCTGACCGTCAACGAGCATCATCAGACGCCGCTCGCGGTAACGCCCTCGCCCAATCTGCTCGCTGCGAGTCTCGCCTCGACGACCAGGAGCGCGGCGATCACCGTCGTCGGCAATTCGCTGGCGCTCTATAATCCGCCGACCCGCATCGCGGAGGAGTACGCCTACCTCGATTGCCTGTCAGGCGGGCGGCTGACAGCAGGATTCGTGCTCGGCACGCCGATGGATTCGACCTTCGCTTACGGCATGCCACCGATTGAGATGCGCGAACGATTCGAGGAGGCGCGCCAGCTTATTTTGCGTGCGTGGTCCGAACCCGAGCCGTTCGCATTCAATGGCAAATACACGCAGCTACGCTACGTGAATATCTGGCCGCGGCCAGTGCAGAAGCGGATGCCGATTTGGGTGCCGGGCGGCGGCGGCAGCGTCGAGACCTGGGATTTGGTGATCGACAACGACTATTGCTACGGGCATCTTTCGTTCTCGGGTTTGTATTCCTCCAAGCCTCTCGTCGATGCGTTCTGGGAATATGTCGACAAGCGCGGCGGCACGATGAATCCGCATCGGATGGCGTTCACGCAGATCGTCTGCGTCGCCAATACCGATGCCGAAGCGGAGAAGCAGTATTACGACGCGGTGCGCTATTTCCATCGCAATGCCGCGCCCGCGCCGGGCTTTCTCAATCCGCCGGGCTACACGACCGTGCGATCGCTCAAGTCGCAGGGCGATCAAATGAAGATCGGCCAGAGCAAGCTGACCGCCGAGGATCGCATGCGCGCGAGCCGCGGCGAGATGAGCTTTTGGGAATACGATGAGAAGGGTTACATCATCGCCGGCACGCCGGAGCGCGTGCGCCAGCGGCTGCGCGAATTGATCAAAGACCTGCGCGTGGGACAGCTCATCGCAACTCCGCACATGGGCAACCTGCCCGAGGAGATCGGCGCCGAGAACACGCGCCTGTTCGGACTCGAAGTCGCGCCCCATCTGCGGGACCTGTGGGCCGACCAGCCCGACAAATGGACGCCGGAAATCAGCCAGGCGCTGGTGCGAGCCAACGCGCCCGCGCGATCGACGAATGGAGGCATTCGTCCCGAAGCCTGACGGCGCGACTCTCGGATTACTTCGCCCCTTTCAGCAGCAGGCGAAAGGTGTCGCGGTAGCTCGCTACCGTGTTCGGGCTGGCGTGAAGCTGCGTCGTGAGGCGTTGGCCGAAGAACCGCTGCAGGTAGATCGGGAGCGGATGGGTTTTCATCGCAGCCAAGCGCTCGACGTGTTTCTGG
Source organism: Binataceae bacterium (SeqCode) (assembly GCA_052146355.1). Lineage (GTDB taxonomy): Bacteria > Desulfobacterota > Binatia > Binatales > Binataceae > JAFAHS01. The sequence continues at coordinate 77,130 of JBKQNE010000135.1, read as the reverse complement.
ATCTCCGATGTCGCACGCTTATGCGATTCTTCGTGTTTTTCTTTGAATCCCGGGTCAACCTTGCCGAGCCTGACCTTGGCGCCAGGCTTAACCACGAATCGCCTATCGTAGTTCATCCACTGACCTTTAGCGCCGAAGATGCCCTTAAGCCGCTCGAGTCGCTGCTTTGACCACGGGCGGATGAAGGCTGGCGTTGACTCTCGCCAGGTGACGCTGGTGGCGTTGCGTTCCCAGGTTCAACAGCCGGTGAACTTCGACCTTCACCATGTCGTTGACGAAAAACCACACGAGCGCATAGACCCAGACCCCGAGCGCGTATTTCCATCCGAGCGGTGTCATGCCCCATCCATAAACCGCGGCCAAGGTTCCGATGATTTGTGTGGTCTCGGTCGCGGCGACCAAGCGCCAATTGGGCCACGGCCGCTTCCAGAAAGTCCCGGCGCTGCGCGTGATGTAGATGGTGAGGTGCCCGGCAACCAGCAATTTCAGGAACATGAGGCTCTGAACGATTGGCCGCGGCAGGTGAAGGTACTTCTCCGCGATCCAGAAAAGGCCGAATGCAGAGATGACTCCCAGTACGCCGAGAACCGAGCTGACCGTGAGCACGCGCTCCATATCCCAGCGCACCGGGCGTGGAGCTACGATGGCGTTGTCGTAGGCGATCATCATGATCGGGAAGTCATTGAGGACCGCGATCAGCACGATCATGACCGCGGTTACCGGGTAGAAGTTGAACACGACAATCGCGAGCGTCATGAAGAGCAGGACGCGGATGGTTTCTGCGATTCGGTAGATTGCGTAACTGTTCATGCGCTCGAATATCTTGCGCGCCTCTGAAATTGCGGCGGTGATTACAGAGAGACCGGTTGCCGTGAGCACCAGATCCGAAGCCGCGCGAGCGGCGTCGGTCGCGCCGCTTACCGCGATTCCGCAGTCGGCCTGCTTGAGCGCGGGCGCATCGTTGACGCCGTCGCCGGTCATTCCGACAATATGTCCCAGAGCCTGAAGAGCTTTGACAATCTTGAATTTATGCTCAGGAAAAACCTCCGCGTAGCCGTCAGCCGCGTCTATCTTCGCGCTGTCATCCGGCTTGCCGTCGGGAAAAAGATCGCTCGCAACCGCGATGTTCGGTCCGAGCTTGAGTTCGAGTGAGACCTCGCGAGCGATCGCCAGATTGTCACCGGTCACCATGCGAACCTGGAGTCCCATCTTGCGCGCTGCAGCGATGGTCGAAGCTGAATCGTCCCGCGGAGGATCGGATAGAGACAGGAGCCCAAGGAATTCCCATTTACCCTGCACGTCGGTGCGCGCGACGCCAAGCGTGCGGTAGCCTTTGGCCGCAAGCTCGTTAACCTGCCCTTGCGCTTTTTTGCGCGTGTCCTCGTCGGGATGGACCAGATCCAGAATCACCTGCGGCGCACCCTTCGAGACTTTGAAAGTGCCGTTGTCGTGTTTGACCTCGGCCTCAGTTCGCTTACTGACCGGATCGAAAGGAGTGAAATGATTGATTTGACAGTTCTTTAACGCCGAGCGATCGCTGAGAGCCTTGAGCACGGCCTCGTCGATGCTGTCGCCGCCTTCGGTTCGCGAGGCCAACGCTGCGCCCAGGATCAGGTCCTGTTCGCTGCTCGCCTTGAAGACGACCGGTTTGCTCAACTTGAGTTCGCTCTTGGTGAGTGTGCCGGTCTTGTCCGAGCAGAGAATGTCCATACCGGCCATCTCTTCGATCGCGACGAGACGGGAGACGATGGCTTTCATTCGAGCGAGCACGGATGCGCCGACGGCCATCGTTACCGACAGGACAGCGGGCAAGGCAACTGGTATCGCAGCGACGGTGAGAATCAGCGCAAATAGCAGGGTCTCGATCAGCGGATCGCCGCGATATAGCGCGACCGTGAGGATCAATGCGACCAGGCCGAGCGTGATCAGAATGAGGAAGTTGCCGATCTTGAGCACGGCCTTCTGAAAGTGGGAGACGGCCTCAACCGTTTCGACCAATCGTGCGGTTCGACCGAAGAGCGTATTCATCCCGGTGGCAACGACGAGCCCATTCATCTGGCCCATACGGACGATCGATCCCGAATACGCGACATCATTTTTCTTCTTGTCGACCGGGAGTGACTCTCCGGTCAGTGCCGCCTGATCGATGCTGAGGTAATCGCCGTCAACGAGCTTCAGGTCGGCGGGGATGACGTTGCCCAGTTTGACCATCACAATATCGCCGGTCACCAGGGTCTTTGCCTCGATTTCACCCCACTTGCCATCGCGCAGCACTCGCGCGTGGAGCGCGAGATTCTTTTTCAGCGCCTCGATCTCGTTGTCGGCTTTGAATTCCTCCCAGAAGCCGACCACCGCATTCAGGGCCAGCATGAAAAAGATGATGACGAAATCTTCCCAATGCCGAACCACGGCTGAGAGCGCCGCAGCAATTTCGATCATCCATGGGATTGGTCCCCACAGGAACGTCAGGAACCGCTTGAGGGGGCTGATGTGCCTTTCTTCGATCGCGTTTGGGCCGTCCTTCTTGAGACGGTTCGCGGATTCCTCCTGAGTCAGTCCATGCTCGATACTGGACTTGAACTTGGTGACCGCCTCCTCGATCGTCCCGGTATCAGTTGGTACCTTCACAGCATCTTTCGATGCATCTGCCTTGGACGCGTCAGCCTTGGAGTCGTCGGCCTTTGACGTACCTGCGTCGGAAGTATCGGCGGAGACTGAGGCCTCGGCCTTTTGCCAGTCGCTAATCTCACTTCCGCGCTCGCGTTCCTGAAAGATTTCGTAGGCGCGCTTGCGAATCTGGTCGACGCTGGGGTTCGATCCAATTGACTTGACAATTCTTCCGTTGGAGCCATTTGGCGCCGACTTATTCGAATCATCCAAGGTCTTCGCGTCTTCTGCCGAGTCATTCCGGGTAGCCATTTTCAACTCCTGAGAAAGTCCCTTTCGTTCCCGTCTCCTGGCAAATCGCTGGATCGCCATGCCGGCAGGCGCCGTCGGCGATGCGCGGCTCTGCTATTTGCTGCCTGTGGCTGAATGCGACTGTTGCGGTTGGCTGCTAGGTCGCCACGCCAGGTCATCGCTCATCACATAGGTGACTATGGCCGCAAGCATCAAACACACTGCGACTATTAAGCGCCAATCGTGATGCGCATGTTTCCAGTAAGGACGATGGAAGCCATGCTGATCGCTGTCGCTATCTGGTGGTGCGTGCCGATGGCGACGGTGCATTGCCTCACTCAATGAGTTGCGATCCTTCCCGATTCGATCCGCGACGGTCTCGGTTCGGGGCTGTTACTACCCGACTCGTTCCACTTCCAGTTACGAACCAGCATCTCCAAATGCAAACGTCTTGTGTGCTGTGCCACCGGCCGCCCTTTAGGTTAACAAACTCCTCCAGTTGGAGGAGTTGCGGTTCGCTGCGCTTGGTTCTCTATGTAACGAAATTGCCGCGACGATTTGATTAGACTATTCTCAGCCGGTGTCGAACCTTGCATGCGAAGAAATGCGCAGCCGAATTATGCCGATATCCCGAGTGTCAAAATAAGAACGCGCGGCATAATCGGGAAGTCGGCATAACGTGGAGCTTCGTAGAGAGCGGAAATCCTGCACCCTCACCCTTGCCCTGTCCCGCTTTTTCGGGCGGACGCTTCGCGTACGTGGGCCAGGGACGCACGGCTCGATTTCCGCAATTACCGTGACGTATTCCAAAGTGCGATACTTCCGTCATTACTGTTAGAAATGGATCTTTGTGGATGAAGCCTTCGCAGCCAGCGGAGAGCGGACGGTGAAACGAGTAGCCATAATCGGCGGCGGCATTACCGGACTGGCCGCCGCTTATCGCATTGGCGAACTCGCGGCATCACGCGAGATGCCGGTCGAAGTAACGATCCTCGAACGCGGCGCGCGCGCCGGCGGTCCGCTCAAGACGATTCGCCGCGACGGCTTTATCATGGAGGCCGGCGCGGATTCGTTTCTCACCGAGAAACCGGCTGCCGCGGAACTTGCCAAACGGCTCGGCCTTGAAAACGACTTGATCCCGACGCGCGAGCAATTCCGCCGCACGATGGTGGTTCGCGCGGGCGAGCTGGTTGAAATTCCCGAGGGCTTTTCGCTGCTCGCGCCGACGCATCTCGGTCCGGTAATGAGAAGCCCGCTCTTCTCTGCCGCCGGCAAGCTCAGGATCGCGCTCGAACCCCTGGTTCAGCGGCGGAAGGATCGCAGGGACGAAAGCCTCGCCGCATTTGTCACGCGCCGCATGGGCCGCGAAGTGCTGGACCGCGTCGCGCAGCCGCTCGCAGGCGGAATCTACACCGCAGACCCATCGCATCTCAGCGTGGCCGCCACCATGCCGCGGTTTGTCGAAATGGAACGGCGTCAGGGCAGCCTGATTCGTGGTCTGCGTGCGGCGGAAAAAGCGCGCGCGACAAAGATGGCGGGTACGAGCGGCGCGCGATGGAGCCTGTTTCTCTCGCTGCGACGGGGAATGGAATCGCTCGTCGACGCGCTCGCTTCGCGTGTCTCAGCTTCGCTTCGCCTTGGTGCCGACGTGAAAGAGGTGTCGCATCGGGAAGGACGATGGACGGTTGTGCTCGCCGATGGCGATCGTATCGAGACGGATGCGGTCATCTGCGCGGCGCCTGCCTACGCCAACGCTCGTCTTCTCGCCGCAATCGATCGAGAGCTCTCCGATCTGCTCGGAAAAATCACTTATGCTTCCGCAGCGACGGTCAACATGACGTTTCGTCTGAGCGATTTCCCGGTGCCCCCGAGCGTGTTCGGTTTTGTCGTACCCATCATCGAGAATCGAAAAATAATCGCAGGCAGCTTTTCCAGCCTGAAATTCGAAGGGCGTGCTCCCCACGATGCGATCGTGGCGCGCGTATTTGTCGGTGGCGTCCTGCAAAACGAGATGATGGCGCTGTCCGACGAGGCGATCGTAGCGGCGGCGCGCGACGAGTTTCGCGCATTGCTGGGAGTGACGGCCGCGCCCGGACTAATCGAGGTCCAGCGATGGCCCGACTCGATGCCACAATACGACGTCGGCCATCTGGATCGCGTTGCCGCGATTGAGCGCACCGCCGCTAACATCCCGCACTTCGCGCTTGCGGGTGCGGCATATCGCGGCGTAGGCATCCCCGATTGCATCCGCAGCGGAGAGGACGCCGCGCGGACGGTCTTCGATCAGTTGGCCGGCGAGCGCTGAGACACCCATGCCATCGGGGCATGAAAATATCGCGCAATCCGGATGGCAGCGCGTCATCGCGCACGCCGACATGGATGCGTTCTACGCATCGGTGGAACAGCTCGACAATCCTGCACTGCGCGGACTGCCGGTCGTGGTCGGCGGAAAAAGTGCGCGCGGCGTCGTGACGTCCGCATCGTATGAGGCACGCAAGTTCGGTATCCGCTCGGCGATGCCGTCCGGACAGGCGCGCAAGCTGTGTCCGGAGGCGATCTTCGTGCCGGGGCGGATGGATCGCTACGTGGAAATCTCGCGCGTCGTGCGCCGCGTGTTCGGCGAGTTCAGCCCGGTGGTAGAACCGCTGTCGCTCGACGAGGCGTTTCTCGATCTGACCGGAACCGAGCGCGTCCACGGGTCGGCGCTCGACGCGGCGCGCGCGCTCAAGCGGCGCATGAACGAAGAGACCGGGTTGGTCGTGTCGGTGGGCGTGGCGCCGATCAAGATGGCCGCCAAGATCCTTTCCGACATGTCGAAGCCCGACGGCGTGCTGAGCATCGGGCCGGAGTACATGATCGCGTTTCTTCATTCGCTTCCGGTCGAGCGCATCTGGGGAGTGGGCCGGGTCACGCTCGCCAGGTTGCAGGAATTTGGAATCCGCACGGTCGGCGACCTGGCCAATCGCGATGCCGCCGAGCTGCACGCCGCGTTCGGCTCAATGGGACCGCATCTGCATGCGCTCGCCAACGGCATCGATCCGCGTCCCGTGATCGGCGATTGGCAGCGCAAATCGTACGGCGAGGAAAATACTTTCGCGGAAGACCTGGCGCTCAAGTCCGATGAATTGCGCCGGGTGCTGATTGCGCACGGCGAGGCGATCGCGCGCCGGCTGCGCGCGGACAGCGTCCGCGCGCGCACGATTTCATTAAAGCTCAAGCTAGCGCGCCCGCTGGGCCAGGGACGCTATCCGATGCTGAGCCGCAGCTTTACGGTGGAACACGCGACCGACGACGGCGCGGAGATCACGCGCGTCGCGATCCATCTGCTCGACCGCGTGCCGACCCGCGACAAGATTCGGCTTGCGGGCGTGCACGTTCACAATCTGGAGCGGGTGGACGAAGCGCAGCGGGGGCTGTTTGAGCCGCGCACGGCCGAGGAATTAAAGCGATCGCGGCTCAACCGCGCGCTCGATGCCGTCACGACCCGTTTCGGCGAGTCGGCGGTAACGCGCGGCCTCGCCCGGGCCGACCGAATCGCGCCATCCAGGAGGATCAAATAGGCATAATCCGCAGATTTCGCAGATTAACGCGGATTCAATCTGTGAAATCTGCGTAATCTGTGGATTTCCGGATTCCTGATCAGAGCACGTCGTTGCAGGTGCGCAGGAAGCCGCAGCGCAGGCACCAGTACTTGCAATGGCCCATCGGCTTCATCGCGGCGCCGCACGCATCGCAGGCGACGGCGCCCGGTTCGAGCGCGCATTCGTCAGCCGACTCGACGGAAGATGACGGATTCTCGCGATGTGTGTGATTGCCGTCGCCCACCACCCTGCCTCCCCATCCCCCGGCGTGCGGATTTACGCCGGCATGTGCCGCGTCAGGAACTCGATCCTTCTGGCCCTCAGCTCCTCGGCCCGCCTGGTGATCCACAGCACGTGAGTCCCGCCTTCGACCGGAAGAAACTCCGCATGCGGGATCGAGCGCGCGGCGAATTCACCGTGCTCAAAGCGCACGTCGGCATCGTGAGTGCCATGGATAATCAGCGCCGGACAGTTTATCTCTTCGAGCGGCAGACGATCGATACGCTCAAACTGATCCAGATCGTTCAGAAGCCCGGCCTTGCGCGCACCCAGAGGGTTCATCGTCTGGAACAGGCCGTTGACGAACGCGGATTTGGCGGGGTCAGCATCGACCTCGGACGCGAATGCGCGCGCGGCTTGCGGATCGAGCGTGCCCTGCAGGCGGATTATCTGACGCGCGAGCGTTTCCGGAAACCGGCTGGCAAACCAATCGAAGACAGGCATAGTAAGGCCGCTGACTGACGAGCGCAGCAACATCCGCTCAAGGGGATTGAGATCGTCGCCAAAGCGCTTGCTGATTGCGCATTCGGTAACCATCGCCCACGTCCTGTCCGGATGCCGCGCGGCAAAATTGTAGGTGGCGGGTCCGCCGCCCGATGCGCCGTATACGCACACGCGATCGATTCCGAGCGCGTCGAGCAAGCGCGCGGCCGCATCGGCCTGCTCCTGGGGAGTACGTCCCACCTCGAGAGGTGTCGAAAGATAGCCAGGCCGCGACCATCCGATGATCCGAAATCCTCGCGCCGCGACCCTTCCGCTGATCAGCGCCACCTGATCGTAGCCGCCGGGCGTGCCATGCATGCCGAGAAGCGCCGGCCCTTCACCGATGCTGAAATACTCGATCGGCCCGACCGCAGTCTGCGCGATGCTGCTCACCGTGTGACCGCGAAATTGGCCGCCGGAGAGCATGCCGTTCGTGTTTTCGCCTGACGTATTCTCAAACATCGCCTTATAAGCAGCGTCGTGTCTTGGACAGGTAACCTTTCGTTCATCGAATGATAACAATCGATTCAGTCTGTCGCCACCGTTTAGGGCCCTTTCGCACAAAGAATTTCAGCGGCCGGAGATTTTGGTGACGACGCTCAAAAACGAACCAAGCACTTTCGACTGATTGTTTCGGTCGTAGGCGACGGCCATCTCGGTCATCGCTTTGCCCGGGCTAAGAGCGCGGTACACGACGCGTTCGCGATGGAGTTTGCGGATGGAGGCTGGAACGATCGCGACGCCGAGGCCTGCGGAGACCAGGCTGACAATCGTCTGCATCTGCACGGCTTCCTGCGCGACCGCGGGTTTGAAGCCGGCGCGGCGGCAGAGCGCATCAATCTGATCATACAAGCCCGGCGCCGCGTGCCGCGGGAAGAGAATGAACGGTTCGTTTGCCAGCGCGCGCACGGCGACGGATCGCCTGTTGCGCAGGCGATGGTCGGCGGGCATCGCGAGGACCAGGTGCTCGCGCAGAATCGTTTTGATAACCAGCGACTCGGGTGCGTTCTCGACCGGACGGCGCACCAGGGCCACATCGATTGTGCCGGCCGCCAGGAGATCGATCTGCTCCTCGGTGCTGCGCTCATAAAGGTTGAGGGCGACGCCCGGAAATTGCGCGCGGAAAGCGCGCAGGATCGCGGGCAGCGTCGTGTAGGGCGCCGAACTGGAGAACCCCACCCGCAGAAAGCCTGCTGCGCCTTCGGCCGCGCGGTGGGCGGCGCTCACGACACGATCGGCCTGAACGAGGGTGCGGCGCGCCTCTTCCAGCACGACACGGCCCGCATCAGTGAGTTGGACGCGGCGGCGCGTGCGCTGGAACAATTGGACGCCGAGTTCGTCTTCGAGCTGGCGGATCTGCTGGCTGAGCGGAGGCTGCGCCATATGCAGGCGCTCCGCGGCACGGCTGAAGTGCAGTTCTTCAGCGACAGCGACGAAGTAGCGGAGATGCCGCAGTTCCATATGTGTTGGATATTAATACATCTCTAATTGATATTGGACACATATATGCAATTTTCCTACGCTCAATGCCATGAAGACGCAGACGCATGAGGCGGGAGCCAACGACGTTCACGAGCGGGTTCAAGCGCAGTTCGGCGCGGCCGCATCGGCTTACACGACCAGCGTGGGACACGGCGACCCGATGCTGCTCCAGCGCGTGGTAGAGCTGGCGCGTCCGCAACCGGGCGACCGTGCGCTCGATATCGCGACCGGCGCGGGGCATACCGCGCTCGCTCTGGCGCCTCACGTGGCGGAAGTAGTGGCATTTGACCTGACGCAGCGGATGCTCGAGGAAACCGCGCGCAACGCGGCAGCGCGCGGACTCGGGAATGTCGTGACGCGGCAAGGCGCCGCAGAAAAGCTGGCCTTCGCGGATTCCAGTTTCGAAATCGTCGCTGTCCGCCAGGCACCCCATCACTATGCCGACATCCGCGCGGCGATCCGCGAAATGGCGCGCGTGGTGAAACGGCAGGGCCGCGTCGTGATCATCGACAGCCGCGCGCCAGAAGATGACGAACTGGACCGCGCGTACAACTATATCGAGAAGCTGCGCGACCCTTCGCACGTGCGCAATTGGCGGCCGAGCGAATGGCGCGCCATGGTCGAAGCGGCGGGACTACGGATTACGGCAGAGCATCTGGACTTTTACACTGAGAACGGGCGCCCGATGGATTTCGACACGTGGACACAGAGAATGAAGACGCCGCCGGCTGCCGTTGCCGAGCTGACGAGCCTGTTTCGCGCGGCGTCACCGGCGCTGGTCGAGGCGCTCAAAATTGAAATCGTCGATGGCAAGATCGGGTTTTGTGTACCGCAGATCGCGATCGCGGCGACCAGGGATTAACCACAACGGCACCGAGACACCAAGAAGAGAGAGCTCGATTCCTTTTCGCCCTTGGGGCTCCGCTGGTGAAGTGCTTTGCTGAAAGCAAAAAGATGACTGATAATATGGAATTCACTCAGGTTCGGAGGCTCGCGTAGATGGCGGCTCAGACGCTTTTCGAAAAAATCTGGAACGACCACGTGGTGTTGGAGAGACCCGGGGAGCCTGCCCTGCTCTACATCGACCTGCATCTCATCCACGAAGTCACCTCGCCGCAGGCGTTCGAGTCGCTGCGCGACACGGGGCGCAAGGTCCGCGAGCTGCGGCGCACGTTCGCGACCCTCGATCACAACATCCCGACTATCGACCAGCTCAAGCCGATCGCCGACCCGGACTCGCGCCTGCAAGTCGAGATGATGCGCAAGAACTGCCGCGACTTCGGTATCACGCTGTTCGATCTGGGATCGCACGAGCAGGGCATCGTCCACGTGATTGGACCCGAGCTGGGCCTTTCGCAACCGGGCGCGACGATCGTGTGCGGCGACAGCCACACTTCCACGCACGGCGCGCTAGGCGCGCTCGCATTCGGAATCGGCACCAGCGAAGTCGAGCACGTGCTGGCCACGCAATGCCTGTGGCAGGCGAAGCCGAAAACTTTCGAAATTCGCGTCGACGGTAAGGCGGGCCTGGGAGTCACCGCGAAGGATCTGATTTTGGGCATCATCGGGCGTATCGGCACCGACGGCGCCACCGGATGCGTGGTTGAATATCGCGGCGAGGCGATCGAGGCGCTGTCGGTCGAAGAGCGCATGACAGTGTGCAACATGTCGATCGAGGCGGGCGCGCGCGCCGGGATGATCGCCGCCGATGCAAAGACGGTCGAGTATCTGCGCGGCCGCCGCTACGTCCCCCAAGGCGCGGAGTTCGATGCGATGGCGAAGCGATGGCTGACGATGCGCACCGATGACGGCGCGCGCTTCGATCGCAGTATCCGTTTCGAGGCGGCGAGCTTCGCGCCGCAAGTCACGTGGGGCACGAATCCCGGCATGGTTACCGACGTGACCGGGAAGGTTCCCGATCCCGCGGCAATTGCGGACGCTACCGACCGCAACACGATCGAGCGCGCGCTGGAATACATGGGGCTCAAGGCCGGAGTGCCGATCGAAGACATCAATATCGACCGCGTCTTTATCGGATCGTGCACCAATTCCCGAATCACCGATCTGCGCGCCGCGGCGGGAATCGTGAAAGGCAGGAAAGTGGCGGGCAGCGTGCACGCGATGGTCGTACCGGGCTCGCAGGAAGTCAAAGCGGAAGCGGAGAAGGAAGGGCTCGACCGCGTTTTCACGGAAGCGGGCTTCGAATGGCGCGAGGCGGGATGCTCGATGTGCCTGGGAATGAATCCCGACATCCTGCAGCCGGGCGAGCGATGCGCGAGCACATCGAACCGCAATTTCGAGGGCCGCCAGGGCAAAGGCGGCCGCACTCATCTGGTGAGTCCGCAGATGGCCGCGGCGGCGGCGATCGCGGGGCATTTTGTCGACGTCCGCGAATGGGAGAAGTAGGAGACTTGGATGCAAGCGTTCAAGAGTTTTACCGGACTGGCGGCGCCGCTCGATCGCGCCAACGTCGATACCGATCAGATCATTCCGAAGCAGTTTCTGAAAGCTGTCGTGCGCAGCGGGCTGGCCAGAGGCTTATTTTTCGATTGGCGGCTCAATGCGGACGGATCGGAGAATCGCGATTTCATTCTCAACAAACCCCGCTACCGGGACGCATCGGTTCTGGTGGCGCGGCAGAACTTCGGCTCCGGAAGCTCGCGCGAGCATGCGGTCTGGGCGCTGATGGATTTCGGCTTCAGGACGGTCATCGCCCCGTCGTTCGCCGATATCTTTCGCAACAACAGCATGAAGAACGGGCTTCTGCCGATTATCCTGAAGCCCGACGAAGTCGAGGCGCTGCTGCGCGCGATCTCAAAGTATGAGGGCTATCAACTGAAGATCGATCTTGAAGGACAGACGGTCACCGACGACTTCGGATGGTCCGCGCGGTTCGAGATCGATCCCTTCCAGAAGAAGTGCCTGTTCGAAGGCCTCGACGATATCGCGCTGACGCTCGTGCATGAAAAGGAAATCACCGCCTACGAAGCGAAACATCCGGTGGCGTACCGGGCTTAGGATGCGCGATATTGGCGAGGGATGGTTGCCAGACTAATTCTCCTCGGCACCCTGATGGGCGGTGTACTGTCAGGATGCTGGTTCACGTCCGTTCCGGAAGGCACCACTGAATCCAGTTGTCAGACCAACACCTATGGGGTGTTGCTGATGTCCACCAGCAACACGTCTTGTCCTCAGCAGACACCGGTTGCCCAGGCCTCTCCGAGTACGAAGCAGTAGTTCATCGCGCGGCGGCACGATGCAGAACTAAGGAGCGCTTCGCTAACGCGGAACCGGTACCGGGTCCGCTTGCGCGAACCTGTCCGGAGGCCAGAAGCCATGTCGACTTCGTTCGCGTTGCTCACTTCGCTCAGGATGACACCCTTTGGCATCCGGCGCGGTTCCGTAGCTTTGCAGAGATCTCCCAGCAAGGATGGGGAACCAGAGCGGAAGGGAATTCTGTCATAATTCCCGCGATGGCAGCGTCGTCCACCATTACCGCTGAACCGGGGCACGCCGGGATGCGGCTTGATGTGTTCATATCGGCGCATCTGGCGCCCGAATATTCGCGATCGCAGGTGGCGCGGATGATCAAGGCGGGGCGGGTAACGGTGAACGGCGCCGCCGCGAGAGCATCGAGCGGCGTCCATCTGGGGGATCGAATCGAGATTGCGGCGCCTTCGGTGCCGATGCCGCCGCAATCCACCGGCGATGCGCCCGCGATCGATGTGCTGGCGGCAGATGATGAATTTATCGTCGTCAACAAACCGGCAGGCATGACGGTGCATCCCGCGCCGGGGCATCCCGATGCGACCCTGGTCGATGCGCTCCTGGCGCGATTCCCGGAGCTGGCGGCGATGGCGGAGCCCGACGGCGTACTGCGCCCGGGAATAGTGCATCGGCTGGACAAGGAAACCTCGGGCGTGATGGTCGTGGCGCGTACTCCGTTCGCGCGGACGGCGTTGGCGCGGCAGTTCAAGGATCGGATCGTACGGAAAATCTATCTCGCGATCGTGCGGGGCATACTCGCGCACGACCAGGTGACGATCGAACGCCCGATCGGGCGTCATCCGGTTGAGCGCAAGCGGATGTCCACCGTGTCGCACGCGGCGCGGGACGCGGTGAGCCATGTCACTGTACTCGCGCGCTTTCCCGGCAGTTCGCGCGACGACCGCGGCGCAACGCTGGTGCGTGTTCGTCCCGAAACGGGCCGGACGCATCAGATTCGCGTGCATCTCGCTTCGATTGGCCATCCCTGTCTGTGCGATCGTCTCTATGGTCGCGGTGCGAGCGCATCGGACTCGCAGTCCGACGCGCCGGTTTTCGGGCGGCATGCGCTGCACGCGCTCGCGCTTTCGATCGCGCATCCGCGCAGCGGCGAGCGTCTCGAATTCGTCGCGCCGCTGCCTACAGATTTCGCGGAGTTTCTGAGCGCGCGCGGCATCGCAGTCGATGATACGGAGCTGCGCCGCTGGATCGACTCGCCATAACCGTCTCTTGGAGATCCGGCTAAAAAACGCCGCCGAGACGGCGGCGCCACTCAGAAAGAAGTCTCGTTCCGCTTCTAAAAGAAGGCCTCTTCTACATTCTGGAGTAGCGCCGGCGTCTCGCCGGTGACGCGTAGCGTCCAATCTTTCCGAGGCTGCAAAAGCAAAGATGCCGTTGACACGGCGTTGCGGCTTGGGTAGCGTTTCAGTGGAGCTTCCGCACCAAGGACGCTGTGGCGGGGTTGAGGAGAGAGTCCCCCGTCTCCAAGCGGCCCGTTATTCCGAACTCAAGGCGTTTTCGTTCCGAATCCCGACCGCTTGGGGCAAGTGACAACATAAGGGTATCGCTCCGCGCGCGATCCCGTCCGTGAAAACGTCGCTAACCTGCGGCGCGCACTTTGCTGGCGCGGCAGCGATTACGAATAAACGAGGAAATCAGGTTGCGGGGAAGGCACATGGCTAAAGGCAGAGGCACGGCGCGCAGCGAGAGCCACGATCATCTCGATATCGCGCCACCGCGCCAGGTTCAAACGGTACACGCCGAACCGCTGGTAGTGATCAGCGACGACGGAGTGCTCAATCTCAAAGCGCTCAAGGGCGCAAAGATCACCGAGCTGGCGCAGATGGCGCGCGACTTCAACGTCGACGGCGCCACCAACATGCGCAAGCAGGAGATGATCTTCTCCATCCTGCAGGCGCAGGCCGCCAAGAACGGGGCGATTCTCGGCGAAGGCGTGCTGGAGATCCTGCCCGACGGCTTCGGGTTTCTGCGCGCGCCCGACTACAACTATCTGCCCGGCCCCGACGACATCTATATCTCGCCGAGCCAGATCCGGAAGTTCAACCTGCGCACCGGCGATATCGTTTCGGGCCTGATCCGGCCGCCCAAGGAAGGCGAGCGCTACTTCGCGCTGCTCAAGGTCGAATCGATCAACTTCGAAGACCCGGAAAAAGCGCGCGACAAGATCCTGTTCGACAACCTGACGCCGCTTTATCCGCAGGAACGCCTCAAGCTCGAATACGACCACGAAGACCTGACCACCCGGATTATCGACCTGGTCGCGCCGATCGGCAAAGGCCAGCGCGGATTGGTCGTCGCCGCGCCGTTTACCGGCAAGACGATGATGTTGCAGGCGATCGCAAAGGCGATCGCGCACAACCATCCTGAGGTCGTGCTGATCGTGCTGCTCGTCGACGAGCGGCCCGAAGAAGTGACCGACATGCTGCGATCGGTGCAGGGTGAAGTCGTAAGCTCCACCTTCGACGAGCCGGCCACGCGTCACGTGCAGGTGGCCGAGATGGTCATCGAAAAGGCGCGGCGCCTGGTCGAGCACGGCCGCGACGTCGTGATTCTGCTCGACTCGATCACGCGGCTGGCGCGCGCCTACAACACCGTGGTTCCGCCCTCGGGAAAAATCCTTTCCGGCGGCGTCGACTCCAACGCGCTGCACAAGCCCAAGAAGTTTTTCGGCGCCGCGCGCAATACCGAAGACGGCGGCAGCCTGACGATTATCGCTACCGCGTTGGTTGACACCGGCAGCAGGATGGACGAAGTCATTTTCGAAGAATTCAAGGGAACCGGTAACCAGCAGGTGTCGCTTGACCGCCGCCTGTTGGAAAAGCGCATCTTCCCGACTATCGACATCCAGCGCTCCACCACCCGTAAGGAAGAGTTGCTGCTGCCGCGCACCACGCTCAACCGCATCTGGATTTTGCGCAAGCTGCTTTCGCAGCTGAACGCGGTTGAGGCGATGGAATTCCTAATCGACAAGATGCAGGGAACCAAGACCAACGAGGAATTCCTGGAATCGATGAATGCCTAGCAGGCCGCCGGGGAGCGACTTTTTACGCCGGTTCCACCGCGCTTTTACCGCGCGGCGCGTCCTGATAATAATGGGCGGTTAACCACAGCCGTTATAAGAGGTTGCGAAACAGCACATGACCGAGATCAGCATGAAGCAGCTACTGGAGGCCGGGGTCCATTTCGGCCATCAGACCAGCCGCTGGAATCCGAAGATGAAGCCGTACATCTTCGGCGCCCGCAATGGAATTTACATCATCGACCTTCAGCAGACGGTCAAGATGTTCCGGCAGACCTACGACTTTGCGCGCGATCTGGCCGCGCAGGGCGGAACGATTCTGTTCGTCGGCACCAAGAAGCAGGCTCAGGATATCGTCAAAGAGGAAGCGGAGCGCTGCGGGATGTTCTACGTGAACAACCGATGGCTGGGCGGGATGCTCACCAACTTCCAGACGATCCGTGCCTCGATCGAGCGGCTCAAGAAGCTCGAGGAAATCCTGGCAGATCCCGAAATGATCCGCGCGCTCACCAAGAAAGAAATGAGCGAGAACGACCGCGAGCATGCCAAGCTGATGGGGACGCTGGCGGGAATCAAGAATATGCGCAAGCTGCCTGATGCGCTTTGGGTAATCGATACGAAGAAAGAAGATATCGCGGTCGCCGAGGCCAACCGGCTCAGCATCCCGGTGGCAGCGGTGGTCGACACCAACTGCGATCCCGACCTGATTTCGTACCGGATTCCGGGCAACGATGACGCCATCCGCGCGATCAAGCTGTTCACCGCAGCGGTCGCCGACGCGGTACTCGAGGGCAAACAGCTCGCCGAGGAACGGCAGAAGGGCCAGGACGACGGAGGACCGAGCAGCGGAGGGGGGGCACCGGCGGAATCGCCCAGCGCGGTCTGAGGCGCATAGCGCACCACGATTTTCATGCTCCGCCGGCCGCGTGACACGTTCATGCCGCCGGCGGAGCCATAAACAAGCACGACTTTTCTTAGGACATCCGGATAATGGAAATAGACGCGAAGCTGGTTAGGGACCTGCGCGAGAAGAGCGGCGCAGGCGTGATGGATTGCAAGAAGGCGCTGGCCGAGACGGGAGGGAACCTGGACAAAGCGATCGTCTGGCTGCGCGAGAAGGGAATCGCCGCGGCGCAGAAGCGCTCGGGCCGGGTTGCATCCGAAGGCACAGTCGGTTCGTATATTCATGCGGGTGGCAAGCTGGGCGTGCTGGTCGAAGTCAATTGCGAGACCGACTTCGCCGCCAAGGGGCCCGACTTTCAGACGTTGGTGAAGGAAATCGCGATGCAGATTGCCGCGACCAATCCGCGCTGCGTCCGGCGCGAAGATCTGGCGCCCGAGATTATCGAACAGGAACGGCAGATTTACGCACAGCAATCGGCCGGCAAGCCTGAAAACGTGATCAACAAAATAGTCGACGGCAAGCTCGACAAGTTCTACAAAGAAGTCTGTCTGCTCGAGCAGAGCTGGGTGCGCGATCCGAACAGGACCATCACCGATCTAATCGGCGAGTACACCGCCAAGATCGGCGAAAAGCTCGACGTGCGCCGGTTCGTACGCTTTCAGTTGGGCGAGGCAATCGAGCAGAAGAGCGCGGCCTGAACTGCCGCCGAGCGAGACACGCGCGACCGGGGAGGAAGAAGAACGATGGATGAGGTTGAGAGCGTTTCGGTAAACAAACCTCGCTTCAATCGAGTCCTGCTCAAGCTTTCCGGCGAGGCGCTCGCGCCCGAACATCAGAACGGCGTCGACCTCGACGCGCTCGCCAATATCGCGCTCGAAATCAAGGAAATCAGCGACCTCGGCATTCAGCTCGCGATCGTAATCGGCGCGGGCAATTTTATCCGCGGCAGCGAATACGAAGCGCGCGGCATGGATCGATCGACCGCGGACCAGATGGGCATGCTCGCGACTGTCATCAACGCCCTCGCCCTTCAGAACGCGCTCGAACATGCCAACGTCACCACGCGCGTGCTGTCCGCAATCGAGATGCAGGCGGTGTGCGAACCGTACATCCGCCGCCGCGCGGTACGTCATCTGGAAAAGGGCCGGGTGGTAATCTTTGCCGCCGGAACGGGAAATCCGTACTTCACCACCGATACCGCGGCCAGCCTGCGTGCGCTCGAAATAGGTGCCCAGGTCATTCTAAAGGCAAGCCATCACGTTGACGGCGTCTACGACCGCGATCCGCTGAAGGAGCCCAACGCCACCAAATTCGACCGGCTGACCTACCGCGAAGTCCTGCAGCGCAACCTGAAGGTGATGGACTCCACGGCAATCTCGATGTGCATGGATAATGAATTGCCGATCGTCGTGTTCAATTTGCGCAAACCGGGTAATATAAGAAGGGCAGTAACGGGCGAGACCATCGGCACCTGGGTGGAGAGCAGCACAGCGTCATGACGGGCGAAGTAGTTGAAATGGCGCGCAAGGAAATGGAGAAGACCCTCGAGGCCTTCAAGCACGAACTTGCGCGAGTGCGGACCGGACGCGCTTCCACGGCGCTAATCGAAAATCTCCAAGTGAACTATTACGGCGCCAAGACTCCGCTGCGCTCGCTGGCGGGACTCGCGGCGCCGGAGCCGCGGCTGCTCGTCATCACGCCCTACGACAAATCCTCGCTGCACGATATCGAAAAAGCGATTCAGACTTCAGACCTGGGCCTCATGCCGATGAACGACGGCAAACTGATCCGGATTCCGATTCCCGAACTCACCGAGGAGCGCCGCAAGGACCTGGTGAAGCACGTGCGCAAGATCGGCGAGGAATTCCGCGTCGGCGTGCGCAACCATCGGCGCGACGCCAACGACATGCTCAAGGACCTGCACAAGGAAAAGCAGATTACCGACGACGACACGCGATCGGGCGAAGCCAAGGTGCAACAGTTCACGACCGATTTCGTGGAGAGGATCGACAAGGTGCTGGCCGCCAAGGAAGCGGAGATCATGGAGGTCTGACTGCGGTTCGCGGCCGCGGCCCAAACTCTCGTCGCTGACAGTCCCAGTGGCTATTTCACTCCCACTAAGTGATTTTCCGGAGCTTTCGCTCGACCCTTCGCGGTTGCCGCGCCACGTTGCGATCGTGATGGACGGAAACGGCCGATGGGCCCGGCGGCGGGGACTTGGCCGCAACGAGGGCCATCGCCGCGGCAAAGACTCTGTGCGCGCCGTCGTCGAAGCGGCGCGCGAGCTGGGCATCCCCTACCTCACGCTGTTCGCCTTCTCAGCCGAAAACTGGCTGCGCCCCTCCACCGAAGTGAACTTCCTGATGCAGTTGTTTCATCGCTATCTCGTGACTGAGACCAAGCGCCTGATGAAACGCGGCATCCGGATTCTCGCGCTGGGCGATACCGAGCGGCTGCCGGGACGTCTGCGCCAGGTGCTGGCTGAAACGGTGAATGCGACCCAGGCGAACGGCGCGATGACGGTTGCGCTCGCGCTCTCGTACGGCGGACGCCAGGATATCGTCAACGCAACGCGCAAGATCGCCAGAGCGGTGGCTGCGGGCGAGATGACGCCGGATCAAATCGATCAGGGCGTGATCGAACGCGCGCTGACGACAGGCGGCATGCCCGATCCCGATTTGCTGATTCGCACCTCGGGCGAGCTGCGCGTCTCGAACTTCTTTCTGTTTCAGCTTGCCTACACCGAACTTTATTTCACCGATACGCTCTGGCCCGATTTCCGCGAGCGCGAACTGTTGAGCGCTTTGGCTGCGTACCAGATGCGTGATCGGCGCTTCGGCGCGCTGAGCCCCGGCTAGCAGGCTTCGGGTCGTGCTCCGCACCAGGCTCTGGACGGCGATCGTCGTCCTGCCCGCGGTCCTCGCCGCGATTATCTTTCTGCCCAACAACGGATTCTCGGTATTCATCGCGATTGTCGGCGCCTGGGGACTCTATGAAATCGCGGCGATGACCTCGACCGGCGTCACCGCCATTCTGGCGATCCTTGTGGCGGGCGCGGCACCCCTGGTCCTGCTGCTCATGCTCGGCGACGTGGCAGGATGGTCCCTGCCGGCGGCGGTGATTCTGAACATGCTGCTTTTGGTCGGCCTGGTCGCGGTCGGTGGCGGCGCGCCTGGAGGAACCTCGCTGATAATCTCGGGCGCGCTGTGGGTGGGGGTCCTGTTTCCTTACCTCGCGATGCTGCGAAACCTCCCCGACGGAGTCGCGGGAATAGTTTTCATGCTCCTGGTCGTAATCGCCTCCGACAGTGGCGCCTATTTCGGCGGCCGGTCGTTCGGCAGAATCAAGCTGGCGCCGCGCGTAAGCCCGCATAAGACGGCGGAGGGCGCCATCTCCGGGCTGGCTGCTTCGGTGGCCGCCGGGCTTATTCTGCGGGCGCTGCTCACTCCGCAATGGTCGATGAGCACGACGGCGGCGATTTCCGCAGCTATCGCCGTACTGGCGCAATTGGGAGACCTGGCGGGTTCCGCCTTCAAGCGGGTGGCCGGAGTCAAGGATTCGGGCTGGATTTTCCCCGGCCATGGGGGCTTGCTCGATCGTACATGCAGCCTAGTCTTCGCCGCGGTCTTTACCTATTATTGTCTCAGGTGATGCGGCTAAGGGGCCGCATCCTTTTTTCTGCCCGTCTCGGGAGACTTCATGCTTACTTCGATCGTCGCTGCCGTCGTCATCCTCGGTCTGCTGATCATTATTCACGAAGCCGGCCATTTCATCATGGCGAAGCAGCTCGGAGTCCGCGTGCTGCGCTTTTCGATCGGCTATCCTCCGCGGATTTTTGGTATCCGCCGCGGCGAAACCGAATACGTGATTGGCGCGACGCCGGTCGGCGGCTACGTCCGCATGCTCGGCGATGAAGTCGGCGAAGAACCGAAGTCCGACGAGCTGCACACCTTTCTGGTAGAAATCGGGCACGACCTGGTAGGCGCCGCGCGCGCAACCGGCGCTCTCGACGCGGTCGCGAGCGCCCATGCGGCGCTTGCGGTTGGACACGATGTGTCGGGCGAAAAGCCGTCACCCGCCGGCAAGGACGAAGACGCGACTCTCCACAACGTGGCCTATCGTCTTGCGGGCGCAGATTCCGCTCAGGCTAGGACGGTACTCGGACGCCCGCTCAAGCCCGAGGAAAGCTTGCTTCTAAATCGCATCCGTCTTGCGGGTTCCGCGGACGAGGCATGCGAATCGCTTCGGACCAACCCGCCCGAAGAACTGCTCGCGGCGTTTCGCGCGCGCGCGTTTCCGACGCAGCGGCTATGGAAGCGCGTCTTGATCGTGCTGGCAGGTCCGGCATCAAACATCCTGTTCGCGCCGATTCTGCTGACGATCGTGTTCATGTACGGCGTGCCCACGTTATTGCCGGTGGTAGGCCAGGCCAAGGCCGGGCTGCCCGCCGCGGCGGCGGGACTGCAGCCGGGGGACAGTATTACCTCGGTCAATGGCAAGCGAACTCCCACCTGGGCCGACTTTTCCGATGCGGTCAAGGCAAGCAAAGGCTCGCCACTGACACTGGAGATCGAGCGGCCCCAGGGTGCCGGCGCGCTGACACATCTGACGCTCAGGATCACGCCGCGCCAGGATCAGGAGAAGGACATCTACGGCGCGATGGTGAGCGAATGGATTATCGGCGTGATGCCGCGTGGTGACGAATCCGTCCGCCGCTTCAACCCCATCAGCGCCGCGTACAATGCGGTAATCACGACCGGCTCGATAACGGCGCAGCTCGCCGTCGGAATCTCGAGCATCATCGCGGGTAAGACCTCGGTACGCGAGGTCGGCAGCATCATCACGATCGCGCGAGTCGCCGGGCACGAGGCCCATGAGGGGTTTGCCAACGTGGCGTTCTTCACGGTGATGCTGAGTATTCAGCTGGGAATCATAAACTTGTTGCCGGTGCCGCTGCTCGATGGCGGCCATCTGGCGTTTTTTGTGTTCGAAGGTTTGCGGGGCAAGCCGCTTGCGACGCGCCATCGCGAAATGGCCCTCCAGTTGGGGCTGTTCCTGTTGGTGGCCTTGATGGCACTCGCCATTTTCAATGACATCTCCCACATTGTGCAGGGCTGATCTTCTGCTGGCCGGCGCCAGATCCGCCGGCCCCGTACTCGGTCTCGACACGGGCACTTCGATCGCGAGCATCGCGCTGGCGGTCGATGGCCGTATCGTGGGTGAAATCTCGCGCCCGGTAACCTCGCACGGCGCGGCCCTGCCGGGTGCGGTTGAGGAATTGCTCAATAAAGCAGGTCTTCGCCCATCGGATTTGAGCGGCGTAGCGGTCGGAATCGGGCCGGGGTCGTTCACCGGTCTCAGAATCGGGCTTAGCTACGCCAAAGGCCTCGTAATGGCGTCCAAAGCCAAAATTGTCGGGGTACCGAGCCTGGATGCGATAGCGATCGCCGCGCTGGACTCTCCCGCCGCCCGGCCGGGGCTGATGGTGTGTCCGCTTGTGGACGCCCGCAAAGGAGAAGTGTACACAGCCCTTTACGAAATCATGGGTGATGGGTTAGAAAAAGTGTCGTGGGACGTGGTGATGCCGCTCGTCCGGGTGATATCACATCTCAGTCAGGGCGCGATCCTCGCGGGCGACAATCAAGCAAACGATGCGGCGGCCCTTTTAAAGGACAGGGGCCTTGACGTGACGGTTCTGGAGCAATCGGCACTGGAAGCGCGTGGCCGCAACGTCGCCGCGCTCGGTGCAGCACGCATCGCCAGTGGAGACAGCGATCCGGCCGGCACACTTGAGCCGCTTTACGTGCGATCACCGGAGGCCACTATCAAGGCCGCCGGGAACGCAACCGGAACGGAGGGCGTATGGAGCGTAGAGAAGAGGAACTCATCCGTCAGCATCTGGATGAGGACAACGAACTGAAAGCGGTGTACCAGGAACATCTGGAGTTCAAGAACAAGCTCCAGGAATATCGAAGCAAGCAGTATCTGACGCTCGAAGAGGAAATGGAGGAGAAGCGGATCCACAAGCTGAAACTGGCCTCGAAAGACCGGATGATGGCCATCCTGGGCCGGTACCAGACCGAGGCTCGCTAACACAGCGCACGGGTCCGTCGATGCGTACGCGCACGCCCAATGCATGCCTAGTCACACCATATCGGTTCTGGTTGAAAACGAGTTCGGCGTGCTCGCACGCGTCGCGGGCCTGTTTTCGAGCCGCGGCTTCAATATCGAATCGCTGACGGTCAACGAGGATCCGCTGGATCCGACCGTGTCGCGAATCGTGCTCGTCACCTCGGGCGACGACCAGGTGCTCGAGCAGATCAACAAGCAACTCAACAAGTTGGTTTCCGTGATCAAGATCACGGACTACAAAGGCGTCGACACCGTCGACCGCGAGATGGTGATCGTCAAGGTCGCGATCGATGAGCGCACGCGATCGGAACTGGACTCGATCGTCAACGCGTTTCGCGCGCACGTAATCGACATCGGCCCGAACGCGACCACGGTGGAAATGACCGGCGATTCGGACAAGATCAAAGCGTTCATAGCCCTGGTCCGTCCCCTCGGGATCAAAGAAATAGTAAGATCGGGAAAGGTCGCGGTGGCCCGCTCGGTACAGCTCAACACCGAAAACCACCGGCACCATCGTTAAGCAACCCCCGGGAGAATCAATGAGATGAAGGTCTATTACGACCGCGATGCGGATTTGACGGCGCTTAAAGGCAAGAAGATCGCGGTCATCGGCTTCGGAAGCCAGGGACACGCCCATGCGCTCAACCTGCGCGACAGCGGCATGGACGTGCGGGTCGGGCTAGACCCCAAAAGCAGCTCGCGCGAAAAGGCGACCAAGCAGGGCCTGCCGGTCTTCGACACCGCCGACGCGGCGCGGCAGGCCGACGTAATCATGATGCTGGTGCCGGACGAGGCGGCCTCCGACATCTACCGCGAGCATATCGAGCCGAATTTGAAGAAGGGCAAATATCTCGCTTTCGGCCACGGCTTCAACATCCATTTCAAGTTTATCCAAGCTCCGCCCGACGTGAACGTGTTCATGGTCGCGCCCAAGGGCCCCGGGCATCTGGTGCGCTCCGAATACACTAGGGGGCGCGGCGTGCCTTGCCTGCTCGCTATCCAGCAGGATCCATCGGGCGATACGCGGCAGGTCGGGCTCGCATGGGCCTCGGCTATCGGCGGCGGACGCGCCGCGATTATCGAGACCAGCTTCAAAGACGAGACCGAAACCGATCTCTTCGGCGAGCAATCGGTTCTCTGCGGCGGCCTTACCGAGCTGATTCGCGCGGGCTACGAGACGCTGGTCAACGCCGGCTATCCGCCCGAGATGGCCTACTTCGAGTGCGTGCACGAAGTGAAGCTGATCGTGGATTTGATCTACGAGGGCGGTATCTCGAACATGCGCTACTCGATCAGCAACACGGCGGAGTACGGCGATATGACTCGCGGCACAAAAGTGGTCGGCAAGGAATCGCGCGAGGCCATGAAGGGGATCCTCGCCGACATCCAGTCGGGAAAATTCGCCCAGGAATGGATCGGCGATTATCGCGCCGGGCTGCCGCGCTTCCGGGAACTGCGCAAGGAAGGCGAGAAGCATCCGGTCGAGGAAGTCGGCCGCAAGCTGCGCTCATTCATGCCGTGGCTCGCGAGCGATCGCCTGGTCGATCGCTCCAAGAACTGACACGGCGCGCGAGGTCTTTTTGATGGCGCGAATTGGCGCTGCGATCGGAATCGCGGCCGAGGGAGTCGCAATCTCGCTTGCTCTCGCCGTCCTGGCGATAGCGCTGATCGTGTTCGGACTCCACGTGATCGGGCTGTTCGTGCTCGTCTTCGGGTTCGCGATCGCAATGTTCTTTCGCGATCCGGAGCGGTTCCCCGCGCGCACCGAGGACGTCGTGATTTCGGGCGCCGATGGCAAAGTGACCGATTTATCCGAAGTCGAGATGCCGGGTGCGCCGGGCGCCAAATACCGCCGCGTGTCGGTGTTCATGTCGCCGCTCAACGTACACGTGAACCGCGCGCCGGTGGGCGGCGAGGTGACTCGCGTCGAGCATACGGCGGGCGAATTCCGGGCGGCATTTCGCGACGAAGCCAGCGAGCACAACGAGCGAAATCTCATTGTTTTCAAGGACTCCGGCGACCGGCGTTACGGTATGATGCAGGTGGCGGGATATCTGGCCCGCCGAATCGTGTGCAGACTGCGCGTTTATGATAAGATTCAGCCGGGCCAGCGGATTGGCCTGATTATGTTCGGAAGCCGCGTGGATCACTTTCTGCCCTTGGAATTTCGTGTCACGGTCGCATTGGGCGACCGCGTCCGCGCGGGAGAATCCGTCCTCGGAGAACTCAATCGATGAGTCGAACGCAGCGTATTACGCGCGCCGATGGGGCGCGCGTGCGGCTTATCTCGGGCCGGATTCGCGAGCAGCGCCAGAAGGTAGTCGAACCGTTGCGCCGCGGTGTATTTCTCGCGCCCGCCACCATCACGTCGATCGGATTGCTCTCGGGCTTCTATTCCGCCATCCAGTCGATCTCGGGACATTTCGAACTGGCGGCCGTGATGATCATGGTCGCGTTCATCTGCGACGGACTCGACGGCCGCGTCGCGCGGCTCTCGCGCACCTCGAGCCAGTTCGGCGTTGAGTACGACAGCCTTGCCGACGTGGTCGCGTTCGGCATGGCGCCCGCAATTCTCGCGTACACCTGGGCGCTGCGTCCGATCGGCGGAGTGGGCGTGGCAGTGTCGGGATTGTTCGTCGTGTGCGCGGCGCTGCGGTTGGCGCGCTTCAATGTGCAGACCGCTTCAGTCGACAAGCGGCGCTTCGTCGGACTGCCCGTGCCGGGAGCAGCGGCGCTGATCGCGGGAATCGCGCTCGCTTACAGCTATTTCGAATTCAGTTCGCCGCGCACCTTGTGCAGCTTTATGGTGCCGATCACGCTCGGGCTCGGCGGCCTGATGATCTCGCGGGTCCCGTATCCGAGCTTCAAGGGAATCGATATGCACAAGCGCGCGCAGATCGAGCTGATGATCGGCGTGCTGGTCGTGGCGGCGTTCCTGGTAACGATGCCGCAGCTGACGGTCTTCGCGCTCGCGACGGCGTTCGTACTTTCCGGACCGTACCTGATGATCCGCGGCGAACGGATGGCCCTGAAAGTCCCGGTCCTGCGCCCGGTACCAACCGAGGCGGCCAAACCCGCGCCCTCGGAATCGAGCGCTACTCGCGCCAACGAATTGTCGGATAAGTCCTGATACGTAGAAAGAAATCCGCAGATTTCGCAGATTAGGATGATTCAGAAGCGTCTGTGAAATCTGCGTAATCTGCGGATTTCCTTATGGGTTCTGTTGTTTCAAGGCCCGATACTCGGGCTCCAGCATCGACATCATCAGCGAATCCTGCAGGCGGCCATCCAGGAATCGATCGCAGCGCAGCACGCCTTCGTGCTTGAAGCCGCATCGCTCGTAGCATCGGATCGCCCGCGCATTCGACGCGGCCACGCGCAGCCCAATCCGGTAAAAGCCCAGCTTGTCGAACGCGAGCCGCAGCAGCACCTGTAGCGCGTCGGTGCCGTAGCCCTTGCCCCACTCCTCTTTGTTGAACAGGAACAGCGACAGGTTCGCGCCCCGATCGACCCAATTGATACGTTCCAAACCGATATGGCCGAGGAACTGCCGGTCCTTGAGCGTCTCGATGACGAAAGTGCGATCGGGTCCGGCGCCCGATGCGCACTGCTCGATCCATTCCTCTTCCTGCATCCGCGACAGCGGATACTTGAGCGATTCCTTGATGCCGAGGAACCGTTTCAATTCCTCGTCGTTGACGAAGCGCATGAGGTCGTCGATGTCCGACCTTTCATACGCCCGCAGCCGCACCAGCTTTCCTTCCATCGCGAGCCTCCCGCCCTGCTATTCGGATTTTGAGAAAGCTTGACCTCGCCCTAGCGTCGGACTCCGCCTTAATCAACCACCGCGATATTCACTGCCGGCCGCAGTTCCGCGCATACCGCGAGCACCTGGTGGATGTCGTTGTGCAGGAATTTGTCGAATAAGGCTGTATCGGACTCGGCATTCCGTTGCAGCGCCGGGAAGGCCTGCTGGCGCAGGATGTAGTCGAAGCGCGGCGCCCATTTGCGCGCGCCGAGCCGCGCGGTGGTCGAGCAGTTATCGATCATGAACGAGATGCCGCGATAGTGCATGTAGGGGTTGAGCGAATCGACGGCTTCGATGATCGATTCGTTGGCGATTTCGGAGTACGGATGGCCTTTTTCCTTGAGCAGGTCGACCTGCGCCATCATCGTCGCGACATAGATTCCGGCGGTGACGGGATTGATCGTGATTTTGTATTTGCCGCGGTTCGCGCGCACGCCGATACCGACCTGCCACATCTCGGTCCCATCGATCTTTCCCATCGGATAGCGCTTCATGCGCTGGTTCGCGCCGACGACGCTGCGAATTTCGTTGCCGGATGCGACGTCGTCGTAAATCTCCATCAGGATTTCGAGCGCAGGATTGTAAGCGGCGCAATAGGCCCGCTTGAATGACTCCTTGCCGGCGGTATCGAGCGATTCGTAGACCGCCAGGATTCCATTTTCGGAAATCATCGACGAGATCGGCCCGGTGATGGATTCCGCGGAGTCGACGAAAGCCTGCTCGGGCGATTGTCCCTGCCGGACGAACAGTTGATAAAGGCTCTCCACGATGCCGTGAACCGCGCCGAGAAGGATTCCGCGTTCTCCGAAAATGTCCGATTTGTATTCCGACTCCAGCGTGGTTTGAAAGGTCGAAGGCGAGCCGATCGCAACCGCCCATCCGAGCGCATAATCGGTCGCTCGCCCATTGACGTCCTGCTCGATCGCGAAGCTGGCGTTGATGCCGGCGCCATCGATCTCCCGCCCCTGCTCGTAGAGGCGCCGGACGGAAGGACCCATCCCTTTCGGGCAAACCGCGATGACATTGATATTCGCGGGGAAAGACTCGCCGATGTTCTTCAAGTGGCCGAGCAGGAAGCCGTGCGACAGGCCGAGAGTCGCGCCCGGGCGGATCGATTTGAAGATCGTCCTGTATTCCTCGGCCTGAGCCGCATCGGCAATCAGAAGCAATACCAGGTCCGACTCCGCGATGACGTCGTACATCTCACCCAACGTGTTATCGGCCTTGCTGAAGCCGACAGCTTCGGCGGAAGGAATCGAGCTCGAGTTTCTTCTGAGTCCCACTTTTACGCGAATGCCGGTCCCGGCCAGCGAGTCGCGCAGATTGCGCGCCTGCGCCGGTCCCTGCGAGGACCATCCGATTACGCCGATTTGCTTGATCCCTTCGAGCGCTTTCGGAAGCAGCGGAAACAGATGCCGCCTGCCTCGAACAATGTATTCTTCTCTGCCGCCGACAAGGATTTTTTCCTTGCTGAAGGTTTTGCTGCTGAACTCGGGACTCATCGTGCTTTCAAACTCTCCGTCACGAATGGGGATACCGAACCACCCGGGATTATTGTCAAAATACGCTCCTGGGACCAGACGACCATGAAACGACGCGCAATCGCCCGCCTCTTGTTTGCTTTAGGATTCGCAGCCACGGTGACTTTGACAGGCACGTCCGAATCGATGGCTTCCTCGATGCAGAACGCGATCATCTATCCGCCCGCGAAGCGCGGCGATCACGTCGATGATTATCACGGCATCAAGGTCGCCGATCCGTATCGATGGATGGAGAATATCGACTCGCCCGAAACGCGCGCGTGGGTCGAAGCGGAAAGCAAACTGGCGGCCGAGTACCTGGCGAAAATTCCGGGGCGCGACGAAATAGCGCAGCGCTACCAGAAGCTCGTGAATTTCGAGCGTTGGGGCGCACCGTGGAAGCGCGAAAAAAACTGGTTCTACTGGCACAACAGCGGCCTGCAAAACCAACCGGTGCTGTTCGTCACCGAAAATCCCGAAGGCAGCGCCCGCGTCCTGATCGATCCCAACGCCCTGTCCAAGGACGCGACAATCGCCGTCACGACTTACGCCATCTCCCACGACGGCAACCTGATCGCGTATGCGCTCGCCGATGCGGGATCGGACTGGCAAATCTGGCACGTTCGCGACGTGGCGACCGGCAAGGATCTGCCCGACCAGCTCCATTGGTCCAAGGCGGGCGATGCGAGCTGGCGAAAAGACGGGAGCGGCTTCTACTACACCGCGTACGATCCGCCGAAACCGGGCGAAGTTCTGAAGGCGGCAAATCAATACGAGAAACTGTTCTTTCACAAGCTGGGGACGCCGCAGGCCGACGACACGCTGATTTACACGCGCCGCGACGCACCCGATTGGTACGTCGGCGGATCGGTCACCGACGATGGGCACTATCTGATCGTGAGCGCATCGCGCGGCACCGACGTCAAGAACACCTTGATGGTGCAGGATCTCACCGTTCCAAACGCGCCCATGCTTGGGATCATCAAGGAGCCCACCGCGAGCTACGGCTTTATCGACAACATCGGCACGATGCTCTACGTGCTGACCGACGATCACGCGCCCCACTATCGGATTATCGCAATCGACCTCGGCAAACCCGATCCGGCCAACTGGCGCGTTATCGAGCCGGAAGGCGCCGATACGCTCGAAGACGCAAGCCTGATCGGCGGCCAGCTAATCGCGCAGTACATGCACGATGCGCACAGCGTCGTGCGGCGCTACACGACGGAAGGCAAACTGATCGGGACGGTCGATCTGCCGGGACTCGGCTCTACCATGGGCTTCGAGGGCACTATCAACGACACGGTCACGTATTACGCATACAGCAGCTATACGACGCCGACCTCCGTTTACAAATTCGATATTCCGAGCGGCAAAAGCACGTTGTGGCATTCGCCGACGCTTGCCGGGTACGACTCCGCGCAATACGAGACCACGCAAGTCTTCTGCACGAGCAAGGATGGCACGCGAGTGCCGATGTTCATCACGGCGCGCAAAGGAATTCGGCTCGACGGCGAAAACGCGACGGTGCTGTCGGCATACGGCGGTTTCAACATCCCGGAGGTGCCGAGCTTTTCGACAGCCTGGGCGGTCTGGATGGAGATGGGCGGCGTGTTTGCCACCGCCAATTTGCGCGGCGGCGGAGAGTACGGCCGCGAATGGCACGAAGCAGGAATGAAGACGCACAAACAGAACGTCTTCGACGACTTCATCGCGGCGGCGGAATATCTGATCGCGCAAAAGTGGACCAATCCCAAACGGCTCGCTATCTGGGGAGGATCGAACGGCGGGCTGCTGGTGGGCGCGGTCGAAGAGCAGCGGCCCGATCTGTTTGCCGCGGCGGTGCCGCACGTCGGCGTGATGGACATGCTGCGTTTTCGCAACTTCACGGTCGGCCAGGGATGGGAGTCGGAGTACGGCTCGGTCGATAATGCGGAGGAGTTCAAGGCGATGCTTACGTACTCGCCGCTGCAAAACGTGAAGCCGGGCGTCGCTTATCCCGCGACTCTGATCATGACGGGAGATCATGATGACCGCGTTTTTCCCGCGCACAGTTTCAAATTCGCGGCTGCGATGCAGCACGCCGATCCGACCGGCAATCCGATTTTGATTCGAATCGAAACTCGCGCGGGGCATGGAGCGGGCAAGCCGCTGTCCAAGTCGATAGACGAGACCGCCGACGCCTTCGCCTTTATCCTGAATGCGTTCGGGATGGCCCCCGCCCCACCACAAAAGTAGAAGGAGCGCTTCACGAAGTGGCATAAGCCGTCGTGAGCCGACGCAAGCCGAGATGTGGTACGTTTTTCGACGGCATTTCCTGTCGCTGTCCGAGATGAATGTCGGGATATTCCGGATCGTTTGGACTCGTGCCGCAAGAAATAGACATCTCAGGGTTCGTGATTAAATTTTAGGCAAACCCAAAAAGATCCAGCACAATAAAGGATAAATTGGGTTCGTTTTGTAAAAAATGTTTTGGACCTTCCTCCGGTTCGGTCAACTTTGACGATCTGTCACCTCGAAGTAGGCGGCCGTGCATCTTCGTGGAGCGGCGCGATGGTGGCAAGAAAAACGGCTGAGTACGCTGAGCCGGTAGCGACCATGTGCGGGAGCCTACGCGGCCCCGCATTACGTATCAACGTCTGAGAAGTTTACCCATCCACATTCGGCGCGCTGTCCACATTGGTTGCAATGGGTGTTTATCGACGGCATCGATCCACGAGCAGGGACACCCGCGCCACGCATTAAAGAATTCAGATCACGGATCTGAAAGAATCGATCGATCTCGCGAGGAGAAAAGATCTTGGACGCGAAACAGATCTCACCGAATGGCGACGTGATGATCGTCACGGGCGCATCGCGGGGAATCGGCGCGGCGACCGCGCGGATGGCCGCCGCGCGCGGTTACGCCGTCGCGGTCAACTACGCCTCCGATGCCGCCGCAGCAGGGCGTGTCGTCGACGAAATCAGGAATCAAGGCGGCCGCGCCATCGCGATCCAGGCCGACGTGTCCAACGAAAAGGACGTGGTCCGGCTGTTTGAAACATCAGATCGCGAATTGGGCCCGCTCAAGGTCCTCGTAAACAATGCGGGCATCACGGGCGGCTTCGCGCGTATCGAGGAAGTAACCGCCGATACGCTTTCGCGCGTCTTCGCAATCAACGTCAGCGGCGCCTTTCTGTGCGCGCGCGAAGCGGTTCGGCGGCTTTCCGTCCGGCATGGCGGTCACGGCGGATCGATAATCAATATCTCATCGCGCGCGGCTCAACTCGGCGGCGCCGGCGAATGGGTCCATTACGCCGCATCGAAAGGAGCTATCGACACGCTCACGGTCGGCCTGGCACGCGAAGTCGCCAGCGAGGGCATCCGCGTCAACGCGGTCGCGCCGGGACTGATCGAAACGGAATTGCACGCAGCGGCGGGCGCACCGGATCGAATGGCGCGACTGGTTCCAACCGTTCCCAGCGGCCGCGCCGGCCAGGCGGAAGAAGTAGCGGAGTGCGTGCTGTGGCTCGCGTCATCGGCGGCATCGTATGTGACCGGATCGATCGTACCAGTATCCGGAGGACGTTAGTCGACGCTTCGCGTCACCGGCGAGACGCCGGCGCTACTCACTTCCTACTTGATCGCACAGTAGTGCCATCCGAGCAAATCGTGATAGGCGAGCTATGTAGTCACCATCATGCTCATACCCATACTCGAAACTCAGCGATTGATTATCCGTCCAGCGCGAATGGACGACCTGGAAGCCTGCCACAGGCTTTTCCTCGAGATCCGATGGGCCGACGCAAAGCTCAGCGATGAGGAAAATCTCGGGCGGCGGCGAGAATGGCTGGAATGGACGATTCGGAACTACGTCGAACTCGACCGTTTGAATCAGCCTCCCTATGGCGACCACGTCATAGCACTCAAGGAGAACGCACAATTCGCGGGCCTGATCGGCCTGGTACCGTTGCTGGCGCCTTTTGCACAATTGCCCTATTTCGGCGAAGTTGAAGCGGCACCCTTTTCCGCCGAAGTGGGGCTCTTCTGGGCCGTTTCACCAGCGCTGCAGGGAAAAGGCTTTGCCACAGAAGCAGCCAGGGCGCTCGTCAACTATGTTTTCGGAACGCTGAAGCTGGGGCGGATTCTGGCTGGAACGGAATATAACAACGCACCCTCGATCACGGTCATGCGTCGGCTCGGGATGCGAATCGAGAAGAATCCCTTTCCGGAACCACCCTGGTTTCAGGTTACCGGCATTCTGGAAGCTCGCGCACCGTCCTGATGGAAAGCGCGCCACTTCTCAAAGGAGGGGTTTCCGGATGGAAGTGATACTCGAAGTGGTCGCGACGTTGTGCGCCGCTTTTTTCGCAGGCGGCGCTTTGTACGTCTCGGTGGTGCAACATCCGGCCCTGATGGCCGATATGTCCGCGGCAACATCGCAATTCCGCAATATGTACCGGCGGGCCGCGCCGTGGCAGGCTTCCAACGCGTTGATTTGCCTGCTTGCGGCGGCGCTGGTTGCGGTGATGACGGCCGAGTGGTGGTGGGCGATCGGTGGCCTTCTGGTCGGCGCGTCCGTTCCTTTTACAGGGTTGGTAATCATGCCGACGAACACGAAGCTGCTGGATGAAAGTGCGCAACTGACGCCGGATGAAGTTTTCTCATTGTTGAAATACTGGGGCACGCTTCATTGGTGTCGAAGTATTCTCTCGACGCTGGGCCTGCTCGTGCTGGTGGTCAAAGCCGGACAACAATAACGCGTGAGCTCCGATTCTTCTGAACCTTGGTGCCTTGGCGGTTAAGGCTGTCTGAGTTGCGGTTCCGTTGCTTCAGAAATACACCGGATCGACATAGAGTCCGTGAGTGGCCGCGTCGGGCGGTTCTGCGATTCCGGGGGTCCACATGTTGAACTCCTCGACTTCGCGCGCCAGCGAGCGGATCAGGGCGCTTGCGGGTGATGCCGGCGAGGTAAAGATGGACAGCGTTTCCATCCCGCGCTGCGGGAGGATCGCGCACCGGGCGCGCAGGAGGTTTTCAAATTCCTTCTCCGCGCCCGGCCGGAAGGCGTAATCGAGTACTATCCCGCGTTTTGACTCCTTGCGGACGCCGCTCGATTCGGAAACCACTTTCGTTGAGTCGCCTGCGGGCCACACACCGACGATTGCGTTCTCGGTCATCCAGAGATGCTTCCACGAATACTGGTTTGGGGCGCGTCCGACCCGGGCCGTGAACGACTCTGTGGTGTAAGGAAAGTACATCTCCTCGCCCGCGTGAAACTTATTCAGCATCTCGACGATAGCGGGGGCGTCTGCAGGCGTCGCTTGCCGGCCCGCCGGCGGGCCGGCCAAGTCCGCGCAGGAGAGGTTCACGCGAAACACCGGAACGCTCCATTTGTTCGGCGTGTTGATGAACCCGTGCTGCATTCCGGCGTTGTCGACGGCGATGTACGCACAGGAGCCATCGACGCTGTCCCAGTATTTGTCGAGTACGCGGTTTGCCGCACCCCACAGGCCTTTGCGCTGATGCTCCGGCAGCACGCGGAGATGCACGACGGTGACGATCCATCGATCGACGCCGCCTATCTTCACGCGATGCTTCGCGCCGCAACTGACGGCCGCCGGCACGCCGTCTACGGAAGCAAGCCCAATGGTGCGATCTTCCATCAGGCGTGCGAATGCAAAGTAGTCGGCGCTCCGATCGAAATATATTTTCGTTTCGCCGAGCTCGATCGGGCAGCGGCGCTCGATATCCGCGAGAATCGGCCCATCGGTCTCGACCGCTTCGCGAACCTCGACCTTGAAATCGTACTGCCTCTCCCAGAAGGTGCGCGAGATGAGATGCGGCGGCTGTGACTCGACCTCGAGCACGAGTTTCCATCGGCGGTCTTTCGCCGCCGCGACTATTACGGTGACTTGAAAGTCCGAAGCGGATGCCACCGCGATGTCGCTGATCGCGCCAAACTGCGCAGCGAACCTGCGCCACACGTCCCGCTTTTCTTCGTCGCTGGTAGTCGGAGTCAGGCGCGCCGCTGCTTCATCGGTGTAGCGATCTTTATCGGCCACGGAAGCGCCGTCGCCGCCGGACAGGAGCATCCCGAGGTACCATTTGAGTTGCCGACCCGCTGGAGAATCGGGAAAGTCGCGAAGTTTCGCGATGTCCACTGGCAGTCCTCCGCTGAATTTTCGAGAAGTAAGGAGTATATGGACGCCTAATAGCCAGACTCAACCCTTCTGCCGCAGAGTGAACGCGGCGATGGGACGGAAAAGAGGTTGCGGACATTCGATGACGTTTACCAAGCGGTTGCGCGCGCCGGTCATTCGGGGCGAAGTCACGTGCAGCGTGAGGATATGGCGCTGGCCCCACGTCAAGGCCGGGGGACATTATAGGATGGGCCCGGGGTTCATCGAGGTGACATCGATCCGGCGGATCACGCTCGCGGATATCACGCCCGAACTCGCCATACGCTCCGGCTTTTCAGGTGTTATCGATCTTCTGAAAGTGGCAAAACATGGACCGGGCGAGAATGTCTACCTGATCGACTTCGAATACCATGCGGATGCGATGACGACAGGAGCGAA
Organism: Binataceae bacterium (SeqCode); assembly: GCA_052146355.1. GTDB lineage: Bacteria > Desulfobacterota > Binatia > Binatales > Binataceae > JAFAHS01. Next base: position 43,179 of record JBKQNE010000135.1, on the reverse strand, counting down.
GCGATCGTGAGATTGCGTCAGTAATCTCTCGCGGGAGTTATGGATCGCTCACGCCTTCCAGAGGTTCTCCTGCGGCGCATAGCGGGCATGCGGATGGCTGCCATAAGGCGCTGCTCGCTACTTGCGCCAGAGTCTCTAACGGCACTCCTTTGCGCGCGGCTAGCTCCGATGCTGGATTCCCCCGGACCATGAGCGCGCCGATCGCCACGAGGTTCGCTCCGCAGGCCGACAGGTCGTCGATGGTTCCGCGGACGGCGGAGCCTGCGTTGATCACATCGTCAACGACACCGGTGCGCTTGCCGGCGATGCCGGCGCGCAGGGCCGCGGGAATTCGGTATCGGACAGGATAGAGACCGCCGGCGGACGGCTGGACGAACTGCTCGGCGAAGCAGAATTCCGCGCTTAGTTCTTCGGCGACCATCTGCGCCAGGAAGGCGCCTTCGACCAATGGCCCGCACACCACCTCAGCCCGATGCGGCGCGAGCAACCGGGCCAGCGCCGCCACATGTCGCCGAAGGCGCTCCGGATGCACGTACGCGGGTGAGATTTCGAGCCAAAGGTCGCCGTGATGGCCCGATTCAAAGCGGAAGTGACCTTTACGCGCCGCAAATAGCTTGAGGATTTCGTCCTGCATGAGTACTACCGAGCCATTTTACGATAACCGAGCAACGGTGCCGCCTTGACTGCGGTTTCGGGGCGCGTCTACAATCAGCGCGTTATGTTCCGCAATCTGCTTCCCGGCCTGCTGCTTAGCCTGGCCCTTACGAGGGCCCTCGCCGGGTGCGTCGCGGAACGGGTCTGACCGGCCCCTAAAATCCGAGACGAACGCCCCGGGCGGTGGGCCGAGGAAGCCGCCCGGGGCGTTTTCTTTTTCATTCGACCGCTCCCGGCTTTCTCGGAATCTCTCGGGGTACTAAGGAGATGACCGATGGCCAATACGAACGCTGAAAACACCGGGCCCGACCACGTACGAATCTTCGACACCACGCTGCGCGACGGCGAGCAATCGCCGGGGTGCACGATGAATGTCGAAGAGAAGATCGCGATTGCGCGCCAGCTCGAACGGCTCAACGTCGATATAATCGAGGCCGGCTTCGCGGCCTCCTCGCCCGGCGATTTCGAGTCGGTGCGGCGCGTTGCCGATGCGCTCAAAGGCCCGGTAGTGCTCAGCCTCGCGCGCACGCGCGAAGAGGATGTCGACCAGGCGCTTAGTTCGGTCGACAAGGCCAGCCGCCCCGGCATCCACATTTTCATCGCGACCTCGGATATCCACCTCAAGTACAAGCTGAACATGACGCGCGAGGATGTGCTCGATGCGGCCACGTGGGCGGTCGCGCGCGCCAAGAAGCATCTCGATTACATCGAGTTTTCCTGCGAAGACGCTTCGCGCTCCGACTGGGATTTCATGGTCAAGGTCTGCACCGAAGTAATCCGCGCCGGTGCGCAGGTGATCAACCTGCCCGACACGACCGGCCACGCGATTCCCGAGGAATTCGGCAGGATGTTCGCGTATATGCGCGAGCACGTGCCGGGCGGCGACAAGGTCATCTGGAGCGCGCACTGCCACAACGACCTTGGGCTCGCGGTTGCTAATTCGCTGGCAGCGGTGAAAAACGGCGCGCGCCAAGTCGAGTGCACGATCAACGGCATCGGCGAGCGCGCCGGGAACTGCTCGATGGAAGAAGTGGTGATGGCGTTGAAGACGCGGCACGACCTGATGGGCGTGGATACGCAGATCAACACGCGCCAGATTTATCCCGCATCGCGCCTGCTGTCGCAGGTTATCGGCCAACCGGTTCCGGCCAACAAGCCGATCGTCGGCGACAACGCTTTCGCGCACGAGGCGGGAATCCATCAGGACGGCGTACTCAAGTACAAGCTGACCTACGAAATCATGAAGCCCGAAGACATCGGCATTCCGTCCAACAAGCTGGTGCTGGGCAAGCATTCGGGACGCCACGCCTTCGCGGATCGCCTGCAGCATCTGGGGGTCGACACCGACACGGTCGATATCAACAAGGCGTTCGCGGAGTTCAAGGCGCTCTGCGACAAAAAGAAGGTCGTCTATGATGACGACATCCTGGCGTTGGTCACCGAAGAGGCGCGCCGCGCCGTCGATCATTACGAGCTGGTCGACCTTCGGGTCGGGTCGTCGTCGCAATCCGCTCCCCATGCCGAAGTCGCGCTGCGCGTGGCGGGCGAAGAGAAGCGGGCCGAGGCGGAAGGCGACGGCATGGTCGACGCCTGTTACAAGGCGATTTACAAGATTGCGGGCATCCATCCGACGCTGGAGCGCTACGCCGTCAAGGCGATTACGGGCGGCACCGATGCGCTCGGCGAAGTGAGCTGCATGGTGCGGGAGAACGGGATGACGGTGGCCGGCGCCGGGGCGCATAGCGATATCGTGATGGCGAGCGCGTTGGCGCTGGTGAACGCGCTGAACCGGCTCAAGGGCCGCAAACACGCCCCGTTGAAGCCGACCACCGATGTGCCATAACCGCACCGAATAGTGGGGGACTTGCCGCGCAACCTGACTTCGGCTAAGTGCTAGGGCACGTTGGATTTGAAGCGTCACCCATTCCTCATTACGGGCGCGGCCGCGCGTTGTAGGCAGCGTGTGTGTCGAGCTCTCTAACCGAGACGGCGGTAAACCACCGGTAAGTCCCCACGGTTGCCTGACTGTTCGCAACATCGCTCTGCGGCTCGTAAATGGCCTATAAAATTCTAGTTCTCAAGGGTGACGGCATCGGACCCGAAGTCGTCGGCGAGGCCCAACAAGTCCTGAAGATTATCGCGCGCCAGTCGGCGATCGATCTGGAGTTCAAGGAGGGGCTGATCGGCGGGCACGCGCTCGATGCCTTCGGCACCCCGCTTCCCGACGACGTCCTGAAGAACGCCCAGGACTCTGATGCGATTCTGCTCGGCGCGGTGGGCGGTCCCAAATGGGACAATCCCAACTCGGAAAAGCGGCCCGAGCAGGCGCTGCTCGGCTTGCGCAAGGCGCTCGGATTGTTCGCCAACTTGAGGCCCGTGCGCGCCATCAAGGAACTGCTCGCCGCCTCGCCGCTCAAACCGGAAGTGATAACCGGCGTCGACCTCGTGATAATCCGCGAACTCACCGGCGGCATCTATTACGGCCAGCCCAGCGAAAAGCGCCAGGGCAAGGACGGGCGCGAAGCGGTCGATACCTGTTTCTACACCGAACAGGAAATTGCGCGAGTGCTGCGCTTCGGCTTCGAGCTGGCGCGCGAGCGGCGCAAGAAGCTAACGTCAGTCGACAAGGCGAACGTGATGTCGTCGTCGCGGCTGTGGCGTGAAATAGCAGTCGAGCTGAGCCGGGAATACAAGGACGTTGCGTTCGAGAGCCAGCTCGTCGACTCGATGTCGATGCATCTGATTCGCCGCCCGCGCGACTTCGACGTGGTGGTAACCGAAAACATGTTCGGTGACATCCTGACCGACGAAGCATCGGTGCTGGCAGGTTCGATGGGCCTGCTGCCGTCCGCCTCGCTCGGCGAGGAACTCAACAGCGCCGGCTTCCGGGTCGGGTTGTTCGAGCCGATTCACGGCAGCGCTCCCGATATCGCCGGCCGCGACGAGGCGAATCCTCTCGCCGCCATTCTTTCCGCCGCGATGCTTTTGGAGCATTCGCTCGGCTTGCGCTCGGAAGCCGAATTGATCACGCAGGCGGTCGACGCCGTGATCAAGGAAGGACATCGCACGCGCGACCTCGGCAGCGGCGCCGGGACCAAGACGCTCGGATGCAAGGCGATGGGCCGGCTGGTGCGGGAAAAACTCGAGGCCAGCGAAGCTTGATGAGCGAGATCCGCGAGCCGAAAGTGGCCGTTGTGGGAGCCACCGGCGCGGTGGGCAACGAGATTGTCGAACTCATCGCGGCGCGGGGATTTCCCAATTCCGAACTGAGACTCTTTGCCAGCCAGAGCGGCGCGGCCGGAACGGTCGAGACCGACGAAGACGAATACCTTGTCGACACGCTGCGCGACCCGGACGACCTCGCGCATTTCGACATCGCGTTCCTGGCGGTCCCCGAAAGCGTGGCAGCCGAGATTACGCGCGCCGCGCCCGGTCCGCTGCTTATCGATCTTAGCGGCGCCGCGCGACGTCCCTCCAGCACGGTTCCGATGGTCGCGCCGGGAGTGACCCCGCGCGAGCGAGTGCCTGAACTGAGCGGCGCAAAACTGTTCGCGACACCGCATCCGATCGCGCACGTTCTGAGCTTGTGCCTCGGCGCAATTCACCCTTCCACCGTAACCGCGACCGCGATGCTGGGTGCGTCGGCAAGCGGACGCGGATCGATCGCGCGGCTGGTCGATCAAACCACCGATCTGCTGGCGGCGCGCCTCGATCTCGAAGGCGACGACGTCCAGCGCGCATACAATGCGCTGGTGCGCGAAAGCGAACGTGCGGCGGCCGATCGAATCGCGGCTCAGGTCGCGGCGTTGATGACGTCGCCGCCGTTGTCGATCCATGTCGTCGCAATTCCGGTTCTGCACGGGTCGGGTTTAACCATCTCCGCCACGCTGGATGAGACGGGCGACGAATGGCTCGAACGGTTGCGCGCGACTCCGGGCGTGCTGCTCGCCGAAGAGGGTGAGCCGCTATCAATTGTCGACGCGGTCGGACAGGAAGCGATCAAGATCCGCGCCGAACGCGACGCGGCCGGCGTCTCGCTGTGGTGCGCATTCGACAACACGCGGCTGGCCGCGCTCACCGCAATCTGGGTTGCGGAGACTTTCGCAATCGGAACTCCAGTCGCAAACTGAATCACGCGATGCGCGTAAAGCTTACGCTCGAGTACGACGGTACCGCGTACTTCGGCTGGCAGTTGCAGGCGGGCCAGGATTCCATCCAGGGGCGCGTCGAGGCGGCGCTCGCGCAGATTTTCGGCACTCTGGTGCGCGTTCACGGTTCCGGACGCACCGACGCAGGCGTTCACGCGCGGGGCCAGGTCGCCGCGGCACTGCTGCCGCGCGAATTCGATCCGGATGATCTCAGGCGCGCGCTCAACGCGCTGCTGCCCGCGGATATCGCGGTGCTGGCGGCCGAGCGCGTCCCCGACAATTTCGATCCGCGCCGCGATGCGCGATCGCGCGTTTACGAATATCGCGTGCTCAATCGCGAGACGCGATCCGCATTCGAGCATCGCTACGCATGGCTGGTACGCGACGCGATCGATCTGGAAGCGATGCGATCGGCGGCGCGGGAATTTATCGGCGAGCATGATTTCGCGGCGTTCCGCACGCTGGGCTCGGAAGAAAAAACCACGATGCGCCGCGTGATCGAGAGCGAGTGGCAGCGCGACGGCGAATTGTTCATCTACCGCGTCGAAGCGACGAGCTTTCTCAGACACATGGTGCGAACGATGGTCGCGGCGATGCTCGACGCCGGGCGCGGCAAAACCGGTGCGGATGAAATCCGCGCGATGATCGCGACGCGCGATCGCGCATCGGCACCCGCGCCGGCGCCGGCGTGCGGCCTCTACCTGATCGAAGTGCGCTACTGACGCGCGATCCTGCAAAATGCCAGATTTGGCGGGGTTTCGGCGCAGGTGGATTGTCGAATCCCCTGCCTGCGTGTTGAAAACGTCGCGGCCTGTTCAAAAACATACTCGATTCCTAAGAAATATGCACAGATTTTGGCGCGATGCTCTTGAAAAAGCGTGATCACTTCGTCACGCTGACATCGTGCCCGCACAATCGGGCCACACAAGGAGGAGGATGATGACGCAGTCGCAGGTAGCAGCCCATCTCGCCGAGAAGGTCGGCTTGACCAAGAAGCAGGGAAAGTCCGCGCTTGAGGAATTGACCGCCCTCGTCGTGCGCGAGCTCAAGAAGGAAGGGTCCCTGCGTCTTGCGGGGCTCGGTATCTTCCGCAAGCGCCAGTCGAAGGCGCGCATGGGACGCAACCCCGCCACGGGCGAGGCGATCAAGATTCCCGCGCGCACGAGGCTGCGGTTTACGGCGGCCAAGGCGCTCAAAGACTCGGTCTTAGGTGCCAAGAAGAAATAATTCTTAGTCTTCCGGCGCGCCGACGCGACCGGCAAAATCAGCGGACCGCAGGGATGTGGCGACTGCCGCGTCTCTGCGGTCTCTGATTTTTGTTCCGCGCCGGAGAGAGGTAAGCATCCGGCGCGGGAGGGCATTGCAAAAGGAGCTCTGCGCCTATGCGCAGAGGATCCTTGGTCCCGTTGGTCCGCAGCGCAGGATTACGCCCGCAACCCAAAGAGGCGTACCGGTGCCTGCCCTGAGCGAGTTCTGCTGCTACCTGAGAGAGCTGTGGTTGCGGCGCGAGGACGCGCCGCGATCCATCCACTCCGGTCGGGATGACGGAATGGTGCGAGTCTGGCGCATCGGAACCCCAGCAATCGACCTAACCCCTAACCCCTTCCCGCACGGGAAGGGGGACCAGGAAACAGATCCTTGCGGCGAAACTATCAACATTGCTCACCGCAGCAGCGTCACGCTTCAACAGTCACAGTTGGTGGTGGGCACACCGACGCGCCGGCAAAATCAGCAGACCGCAGGGATGAGGTTACTGCCGCGTCCCTGCGGTCTCTGATTTTTGTTTGAAGGATGTCCCACGGAGATTTGTCGCCCAGCGACGAATTCTCTGCGGCTTCGCCTGTTCCGGCGCGTCGATCTTTCGCACTCTGGAGCGGGATCCGCGGAAAATGCATGGTAAGCGCGCCAAAAGCGGCGCGCATCGATCCACGGGCAGGGACGCCCGCGCCACTATAAAAGAATTCAGACCAAAGAATTCAAATCATTGATCGGAAAAGTAATCTGCAGCTAGTCGCCCGTGTGGCCGGGTGGTTTTGTGGTTTTGGGGGGTTGCGGGCTGCGCGATGAGGCCTTGGCGCGGGCTTCGCGGGCGCGGGCTAGCCATTCGCGGATTCTTATTTCGTAGCCGCGATCGGACGGCTCGTAGTAAGTGCGTCCTTTGAGTTGGTCAGGCAGGTAGCTCTGCTCGTTGATCGCGCCTTCGTAGTCGTGCGGATAACGATAGTCGGCTCCGTAGCCGAGTTTCTTCATCAGTCCCGTGGGCGCGTTGCGCAGGTGTAGAGGAACCGGCAGCGCATCGGCCGCGGCATCCTCGCGCGCTTTGTTCATCGCCATATACGAGGCGTTCGATTTGGGCGCGCTGGCCAGATAGGTCACGCCCTGGGCCAGCGGGATTACGCCCTCGGGCAGTCCCACGAAATCGACCGCGTCTTTGACCGAGAGCGCGATCTGCAGGGCGCGCGGATCGGCGTTGCCGACATCCTCGGAGGCGAAGATGACCATCCGCCGCGCGATGAACAACGGATCCTCGCCCGCCTCGACCATCCGCAGCATCCAGTACAGCGCGGCATCGGGATCACTACCGCGCATACTCTTGATGAACGCGGAGATGACGTTGTAGTGCTCTTCGCCGGCGCGATCGTAAAGGAGCGCCTTGTGCTGCGCCGCCTCGCGCACGACTTCGGCGCTGATGGTTGTGCCGCCCGCGTTCCCGGTCAGCTCTGCCGCGATTTCCAGGGTGTTCAAGGCCCGGCGTGCGTCGCCGCCCGCAAATCGAATCAACTCGTCCATCGCGCCCGCGCCCAATTGCAGAGCCTTTGCGCCGAGTCCGTGCTCCTCGTCCGCGAGCGCGCGCGAAATAATCGTGCGAAGCGCTTCTTCCGAGAGGGCATTGAGCACGATGACCCGCGCGCGGGAAAGGAGCGGCGAGATAACCTCGAACGACGGATTTTCCGTGGTAGCGCCGATCAGCGTAATGAGCCCGCTTTCGACGTGCGGCAGAAACGCATCCTGCTGCGCGCGGTTCCATCGATGGATCTCGTCGATGAACAAGACCGTGCGCTTGCCGGCTTCGAGGTCGTTGCGCGCCTCCTCGACGGCGGCGCGCAAATCGGCGATGCCGGCCGACACCGCGGACATCTGGCGGAAGATGGCGCCCGACTGGCGCGCGATAAGAATCGCGAGAGTCGTTTTGCCGGCACCGGGCGGCCCCCACAAAACCATCGAATGGAGCGTGTGGGCCGCGACCAATTGGCTCAGCAGCTTGCCTGGTCCCAGCAAATGCTCCTGGCCGACGACTTCTTCCAGCGATTGCGGGCGCATCCGGTCCGCCAACGGCTGGTTGAGGGGAGTGCGGGGCTGGAACAATTGCCCCGACCCGGATGGTTTTCGGCGCGCCATTGGAAAGGTAGTAGCATAGCGCCCGCTCCCTGTGAGGTTCGATAGCTCCGTTGCGCATCGCAGGGCCGTGATCTAGCCTCTGGGCGGGCTGGACAGGAGCCGGCACCGGCTATGATCGTTGGAATCGATATCGGCGGTTCGACTACCGACGCCGTAATTCTCGAAAACGGCAGCATCCACGTTGTAACCATCGAGGCGAACGACCCGGTCGCCGCGGCGGCGGGCGCGCTCGGCAAGCTCGCGGCAGACTACGGATTGCGCCTGGAGCAAATAGAGCGCGTGGCCGCGACGGGAGCAGGAGCGCGCGCGCTGCACGATACGCTGTTCGGCCGCCCTGTTCTCAAGGTGGACGAGTTCAGCGCCATCGGCATCGGCGGGACGTCACTCGCTCACAAGGATCAGGCGCTGGTCGTATCGCTGGGAACGGGCACCGCGATCGTGTCGGTCACGCCCGAGAAAATAATGCACGTCGGCGGCACGGGAGTCGGCGGCGGCACTCTACTCGGCCTGGCCAAGCACATGCTTGGAGTCGTGACGATCGAGCGGCTCGAAGAGATGGCGCAGAAAGGTGATTTGAGCCGCGTCGATTTGACCGTGCGCGACATCGCGGGCGGCCCGATTGGAGATCTGGATCCAAACACCACTGCAGCGAATTTCGGCAAGATCGCCGCCGACGCGACTCCCGAAGATAAGGCGCTGGCGATCATGAATATGATCGTCGAATCGATCGGCGTGCTCAGTATCGCGAGTGCGCGCGCATGCGGCCAGGAAAATATCGTGCTGACGGGAAAACTCTCGCGCCTGTTCAAGTTCATGCAGGAAGCGAAACATCTCGCTTTCCCGTTCGGCCGCCGCTTCCTGATTCCCGAACATGCCGACTACGCCACCGCGATAGGCGCCGCCCGCACCGCGCAGAAAGAATAACGTCCCCCTTCGGTCCAGTAGATCGGTTTCATTCCGGCGTAGACTCCGCGGCACTCCACACCTTTCCTACCGAAGGATGTGCGAAAACTCAGTGGCCGGCCGCGGCGACGATTTGGATCGCGCCGTCCGAGCAGTTGCTGAATCTATGGCGCATCGGAATTGGCTGCAACGTCGTCAATTTCCACGTTGCACTGACGTACTTTGGCGCCCGCATCCTTCATGGCCTCGTTGCCTTCGCGGATTTCGGCGCCATCGTTATGGTCGATGCCCTGAGCGTATAGCTGGCCCGCCGCGTTGAGTTCTTTCAGCGCCTGAAGCCAACAGCGATTTACCCCTTCCCACTTTACGGGCGGATTGAGTTTCTTCGCCTGATCATAGGTGACGCTCCAGACCGCCAGCTCAGCGGCTACCTTGATGCGCCAATCGTCGCTTGAGAGTTGCGGGTCGCTCACTAGTGCGACCCAATTGTTGATGTTCTCCCCGATGTCGGATGCCTGGCGGTGGATGAGGCTCGGATAATCGTCCGCCGGTGCCAGGGCGGCAGGCGCGAGGTTGGGATTTGCGGCCGTGGCGGTCGCATTCGGTTTAGACGAGTCCGTTGGCGCGAGTGCTGCGCTAACGACAAGACAAAAGGTCGCGGCCACGAAAAGAATCCAGCGGCTCTGGCGCATCGAAAGATTGCGCGCAGCGGCGCGCGCTTTGATCTTCTCGCGCGCGAGCGGAACGAAGCTGGCAAGCCAGACGGCTGAGAGAAGGAACCAGAATATCGCCATTAATCCGGCCAGGGGTGCGTTCACAGGGGTGAGACCTCCGATGCGCCGGCGGCGGCGATGCGCCCGCGCCATTTCTTCAGCGATTCTATAATTTTATTCGCCTGCTCGGGTGACTGCCAGTTCATCGCGGTGACGCCGGTTCCATCCGTTCGATCGTCCGCAGCGCGGGCTTGCGCCCGCAACCCAAAGAGGCTGTCTCGGCGATCGAGTTCAAAGGTTCTCACACTCACGGGATTCCTCGGAGAAGAACCTCGGAATGACACCACTTTCCGACGGCACCTGAAAGACAAAATCGTCGCGTCATGCGACGAAACTCGGAAGTAGTAGCTCAGGGCGATCGCCAAATCGTCTTCGGCAAGACCCTCAAAATTGTCAGCCGGCGCCGGCCCCCGCAGGTTCCGGCGAGTATAAAGGACTTGACTTCTTAATTCGCCCTGCTTTTCGAGGAGAGGTCAGCGGTTAGGTGGTTTCGCGGTTGCCCGGAACCGTTCCAACCCTGGCGCCGATGGCGATAGAATGCGCGCACTTGCGCGCGGCAGTGGACTGTCATCGAAGTAGTCCGCGGAGCGCATCGAGAGAGTTCGCATGGCTTCAGAGTTGCTCAAAGGTTACCGGATGCTCGACCTCACCGACGAGAAAGGTGCGTCGTGCGGGAAGATGTTCGCCGACATGGGCGCCGAGGTTATCAAGGTCGAGCCGCCGCAGGGATGCTCTACACGCACCATCGCGCCATTTCTCGAGGATGTTCCCGGGCCCGATCGCAGCCTGTATGCGATCGCGTATCACGCGGGCAAAAAGTCCGTCACCGCCAACCTTGAAGCTTCCGATGGGCGCGCGCTGGTAGCGGACCTGGCCGCCAAGGCCGATTTTCTCGTTGAGTCGTTCCCGGTCGGCTACCTCGAATCGATAGGGCTCGGTTACGACGAACTGGCGCGCCGCAATCCGCGCCTCATCTACACTTCGATCACTCCGTTCGGCGACAAGAGCCCGGCCCGCGACTACAAATGGGCCGACATCATCACATGGGCGGCCGGCGGGATGATGTACATGATGGGCGAGGAAGGCAGGCCACCTGTCCAGATGAGTCTGCCGCAAGCGGGACTGCACGCAGGCGGCGAGGCCGCGGTCGCCTCGCTGATCGCGCATTACCCGCGGCAAGTGGACGGCCAGGGGCAGAAGGTCGTCGTCGATATGCAGGCCTGCATCGTATGGACGCTGATGAACGAGCAGGCGATGCCGATTTTGCATGGCGACTATATGCGCCGCAGCGGTGTGTTTACCGGATCGGCCGGGACGCGACGCAAGATGATCTTCCGCTGCAAGGACGGGCACATGGCGGCGCTGGTCGCAGGCGGCACGCTCGGGGGAGCATCGACCAAGGCGCTCGTGATGTGGATGAACGAGCACGGCTTTGCGGCGGACTGGATGCTCGAAAAAGACTGGACCGCCTGGGTACCCGGGATGTTCATGAAGCTGACGGATCGCGACAATTTTGAGATCAACGATCTCGAAGATCGCATCCAGCAGTTCTTCCTCACCATGACCAAAGACGAAATCTATGAAGGTACGCTGAAGCGGCGCATCCTGCTGGCTCCTGTCACGACCGTCGCCGATATCGCACGCGACCGCCAGCTCAAGGCGCGTGAGTACTTCGTGGAGATCGAGGACGACACGCTGGGCCGCAAGCTTACGATGCCGGGAGCGTTCGCCAAACTGAGCGTCACTCCGGTCGGACCATACGCGCGCGCGCCGCGGATCGGCGAGCATAACAGCGAGATCTATGGCGGCCTGCTCGGCATCAGCGCCGACCGGCTGAGAAGCCTCAACGCCAAGGGAGCGATCTAGGACGATGGGCCGCTTTGCGCTTGAAGGAGTGAAGATTCTCGACTTCTCCTGGGTCGGAGTCGCGCCGATTACGACCAAGTATTTCGCCGACAACGGCGCCGACGTTATTCGCATCGAATCCGCCGCGCGGCTGGACGTGCTGAGGCTCGCGCCGCCGTGGAAGGATGCGCGTCCGGGGCCGAACGCGAGCCAGTTTTTCGCCAGCTACAACACTTCGAAAAAGGGCATCACGATCGACCTCAGCAAGTCGCGTGCACGCGAACTCGTAAGAAAACTGGTCCCATGGGCAGATATCGTGGCCGAGAGCTTCACGCCCAAGGCGATGCGCAATTGGGAGCTCGACTACGAGCGTCTGCGCGAGCTCAATCCGGAACTGATCATGCTGTCGACCTGCATGCAGGGTCAGACCGGACCGAATGCGCTCTACCCCGGATTCGGCCAGTTGATGGCGGCGCTGTCCGGCTTCTATTACATCGCCGGTTACGACGTGGACTCGCCCTGCCCGCCTTACGGCGCCTACAGCGATTTCGTGGCGCCGCGCTTTTCTGCATCGGCGTTGCTTGCGGCGCTCGACTATCGCCGCCGCACGGGCAAGGGGCAGTATGTCGATATGTCGCAATACGAAGCGGCGCTGCACAACCTTGCACCCGCGCTAATCGACTACTTTGCGACAGGCCGCGTGCTCGGTCCCCGCGGCAACGCATCCGATCGCTACGCGCCGCACGGGGCATATCGATGCGCGGACGAAGACGGCAACGAGCGCTGGATCGCGATCGCCGTCAATGACGACATCGAATGGAAAGCGATGCTTCAGGCGCTCAGCGGGGAATCGCGGGACGCGCGCTTTCAGAGCAAGCGCGGGCGTATCGAAAACGCCGTCGCGCTCGATGAATTTGTAAATTCGCTCACGCGCACGCAGGGCGCACAGGACCTTACGCATAAGCTGCAAGGCGCGGGCGTGGCCGCGTACCCAGTTCAAAATTGCATGGACCTGCATCAGGACGAAAACCTCGAAGCATTCGATTTCTGGCATTGGCTCGAACACAAGGAGATGGGTCCCTCGCCGTACGAAGGTTTGCAGCATCGGCTGAGCCGGACGCCGGGTGAGCTGAGGTGGGCGGCACCCGTGCTGGGCCAGCACAATGAGGAAATATTCCACGGCATGCTCGGGCTCAGCAGCGAGGAAATAGAGCAGCTCCAGAAAGAAAACGTGATATTCTGAGCATCGCTGCCGCCATCGAGCGGCGCAATTCGATCGCGTTTTCCGTCCCGCTGTGCGCTACGAACTAAAGATCGCCCTTCGCTACCTTCGCGCGCGCCGCAAAGAAGCCTTCATTTCCGTCACGACCATCTTCACCGCCGTCGGCGTGATGATCGGCGTGGCCGCATTGACGATCACGCTGGCCGTGATGGGGGGATTCGAGCAGAGCTTCAAGCAGTCTTTTCTGAGCGTTAGGCCGGAAGTGATGATCTATAGCGCCGAAGGCTCAATAGCGAAGTATTCGGAAATCGAGGAACGCGCGGCGGCGGTTGCGGGCGTGAACGGCACCGACCCGTTCGTTTCCGGTAACGGCATCATCAGTTCGGGCCGCGGCGTCAGCGGCGTGCTCGTACGCGCGGTGGAACCTGACAACCACGTGGTCGATGATCGATGGGGACGCTACCTGATCGCGGGAGCCTTCAGCGCGCTCATGAACAGCTACACGATTGCCACTCCCGGCGGCGCGGGCCAGCAAACGAATGTCGGCGCGATCGCAATCGGCTCGGGACTTGCGGAGAAGCTCAAGGCCAAGATCGGCGATCAGGTGCGGCTGGTGACACCGCTCATCGCGGCCGACGGCAGCATTTCGACACGAACGGGTGATTTCGTAGTCGGCGCGATTTTCGAATCGGGGCAGAACACCATTGATAGCAACCTGATCCTGATGGACTTGCAGCGCGCGCAGGATTTCTTCGGCCGCGGCGACAGGGTCGATGGTATCGAAGTGCACCTGGCCAATCTCGATGACACGGTCGCGGTAACCGCGGCCTTGCGCAGAACCCTTGGCCGGCCCTACTACGTGCAGAACTGGATCGATTTCAACGAGTCAGCCGAGGCCGGCTGGGTGATACTCAAGCGCGTCTATTCACTCGTGCTGGTGATGCTGATTGGCGTGGCGGCTTTCAACCTGGTCGCGACGCTGATCATGGTCGTGATGGAAAAGCGCAAGGATATTGCCGTGCTAATCGCGATGGGCGCTACACGACGCGACGTGCGCCGGATCTTCGTGCTCAAAGGAATGATCGTGGGCGGGGCCGGAACGCTGGCAGGCTTGATCATCGGCGCGGCAGGATGCTTCGCACTGGCGCACTACCATTTCATTCACATTCAAAAGGAAATTTACGGCATGTCGACGCCGCCGATCGCGGCGCGGCCGCTGGATTTCGCCCTGGTAGCGCTGGCTTCGCTGGCGCTCTGTTCAATCGCGACGTTCTATCCCGCGCGACAAGCGTCGCGCGAAATGCCGGTCGAGGTCTTCCGCTCCTAGCCCATCATCCTTCCTCCACCACCACCGCATCTTCCGGTTCGCCCCGACGGCGAATCGGGAGGCTGCTACGCGGACGGGGCCGGATTGGACGGGGGCTTTGGTACGACGATCTTGGGTTTGCGCACCACGAGTGTTTCGTGGCCACGCACCTTGATCGTGCGAGCAGGCTCAGAGTAACTCGCGGCCGGGCCGTCAGCGCGGCTCGGGCGCGACGAGGTCCGCCGCCGCCGCCAGTTGTTCAGTTCCTTGGAAAGCTTGGCCAGCGATTCGCTGTCGCGCGCTTCCTCGGTTCCATTGCCGTTTCCGTTCAGTTTCTCTTCTTCGTCACTCATTTCGGGTGCACCCATACGGATTCTCTCTTCGTGTAGCGTGATTCCGTTCTCCTTTTGGTTATGGTTGTGGGATCAAATTGCTCAAGTCCTGGAAATTGTTATCGGGGAACAGCGTATCCGCTGTGTGTGCAGTTGCTTTTGCCTGCTATGCAATTCGGCCGTTCGTATGGAACGTGTACCGGATCCTGAAACCCGTAACGGGACTATCTGCGTGGAATGATTTTGGAAAAACGATGCTTGGCAGTTTTTATGCGGCGGGTCCGGGGTCCGAACCCGCCGCTTCTGAACTTTGAGTCAGGCGTCAGGCCTGCACTCCCCTATTGGAACAGGCTCTGCATACGCAATGCAAGACCCATGTCGCCTGCGATGCGCAGCTTGCCGGTCATAAACGCCATCTGGCCGTTGAGCTTGCCGCTCAGCATATCCAGGTAATCCTGCGCGGTCATCGAGATCGTGATGCTCGGCGAGGCGGCCGGGCCCTCTTTTACCTCGCAGGCATCGTTGGCGATCGTCACGTGCCATTTGCCGCCACCGTCGCCCGACAGGTCGAACTGGTAGATCGCATTAAGTCCCTTGGCGGCGTCCTTGTTGAAACGACTCGGCATTAAATCAAATGCCTGCTTACAGGACGTAGGTGCTGCTTCAGCCATGGAATGGGAAACCTCCTGGGTGGGAGCGGCATTCGCCGCGCTCTTGTGGCGATCTAATCGTTCGTACCAAACCTTGTCAATACCTAACACTGCTTAGGTTGGGAACAAACCGTAACCCTCGTTGCGGTCATCGAACGCGGCGCCGCAACTGCCCGACAGGTTGTTCGCTCGATCGCAGGAACTGCCGATCATCGCGATCGAAACGATCCAGAACCTATTATGCCGCGACGCGACAATCAAAATCAGAACACGCTGCCGGGCTCGACCGTGATGATGTTCCCAGCAACGTGCACGGGAGCGGCGTTCTCGGTAATCGTCACAGCTCGATCCTTGTCGGCTTCGCTCTTCACCTCTCCGCTGAGGAACGCCTCCTTGCCGATAATCTTGACCGTCACCTTGTCCAACCCCGCGGTCGCGAGCTGCGCCTGAATCTGCGCCTGCTGCGTAGCCCATATAGCCTCGTCGGTCCCGAGATTGTCAGCCACGCCCGTGACGCCCGGCACCGAGCGCACCGTCCGCTCCGCCAGCAGCTTGTCCTTGTCGTCGAAGACCGTCCCGTACAACACGACAGAGCCATCCGGGTTCGTATAGAACTGGACGCGCCCAAGTTTGCGATTCGACCGCAGCGCCATCGTGACTCGGTCGCGCAGCGAAGGCGTGGGCCTCGGAGTGGGAGGGCGGCGATGCGGGCGCGGCGTTCGCACGGGGGTTGGCGCAGGCGTCATCACCTCCGCGGGCGGCGGAGACTCCACTGGAGCCGGGGTGACAACCGGAGTCGCGGTCGCCACAAACGAGGCGCCATACTCCGATGCTTCATCGGGAGCGAGACTCGAAAGCCGCGTACTTAACGCGGACTCGATGCTCGCTTGTTCCGTCGTATCGTGTGCGAAGATAACCGGAAAGTCCGCCTGCACCTGGCTGCCGCCGAACGGCAGGAAGGACCAGCCGGATACATCCTTCACCACTTCGGCATCGAGACCCGGATTCGGCGCGGTTGAAGTCCGCACGGCGGCACCGCCCACGGAACCATCGGGCATGATTTTCAGGCTGACGATCATTCCGTCGCTGATCGTGGAGTCGCCCGCGAGCGCGCGCCGATATGCATCGAGCAGCGTGCCGCTGCCATCGTTGAATACTTTACGCATCGCGTCCGGGCTTCGCTCGGGAGCCGCAGATGACTCGCCGGTAATCTGAATCGAGATGGTGTTGGCGAGCGCGACCAGCGGGCCCGCGGGCACTGCGGGCGCGGGAGAAACGGCAGCCGACGGCGAGGCTGCCGCTCCCTCTTTCGCTCCGCCACGCGAACTCAAATGCAGCGCAAGCCAGGCGCCGCCGATGAGAGCGATGAGCGCGGCCAGGATGTAGCCGATGGCGCTGAACGAACTGCCTCCACCGCCGCGGTCCCCTTCGTCGGACTCCTGCTCCGGCATCTGGCTGGTAAGCTTTCTTGAGGATTGCGGTGGCGGCGCAGTCGAAATTGCAGTTCGCGCCTGACCCGGCGAAGGCGAGGGTCGCGAGGCCGGGGGCGGTGGCGTCCGCGGCGGAGGCACGGGAGCATCGTGGGTGAGACGTGCTCCGCAGAAATTGCAGATGAGTTCACCGGGCTCGGACTTACCACCGCAGATCGGGCATTCGATTCCCTGCTCCGGCGCGCCCTGCCCGCTGCTTTCGAGGAAGGCGGGACTTGCGTTCAGAAGCGCGGTGCCATCAGTCTCGCAAAATGTCTCAGTGTCGGGGTAAGTCTTGTCGCAGCTCGGACACTTTTTCATCTAGAACGCAGGCCTCCAGGTTCGTCGCACGGGAAATCGCGATTGATGATATCTGTGCATCCGAGCAGACGCCAAGCAGGGAACTCTTGCTTCGTCGAGTCCCGGGCGATCAGACCTTGCTCATCACTTCGTCGCGGAAGCGCTCGAGTCCCGCCAGCTGCTCTTTGGTCGACGGTCCCGCGGCGAAGATGATGCGCGAGACGCCCATCTCCGCGAACTGCTTGACGTGTGATACGTTCAGCGGCTCGCCGATTCGCGGCGCGACGGTTATCTCCAGCGGCGTCGCGCGATTGAAGGTCCGTTCGTGCGCGCGCAGCCGCTCGATTGTTTCGCGAGTGCCCGCGATGCTCTCCGCGATTCCGTACCATCCGTCGCCAAGCCGAGCGGTTCGCTTCAACGCGGGCTCGGTGTGTCCGCCGAAAACGATTGGCGGATGCGGCCGCTGCACGGGTTTCGGCATGAACCTGAACCCCTCGATATTTACCGTCTTGCCTTTGTAGACGGGGTCGCTCTTCGTCCACAGTTCTTTCATCAGCGCGACGTATTCGCGCGTATGCAGCGCTCTGTCCTTGAAGCTCGCGCCGACCGCCTGGAACTCCTCTTCGAGCCATCCGATGCCGATGCCGAAAATGAATCGTCCGCCCGATAGCACGTCCAGGCTCGCGACTGCTTTGGCGGTCGTGAACGGGTTGCGAATGGGAAGAACATAAATGCCCGTCGCAAGCTTGATCGTGCTGGTTATTCCCGCGACGTAGGCAAGGGCGAGCAGAGGATCATGCAGGGGAGTATCCGGAGGGGCAGGCATGCGGCCGCTCGACGAATACGGATAGGGCGATTTGTACTGGACGGGCAGGATGATGTGTTCGGGTATCCAGAGCGAGTCGAAACCCAGCTCTTCCGCCTTGCGCGCAACGGCCGACAGGCTCGACGGCTGCGTCTGCATCATGAACGTCGCGAACTTCATAGCGCTCCTCCGCGTGCCCGCGTGATATTCCCCGGGCCGTGCCGGTCAGAAGCTAACCCATCGCAAGCCTGCTTAGAAAGCGGACGGCGGCGATCAGTTGGCCGCGTCGCCCTCGAGCCGGAAGCCGATTCGCACTTCGACCTGAAACACTGGTTCGCCCTTCCGGGTCACCGATCCGCGAATGTGATTGACTTCGAACCAATCGATGTTGCGAATGGTCTCGTTCGCCTTCTTGAGCGCGTTGCGCACGGCCTGATGGATGCTCTCTTCTGAGACTCCGACTACCTCGATGATCTTATAAGTCTTGTCCGGCATGGCTCCCTCCTCGCGCGCATAGGTGCACGCGGTTTATTCCACCGTCAGATTCACTGCGAAGACCGAAGGGTCCTCGATGGTGCGCATGTCGAGATGGAACGCGTCTTTGCCGACCCGCCCGATTATCCGCGCCCGGCGAAACATCGCGGCGATCGCGTTCGGCGCGATGTCCGGATGAGTGATGCTCACGGCGGCTGAGGGCAGCGCTTCGCTCGGCAGCGATCCCGATCCGACCTCGGAGTCTGCGTCGGTCACCTCGACCTTGAATTGGCCGCCGAGGTGCTGCGCGATTATCTCCCGCGCCTGAAGCGCAACGGTGCGAAGCTCGGCGGGCTTCCGGCGCATCAGGCGCAGCGTCGGAATCTCACCGGCAATATCGTCCGACCGCAGGTAGATTCGCAGCGTCGCTTCGAGCGCGGCCAGCGTAAGCTTGTCGCACCGCAGCGCGCGCTTCAGCGGATTCGCCTTGAGCTTGTCGATCAGGTACCGCCGCCCGACGATCAATCCCGCTTGCGGGCCGCCCAGCAGCTTGTCGCCCGAAAACGTCACGATCGCGGCGCCCGCGGCAATTCGATCGGCCACAACCGGCTCGCGCGGCAAGCCATACTGCGCCAGATCGATGAGCGCGCCGGAACCGAGGTCCTCGACTACCTCGACACCAGCCTCGCGGCCGATCGCGACCAGATCATCCAGCCGCACTTCGCTGGTGAACCCGACGACGCGGTAGTTCGACGGATGCACCTTCATCAGAAGCGCAGTCTCGGGACCGATCGCGTTCGCGTAGTCGCGCGGATGCGTCCGGTTGGTCGTGCCGACCTCGCGCAGGCGCGCTCCGCTTCGCGTCATCACATCGGGAATGCGGAACGAACCGCCTATTTCGATCAGCTCGCCACGCGACACGATCACTTCGCGTCCCGCGGCGAGCGTGCTGAGCACGAGCAGCACGGCGGCGGCATTGTTGTTGACGACGGTAGCAGCTTCCGCGCCGGTCAGCGCGCACAATTCTCCCTCGACGATCGCGTCGCGGTCGCCGCGCTCGCCATTTGCCAGGTCGTATTCGAGATTGAGCGCCGAGCGCGCGGCTTGCTCGACCGCCTCGATCGCAGGCTCGGCCAGAATGGCGCGGCCCAAGTTCGTATGGAGGACTACTCCGGTCGCATTCACAACCGGCTTCAGCATCGGCTCGTCCGCGACGATTGCATCGCCGGCGCGCCGCGCGATTTCGGCGATCATCGCCGCCCGGTCGGTACCTGACTTGCGCCGCCCCGCAATGATCTCGGCGCGCAACTCATTGGCCGCGCGCGACACGACCATCTTGAGGTAGTCGCGGCTCAAGCCCTTGGCATACGGTCCTGTCTCCACGGCGCGGAGGCACTCATCGATCGGCGGCATCGCGCGCAAAATCGCCGCGCGACTATCGGGTTCCTTTCGACGAGGGCGCTCGGATGCCACGGGCGGATTATCGGAGAGCGCCATGCCCATAGGCAAGCGCGAAGAAGTTACGATGCGAGGGGCGCCGCTTCCAGCGCAGCTTGCGCTTCGGCGATGACCTTGAGCTTGGTGAGCAGAAGAAAGGCGCATCCCAAGGCGAAGATTGAGCAGATGACCACTGCGACGCGCGGGCTCATGTGCTCGCCGACGAATCCGACGCCCAGGCTTCCGAGCGGCGCGGTCCCGATGAATGAGAGCGTGTAGATGCTCATGACGCGGCCGCGGAGTTCGTCGGCCACGAACATTTGAAGCATCGTGTTCGTGGTCACCATGTGATTCATCAGTCCGGCGCCGATGAGCGCCTGCGCGATCAGCGAGACGACCATCCACCGGGATACGCCGAACACGAAAATCGACGCTGCCATACAGAATAATCCGAAGACCAGGTTCTGCCGCAGTATGCGAGGCTCATCGGGCCGCGAGTTCATGACGATCGCGGCGGCGACCGCGCCCAGCCCCTGCGCGGCCATCAGGAATCCGTAGCCGCGCGCGCCGCTATGCAGAAGGTCGCGCGCGAACATCGGCACCAGGACGGCGTACTGCACCGCAAAGCCGCTGCTGATCGCGACCAGCAACAGGAGGTAGAAGCTCGGGCGATGATGCCACACGTAGGCGAGGCCTTCGCGCACCTGCCGCAACATCGCAGAGCCGATCTGGCGGCGTTCGCGGCGCGGAGTGTCCATTGCGAGCAAGCCCCCGATGACCGCGAGGAAACTCAGACCGTTGAGCAGGAAGCATCCGGTGACGCCAATGACGGCGATCAGAAGGCCGGCGATCGCGGGCCCGACCATCCGCGCGCCGTTGAAGATTATCGAATTCATCGCGATCGCGTTCGAGAGGTCTTCCTTGCCAACCATCTCGACCACAAATGCCTGCCGACCCGGCATGTCGAACGAGCTGACAAACCCGTTGAGCGCGGCAAGGATGATCACGTGCTCGACGCGAACCACGCCGGCCCAGGTCAGCGCGGCTAGAACGAACGCGCTCATCATCAGCAGCGTCTGCGCGACGATTATCATGCGACGGCGATCGACATGATCGACGACTACGCCCGCGAACAATCCTACGAAAACGATCGGCGTGAACCCGGCGAATGCGACCAGGCCCAAGGCCATCGGAGAATTGGTGAGCTTGAGGACGAGCCACGCCTGCGCGACCGACTGCATCCAGGTGCCGATCAACGAGACGAGTTGCCCCGCGAAGAACAGACGGAAATTGCGATGCCGCAATGCGCGGAAGGCGGACAGCCGAGTTTCCCAGGCCGATTCGAGTTCGGGCAACTCTTCCGGCGTATCCGTCTCGGCGGCTTCTATCTCGGGCACTCTATTGATCGTGACGACCTCTTGGGTGACGACCTCTTCCGAATGTTGAAGACACTTTTAATTTTGCCAGAGCACGCCAACGCAATCGAGCGGGTTGCCGATATGTCGCGGCTTTGCAACGCTTGATGATGTGAATCTCGCGCAAATTGAAATCCATTACCGCGATGCGAAGCGCGCTGCGCATCTGCTCGTGATCGCTCATCCCGCGGGCGCGGCTGAAGTTTCGGGCAACGATGGGCACGCGGCGTGCACCGCACGATTTGAATATTCCGACCGCGACATCGTTGCGCGCGCACGAATCGTCAATCGGGGCGAGACCCCGATCAAGCTCGACGCCGCGTGGTTTGTGGTCGCGACCGGTTTCGATTCTGCCGCGCCCGCGCGATTCTTCAAGCACGGCTATCAGTCCTGGAGCGCTTCCGGCGCGGCCGTCGTGGGACAGACCCGCGAGCATCGCTACGACAAGATGTCACGGGTGCTCCGCATCAACCATCAGAGCGAGGCGATTCGTCCGGTTGAGGCGCCGGAAGCCGCAACTTCCGAGTTGTTCACGATCGTCGAAGGCGCCGACGGCGAACGCGTGCTGGCGGGATTCACCGATGCCGCATCGAGTCTGACCACGCTCACCGTGCTGTCGCCCGAAGCGATCCTGGCGCGCGCGCTTCTGGATGGTGTGGAACTCGCTCCGCACGCGACGCGCGAGCTCCCGCCGCTGTACTTCACGCGATCGCGCGAACCGGCGGCGCAGCTCGCCGCACGATGGGCCTCGAAGATCGGTGACGCAATGAACGCGCGCACTCAAGCGCCGTTCCAGCGGGGATGGTGCTCCTGGTACCACTACTTTCATGCGATTACGGAAGACGCGCTACGCGCGAACCTTCGCACGCTGGCCGCGATGCGCGACCAATTTCCAATCGAAGTCGTGCAGCTCGACGACGGCTTTCAGGCCGCGCTTGGCGATTGGGACCGGACCAACGGCAAATTTCCCGGCGGACTGAAAAAGATCGCAGCCGAAATCCGCGGCGCCGGTTTTGCGGCCGGAATCTGGACGGCGCCATTCCTCGCCGCGCGTGATTCGGAGCTGATGCGCACTCATCCGGATTGGTTGATTCGTCACGAAAGCGGTGAGCCGTTGCGTGCGAGCTACAATCCGAACTGGACGCAGGACGAAGACAAATTCGCGTATGCGCTGGACCCGAGCAATCCCGATTTTCAGCAACATCTCGAAGCGCTGTTCCGAAAACTGGTCGACGAGTTTGGATATTCGTACCTGAAACTCGATTTTCTATACGCTGCCGCGGCTGAAGGTGCCCGCCACGATCCAAATCTGACGCGCGCCGAAACGCTCAGCATCGGCCTTCGCGCGATTCGCGCTGGTGCCGGCGACAATGCTTTTATTCTCGGATGCGGCTGCCCACTCGGCCAGGCCATCGGAATCGTCGACGGCATGAGAATCGGGCCCGACGTGTCGCCGTTCTGGGGCGGCGCCGGCTCCGGCGATCCATCTACAGTTCACGCGCTCGATGCGATCATCGCGCGCAGCTTTATGCATCGCCGGCTGTGGCTCAACGATCCCGATTGCCTGATGCTGCGGGCCAGCGAGACGCAACTGACGGCGGAAGAGCGGCTCGCGCTCGCAAGCGTGATAGCAGGCAGCGGCGGAATGCTGCTCATCTCGGATGATATGGCGCTGCTGGGCGAAGCGGAAAGCTCGCTTTACCGCGAAGCCGCGGCGCTCGGCGCAGAAATGGATTCCGGCGCGGAACGGGAGCCGATTATCGCGCTGGACCTGATGGAAAATGGGGAGATCCGCGGGCTGGTGAAGGAAACGCGCGATGGCGCTATGGCGATGATTCTGAACCGCGGCGAATCACCGGAACGGTTCGATGTGACCAGACTCGGCGATGGCGAGTTTCATCTGCGTGCGCTCGGCGATGAGGGAGAAGATGCTACCGGCGCAATTGACCTTCCCGCGCACTCCGCCCGCATCGTGCGCATGAACAAAAGGTAAGTGCGGCAAAGACAGCCCCTGGCCTTCCGGGAGAGATGGCTCGCGAAGCTAGACGGGAAAGGGCCAGTTGCTTCGTCACGAATATTCGCGATGAATCCACCGACCGTCATCCGGCGCGCAGCGCGCCACCTTCTCCCGGCGGGAGAAGGAACTTATGGGTGGCGCGGATCGACGCGCGGAGGTTTTTCCGCGCCGCCATTCCCTTTCCTAAACCGCTGCGAGCTCCATCACGCTCGCGCCTGGGCTCGCGTGCAAAATTGCGCGCGCGGGCTCCGACGCGATTCCCAGCGGCTCGTAATACTCGCGGTCGAGCGCTTCGATTACGCGCGCGGCGTCACCCGAACGGCATAGCGCCACGATCGATCCGCCGAACCCGGCGCCGGTGAGGCGCGCGCCGAGGGCGCCGGCCCGCCGCGCGCATTCGACCATCGCGTCGAGCCGCGCCGTGCTGCACTCGAAGTCCTCCGCCAGGCTCCGATGGGAAGCGTTCATCAGCGCGCCCATCTCGTCCAGAGCGCCAGCTTCAAGAACGCGAGCCGCTCGAATGACCCGTTCAGTCTCGCTCAGCACATGACGCGCGCGCCGCAGCACCTCGAGTGGGCGCGTCGGATCCAGCACGATTCGCGTCGCGCCCTCGCCCAGAATCTCGCGCGCCAATTCATCGTGTGGGACACCCAGCAAGCGCGCGGCGTTAACCAGGTCAGGAGCGATCCGCTTGGGCGCAACCTGCCTGAGCGCGGCGACCAGGGCCGCGGCATTCCAATCCGGCGCCTGCCGGATAACGTCGCCGAGTATCCGCACGCCGGCGAAACCCGCCGCAGCCGCCAGAAAGCGGGCAGCCAGCCTGCATTCGACGACGCGCCGGTTGTATTCGGTACGTACCTTGCCGGATTTGTCGGCTGTCTCACGGCTATCCGCCACCGGCAGCGCCGCGTCGGACGGCATCTTGACCGCACGAGCACGCAGCGGGTCGAACTCGATAAAGAGCGCGTGGTCGCGCTGGCCTAAAATGGACGCAGCCTGATCCATCCCGCCCGCCATCGTCCCGACGTACCATTCGCTGCGCGCGACCATCGCCGCCGTCTCGATCGCAGGCAACTCAAGCCCGTTAACCGCCATGAACGCCAGCGCCGCCGAGACCGTCAGGGCAGCCGATGACGACAGGCCGGCGGCCGCAGGTACGCGCCCGTCGATGAACATCCGCGCACCGCGCATCGCGTCCGCATCGACGCCGCGCGCCGCGAAATGATCGATCACGCCCTGCACGGCGGCTTTCACGTAGTTGGCCCAATCACCCGTCGCATGCGGTGGAATTTTGCGATCGGGCGCAAAGACTCGCGGCGGATAAGAGCGGTCCGCATTGTTCAGCGCTATCTCGCGCGTGGAAGATGCCGCCGCGACGATGATCGTCGATCGATCGATCGCGATCGGCAGCACGGGCAGGCCGCTGTAATCCGTGTGCTCGCCAATCAGATTGACGCGGCCGGGAGCACGCACGGCAAAAAGCCGCGCATCCGCGCCCGCAGCGGCGCGAGCTTCACGGGCGAGGATCGCGACTCGTGCCAACTCTGAATCGTCCCATTGCTCGTCGCTCATGGTCGCCGCTCCCCGAAATGAGCGCGTGCGGCTTCGAGATCTTCCGGCGTGCCGACATCGCTCCAAAATCCTCGCATCTCGACCGCGCGAACGACGCGCCCGTCCGCGATCATCGCGGCGATCGCCTGTGGAAGTTCCAATTCACCGCGTGATGATGGTTCCAGCTGCGCGATGTACTCGAATAACAGAGGAGTCGCCGCGAACAGTCCCGCGTTGTTCCAATTCGTGGCCGAAGTGCCCCGTTCCGGCTTCTCGACGAGCCGCTCGACGCGCATGTCCGGCGTGACGTATACAGCCGCGCCGCGCCAAGGATCATCAACCCGATTCAACGCGATCAACAGATCGTAGTCGGCGGACCGCGCCGCGCCGAGGAAGCGCGGATAATTCCCGGGATCCATCAAGATGTCGCCCCATCCGAATATGAACCGCTGCTCGCCTGTGAGTAGATCGCGCGCCGCAAGCATCGCGCCCGCGGTTCCATCGAGCTGCCGCTGCCGAACCGGCTGAATCGTCACGCCGGGGTTGGCTTTCGCGAATTCCGCGCACCATTGCGCGATTTGTGCGCCGAGATAGCCCTCCACGATAATGAATTCGTGAAGGCCGCCCTCGATAAGCCCGCCTACGATATGCACAATCAGCGGCGCGCCGGCCACGTCGAGCAGCGGCTTCGGCGTGTGCGCCGTCAGGGCGCCGAGCCTGGTGCCCCGCCCCGCCGCGAACAGGACGGCACTGCGAATGGCCATGCGCGGCAGCATAGCAGCGGGCGGCTTACTTTGCTGGCGGGCGAGAATTTCTTAGGATAAGAGTAAGTTTCGAGCAATATCCTATGTTCGGTGAAATAAATCCGCGCGCCAAAGCCAGGGCGCCTTTCGTCTCTATTGAGGAAGCGATCGAAGAGACGCGCCGCGGCCACATGATCATCATGATGGACGACGAGCAGCGCGAGAACGAAGGCGACTTGAGCATGGCAGCCGAGAAGGTCACGCCCGAGGCGGTCAATTTCATGGCCAAGTTCGGGCGCGGACTGATCTGCCTGCCGATGGCTGCCGAGCGAATCGACCGGCTCGGGCTCAGCATGATGGTCGGCGACAACCAGGCTCCCCTGGGCACGGCGTTCACGACCTCGATTACGGCGCGGCGCTGCACCGGTTCGGGGCAATCGGCACACGATCGCGCGATCACCATTCTGCAGGCGACTCGCGAAGATGCGAGCGGGTCCGAGTTCATCAGCCCCGGTTACATTTATCCGCTGCGCGCGCGCGACGGCGGTGTACTGGTGCGCACGGGACAGACCGAAGGCGCGGTCGACCTCGCGCGGCTGGCGGGCCTCAAACCGGCCGGCGTCATCTGCGAGATTCTGAAGGACGACGGCACGATGGCGCGGCGCGACGACCTGGTCGAATTCGCGCGCACCCACAATCTGAAGATCGTCACGGTGGCCGACATCATCGAGTATCGGTTGCGCAACGAGACGATGGTCCATCGTATCGCCGAGGCGGCGCTGCCGACGCAGTACGGCGACTTCAAGGCGATCGTCTATCGCAACCAGGTCGACTACACCGAGCATCTGGTGCTGGTAATGGGCAAGGTCGACCCACAGAAACCGGTCCTCGTGCGCGTGCATCGCGAGTATCTCCCGGGCGATGTGTTCGGCGTCGAGCCGCGCAACACGCGCAACCTGCTCCGTGGCGCGATGGAACGAATCGCGGAGGCGGGAGAAGGCGTGCTGCTGTACCTGAAACGCGAATCCAACCTGATCGCCGCCGAGCTCGATGGATCGAATGGCCGCGGCGGGCGCCGGCCGAGCACGCGTTACGGCACCGCCGAAGCGGACTTCCGAGACTACGGCGTCGGCGCGCAGATTGTGCGCGACGTCGGCGTGCGCAAGATGATCATCATGTCCGATGCGACTCCGCGCCTTGCCAACCTGCCCGGTTATGGGCTTGAGATAGTAGGTTCGGTACCCTTGTCAGCCAGCAACGGCAAATCCGCAAATTCCGGCAAATAGCGGGACCGTACGCGCGGAACCCGCGACCGGCGGGCGGCGTTGTACCAGATGATAAATCGCGTAATTCAAATTAGCTGTCGCGTGCCGCTAGGGCGCTGCCTGAGCGCGGCGTCGCTGCTCATTCTCGCCGCAATCCTCGGCTTTGCAATTCCGGCTTTCGCGCTGCCGAAGCCGAATGAAATTGTCGAGATAACCGGACTAAAGCTCGACCATCCGCTAGTCGCCGGCCAGACCAGTAATCTCGAGATCGATGCGACCGTGATACCCGGGTGGCACATCAACTCGGACCATCCGTTAAGCGAGGATTACATCCCCACGGTCGTCGGCGTGGTTCCACCCGCATCGATCACGGTTGGCGCGGTTCAATATCCCAAGGCCGAGGAAGTGGCGCTGGAATTTTCGGGCGGCGACAAGCTCTCGGTCTTTTCGGGGTTCCTCATAGTCTCCGTCCCGCTCAAGGCTGCCGCGGACTACAAGCCCGAGCCCGGCCAGGATTTGTCGGTCTCAATCGACTATCAGGCGTGCAACAACCTGCAGTGTCTCAGGCCGGCGTCGGTAAACTCGACCGTCTCGCTCGATTCGCTCCAGGCTTCAGCTCCGAGCGGCGCAGCGGCAGCATCAGTCGCACAAGGTGCCGCGGCAGGAACGACCGCCGGAGTCGGCGAGTCCGAGCACGTACTCGATGACATATTCGCGCATCATGGATGGTTCCTCGGATTTCTGGCAGTGCTGCTCGGCGGACTCGCACTGAACCTTACGCCCTGTGTTTATCCGCTGATCGGCGTGACGATCGCGTACTTCGGCAATCAGGGCGGCGGGCCGCGGCGCGTGTTCGTGCTCGCGATTGTCTACGTGCTGGGAATCGCCCTGATGTTTTCCGCAGTCGGCGTGGCAGTCGCGCTTTCCGGCGGGCTGTTCGGCGCCGCGATGCAAAATCCGATCGTGCTTTCGGCGCTGGCCGCGATGATGGTGACCCTGGCGCTTTCGAGCTTTGGGTTGTTTTCGCTGCAACCGCCGCAGTGGATGATGAGCCGGGCCGGTATCGCGCGCCCCGGCTATGCGGGCTCGCTGCTAATGGGCCTGGGGATGGGCGTAGTGGCGGCGCCGTGCATCGGTCCTATCGTCCTCGGACTCCTGCTGATGGTCGAGCGCAGCGAAAGCCCGCTGTTCGGCTTCGCCCTATTCTTCACGCTGGCGGTGGGGCTCGGCCTGCCATACATCGCGCTTGCGCTGGCGGCCGGAAGCATCCGCCAGCTTCCGCGATCGGGAGAATGGCTGGCGTGGGTGGAGCAGCTTTTCGGCTTTATTCTGATCGGCCTCGCGCTCTATTTTCTCGAACCTGTCGTCCCGCATCATCTGTTGGGCCGCGCGCTGCCATTCTATGCCGCCGCGGCGGGTATCTGGCTGGGATTTTTCGCGCGCGCCGGCCGCGGCTGGCAGCCGTTTCTGGTTTTCCGATCGGTAGTCGGAGTCGCAGCCGTGGCTGCATTGATTTACTTCGTCGTCCAGCGGCCTACCGCACAGCCGCTGACGTTCGAGCCGTTCAATCCTTCATTGATCGCGACCGCGAATGAAACCCGCAAGCCGGTGCTAATCGATTTTTCCGCCGATTGGTGTATTCCGTGCCGCGAGATGGAGCATTCGACCTTCATCGATCCCTTAGTCGTCAGAGAAGCGTCGCGCTTCGTGCGGATGCGCGCGGACTTGACGCATCAGGACAAGAGCAACGAAGCGTTGATGAGCCAGTATCAGATTCAGGGCGTACCAACGACGCTGATCATCGATTCCTCGGGACACGTGCAAGTGCGCAAGGTCGGCTATATTGGTTCCAACGAATTTCTCGCCGACCTCCGCCGCACCGACTGAAGATAGAGAGCAAGCAGAATCGGCAGATTACGCAGATTGGAACGCAGATTCAGAAATCGATCTGCGAAATCGGCGTAACCTGCGGACTCTGTCCGACTCAGCGGGGTGACATCGATGATCATTGCCCAGATTACCGACCTTCACGTCGTCGCGAGAGATCGGTTGTGCTATCGCCGGGTGCCGACCAACGAGCAGCTCGCGCAGGCGATCGCGCATATCAACGACCTCGACCCGGCGCCCGATGTGGTAATCGCGTCGGGCGATCTCACCGATCATGGCCGTCCGGAAGAGTATGAAGTGCTGAGCGAAATCCTGTCGAAACTGAAGGCGCCAATCTTCGTCATTCCTGGAAATCACGATCGGCGCGACGCCTTGAGCCAGGCTTTCGCCGACCAGTGCTACATGCCGCAGCCGGATACCGCGTTCATCAACTATGCTGTCGAAGATTTTCCGCTCCGGCTGATCGGTTTGGACACCACCGTTCCGGATCACCATCACGGACTGATGTGCGAGGATCGGCTGCGATGGCTCGACGATACGCTTCGAGCCCGCCCCGATTCTCCGACGTTCATTTTCATGCATCACCCGCCTTTTCGCACCGGGATTCAATGGATGGACGCCGCGGGGCTTCACGGCGGCCGTAAGATGGAGGAAATCGTCGCCCGGCATCCGCAAGTGGTGCGGGTGGCCTGCGGGCATATTCATCGACCGATTCATCTGGCATGGGCCGGCACGATCGCATCGACTTCGCCCAGCACGTGCCATCAGGTATCGTTGACTTTGACCGGACGCGGCGGCTTCGATTTCGTCATGGAGCCGCGCGCGATTCAGCTTCACGCGTGGGATCCCTGTTACGGCCTGGTCTCGCACACCAGCTATGTCCCGAATGGGTACGAGCACATGGATATGCTCGCCAGTCTCGAAGAGGACGCGCGCAGGAAAATGCTCAGCGACAGCCGGAGTGTGTACGAGGAGATGTGCGCGGAGGAATTCGAGCGGCGCTAGCTATCCAGCCGCGGCCGCGCATGCGGTGCGGAGATAATCGGCTCGCCGGGGCGCTTCCCAATCCGGCGCGCATCTTGGTACGTTTTGTCCAGGTGCAGTGCGGGTTTCCGCGCGCGAGGTCGGCAATGGCTAATCCCGGTGAAAGCTTCGTTCGAGATCTTTTCGCGATGGTCAAGGAGCGTCGCTCCTTCGGACGCCATCCTTTGTGGGGCAAGATCAGCGAGGGCAAGGTCTCGCGCGAGGGAATGAAGACCTTCGCCGCGCAGTTCTTTCTCCAGGTCCGGGAATTTCCGCGCGCGGTGAGCGCGTTGCACTCGCGATGCTACGACGCCGAGGAACGGCTCAAGCTGGCCGAGAGCCTGTACGAAGAGGAAACCGGCAAGATTTCCGGCAGCGCGCCCCATCCGGAACTGTTCATCCGCTTCGGAACGGGTCTCGGCATGAATCGCGGCGAACTGACGGACGCGACGCCGCTGCCCTCGACCGCCTCGCTTATCGACTGGTTCGAGCTCTCAACCAAGGATCGCTCGTTCGCCGAGGGAATCGGCGCAATCAACGTGGCTGCCGAGGGTCAGGTGGTCACCAATTTTGGTCCGTTCGCGCGCGCATTGGAAAAACACTACGGGCTCAGCCGCGACCAGGTCGCATTCTTCGATGTGCACGAACTTGCGGATCGCGATCATAGCGACGTCGGCGACAATATCTTAAGCCAGATGACGCTCGCCGAATCTGATCGGGCCAAGATTCGCGCCGCCGTAAATCGATCGCTCGATTTGTGGTGGCAGTTCTTCGACGGAATCGAGCGCGCGTGCGCGTGATCGCCTGGCTCGACCGTAGCTGAATTACATCTCTTCTCGTTCCTTCGCTGCGCTCTTCCGGGCCCAGGTGTGCCAAGCATCATTATAATCTAGAATTGGGTTTTATTATTGAGCGAACAAGCGCGCTGGAAGTGGTTCTTGGTTTGGAGCACGGATACTAATAATAATTCCCTTTTTCTGTGCATTTTCTTGGTTTTGAGACTTGGCAATAAACGGTGTTTGATTTTAAACATTCGACGCCGTTGAATTCCTTTACTTTTCGCCTGGGAAGGAATACTTTGATTCAAGGCTGTGGAGGGGACGGGAAGGTAGTCCAGCCGCTCTTTATTTATGGCACAAAAGCAGGGTTCTGAAGGCTACGGCGCGGATTCGATCAAAGTTCTTGAGGGTCTTGAAGCTGTCCGCAAACGGCCCGGCATGTACATCGGCGACACCGCCGAGCGCGGGCTGCATCACCTCGTCAACGAAATCGTAGACAACTCGGTCGACGAAGCGCTCGCTGGTTACTGCACCGAAATCAACGTCGAGATCCTGGGCGACGACCGTATCTCAGTCGAAGACAATGGCCGCGGGATTCCGGTCGGGATGCACACGACCGAGAAACGCTCCGCCCTCGAAGTCGTCCACACCGTTCTCCACGCGGGCGGCAAGTTCGAGCGCAGCGCCTACAAGGTTTCGGGCGGACTGCATGGCGTCGGCGCATCGGTCGTTAACGCGCTGAGTGAGGAGTTCGAGGTCGAAGTCCGCCGCGAGGGAAAGGTCTATTTTCAGCGTTACGAGCGCGGCGCTCCCAAGAGCAAGGTCGAGGAACGCGGCGCGACGAAAATAACCGGCACCAAGACCACCTTCTCGCCGGACCCTAAAATCTTCAACGAGGTCAAATTCAAATACGAGATTGTCGCGCGTTACTTGCGCGAACTCGCGTACCTGAACGCCGGCCTCAAAATCCGGCTGCGCGACGAGCGCACCGGCAAGCAGGAAGAGTTTCATTACGAGGGCGGAATCGCAGAATTCGTCGAATCGCTCGCCGAGGGCAACGAAGCCGTACACGACGTCATCTTCTTCAAGGGCGTGAAAGAAGGCGTCGATATCGAAGTTGCTATGCAGTGGACCGACTCCCTGCACGAAGTGCTTTTCACTTACGCCAATAACATCCACACCGTTGAGGGCGGCACTCATCTGTCGGGCCTCAAATCCGCCCTCACCCGCACGATAAATTTCTACGGGCAGAAGAACGGGCTCTTCAAAAACAAAGACATGCGGTTCGAGGGCGACGACACCCGCGAGGGTCTGGTCGCAATCGTAAGCGTCAAGCTTGGCGAGCCGCAGTTCGAAGGCCAGACCAAGACCAAGCTGGGCAATTCAGAGGTCGAAGGCCTGGTCGCGGCGCTGGTCAATGAAAAGCTGGGCGAATATCTCGAGGAAAATCCCTCGATCGCCAAGAAAGTCATCAACCGCGCGCTGGAAGCCGCCGCCGCTCGCGAAGCTGCCCGCAAGGCCAAAGAACTCGTCCGGCGCAAAGGCGCACTCGATTCCGGCTCGCTGCCCGGCAAGCTGGCCGACTGTTCGGAGCGCGATCCCGCGCGCAGCGAATTGTTCCTGGTAGAGGGGCAATCCGCAGGCGGCACCGCCAAGGAAGGCCGCGACCGCAAGACCCAGGCGATCCTTCCGTTGCGCGGCAAAATTCTCAACGTCGAGCGCGCGCGGATAGACAAGATGCTTTCCTCGACCGAGCTGCGGGTGCTGATCACCGCGCTCGGGATGGGAATCGGCAAGGACAAGGATCTTGCGAAGCTTCGTTACCATCGAATCGTGATCATGACCGACGCGGACGTCGACGGCTCGCACATCCGCACCCTGCTGCTGACGTTTTTCTTCCGTCAATTCATCGAGATTATCGAGAATGGCTACCTCTACGTCGCGCAGCCTCCGCTGTTCCGCGCCAAAAAGGGAAAGACCGAGCGCTATCTGAAAGACGAGAGTGCGCTCGAAGATTACCTGACCGATCTGGGTGCCGAGGCCATCACCCTGGAGTCCGGCAAGGGCAAGGATGCGCGCGAATTCAAAGGCGCGGCGCTCAAGACCCTAGTGCGCAAGGCGCTCTATCACGATCGCATGTTCGAGAACCTGGAGCGTCGCTCCAAGGAACGCCCGGTGGTAGCAGCGCTCGCGAGGCTGGCTGCCGACAAGACGATCACGGATGCGAATTTCGAATCCGAAAAGGCCGCCAAGCAGATGGCCGATGCGCTGCGCAAGGACATCAAGAACGACAACCTGACCACGCAGTCGCGGCAGGACGGCCCCGATCGATGGAGCGTCGTAATCGGTCACAGCCACAATGGCTCGACGCCGCCCACCATCGTCGATCTGGCGCTCTTTCACTCCGGCGAGCTGCGCGAGATTCGCCGCCTGGAGCCTGAAATCGATGCGATCAGCTCTCCTCTCAAGCTCAAAACCGGCGACGAAGTGCGCACGGTCGAGACGCTGAAGGCGGTGGCCGATGCGGTGGTGGAGGCGGGCAAGAAGGGCCTGGATATTTCGCGCTACAAGGGCTTGGGCGAGATGAACGCGGGGCAGCTCTGGGAGACCACGATGAATCCCGAGACGCGTTCGATGCTGAAAATTCAGATCTCGTCGGTGGAAGAGGCGGAGGAGATTTTCACTAGATTGATGGGCGATCAGGTCGAGCCGCGCCGGCAGTTTATCGAGGAATACGCGCTCGACGTCCGCAACCTCGACACCTGATTCATATGCCCAGGTACGCGCGCTCCGCGGCTTCGCGCCCCGCTCATTCATCGCATGGGACCGAGAGAGCTGCTGCATGATGAGATTCGCGCTATGGCGACGAATTGCGCGGTCTGCGATCGCGATGCGCGCGATGCCGAGGCAGCCATGGGCGTCGCGCTGGATCTCGCAGACATCGCGCATCCCGAAGACGCTTTCGATATCGACCTGATGTGGCATCGCCGTGAGCGCCATCGCGAAAAGATTCTCGAGAAAATCAAAACCTGGGCGGCTCTGGGCCCGGGCGAATGCAATTGAATTTTCACAATGATCGACTTCCTGAATTAGTGGGAGCGCCGAGCTAAATGGCAGAGACCAACGGCAACGAACCAATCCGCAACGAACCCTCGCTGCTGAATATCGAAGATGACATGCGGCAGTCCTATCTGGACTACGCGATGTCGGTGAATATCGGGCGCGCGCTCCCGATGATCCAGGACGGCCTCAAGCCGGTCCATCGCCGGATTCTCTACGCCATGTTCCGCATGGGGCTGCTCGCCAATCGGCGCTACACCAAGTGTGCGGGCGTGGTCGGCGAGGTGCTGGCTAAATATCATCCGCACGGCGACATGGCGGTTTACGATGCGCTCGCGCGCATGGCGCAGCCCTTCAGCATGCGCTACCCGCTGATCGACGGGCAGGGCAACTTCGGCTCCGTCGACGGTGACCCGCCCGCGGCTTACCGCTACACCGAATGTAAGCTCACGCGGCTGGCGGAGCGGCTGCTGCTCGATATCGACAAGGACACGGTCGACTTCGGCCCCAACTTCGACGGTTCGCAGGAACAACCGGAAGTTCTGCCCGCCCAGATTCCGAACCTGCTGATCAACGGCTCCGACGGAATCGCAGTCGGGATGGCGACCAATATCCCGCCGCACAACCTGACCGAAGTCTGCAATGCGCTGCTCGCGCTGATCGAAAAGCCGGATCTCTCGCTCGAAAAAATTCTCGACATCATTCCGGGCCCCGACTTTCCCACCGGCGGACAGCTTCTCGGCCGTCAGGCGATCCGGCAGGCGTACATAACAGGACGCGGAACCCTGATGATGCGCGCGCTGGCGGCGATTGAGACCGACAAGCGTTCCGGCCGCGCTTCGATAATCGTGCGCGAAATTCCGTACCAGGTGAACAAGGCGCGGCTGATCGAGCGGATGGCGGAGCTGGTCAACGACAAGCGCCTCGACGGAATCAGCGATCTGCGCGACGAATCGGACCGCGACGGCATGCGGATCGTAATTGAGCTGAAGCGTGATGCCGAGCCGCGCGTCGTGCTCAATCAGCTCTACAAGCTCACCCAGATGCAGCAGGGCTACGGCATCATCATGCTGGGCATCCACGAAGGACGCCCGCGCGAGATGAACCTGCGCGAAATCCTGTTCACGTTCCTCGAGCATCGCAAAATCGTTCTGACCCGCCGCACCCAATTCGAATTGCGCGAAGCGGAAGCGCGCCTGCATATCCTGGAAGGCCTGCTCATCGCGCTGAAGAACCTCGACGCGGTCATCAAGCTGATTCGTAACTCCAAAGACGCCGAATCCGCGCGCTCGGGGTTGATGAAGCAATTCAGCCTGTCGCAGCTTCAGGCACAGGCGATCCTCGACCTGACCTTGCGCCGCCTGACTTCGCTGGAGCGCGAGAAGATCGAGACCGAGCACAAGGAAACGACGGAGACCATCAAGCGGCTCAAGAAAATCCTCACCGATGAACGCGAGCTGCTGAAGCTCATCGCGGCCGAACTCGCGGAAATCAAGGAAGAGTTCGGCGATGCGCGGCGCACACAGATCATCGAGGCCGAGGGCGAGTTTTCGGTCGAGGATCTGATCGTCGAAGAGGACGTGCTCGTCACCGTCACCCACGGCGGCTACGTCAAACGCATTCCGATCTCCGTCTATCGCATGCAGCGGCGCGGCGGGCGGGGGAAAATAGGCGCGACGACCAGCGAGGAAGATTTCGTCGAGCATCTGGAACGAGTTTCCACGCACGACCGCCTGATGTTCTTCACCAGTTCCGGCAAGGTCTATCAACTCAAGGCGTATGAATTGCCCGAGGGCGGGCGCGCCGCGAAGGGACGTTCGGTCGCGAATCTGCTTAGCCTGGCCAACGATGAGACCTTGCAGGCGTTTATTCCGGTGCCGCGCGACATCACGGGCAAGTACGTATTCTTCTCGACCAGGCGCGGCCGCGTAAAGAAGACGGAGCTTGGTGAGTACGAGAACATCCGCTCCAACGGCATCATCGCGATCAATCTCGAGGACGGCGACTCACTGGTCGACGTGCGCATCACCGACGGTCATCAGCAAATCGTGCTGTCAACACGCGAAGGCCAGGCGATCCGCTTCAAGGAAGAGGAAGTTCGCCCGATGGGCCGTGCGACCGGCGGCGTGGCCGGAATGGAGATGGAATCGCACACGGAGAAAGAGGGCAAGACCGTCACTCTGGTCGAAGACCAAATCGTTTCGATGTCCACGGTGCGCGAAGGCGAGACACTGCTGACGGTGTCGGAGCTGGGACTGGGCAAGCGCACGCCGGCCGACGAATATCGGCTGACCCATCGCGGCGGCAAGGGCGTCATCACGATGAACGTGACCGACAAAACCGGCAAGGTCATCGCGGTGCGGCAGGTCGGCACCGACGACCAGGTGATGCTTATAACCGACGGCGGCAAGGTGATTCGCCTGGGCGTGAAGGGCGTGCGGATAACGGGCCGCAACGCGCAGGGCGTACATCTCGTGAAACTCGATGAGAACGAACACGTCCGCGCCCTGGCAGGCCTGGCCGAGAAGGAAGAGGACGAGGCCTCCAACGGCAACGGCGCCGAGGCCGAGGAAGAATAGGCGGTAATCGTTTGATCCAATGGCCGCCAGTACCGGAAACCGCTAGGTGTCATCCAGAAGGATGGAAAACAGAATGTCCCTCGCCCGTTCGGTTACGGGAGAGGGCAAAGCGGCGCGGCTGTTGCGTTCCGTTCGCAAGAGCCGTGACGCGCGGGTGAAATGCCGCTACGCTGATTCGCGTAGATTCCGCGGTCTCGTCGACTGCAATTCAGTGACAGTCTCAGGCAAGCGCGTCCCAGTCTTCTTCGTCGGACGCCGGACTGATTATGTCGCCCCGAATCTTCATCGTGTGCGCCAGCGAGCCCATCCAGTTACCGTGCTGCGCTGGCCGCGGAGGTGGAACGATTTCCGCAACCGGCTTGCCAAAACGAGTCACCAGGACCGGCCGCCGAGATTTAGCCACACGTTCCAGGATACGCCCGCAATTTGCTTTGAATTCGGAAATTCCGATGTGCTTCATGACGGAGTCACCAACGCGCTAACGGCACCCTACATCTCCGCTTACGCGTACACGGCCGCGGCCGCCTCTAATGCTTTGCCGCGTGCGAGTTCCAGTCCCATTCCTGCAAGAATCTGCTCGAGCGCGCCCAGTAGCACTGTCACGTTCTCGCGGCGCGATCCTTCGCCCATCAGGCCTATTCGCCAGATCTTGCCTTTGAAGGGGCCGAGTCCCGCGGCGATCTCGATATTGAACAGGCGCAGTAACTCGGTGCGCACCTTTGCTTCATCGATTCCCTCTGGCACGGCGACCGTGGTGAGCTGCGGCAGGCGATGCCCTTCCTGCGCCACCAGCCGCAGGCTCATCGCTCCCAGCCCCGCATGGAGTGCCGCAGCGTTGACGCGGTGCCGGTTCCATCGCGCCTCCAATCCCTCTTCAAGAACCACGCGCAACGCCTCGTACAGCGCATAGATCATCGTGATCGGCGCCGTGTGATGATACACGCGCTCGGAGCCCCAATAGTTCCCGAGCATCGTGACGTCCAGGTACCACGAGCGGCACTTCGATTTACGCTTGCGAATCGCCTCGATCGCGTTTGCGCTGAACGTCACCGGCGCGAGCCCCGGCGGAGCACTCAGCCCCTTTTGCGTGCAGCTGAAGCACGCGTCGATTTGCCACTTGTCGACCTCGACCGGCACGCAGGCGAGCGACGTAACCGCATCGACGACCATCAATGCGCCATAGCGATGCGCCAGCGCGGAAATCTCCTCGATCGGCTGATAAGCGCCCGTCGACGTCTCCGCGTGAACGATCGCAACCAGCTTCGGATTGCGCGCCGACTTGAGCGCCTTCTCCACCACTCCCGGCTCGATGATCCTGCCCCACTCGGCCTCAACCTTGTGAATCTTCGCGCCCATCCGCTCGCCGCAATCGGCCAGCCGCCCACCGAACGCGCCATTGACGCCGACGATCGCTTCCTCGCCGTCTTCGATCAGGTTCGCCATTATCATTTCCATTCCCGATGAGCCGGTGCCTGATGCGGGAAAGGTCATGTCGTTTTCGGTGCGGAAGACCGCGCGCTCGAATCGCTTGAGGTCTTCCATGACCTTCATGAAGTCGGGATCGAGATGCCCGATGACCGGCGTCATCATCGCCTTCATGACACGGGGGTGCACGTTCGACGGGCCCGGGCCGAGCAGGATGCGCGCAGTGGTTTTCAGTTCGGGAAGTGATTCTGCCATCCGGCCATTATTGCGCTTGGCGCGCTTCCGGAAAATGCCGCATCGACAGGCCCTGTGCTATTGTGCACGGCGTGAGTTTGAACGGCACCACGAATGGCTCCAACGCGGCGCTCGCCGCGGAACTCGCGCAAATTGTCGGCGGCGACGGAATCGTCTCGCACGCGTCGGAGCTGAAGGTCTACGAGTGCGACGGATGGACGATCGAGAAGAGCGCGCCTGACATTCTCGTGCTGCCGCGTTCGACCGAAGAAGTAAGTGCCGTTCTCAAAGTTCTGTGGCGGCGAGGAATTGCGTTTGTGCCGCGCGGCGCCGGCACCGGACTTTCCGGAGGAGCGCTTCCGGTCAACGCACCCGTGATGATTTGCACATCCAGGATGAACCACATCCTCGCGATCGATCTCGCAAATGGGCGGGTCGAGGTCGAAAGCGGCGTGGTCAATCTTCACGTCACCAATGCGGTGAAGGGCGAGGGCTTTCTCTACGCCCCGGACCCATCCTCGCAGCAGGCGTGCACTATCGGGGGCAACATCGCGGAAAACTCGGGCGGGCCTCATACGCTCAAATATGGCGTTACGACGAATCACGTCATGGGCGTAACGCTGGTGCTCGCCGATGGCGAGATCGTCGAGTTAGGCGGGCCGGCGGAGGAACGATGCGGCTACGATCTCGTGGGCGCGGTCGTCGGCGCCGAGGGCACGGCGGGAATCGTCACGCGCGCGACTCTCAAAATCATGCGCGAGCCGGAGGCGCATCGCACGTTCCTGGCGGTCTTTTCAGACGTAGAGGCCGCGACCCGCGCCGTTTCATCGATAATCGCGTCGGGAATCGTGCCGGGCGCAATCGAGATGATGGATCAGCTCATCATTCGCGCCGTGGAAGCCGCATTTCATGTCGGCCTGCCTGCCGAGGCGGGCGCGGTTCTGATAATCGAACTCGATGGGATCGCAGCAGGTATCGACGAACACGCATCGCGCGTCACCGAGATCGCCCGCGCCGCCGGGGCATCTGACGTCCGCCTCGCGCACGATGAAGCCGAGCGCGCCGCGCTATGGAAAGCCCGCAAGCGCGCATTCGGCGCCGTAGGCCGCCTCGCACCGAACTATGCCACCCAGGACGGTGTCGTGCCGCGCACGCGCCTGCCGGACATCCTGCGCGTGATCAGCGCGGTGAGTCAGAAGCATGGACTCGCGATTGGCAACGTCTTTCACGCCGGCGACGGCAATATCCATCCGATTGTGCTCTACGATGAGCGCACGCCCGAGCAGGTTCAGCATGCGATCGAAGCCGGGCGCGAAATTCTGGCCGCCTGCGTGGAGATGGGCGGGAGCCTGACGGGAGAGCACGGAATCGGCGTCGAGAAACAGGGCGAGATGCCCCTGCTGTTCTCGCCCGACGATTTGATCGCGATGACCGAGTTGCGCCATGTGTTCGATCCCACGGAACGGTCGAATCCAAACAAAGTGATTCCCCGCCCCGGTGCATGTGTCGAAGTCTCGGCGCCGCATCGGCAAGTTCCCATTTGAACGATCCGTCATCCGCCGTGGCTTCTCTTTCGTCCGACAAAATCGCAAAGCAAATCGCATCGATCGTGGGCGATGACCATATTCGCGCGCCCCGTGGCCGCGAGGCGCGTGCCGCCGGCGTGATCGCGGAACCCGCGAACGCCGGCGAGATCGCGGAGATTGTCCGGGCCTGCGAAACCGGTGGAATCACGATTGCGCCGATGGGCGCCGCGCGAACGCTCGCCGAGATTCGCCTCGCGCCGGCGGGACTCGGCGTGTCACTGAGCCAGCTTGCGCGCGTCGTCGCGTACGAACCGGCCGACATGACCGTCACCGTCGAAGCGGGCCTGAGCGCGGGATCGCTCAATCGCTCGATGGAATCGGCGCGGCAGCGCCTGCCGGTTGATCCTCGCGATCCCGATGCGACCACGGTGGGCGCGATGATCGCGGCTTCGCATGCCGGACCGCTGCGCCGCTCCGAAGGGACCGTGCGCGACCTGCTGATCGGCATTCGCTTCAGCGGGCATGGGGGGCGGATGATTCACAGCGGCGGGCGCGTCGTGAAGAACGTGGCCGGATACGACCTGATGAAAGTGCTGACCGGCTCTTTCGGCACGCTGGGCATCATCACCGAAGCCACCTTCAAGGTGCGCCCTGTTCCGGAGCAATATGAGCTGGCAGTAATAAACCATGATCGCGCTGACGATGCGTTTTCGGCCGCACGCGGACTGGACGACGCGCTTACGCTTGCGCATCTCGAAGTGCTGAGTCCGGCGGCGGCGACAGCCTGCGGATTTTCGGAGAAGTTCGTTGTGCTGGCCGGAATGTCGGGAAGCCCGACGGAAGTGAATTTTCAATGCGAGGCGATCGTGAAAGTCGCTGCGAACACGGTGGTACTCGATGGCGATGAAGCCATCGGCGCATACCAGCGGCTGCGCGACTTTGATTTCACGCCATATCCAATCGCGGCTCGCGTTGTCGTCGCACCGGCTGGACTCGCGCAGGTTCTCACGGGCGCCGATGTGGAATTCGTTGCCCACGCCGCGTCGGGCATCGCGCAGATCTTTCTTGCCGATGCTCCACCCGACGCGCGCATCGCCGTCGAGCGCTGGCGTGAAGCCGGGCGACGTGCGCGCGGGCACGTGCGCGTGCTGCACCTCGATCCGTCGCTGCGCGGATCGATCGACTTCTTCGACGCGCCCAATAGTGGTGCGCTCGGCCTGATGCGGCGGATGAAAGCGGCGTTCGATCCCGCGGGCGTGTTCAACCCCGGATGCTTCGTTGGAGGAATCTGATGGCTTCTGTTCCTCCCGCGGCTCCGGTCCGCAACGTGGTCGACTACGAACTGCTGTTCGATTGTGTCCATTGCGGACTCTGCCTCGAGGCCTGCCCGACGTACGCGCTCACGCGCGCTGAGATGGATTCTCCCCGCGGCCGCATCTACCTGATGAAGGCGCTGGCGGACGGCAAGTTGCCGCTCGACTCTGACGCCGCGCGCCACCTGGACTTGTGCCTGGGATGCAGAGGTTGTGAGACCGCGTGCCCGTCGGGCGTGCATTACGGCCGCCTCATCGAAGACGCCCGGACCTTCGTACAGGCAAACTACCGCCGGTCACCGATCGATCGGATTCGTCGCGCCGCCATCGACGCGATCTTCCCCTACCCTGCCCGGCTTCGTGCTCTCCTGGCTCCGCTCAAGCTCATCGAGCGCGTGGGATTGCGGCCCGTGCTCGCCGCTATATTGCCCCGCGCGATGCGCGAGTGGCTCGACCTGCTGCCGCCGCTGAACAAGACGGATGCGCACGCCACAGTGGCGCTTCCCAGTGGCGCTCCGGATGCTCCGCGTGTCGTCGTCCATCATGGATGCGTGGCACAGGTGCTTGCGAACTCCGAGAACAGTGCATCGGAGCGAGTGCTCGCGGCGGCAGGATACCAAGTGGTGCGCCTTGCGAGCACCGAGTGTTGCGGAGCGCTCGACCTTCATTCCGGAAATCGCGCACGCGCGCTCGAATTTGCGCGGCGCAATGTTCGCGCATTGGCGAGTTCCGGCGCCGATGCGATTGTCTCGGCGGCATCGGGATGCTCGACGGCGATCGCCGAATACGCCCTTCTTCTGCGCGACGATCCCGAGCTGGCCGGCGCGGCAAGAGACGTGGCCGCGAAAGTCCGCGACCTGAGCGCGCTCGTGCTCGACCGCAGGCTTCCGTCGATGCGCGAATTCAAATGCAGGGTGACGTTCCACGACGCGTGCCATCTTGTCCACGGCCTGGGAGTGCGCGAGGGGCCGCGCAAGGTGCTCGCCGCGATTCCGGGAGTGAAGCTCGTCGAGCTTGCCGAATCGGACTTCTGTTGCGGCTCGGCGGGCAGTTACAACTTGACCGAGCCCGAGATGGCGAGGGCGCTTGCGCGCCGCAAAACCGACAACATCGTAGCGACCGGCGCGGACTACGTGGTGCTTTCGAACCCCGGCTGCGCCTTCCAAATCGCCGCCGAACTCCACCGCCG
Source organism: Binataceae bacterium (SeqCode) (assembly GCA_052146355.1). Lineage (GTDB taxonomy): Bacteria > Desulfobacterota > Binatia > Binatales > Binataceae > JAFAHS01. The sequence goes on along the minus strand of JBKQNE010000135.1, from coordinate 1,456 downwards.
CGGCTCCGCCATCAAGGTCGTACACCTCGCCGAGTTCCTGGCGATGGCATTGTCAAAATAAGACTGTTCCGGTTAGAGTGGTTCCATAATGGAACCATTTTGGAGGTTTCAATGTTCGTGACATTGACGATCAAGAAAGTCCCCACACAAGTGGTGAAGCGTATCAAAGAACGCGCCGCCGCCAATCATCGCTCGTTGCAAGGGGAACTCTCAGCCATACTTGAGCAAACGGCCAGAGGACTCTCCTATGAGCAAGCGCTGGCCGGAATAGAAAGACGCGGACTCCGGTCGCGAGGCAACTCTACGGCTATCATTCGGAAAGCTCGCGATGCTCGCCCGCGTGGCTGATACGTCAGTCCTGGCGGCGTGGTTCTTTGGCGAGCCCCACCGAATACATGCGGGAGCATTGCTGGAGGGATTCGAACTCTACGCCCCGGACTTGCTCCCTTACGAGCTCGCTAACGTCGCATGGGTAAAGTGCCGGCAAATGCCAGCAGCGGCCGGCAAAATCGCCGAGGCTCTTGCCGACGCGATGGAATTCAACATTTCCACGATGCCTGTAAATGCCGCGCAACTGCTCACGGTCGCGCGGCAGTTGGAAGTAACGGCGTACGACGCGGCGTATATTTTCGTCGCTCTCACGATCGGCTGCTCGTTAGCGACGTTTGATCGTCGCCTTGCGAAGGCCGCTGTGAGAGCTGGTTTGGCGATTGCCGTATCATGACCGACCCGGAAGTTAAGCTCTACTTCGCGTACACGAGCCCGTATTCGTATCTGGCGTATGCACCCGCGCGGGCGCTGGAGAAATCGCATCGCGTGCGCGTGCGTTTCATTCCCTATGGAGTGAATATCCGGCGTGTCTACGGACCGCTCGATAATGCCGAGGCGGATCGCCGCAAGGTGCGTTATCTCTACATCGATGCGCGCCGCATCGCGAAAGAGCGCGGCCTTGTCATCCATCCGCCGAAGAAGATTTTCAGTTGCAGGCTCGCTTTCTATGGTGGACTGTTTGCCGCGCGACGCGCGCGGTTTCATGAATATTCGGAGCGCGTTTTCGAACGTTTCTGGAAACAGGAACTGAACGTGGAGGATCGCGACTCAATCTGCGCGATTCTTTCGGAAATTGGCTGCGATGCCGCGGAGTTTGTCCGCTACGCCGACACGGAGGCGCGCGCCGACCTCGACCAATGCTTCGTGGAAGCCGACACTGACAAGATCTTCGGCGTGCCCACCTTCGTGCTCGAAGGTGAACCGTTCTGGGGCGAGGATCGCATCGAATGGGTTGTCAGAAAACTCGACGCGATGGGATTGCGGAGATAACTCGCAACGCGTGAGCGACCGGAGACATAGGTAACACTTTAGACCGGCAACATAGGTAACACTTTTTCGTAGTTTTGCTGGGAGGAGAGCGAGGGGGGCTGCCCCCCTCGCCGCTCCGGTGAATGCTGAGTTCGAT
>JBKQNE010000134.1:0-2830 GCA_052146355.1 Binataceae bacterium (SeqCode) | reverse complement strand
ATCTCAACCCGGCGTATGCCGCGCGCCCGAAGGCTTGACCCGCAATCGGGCAATCAACGCCCGACGTTTGCGCCGTCAAAGGTTTCCCATTGTTGACAGTCACAGATTTCAAGCAATCGAGCACGTTGCCGGACAGGGGGCTAAAGACGGTCGTCAGTTCAAACAACCCCGACCAATCTCCGAAGAGTGGCTCGTCGCCTTTCAGGCCGATCCGGGAAAAACCCATGTTGTTGGGGACAGCAGCAAACTGGGACTTGTTGCCGTTCTTCTGAATCACCTCCGCCGCTCCATCCGTGAAGTAATCACTGACCGGCGCGGCGTGGGTGTCATATTGCAGTCCGACGTCGATCACACCGTACAGGGTGATGCCGTACAAAGTCAGGCTATCGTCGTGAGGGGCCGGGGCGTTTGAGCCTTGGGCCGGCACGACAGCGGGTGACGCAATCAGGAGCATCGCGGTTAAGACCATAGGAACGAGCATTGTGTGAAGCGCGGACGGCACTCGGTAAAACTGCGAAGTCATAAATACCGCTCGTTCAATCCTCTTGAATTCGACTGCTATGAGTCGTGATGTTCATGATGATGTTCTCCGATTAAAGTGTTTAGCGACATCGGTTGCGGCTCCGGGACTCCGGTTAATCGATTGCGGTCCTCAGGCCTCGGGGCCAATGATAGCGTCCTGGATGCAGGAGATCCTTAGGAAGTTCTTAGGTAGTTGTGAAATCTGGGGGCAACGGTCTGTTTGATTCCCGGAGGCGAAACCGCAACCCTTGCGTACGCCGGTGTCATCCGGGAAACTGCTCTAGCGGCAGCAGGGAGCGGTGCTGGCAATTCAGCAGGAATGAATAGGCAGTGCGATTCACCCGTCGTGCAATCTGGGGTGTAGCGTTAGTCGGCATCGCAGCGATGGCTGCGTTCGCCGGCGCGCAGATGTGGCGGTCCCGCGCTCCCGATCTGAATAAGCACGACCCATTCACGATATCTCAACAGGAGGGTATACAGAGCTTGGCAGAGTACTCGTTACGGGAGGCGCAGATCCATCAGCTTCACGATAAGGGTTATGTCGTCGTACCGCACTTCGTCCCGGTCGACGGACTGACGCAGCTCAACGAAGTCGCACGGGCACAACTCGCCGCGCGCGCCGACCCGCTTGAATTCGAAGCCGACCTACAATATCCGGGTGCACCGCGCTCACGCGCGGCCGCCGGTGGAGAGACTGTGCGCCGGCTACTCGACGCCTACGTACGTGACCCGGTGTTCGCCCGATGGGCCACCGCGCCCGCCTTGCGCGAATGGTTGGAAGCCTATTTCGGTGAAAGCGTGCTGATGTCGCGCGCCCATCACAATTGCCTGATGACAAAGCATCCACTTCATGGAAGCCTGACAAACTGGCACCGCGATATTCGCTACTGGTCTTTCGAACGCGAGGATCTCGTCTCGGTCTGGTTCGCCCTCGGTGAAGAGAATATCGATAACGGCGCGCTATGGCTCGTCCCGGGTTCGCATCGAATGGCGTTTGATGCCGATCGGTTTGACGAGGCGAAGTTCTTCCGCGCCGATCGCGCGGACAAAGCCGATATCATCCGCGCGGCCAAGTCGCTGCACCTCGCGTCGGGCGACGCGGTGTTCTTCCATTGCAACACCCTGCACTCGGCCGGCAAGAATCTCAGCGATGCCGTGAAATTTTCGCTCGTCTACACCTACCACGGCCGAAGCAACCCGCCGAAGGAAGGTACACGATCGACTTCGAAGCCTGACGTCCCACTCAGCTATCTGTAGCGACTCGCAACTCAACCTGGCCGGGCTCGAAAGCAAACGGCGGTCAATTTATTGGGGGGTCCTGTACGTTCTCTGCCAAAATTGGCATTCTCAAGAATTCGTGATTGCGGAAGTGAGGAGTCCTATACCGACGGCTCTCGGCTGTGCGCGCTGAATGACCGCAATCGGGACGAAATTCAGGCGCTTCCCGGCCAAAACCAGCCAGCGACAGAGCCGAAATGGTTGCCCGAAGCGGTCACTCGGGGCGGGGGCCATGCTAATCGAGCAACGATTCAAAATGAAGGGGCAAACCTTCTAACTCTAAACCGGAAAGTCGTCGATTATTGCCTACCCCATTAATGAGGGAGTAAACAAATGAAGACATTGAACACTTCGCTTGCCATTGCTCTTGTCGCACTAATGTCCAACGCGCTTGCGCAAGGCGCAGCAGGCCAATTCAGTTCCGCCGAACTGACGAAACGCACACTGGAACGCCGCGCCATCGAAGCCGCCATCTGGGGCATGCCCATCGTCAGCTTCGATGTGATGCGGCAGGGTTTCTTCCGCGATGCCAAGGCGCATTACGGCGACATCATGTTTTGGTCGAAATTCTCGACTTGGAAGAACCAAACGACCACGCCCAACACCTCTACCCGATATGTCATTTTCTTTACCAACACCAAGGATGGACCGGTCGTGGTTGACGTGCCTCCGGTGGGCGACGCCGCGCTCTCCGGGACGTTGTTGGATGCGTGGCAAGTGCCGTTGGTTGATGTCGGCAACACGGGCGAGGACCTGGGCAACGGCGGCAAATACTTGCTCCTCCCTCCTCGTTACAAAGGTGAAACGCCGCTGGGTTATATCGCGGTGCCCTCGAATACCTATAATGGAATCGTCGCGCTGCGCGTGATCTCAAAGACCGAACAGGCAGATGACGTTCGCAATGCCATCGCCTACGTGAAGCAGCTCAAAACCTATCCGCTTGCGGCGGCGAACTCGCCTCCCGAGCAGCGCTATATAGACATGGCCGATACGCTCTGGGACGGAATCGTGCACTTCGATGAAACTTTCT
>JBKQNE010000133.1:0-5069 GCA_052146355.1 Binataceae bacterium (SeqCode) | reverse complement strand
GGCGGAACTCCCCAAAGGTCTTTTCTTCGTCTTCGTGCGATTGTACTTCTATCATGGCTGACAACCTTTCTCGCGATATAAGTGCATTATGAAGCATATAATCGCACAATAGTACAGCCATCAACTTACTAAGTCAATAATTATATCTCCTTATAGATGTTGTTCTTATCAGCATAATAGCCCATGGCTATTGCAACATGTTATACTCCCGCGATGAAATTCCGCACGCTGCAGGGAAATCTTCGTAAGAAGCTCTGGGAACGTATCGACGCTGGGTCGCTCAATGGCTTGCGCCTCGCAAAACAGACCGGATTCAGGCAGGCCCACATCTCCAACTTCCTGAACCGCAAGCGCGGCCTCAGCCTGGAAGGCATGGACAAAGTCCTGACTGTGCAGCATCTTTCGGTGCTGGATCTAATCGATCCTGCAGAAATCAACAAGCGCGCTTCGATTCGCCCTCCCAATGAGGACGAATTCGACAACGTGGTCCTCACAGATTCGCATATTGCGGCCTCAGAAGCGCTGATTATGAGCATGCAGGTCAAAGGTATCCTTAAATTCAGGAAGACCTCCTTAAGGCGCCTGAGTGAAGGCCTTGAATCTGACCGCAGCCACTGGGAACGGTTTGTCGCGATAAAACTCGATACCCAGGAAGGGATGAGCATGTATCCCCGAACCATTCCGGGCGCCAACCTGCTGCTTGACCGGCACTATAATTCGTTGATCCCCTTCCGCAAGGGAGAGCGCAACATCTACGCTGTGCGTAAAGATAGCTCTATTATGATTAGGTACATCGAGGCTGCGGACAACCAATTGATCCTGCGGCCGCACAACCGTGTCTATCCTGTTGAAGTACTAACCTTGGAAAGCGGTAAGAAGCCCAGTGACTATATAGTAGGCCGTGTATGTCACGTGGGAATCGAGATCTAAGCTCACTTACCAGGGGTACTTTAAGGGATATACGAAAGTCTGTGCGCATCCGGTTTTCTAGATGCAAATGAACACCCATATTTAGTTGCCCTCGGCAGACCGATTCCACGCCGATAACTTCTCGGCCGCCGACCAATGAACATCCAACACTGTTGGGGATTGCATAACAGGGGTATTTGAGATGTGGACGGCGATAACGCCCGCAATCCTGCGATAGCTGCCAAAAGTTCTACCCACGTTCAAAGGCGTGTTTTTCTTCCAGTTGTCGGCGGCTTTCGGTCATCTCGGCCTCATAACGATCTTTTTGATCCATCAGCGCTGGGAGCGCTGTCGCGTAGCGCCGAGCCATGGTAAAGAGTCCTTGCTTCGCCAGTCCAGCGGCAATTTCGATAAAGTGATCTACGGTCGTATCGAGGTACAAGGCTTCAATCGGATCGCCCAGCCACACGTCTCCTCCCACCAGACGCGTCTGCCAATACACTTTGCGTTCGATCATAAGCGAGATTTCTTCATCGCTTGCTTTGCCGAAAACCCAATGCTTCAATTTGAAGTTGTAGTGGCGGCTGGAAAACGGCAGCGGCACCAGCTTTCCGGATCTTACAAACTCCGTCTGCTTGTTGTCGACTTCCTTGCGCAATGCATTAATTACCGGACCTTCCGTGTCTTTCGGCTCGAGGGACGGGAACACTTCCCGGAGGATCACAGAAAGATTTACTGCCACAAGGGCGCGCAGTTCTTCGGAGTGTTCCAGAGTGATTATCGCGTGCAGCACGTCAAAGTCCGCACCGGATGTCGCGCGACGGAAAGGCCATTCCAGCTTGAAACTCAGTGGCAGCCCGGTGCGGGTCACATAGATAGTCTTCGAGTTGGGAGGCGGAGTTGTAGTGCTCATGTTTGATCCTTGCCCATATCGCGAATACATTCCCAGTATGCTGCGCGTATTTATTCTAACTCGCACGATCCTTGGCGCGGCGCGCTCGCTGCATCAAATTGTCAACAACACCGATACTATCTTCTAACCAGCCCCTGTAGCGCCTGCACATTCCGCACGTCATCTCCCGGCTCATCAATCGGCGTCTCCGCAATGAAGGCCGCGTGCTTCAAGCGGTGATCGTTTAAAAGAGCTCGAAACACTTCCAATCCCAATTTCCCACGGCCGATATGTTCATGACGATCCAACCGCGACCCCCGCCCTGCCTTCGCGTCGTTGCAATGCCAGACCGGGATATTCTTCAGGGCCACCGTTTGCTCCAGATGTCGCAGTGTCAGCCGGCGCCCCTCCTCGCTGACAATGTCATATCCGGCAACGTGCATGTGACACGTATCAATGCATGCTCCCACTGGCACGTCTCGACGAAGCAATTTCAACAACTCCGCTAACTGTTCAAATGTGCCCCCGAGCGAGTACTCAGCTCCTGCCGTGTTTTCTATCAGAATAGTCAGACCGCCCTTGGCGAGATCCATCCCCTCACTCGCCTCCGCGATGGAACTGGCTGTGCACCTCAGCCCTTCCTCGCGGCTCGTTCCGCGAAATGATCCTGGATGCAACACCAGATATTCCGCGCATAGCGCCATCGCCCGTTCAAGTTCGCCCCGAAACGCCGCAATCGATTTTTTTAGAAATGGCGAGCTTGTGCCCGCCAGGTTAATCAGGTAATTCGAATGAATAACCAGGGGCTTCAGCTTGTATTGTTGCCGCAGTTGGCTCATCATCTCGCACTGCCTACCGTTAAGAGAATAGGGTCGCCATTGCCGCGGACTTGTGGAGAAGATCTGAAACGTATTGCAACCTAGCCGGTATGCTCGCTCCGCCGCATTCTCAACGCCGCCAGCGATCGAGGTATGGATCCCGATCCGCCGTGAGGTTCTGAAAGGCCGCTCCTTTGGCGGAGGCCACTTCAGCGGATCTTTTTCGGCGGGGGAAAATTCTGGCATTGACAGATCTTAGGATAGTCCCAGAGCAGTCCCAAAGCAGGGATGAGAACGAATCCGCACTCTTAGAAGAATCTAGCGCGCCACAGTTGCAGCAGGTTCCAGATGGCCGATGCGCCCAGCAATCCACACACACCAGCCGATACCAGCGCCCCTCCTCGAGATTCCAACAGATCGGCGAACACTCCACTGACAAAGACAAAGATCAAAACAAGCACGGTCAGACGAAATCCCTGTGCCGGAAAATCGGGGGCGCCCACGGCCAGAATAAGCCCCAGTAAGGCAATCAGCAGCGGCGCGATGTTGCCGAAATAGCGCGTGCGCTTCCATCCAACGAACACAATCAGGGCCACCGGCAACGCGAACATCAGCGGCGGACTGCTGGCAACAATCGCCTGCTCAGCGTTGCGGTATGAGGCTGCCATCCCAAACGCGGCGGGTTCGAAATCTATCCAGCGCGCGTGCAATAGTCCCTGCCAGAACAACCGCGGTTCGAAAAAGTAAGCAGCAAACAATAGCACCTTGCCGACTGCGATCGCAGTGACCCAGATCGCGAGCACGGCCCACGGTCGCACTGGCGCCACCCAGAACATGAGCGGCAAAATCACCAACGCTAGCACTCCCAGCGAAAACTGATTACCTGCCGCTAGTGCCAGCGACAAACCCAAAAGCAGAATGCGCCGCCAGTTCCAAATCACAACTTCGCGCGGAGCGTAGAGTGTGTGCGCCACCGCAATCGCGGTGAAGATGCTTCCGAACGCCCCCCACACCGCCCCCATTTCGCCCAGACTGTGAGTTCCAGCCACGTTTACAATCATGGCCGGCGAAAAGCAGTAGAGTCCAAGAGCAATATATCCGCCGGCATTGCCATAAAGACGGCGTGCAACGTACCAGAGTGAAGCCCCAAGCATTACCCCGAAGAACAGGTACGGAGACGCGGCCACCAACGGCCGGAATGATTCCGGCAACCACGAACCCGGACGCAACAGAAATGGCGCGGCGGCGATTAGATAATACAGGGGCGAGCGGTCTTCATCGTATCCGTCGCGCACGCGCAGGTGCCCTGACCGGCCCCCAGAAGCCAAGCCGGTTGCGGCTTCAGAACGCAACGACTCGGGTGTTCCAGCAATGGCCCCGCCCTTCCATTGTTGGAGTCCTTGGTAGATGCGCAACGCCTGGTCCGAGTCTGGAAGCGTGCTGTGCAATGCTTCTACACGCACCAGCCAGATGCATTGCAGCAAATAGCCCAGCAAGATCGCAGCCGCGATAAATTGCGGCGCGCGGAAAGCATCGGAATGGAGAAATCGACGCAACGATTTCGCGCAACGAACCGGACCGAGTGTTTTACCATGTCCGGGGCAGCGTTGGATAATTATTGGATCACTAAAGATGGATAACAAAAAGTTGCCGTTGTCTTCTCCGGACCTTGCATCGCGAGTGTCGATCGATGAGGCGGCGCCTGCGTCGTTCATTTCGCAGTCGGCTCCGGAAGTGGCAAGTGTTCCCCGCGAGTCTCCACTGCGCGATATTTTTTCCGGTCCCGCTGGACTCTATCCGGGGACACGCTGGTTCATTTACCTGGCCATGGCATTTGTCGTGTTTCAGTTGGAAGGCTGGCTGCTGTCGTCGCGATCTCATCCGAATGACCTCTGGTCGCGGATGATGATTGAGGCTGCCATGATGCTCGCTGCGATCTTCCCTGCGTTTGTGATGGCCCGCATCGAGGGTCATCAATTCGGCGACTTCGGTTTGCCCACACAGTACGCGTTCGGCCGAAATTTCTGGGCCGGAACGCTGTGGGGGATCGCGTCATTGAGCGTCCTGATGCTGGCATTACGCGTCGCGGGCGCATTTGAGTTCGGGTCGCTTGCTCTACACGGCCCGCGAATCTGGAAGTTTGCCCTGTATTACCTGGTGCTTTTTCTGCTTACGGCTATCTTTGAGGATTTCCTAATGCGTGGCTACTCGCAATGGGTCCTCTCCCGCGGAATGTATTTCTGGCCAACGGCGGCGCTGCTCTCGGTCGCTTTCGGGTATATTCACGGCGCTAATCCAGGAGAAGCGAAGACGGGCTTGGCGGCGGCTGCATTGATCGGCTTCTTCTTGTGTCTGACCCTGCGACGGACGGGCAATTTATGGTGGGCCATCGGCTTCCACATGTCGTGGGATTGGGGTGAAACCTATCTGTACTCCGTTCCCGACAGCGG
>JBKQNE010000132.1:0-17246 GCA_052146355.1 Binataceae bacterium (SeqCode) | reverse complement strand
TTTCGAGTGGAAATTCAGCCGCGCCGACCTCGACCAACTCGTCAAAAAGATCGACGCTGCCCCCAACTTGCTCCGTCCTGCCGCCTAATGTCATACGTTGCCAAACTTATGAACCGAACTACTAAGGTGAGGGTGCTGATCTAATAGTAGCCAATCTGGCAATGCTTAGTCCGATAGTTTGAGCGGCCGCATCATCTCATTGTCCTCATGATCGATGATGTGGCAATGCCAAACGTAGTATCCCTGGATCGGGTCAAACGGAAACAGATTCTGTCCCGCATATGACTGGTTCGGGATTACTGGAACATCCGTCGGGGTCCATCGGACAAGGAGTCTGATTACCTCGGTGCCGTAGGACACCGCGGTATCTTTCCATCCGGATTCTGCCACATCGGGCGCGGTCGGGCTGCCTATAAGAAAAGGACTAATCGCAGGATTCCCGCCGAAGGCTCCATCAGCATTGGGTGTGTTGTAGGAGAGCGGCGGACCATAGTTCACGCAGAATTGGCCGGGCGTACAGGAAGCCGGTAACGGCGCGGGCCCGCTGCCGAACGCGGCGTCCCATGCCGCAAGATAGCCGTTATTACCTTCTAGACGGATTTTCTGACGGTTGAGGATCTGGAATTGGGTCAGATGCATATGCACAGGGTGCGCCTGGTTGGTCGCGTCGAAAATATTGATGATGTCCCACTCTTCGGTCGACCCCACTTGAGGCACCTCGCTCACGCCGTCCGTCGGGAATTCCACCGCGATGCTGGGTGACTTCAGCCCGTCCCATTTGGTGTTGTTGACCAATTCTTCGATGTTTACTGGAGGGTCGAATTCGTCGTTCAGAACGAGTTGCCTGACCTTGTCGATCTTCACGCCAAGCGCCACGTGCCCTTGTCCATCGGTCAAACGCACCAAGGGAATCTGCCGGGCGCATACGCCCGTAGCGGTATCAGGCTCAGCCGGGTCGCAGCTGGTGTCTTTCCCCTTCAAGGGCAAGACAACCCGGATTTGCATGATTTTGGGCAGTTGATTGATCTCGCTCATTTCAGAATTCGTTACGGTGATGGTCTTGCCGGCCATCTTGCTGAAGTCGACGATTATGTCGGCGCGCTCGGCCCCCTCGATGTTCACCGTGCTTTCTTTCGCAGGCGTGTCGAGATAGTTCTCATCCGCGCCGATCGCATACACAGGGGCATCGCCGAAGCTGAGGGTGTAGCCTCGGTGATTTGAACCGTTCAGAAGGCGGAACCGATAGCGGCGCGGTTCCACCTTTAAGTAAGGCCACGGTGCCCCATTTACCATCGCTACATCGGCGTCGTACATAGGAGACCAGAAAGAATGGTCGTACAGGGGGACTTGGTCTGGAAAGTACAACTGGCTCTTGGTGTCAAACTCACGGTCCTGGAGCGCCATCTCGATCTCATAAGCACCGCTCGGTAGTCCCTTGGGCTCCGTGCTCGGGTCCCTGAGGAAATAGAAGCCAGCCAAGCCGGAGGCCACATCGAGGCGCGTCACTCCAAGCGCATGATCATGGAACCAAAGGGTCCCGGGCTCCTGAGAATTCGGATACTTATAGGTTGCTTTGCCGGGACCCGGGTTCCCCATCGTATTGTAGTCTGGTCCGGTTATGCCGTTGGGAGTGAACCAGCTATCCGGGTCGCCATCGAAGTTTGCGGTTACCACGGCTCCGTGCAGATGCACTGCGGCAGGGACCGGCCCGAAGTACTGCTGACAGCAGGGAGAAGGGTTTGCAGTCTCGGAGACATTGCTGACCTCGCTGGCCGCTAGTCGGCCTGTTTTGAATGCGGCGACTCTGCCGCAATAGTTCACTGGCTGGAGCAACTCGTCAGTTGCCGACGCACTTGATGATGGCACAGAGCAGTCGATGGTCATCATTCCGCAACCCGTCTGCAGGGGATCGGCCCAGTGAAGCGTCTGATCCACCGGCAACTCGCCTTGGACCAACCCTGGCCCTGTAGGATCCGAAGGATTGAAGGCCGGCAACTGATTAACGTAGGTCACCTGGGTGGCGACGTTCGCCTCGGCGTCAATCGTTACCGCGGGCCAGTTTGCAGGACCGAGAACCTGCCCGGTGTTTGTATCCGAGGTCTGGTATGCCCATACCCGGGTTTTTCCGAACGTGATGCCCTTGTTGCAAAGGTCCTTTTTGCCTTGTGGCAGGACAGACTGATCGATTTCCTCCATCGTTATGGTGAGATTGGGATGGGCGGCGGCGAGAACGCGCGGGATGGAACCGGCCGGTCCGAACACCGGCAGCGGAGTTGCGAATTCAGGTATGCACTTCCCCTCCAGCTGCGTTTGTCGGACGAGGGAACTCGCGCGAGCGCTGCCGACGCCCCAGGCAAAGATCACCGCCATCGAAACGATGACGGCGGCCGCCGGGAAACGGCGACCTGTCACGGGCTGGGCTGATGGCGCGGGAGACGTATTGCTTGATTGAAGTGGAAGGTGTCTTTGCTCATCAGTGGCTGAGTAGATTTCACCTTTTCTCACCTCGAAACGTATCTGCTTGTTCCTAGTCGAAAGTTCTTGCCGTTTTATTCACTACGAATCGAATCTCCACCAACTTGCACTTATAAGCTGACGTTAGAGTTGTAGGGCTAAGCTGACAGTCGTGCCCGTCGATAAGAGCCTTATAAAACATTGTCGTCTACACAACAAGGTCTTCACCTTAGTTATAATTATTTAGCTTTTGTTCATCTTTCGCATATTTCTGTATTACAAGCTTGTCCCGAGAGTCAACCAGAAGGGGCAGGTTTGTTCTGGAGAAAACGCACGTGAGATGGGAGAGCAGCTTCAGCGGCTCTCCCGTCTCGCACAGATTCGGCTGGCGCGCTTCGACAGCGCGCTACTATTCAGCGTCGTTGATCAGCCGGCAGCGGCGGCTACTGAATCGCTGCGCGGAGCGAGTTGGCTGGGTTGCGCCTCGAGGATCGCCTGTTTGCGCAGTCCCCAGAACAGCGCGAGTGCCCGATCCGCGGGGTAGAGCTTGAAATTCGAGAAGTCGCCCGGAGCATCGCTCTGCGAAAGGAGCACGTGCCGGTCCTGAAGCACGAAAATCGCGCGATCGTACCATCCGGACAGTTTTCCCGCCGCGCTGGCCAGCCAATCTCCCATTTTGACGGCGCGATAGCGCGCGAATACCCAGGTGCGGGTATCGTCAATCGGAGTCAGGAAGTAGTTCACGTAGAAGCCGCTGAATTCGATCAACGCGATCGACGGAAGGGTGAACCGCGCCTTGATTACTGCGTCGCGCCGCAGCAGGCCCGGCTTTTCGTAACGCATCGTCGCGCTGAACACGACGACCTTGTCCTCGACATGCGCATCCATCTCGTCCATGCGCGTGCCGATACCCGGAAGCATCAGCTTGTGCAGGATCGGGAAATGATGAAAGTCGAGCACGTTCTCGACAATCCGAAGATACGGAACCGCCGCATCGTACCAGTACTCCGCGGCTCCGGAACCGGGTTCGGCGCCGCCGGGAATCCACGGAACCTCGCGCGCAGGTTCGCCTTCGCCGTACCAGGACCAGATGATCCCGTGCTCTTCGCGCACGATGCGCGCGGGCAGGTTGAATCCTTCCGGCACGGGGGCGCCCACGCCATTGGCGGGTATCAGCACGCAGCGTCCTGACGCATCGAAGCGGAGGCCATGATAGGGGCATTCGAGACAGCCGTCGCGGATCTTGCCGGGGCTCAGAGCCGCCGCGCGATGGGAGCATCGATCGGGCAGGCATACGACGCGGCCATCGTCGGAGCGCCACAGCACCAGCGACTCGCCCAGGCGCTCCACGCCGATCGGCTTGCGCCGGACGACGCCGCTGCTCGCGGCGATCGCATACCAGCCGGGAACCAGTTGACTATCAGTTGTGGAGTCCTGCCCGGAAACCTGATTGTCCATCATGACACCCTCTCATCGCGGGGACTGCACGGAAGTAACCCACGGATAGTAATTTTCACGCTCTCGGATATTTCGGCGCGCATCGTTTCGATTGTCAGATCTTCGCGGGTCGCGAACGCGATGGCCCAGGTGAGGCAGATTCCGTAGAACAGGCCGGCAGTGCGCGATGAATCAACGGTCGCATCGATGGACGCGCGCGTTTTCAGCAGATCGAGCATCGCGGTTAATTGCGCGATCAGGCGCATGTCGAGTGCGAAGAGCCGCGCGCCCAACGTATCGGGCGCCGCGATCGACGCGACGAACAGCTCGCGCCACAGCCGCCGCTCGCCGGCGGTGATGCCCTGCACCATGACGTCGGTGAGCGCGGCGATCGCCTCGGCGGGATCATCGGGGGGATCGGCGAGAATGCGCTCGCCGATTTTCAGCAGGGGCTCGGTGTCGCTGGTGCTGATCGCGACCAGCAGTTGGTCCTTGGACGAGAAATAGTTGTAGAGGGTTCCTACCGCGAGCCCGGCGCGGCCGGCGACTTCCTCCATCGAGGTGTTCGCGTAGCCCTTGCGATCGAACAGGCGGCGCGCCGCGGCGAGTATGCGGCGTTCGCGCTCCTGCTTTTGGCGCTCACGGCGGCCGATCGGCAGTGACAATGACGGACCCATTGGTTCGTTTATGCCGCAACGGCGAACTTCTGTCAAGAAAGATGAATGTAGTTCATCTTTTGATTGTTGTCATGCCGGCGATGGTTGAGACGGGTGAGACATTTATCAACATTGCGCTTGACTTACTTTAGAAAGAAAATCATTTATTAACCATGATCGTCGAAAGGGAACACTCACCAAACAAATTCAGGGCGGAGGTGCTTCATGGCTATCACGCTGGATCACACGATCGTACCCGCGCGCGACAAGACCGCATCGGCGGCGTTTTTCGCAAATATGTTCGGACTCCATTACGACGGCCCGATGGGACCGTTCGCGCCGGTGCGCGTCAATGAAACGCTCACGTTTGACTTCGATGATCGCCGCCAGCCCTCGGAAGTGCATCACTATGCGTTTCACGTGAGCGAAGAGGAGTTCGATGCGATCTTTGGCCGTATCCAGGAGGGGCATCTCACCTACGGCAGCCAGCCATGGTCCCAGGACGACATGCAGGTCCGCAGGGTGCGCGGCGGGCGCACGGTCTACTTTCGCGACCTCGACGGCCACCTGCTCGAGATCAGGACCAGAACCTCCAGCCGCGAAGCCGAAGACGCGGCCAGAGAAAGCAGCGGTCGATCGCCGCAGTAAATTCGACCACGCGGCCGGCTAGTGCGCTGTTCCACCTTGTCCGTCATCCTGAGCACACGAAGCACCGCGAGGGTGAAACTTCCGTGCCAGCTCCCGGCATCGGTGGCTGCGCGCCGCAGACGGCGCACGATCCCTCCACTTCGGTCGGGATGACAGAAGGGTGATCGGGAAAACCGATGTCGGTCACCGAGTCGATCCGTCACAAAGGTTGACGGAGCTTAGGTGCGACGCGGTTAGTTGGAAAGCCCGGGCCGCACTATCGCGCCTCACTCGTTTCGATGCTTCTGGTGCCGTGGAGAACGCAATTCTGATTGCCTGGAGAACATCACGGCGCTTAGAGTGAGCATTACTAACCGCCTAAGGTCGCGCGCAGTTTAATTGCACCGAAAGGCGTGGACGCTTCACTGACGGGCGAGGGCGCGGCCCATTCAGACACCATCTCACAATAAATGATTGACTATTGAGGTCTCGCGAATGCCGCTCGCGCGGCGGTCCGGTAGCGCTTTGGGGCATTGCCGGTTACCCGCTTGAAGGCGTTGCCGAAAGCGCTTTCGGAGGTGTAGCCGAGCCGCCGCGAGAGAGCCTCGATGGCCATCTGCTCGAGATCAGGACCAGAACCTCCAGCCGCGAAGCCGAAGATGCGGCCGCAGAAGCATAGCGGTCGATCGCAGCGGTAAACTCGATCGCGCGGCCTGCGATGCATGAGCCACCGCGAAGGTGACTCCGCGGGTCCCTAGAAAGACTCGCTGCCGCCTGGGAGAGCTGTGGTTGCTGCGCGGGGACGCGCCGCGATCCCTCCCCCGTTCGACTTCGCTCAGGGCTTCGGCCGGCCTCGACTCACCCGGCAGCCTCCGGTCGGGATGACGGATTCTAATTCGGCTTTCGCCACGACCGCTTACGGCGGCGGCGTTGGTTCGACGAGTTGTTGAAATATCGGCGAGAGGATTTTCACCAGCGTTTCGGGCCTGGCTTCGGCCAGGGTCGACAGGCCGATCATTTGGCGCATGACCTGGAAGCCCGCGATTAGCGAGAGCACCAGGGCCGCGCGCTGGGGCGCCAGGTCTCCCCGCAAAGCCGCGGCCATCACCTTTTGATGATGCTTTTCTATCTGCTCGCGCCCGATTGACGCGGCGCGCTTGCTGGACGCCGAGTGGAGCATGATCAGGAAACCGTCGAGAGGGGTGGCGCCTGTCCTGGTTTGATCTAGAAGCGCGGCGGCGAGGTCTTTGCCGGGGGTGCGTGATGAGAGGATCTCGCGAGTCAGGATGCTCGGTGTCGCCATCGTCGCCGCGGCGACCTCGGCGAACAGCCGCTCTTTCGAGCCGAAATACCGATTCACCAGCATCGCAGTCACGCCGGCTCCCTTCGCGATCTCGCGCACGCCAACGCCGTCGTACCCGGCGCGCGCGAACGCCCGCTGCGCCGAGACGAGAATCGCCTGACGGGTGGCGGCGGCGTTGCGGCGCCGCACTTTGGCCCTGGTCTTCATATGGGTTTCGGTCCGCATAAATATACGCCCGTAGACTTGCTGTCGACCAGTAAGTATACAGGTGAAGACATGAGGCGGCAACTTTCCGCATCGGCGAGGGGCCGTGACGACAATCCAACTATCGCGGAGGAGAGCATCGATGACTTTGAGCAAACGCAACCTCGGCAGCCAGGGACTGGAAGTATCGGCGATCGGTCTTGGCTGCATGGGGATGAGCCAATCATACGGTCCGGCGGATGAACGCGAGTCGATCGCCACGCTGCATCGCGCGATCGAACTGGGATGCACTTTTTTCGATACTGCGGAGAGCTACGGCCCGTTTAGCAACGAGGAGTTGATGGGCAGGGCGTTCAAGGGGCGGCGCGACCGGGTAGTGATCGCCACCAAATTCGGCTCGCGTTTCGATGGCAACCGGATCGTCGGGATGGACAGCCGGCCCGAGCATATCCGTGAAGCGGTGGAGGGATGCCTGCGCCGGCTCGGCACCGACTTTATCGACCTGCTGTATCAGCATCGGGTCGATCGCACCGTGCCTATAGAGGACGTGGCGGGCGCGGTCGGCGATCTGGTCAAGCAGGGGAAGGTGCGATTTTTCGGTCTTTCCGAGGCCGGCATCAACACGATCCGCAGGGCTCACGGCGTCCATCCGGTGTCAGCGCTGCAGAGCGAATATTCGCTGTGGGAGCGGAACCTGGAGCCGGAGATAATTCCGGTTCTGCGCGAGCTGGGTATTGGGCTGGTGCCGTTTTGTCCCCTGGGCCGCGGACTTCTAACCGGTGAGGTCAGGCGCGCGGAAGAGTATGCGGAGGGTGATTTTCGACGCATCGATCCGCGCTACCAGGGCGCGAACTACGACGCCAATATGAACGCGGTGCGGATCGTACGCGATATCGCCGCGGCCAGGCACGCGACGCCGGGGCAGGTCGCGCTTGCATGGCTGTTGCAGAAAGGCGGGGACATCGTGCCGATTCCCGGCACCAAGCGGCGGAAATATCTGGAAGAGAATGTAACCGCCGAGAGCATCCGGCTTGATCCCTCGCAGATGAAGATGCTCGACGACGCTTTGGCGCCGGGAAAGGTTTCGGGGAAGCGTTACGCCGATTGGATCATGGCGACGATCGATCGCTGAGCGAAGAAGCGGGATTCCCATTCGTCGCGGCTGCTCCTCAGGGCGACGCCTAGAGGACAGCGCGGCAGGCGCGAAGCGCACGGTGAAGCCGCGCGGGAATGACAAACAAAACGCGACAGCCTCATTCGCTGAGGTCTGTGAATGTCGGGGGCTGACTGAGAGAGCCGAGGTTGCGGCGCGGGGCGCGCCGCGATCCCTCCGCTGCGGCAGCCTCCGGTCGGGATGACACAAGAAGCGGGATTCTCCGTGCGGGAGGCGCGAAGCGCACGGCGTAGTCGCGCGGGAATGGCGGGCAAAGTGTGGTCGTCGCTCTGTTCCGTGGCGGGGGCTGAGGGTCCGCGATGCAGAGTATGGTGGCGCGGAAAGGAATCCGCGCATCGATCCACCGGCACCTATTCGACTTCGCTCAGGGCAGGGACGCCCGCGCCACTATTAAAGGACGCGCAAGCAGCTGATCGGCTGTGGAGTCTGAGCCAACAGCTCCTGGAGCCGCGCGAGCCGATCTCATTTGCGCGATAGGATTGCGTCAGCTCCAGCTTCGCACGAACGGCACCAGCATCGCGGTCCTGCGGGCGTATACGTCATAGGCGTTTTCGCTCAGTTCCGCGCGCAGGAAGCGTTCCTCGCGTCGCGCTTTCGTGAAAAAGGCGAGGGTCAAAATGGCGACGCCAAGCAGCGCGAATGAGGTGCCTTTCTCGATCGCGGTTGTGAGCGCGGCAAAGATTAAGCCCGAATAGATCGGATGGCGCACGAGGCGATAGGGCCCGGTGTCGACGACATGGTGACCGGCCTTCCTGGTTACCCAGTCCGACCAAAGACGGCCCAGGTGAATGCGCGCCCACCAGGTGAACAAAAGTCCGGCGGCGGCCAGCGCGGCCAATATCCAGTTGAGCGCATCGCCAAGGTCCCAAAGCTGCGCCTGCGCGTAGGAGTGGGGACTCAGTGGAAACGCGAACAGCAGGATCGCGCTGACGCCAAGGAGAACGCGGAAGAAAAGCTCGGCCCCTATGCCGCCCCGCTTCTCGGTGCGGTTGGACCAGAACCTCGCGACGGTCCACGAGATCAACCACGCGGTCCAGAGCGCGTAGATCGCATACTCCGGCGTCATCGACGTTCCAATCGGATCAAGTCACTTGATGAGGTACGCTTCAGGGGCCCGTGTAGGTGATGGATACTGTCTTGGGCGCAAGGGCCACTGAGGCAACGTTGTCGATCGCCCACAAGATCGTGAACCCATTTTCAGGATCGCCCGTAACGCCAGGTTGGCCAAAACCCCCGGCTGCGGTGAACGTAATGGGCGTGATCGAGTTCTTGCTTGCCGAGAACACCGGCACGATCGTGTTGGGTGTAGCGGCGGTCGTGGCCAGGTTTTCCAAGATCCACTCGATTGATCCTCCCTGGCCCGAAACGCTCGGCGGGCCTGGGGCGAAACCGCTAATCAGGAGAGGAACTTCAACAGATAACGCTGGCCCTCCGTGGGTCGTGATGGGGATTCGGGTCACATCGTTAAGGAAGAGGAAAGAGACGGCTCCCCAATTTGATCCGTCGTTAGCGCGAAAGTAATCGCAAGAGAGCGATACAAGATCTCCTGATTTCATCCGGGCGTTCGTAATTCCGGCGCCGGCAACGGGTATCATCGCATAAGGGTCGTTCGGATCGGGGCCCAACCATAGCCAACTCGCCTGAAAGTCCGTAGACGGGGGATTGGTTGTCATGTCTAGGTTGAAAGTTATGACGGCTTGGAGCAATTCAAAAAAATCGCTTGGAACAGTTCCTGAACCTGGGCCCACAGGACCCAAACCATCCAGCCCAACCCAGGCAGCGAGCCCCGCTGGTTGCTTGCCCTGCAGGCCTTGGGCCGGAACACTCAAGTAAGGAAGGTTCAGGGTTCCAGTCACGCTGCTCCATCCGCCTGATCCTTCCAGCGCGCCTCCGCAGAGGTTCGAGAGGGTAGCCTGTCCGCCACCCGGCGGCCCAGGGTGTGGCATGCGTCGTATTATTCGACGCCCGGTCGGGGGCAGTGGCTCCAGATGCGGGGCAATGATCCGCAAACCTCGTTCGTAGATTTGATTCCACGCAGCCACGATGGCAGGGTGGTCGCCCGGCCCCGGACGCCGCAAAAGCAATCCATGCTGCCACAGCGTTGCGTCGCTGGCGGTTTTCAAGTCCAGATCATCGGGTAGCGGCGGTATGGTGTACACGCCTTCCATGTTGGTGCGAACCAGGGGGAAGGGAAATTGAGTTTTGAGCCAATTTTCGTCTTTCATATGTTTCCCCTGCCGGTCGATGGTGGTCGCCGCGATGATCCGTGTTCGCGGTCTTCATGCGCGGGGCCACGCGGACTTTTCCGTTTACAACGACGCGCGATTCCCGCTATCGAATAGCGTCTCAATCCGGATTAGGCAGGCTTCCAGCCGCTCCAGAAGGAATCGCAGGCTGCCTGGTCTTCGAAATGGCTCCAGATTTCGACGCACTGGCTATCGCGAAATCGCCACACCACGCAGATGCATTGTTCGAGAACCCGTCCGCCTCGCCTGAAAGTCGCGCGCTCGACGCTTGCTATGAAATTCCCGGTACCCGAAACACTTATGAGCCGGACTTCGGGAGGCGCGTCGAAAGTAACGGCCGCCGACGCCGCACGCGCCAGAATGGCCTTTCGGCCATCGAGTGTTCCGCCGCCCAGGTGCAGCCCCGGAAGGTGATATACGACTTCCGGGGCGAGTAGCTCCACGAAGGCGTTTGGATCCCCTGAGAGAAAAAGCTCATAGGCGAGTGAAAACCGACTGGTATTTTCTGCAGACATCGTTGTCGACCGGGCACCAGGCGCACCTGACCGCCAGACTGCGCGCGTTGTGACTGAGCGGAATCAGCGAGGCGCCCCCGGTGACCGGGAGTGTAGCGGGCGATTTGGTGGTCTGCCAGATCACGCCGGGATAGCGACGACATACCGCCGGATGAGATTGAGCAGAGGCCCCAGGCAAGCGGAGCGAGCCGAATGGGAAGGACCTCCAGCCACCGAGGCGGGAGCAGAACCCTGACCCTGACTCCCTCGGGAATACTCGGGACAGGCTCTGTCGTCCTGAGAGCGGGCGAGGGACATACGTGGCGCGCCGAGAAGGCGTGCATCGATCCACGGGCAGGGACGCCCGCGCGCCACGATTAAAGGACTCAAGCAAAAAGACTCTCGTGGTGACTCATTTGCTCAGGTTTCCGGTGTTGGTTGAGGGAGTCGTGGTTGCGGCGCGGGGACGCGCCGCGATCCCTCCACTTCGGTCGGGATGACACAAGAAAGGGATTCCTCGCGCGGCAGGCGCGAAGCGCACGGTGAAGCCGCGCGGGAATGACAAACGTATCGACACCGGCGCCTCCAGGCGGGATGACACAAGAGGCGCACTCCAAAGTCCCCGCCCATCCTTCTGTCATCCGACCGACGTGGAGGGATCGCGGTTGTGGGAATCACGGTCGATAGATTGCGCCTCCCAGCAAATCTTACCGATTTTTGGGTTTCGATTTGCGCTTCGGTTTTGGGGCGCGCTTTGCGGGTTGTGCGTCGAGGCCGCTGAAGATGATGTCGAGGCCGCTTTCAAGTTCGCGGTCGGAGTCCGTCAGCGCCGCGGCTTCCGCTATTTCGCGGAGCTTTGGAAATTGATCGGGTTGCAGAAGATGCGCGCGAGCTACGTGCGGATCCATCGTAGCGGTTTCGCCCGTTAGTGATCCCGCCAACTGCGCCTGCGCCAGTCCCATCAAAAAGCAGAGCAGGGTCCTGCAGGCGGCCAGCAACGCGGCTCCCGAACGGCCGCTGCGGGCGAGGGCGCGCAGCAAAATCTCGGTGGTCTCGAGGGTCGCCTGATGGCTGCTGCGGCGGGTCAGGATGAGGGGAATAGTGTTGGGGTGAGCGCGCACCGTCCGCCACAGCGCGCGCAGCAGTGCGCGCGCATCCCGGCGCCAGTCCTCGTGGCGGACTTTCGGTAACGTCGCCCGGGCCATCACGGCCTCGACCACGAGCGCATCGAGTTCCTCGCGGTCGGCGAAATAGTTGTAGAAGGTCATCGGGCCGGTATCCAGCATCCCGGCCAGCGCGCGCATCGACAGCGCCCCCAGGCCGCGCTCGTCGACGATCTTGAGGGCAGCCTGCTGGAGCTGCTCGCGGGTGAATTTGGCTCGTGCCGGCATATTTGTCGCCCTTGACGACGTACGGTGTATGTATTAACGTCGCGCTGTAGACGTACAATGTACCTAATCACAGCGAGGAACAAAAGTGGAGAACACGACCAACAGGGTAATCCTGGTTACGGGAGCATCGTCGGGCCTCGGGCGCGCGATGGCGCAACACTTCACGGCACGCGGCGACCGCATCTATGGCACCAGCAGGGGTGCGGCGGCGACAGCGACGCCGTGGCCGATGCTGGCGCTCGACGTGATCAATAACGCCGGCCATGCATTCGTCGGCGCGGTCGAGGAGACCAGTCTTGACGAGGCACACGCGCAGCTCGAAACGAATTTCTTCGGCGCGCTGCGGATGGTGCTGGCGGTGGTGCCGGCGATGCGCGCGCAGGGGGCGGGCCGAATCATCAATATCAGCTCGATGGCGGGCGCGGTGCCGTTTCCTTTTTTGGGCATCTATGCCGCCAGCAAACATGCGCTCGAGGCGATATCGGAGTCGCTGGAGTACGAGTTGAAGGGTGTGGGTATCCACGTGACGCTGATGGAGCCGGATGGGATGCGGACGGCGATCGCATTCCATCATCCGCGCACGGAGCATCCGACGCTCGCAGCAGGCCGTCGCCGGCTTCTGCAGCAGCTCGAACATTCGACGCGAGAAGACGGGAACGATCCACTCGAACTGGCACAAGCGGTTGCGCAGGTGATCGACAGCGATGCTCCACCGCTGCGAGTTGTGATCGGCAAGCAAGCGCAGGAGACGATTCAACTACGCCGCTCCGTTCCCGAGCCGGAGTTTCGCAAGATGATCAGCGACCTGTTCGTGCCGAACCCCGACGCTTGATGGCGGGATGATAGCGAAACAAAAGAAACGGGATTCCTCGCGCGGCGGCGCGAAGCGCACGGTGAAGCCGCGCGGGAATGACAAGGTTGGTCGTTACGGGTTGTCGAGCCATGCGGTTGATACTTTGAGTTGGCCGTCGATTCTGGACTCGGCTTCGCCGGATGCTTTGTAGCCGAAGCGGCGCAGGACGGCTGAGGCGGGTGGATTTTCTGAGGGTGGCTCGGGTGGTTGCGGGAGGTAGATGCTGAACACGAGGCGGCCGCGCGGAGAGAGAAACCGCGACAGCAGGCGATCGATTAGATCGCGTCGGCGTGCCGGTGGAACGGAGTCAGCGATCACGGTGACGTAATCGAAGCGTCGCGGTGGTTCCCAGGTCATCACGTTGCCGGACCATATGCGGCCGGCCCAATGCGGCAGGCGCTTGCGCGCCACCGCGACGATGCGCGCCGAGAGGTCGAGTCCGTAGGGCTCGACCTGCACGCCGTTTTCGGCGGTCCATCGCGCGATCGTTTCCATCAGCAGACCGTTGGCGCATCCGATGTCGAGCCATGAGCCGTCGCGCTCGAACGCACGGGCGAGGACGTGGCGTTTCTTTTCCCATCGATCCAGGCCGCCGCCGGAGCCGGAGCCGCCGGTAGCATCGCCGCGCGCGTCCGCATCGAGGTACGACTGCTCGAGCATCGCGAGCGTGTGTTGGTAGTACTCTTCGTCTTTGCTCATCGAGGTGGCTCCTTGGCCTGCGCAGCCTGAGGCAAAACATGCAGCGTGACTGTTCCGCCTGGCGCGATGAACCGCAACGGTTCAGTGACCGGATTCAGCACTTGCGAAAGTGCGCTGAAGATCAGGCTGATGAGATCGAATGGACGCGTGCACAAGAGAACCTTGAAGAGTGTATCTATTGAGCACATCCGTCTGTATCCAACGGTCGCACAGTCCGGTAATTCGTCAAGGGACCGCGCGCGGCTTTGTACGCGCTCGCTGGCGAGCTGTTTTGGATCGCGGTAATTCGGACTTAAACGGAGATTCGAGCCCATGGACGGAGTACGGAAACCCAATGTGCGTCTGGTAGGGCGCGCCGGCCGAAAGTCTGACGCGGAAGAGAAGCCGGCCAAGATATCGTCCCGTTCTCACGCCGAAGATCAATATCGCACCGTAGCGGAGCGTCGCGCCGAGGGCCAAGCTTTGCGCGAGAACGTGCCGCGTGAAGCGCACGGGGAATGGAAACCGCCCAAGGACCGTCGCCACCCGGTCGATTTGCTGCTCGAAACCGAAAAGGACAGGCTCCCGGAACTTCTTCCGATTCGCCACGGACGGATGGTCTCGTCGCCTTTCGCTTTTTTCCGCGGTTCCGCCGCCCAGATGGCTGCCGACCTGGCACACACGCCGTGCTCCGGGCTCAGGGTGCAGGCGTGCGGTGATGCCCATCTGTTGAACTTCGGTGGGTTTGCCACGCCCGAGCGCAACATAATCTTCGACATCAATGATTTCGATGAGACTCTTCCCGGCCCATGGGAATGGGACCTCAAACGTTTGGCCGCCAGCGTGGTCATCGCCGGGCGTCATCTCCGGCTGTCCGACAACCAATCGGCGCGAGCTGCGATCGCCACAGTGCGGTCTTACCGGGAGCACATCACTGACTACGCATCGATGCGGGCGCTTGAGATCTTGTACGACCGGATCGACCTCGAGCGCCTCTTCAAGGAGTTGCCCAGCGAAGAGGTACGCAAGCGCGCCGAACAGCGAATCGAAACGGCGCGCGGTCGAACCGTTCCTGAACACGACTACCCGAAGATGGTGGAACATCATGGTGCGCTACCCCGCATCAAGGACAACCCACCGCTGATATTCCACCCCACTGCGAAACAAGCGCCGGGACTCAACAGCGGATTCCACGAGGGGCTTGCCGCCTACCGCGAGTCGTTGCACGAACATGTCCGCGTGCTATTGGATCGTTTTCATTTCTGCGACCTGGCAATCAAGGCTGTCGGCGTCGGAAGTGTCGGCACCTTCTGCGCTGTCGGACTGTTCCTTGCAGCAGACGGCGACCCGCTTTTCCTGCAGATCAAGGAAGCAAATGCGTCGGTGCTCGAACCGTACGTGGGCAAGAGCTTGCATACCAACCACGGCCAGCGAGTCGTTGCGGGTCAGCGTCTGATGCAATCATCGAGCGATATTTTTCTGGGCTGGGCACAGGGACTCAACGGGCGCGACTTCTACATTCGCCAACTTCGCGACCTGAAGATCGGCGCGATCGTCGAGGACTGGGACTTCGATATGTTGCGGGCATACACGAGAATCTGTGCGTGGGCTCTCGCTCGGGCGCATGCCCGCTCGGGCGATGCGGCGATGATCTCGGGCTACATGGGCTCGAGCGGAACGTTTGACGACGCGATCGGCGAGTTTGCGGTCGAGTATGCCGACCAGAATCAGCGCGATTACCGGGCGTTCGTCAGGGCGGTCCGGGAGGAACGGGTCAGGGCGATTGTCGAATCCTAGGTCCGCAGTTCGGACTGGCGCGTCGTGTTCGATCCTGCTCGCCGCCCTATGGATTATGACGGTGCCGGTTCTGGCGTACGCCCAGACTCAAGCAGCTACATCTTCCCTAACGGAGGAGGAGAAACTCGAACGGGAATTCACCGACCCGCTTTCGACCCTGCCGTAGCTGCTCGTCCGGGATAGCTACACGCCGGCCAACTATGGACCAGGACCTTGCACGTCCCAGGAGTGCCTCAGAAATTACGAGACCAACCAACTCTTCATTCGGCCGTTGATCCCGCGCATACCTCCTGCGTCCTTGCTTCCTTTTGCGCAGTTGATCCGCCCTACATTCGCATTGGTAACGGTACCAAGCTCCCGGGGTGGAACGCGGACCGAGTTCGGTGACCTGCCGGTGTTCGATGTTGCGGTACTGCCCTGGCCGGACCGGCAGAAGACCAACCTCTTAATCGGTGTCGGGCCGACTTTTGTGTTTCCACCGCCACCTCGAAAAGCGCTGGCCAGGGCGCGTGGCAAGCCGGTCCTGCACTCGGCGCGATTTACACCGGTATTCCTGGATTGCTGGCCGGTTTCATCGCACAGAACCCGGTGTCCTTTGCATACACGTCGCCCAACCGTCCGGCGCAAAATACATTTGAGCTTCAACCGGTTTTCGCACTTCACCTTTGGGGCAAATGGTACTTGCGCTCGGCAGAAGCTGACTGGACGATGGGCTGGCATCGCAACTCTCCCACCATGTTGCCGCTGAGCATTGGAATTGGCCGGACGCTGGTTCGTCCATACCTGCCGCCCATGAGTATCTTTGTTACGGGACAGTGGATGGCGTATCGGCAATACGCCCCGATCGCGCCTCAGACGACGATCAATTTCGGTCGAACGATCGCGTTTCCGCAAATTAGAGACTTCTTTAGTCAGTAGGTTTCCGTTGAAGACTTCCATTTCCAGCATCGGGTGCCACGGGTTTATCAGCGAACAGAAAGAAATGTCCGGAACGAAAACAATACTGCGAGAGAATGATTTGTCGGGAGAAAGTCGCACAGCTATCGTGAGGGTCCGCGGGTCCGCCTTAAGCATCAGGTCTGGCGCGTCCGCGATGATCGGGGAGGAGTGTTCGTTGAAAAAAGGCTTTTGTGTACTAGCGGTGCTTATGCTCGGCGCGGCCCTCGCGGCTCCTGCCCATTCGCAAACCGCCGGTTCCCCGGCCGCATCGGCACAAGGCCCGGAGCTTCGTGTGGTCGCGTTCGTTGTGCCACCGAGCGTTATGGAACAGAACGGCACCCTGACCGGATTCAGCGTCGATCTTTGGAATGCGATTGCCGCGCGGCTGAAGGTAAAGACGAGCTATCAGATCGTGCCCGACGTGAACCAAGTGGAAGAAGCGATGCGATCCAAAAACGCCGACCTCACCCTCGGCCTCTTTATAACGTCGGGGCGTGACGAGGTCTTCGATTTTTCGATCCCAACTTTGCAGGCAGGACTGCAAGTAATGGTGCGCGATACAGGCGAGAAGACGCAGACCGCAAACCCCTTGTCGGACCTGCTCCGTCTGCTGTTTTCGCGAACGACCGTATTGTGGCTCGGCATGGCCCTGCTGATCGTCCTGATCCCGGCTCATATGATCTGGTTCCTGGATCGGCGGCAGGAGGACAGCATGCTTTCGAACCGCAACTACTTCCCGGGGATCTTCGAGGTAATTTATTGGGGACTATCGTCGCTGACGTCACAAGCGCAGACGATGCCGCGTCAGTGGGTGGCGCGCGCGTTATCAATCTTCTGGATGTTCACCAGCGTCGTTTTCGTTGCGCTCTATACCGCCCAGCTAACGACCACCTTGACCGTCGAGCAGATTCGCGGCGCTATCGAGGGCCCGGGCGATTTGCCGGGTAAGCAGGTCGCCACGATAGCGGGCAGCACCGCCGTCGACTTTCTTCG
>JBKQNE010000131.1:0-57749 GCA_052146355.1 Binataceae bacterium (SeqCode) | reverse complement strand
AAAAACTCCCGCCGCGCCCCGTGATGCTTGAAACGTTGTTCAGCCCTTATGGCGCTGCGGCGACCATCGCCTTAGTCGTGCAGAATTCCTTGTCGACCGCGCCCATGTTGATGTACCAGCATTCTTTTTCAGGCGTGTGCTGGCCCGGCAGGTAGCACATCGTGGACAGGCCGCCCTGCGTATCCACGGAGGCCGCGCCGATTACGAACTCGCGCTTGAACGGATAGATCGCGACCTTCGCGTCGGGCACCGGACGATCGCGATAGGTTAGCCAGTACACGTGCGTTCGCCAAAGCTGGCCCTGCTGATCGTAGGTGTCGATGTACGGCTCGAACCATACTTCGGAGTCGAGGTAGATGACGGTTTCCTTGTCGAGTGCGCCGCGCGCGCCCTTGGCAGTGTCCCGCCGCGGAGTGGCGCTGACGATGTACATGTGGCGCATTTCCCAATCTTCGGGACATGCGGATGCACCGCCGTCGAAGGCGCAGGTTACTTCCGGCGAGTGCTTCGCATGGACGGAAGCGAGCATCTCTTTCTCGCCCAGGAACTTGTAGTCATACTGCTCGGTCTTGGGATTGAAGCCGGAATAGTGGTCCGGATCGTAGCTTTGCGCACCGGTCGCTGAACTCAGGATCGCCTCATCGAGTCGGCGGATGCGGCGGCTGCCGGGATTCCAGTCCCAGCTATCGTCACCCTTGTTGGGATCGGCATAACGCCATCGAATGAGGCCCGTGCCGCGCGCACTCTGCGGCGCCAGCACCGGATACAACGCGAACAGCCACAACCGGCCGGTGGTCTTGAAATTCGGATCCGTCGGCAGCGGCTCCACTTCGGTGCGGCCCACGAGGTTGTAACCGGCGTAGTGGCCCACTTCGATATCATCGATGATGCGCTGTTCCTTGCCGGGGCGTACGTATTCGCTCTGGCAATCATAGAAACGCAGGTCGTAGTCGTCGGTCTGAATCGGCCGGAACACGTTGTTCCATACGATCTTGTTCGCGACATATGGGTCGTTGGAGTCGATGAGCGGAAACGGCTGCCCCGCGACGTAGCCCACCATACTGCGATGGTCGTCCGTCAGCCGCACCTGCGCCGAATATTTCTCGGTCGCATCCTTGTACGGCGGCGGCCAATCGACACGCTCGGTCGCCACGATATCCATGTGCATGCCGTGCGTGACCATGTAGTAGACACCCGGCGAGAGCAGGTCTTTGGCCTGGGTTGCGTTGTCAGGTGTGATC
Organism: Binataceae bacterium (SeqCode); assembly: GCA_052146355.1. GTDB lineage: Bacteria > Desulfobacterota > Binatia > Binatales > Binataceae > JAFAHS01. Next base: position 56,508 of record JBKQNE010000131.1, on the reverse strand, counting down.
ACGTCACCCGGCTTGACCCCGGCACTAGCCGTGGCCGTCACCATCGAAAGCGCGATCAACCACGTCCCCATGCCCAGCACTGTCTTCCCCAAAACAGACTTAGCCATTCGTGGTACCTCCTAGCAGAAAATATGCGCGTGAAAACGAAAAGTTCAGGAATTTTGCGGAGCGCGTACCGCGGAGTCAATCCTGAACTTTTCATCTCATGCATTAGCTCTAATTCATACGGTTCGCGGAAGGTTCCCGGATTAAAAAAAGCGCGGAGCGACGCGGCATTAGGCAACTTCGCCCCGCGCCTCAAGCGGATTTATCGATTCTCGCCCGGCGGAATTGCCCCGTTAGGGAGCCGCCGCGATCATCGACTTGGTGGTGAAGAAACCCTTGTCCACCGCACCCATGTTGATGTACCAGCATTCGCGCTCGGGGGTGTGCCGGGAGGCAAACAAGCTCTAATGAGAGTTGGGGCGACCCAAGACAATCCGATCGACCGGACTTCACGGACGATTCGCGGTATATCAGACGAGCTTATTCGCAACTCAACCGCACGTTATCTGAGTTAGACGCTGCGGCGAACCGCGGAATTCAATTGGATCGATCGGTCTCAGGAGTGGCCTGACGTTCACTCGTAGCGAAGTGCATCGATGGGATGCAGTAACGACGCCTTGCGGGCGGGATAGTAGCCGAAGAAAACTCCTACCGCCGCCGAGAAAATGAACCCGCCGATAATCGCGGTCGGCGACAGCAACGTGGGCCATCCCGCGACGGCCGAAATGACCTTGCTTGCGACAATTCCCAGCGTCGCACCCGCCAAGCCGCCCAGCACGCTCAGCAGGACAGCCTCCACCAGGAATTGCAGCATGATATGGATGCGCCGCGCGCCAATCGCCATCCGGATTCCGATCTCGCGGGTGCGCTCCGTCACCGAGACCAGCATGATGTTCATGATGCCGATGCCGCCGACGAGCAGCGAAATTGAGGCGACGGCAGCCAGCAGCAGCGTCATCACGCGGCTGGCGGATTCGGACGCCTGCGCAATTTCGTTGAGGCTGCGCACCGTGAAGTCGTCATCCTGCCCGAGCTGGATGCGGTGGCGTTCGTGAAGGATGCGGATCACTTCGGCCATCCCAGGGTCGACCTGCTGCGCGCTCCTGGCCTGCACATAGATCATGTTCACGACGCCGGTAATTTTGAGCGGGCTTCCGAACGGACTCGACACGGTGGTGCTCTGACTGGCGTAAACCGAATTGGTCGTAGGCACGCCGGCGTAGGGATTCATCGGGTTTGGGGTTGCGACCACAGTCGCGCTGGTCAGAGCGGTGGGCGACGAAACGCCGAGGACCTTTCGCTCTGCAGTCTCGAACGGAATCAACACCACGTCGTCCTGATCCTGTCCATAGTTGGACTGCCCCTTCACCGACAGCACGCCGACCACGCGCAGCGGAAAGTTCTTCACGCGAATTTCCGCGCCGACCGGGTTCTGATCCTCGCCGAACAGATTGTTGACCACGGTCCTGCCGAGCAGGCAGACGGGCGAGGCGCTCTTGACCTCGTCGTCGGTGAACGGGCGGCCCTGTTCGACCGGCCAGTCGCGAATCTTGAGATAGTCGGCGGTCGTTCCGCTGACGCTGGTGCTCCAGTTGCGATTGCCGCTTTCAACCTGCGAAACCTGCCGATCCATATAGCTGACCAGCGACACCGAACGCGCTTCTTTCCTGATCGCATCAGCATCCCCCACTGTCAGCGTCGAATTGCTGCCGTTGCCGGCGCGCACGCCGTTGGAGGTCGTCGCGCCGGGCAGAATGACGATCAGATTGGTGCCCAGGCTCTGAATCTGCTCCTGCACGGAGGCGCGGGCGCCGTCGCCGACCGCGACCATCGCGATTACGGCCGCGACGCCGATGAAAATTCCGAGCATCGTCAGCGCTGCGCGCAATTTGTTGCGCTTAAGGGCGCGGGCCGCGGCGCTCAGCGCCATCGATCCGAACACCCACGCTTCTTCGGCCGCAGGATGTTCTTCGGGTTCGACGGGCGCCGGCTCTACTATCGGCAGATGATGACGTTGCGGGCCGAGAGCCTGTGCGGACTGCGGCTTTCGCGTATCCGAAAGGATCTGCCCGTCGCGAAAAGTCACGATGCGGTCCGCATACGCGGCGATATCCGCATCGTGGGTGACGAGAATTACCGTAATTCCCTGCTCGCGATTGAGCCGCCCGATTATCTCCATGATCTCGGCCGAGTTGGTCGAGTCGAGATTTCCGGTCGGTTCGTCAGCGAGCAGAATCGATGGCTGATTGATCAGCGCTCGCGCGATCGCGACGCGCTGCTGCTGGCCGCCCGAGAGCTGGTTGGGATGGTTATTCTCGCGGCCATCGAGTCCCACCAGCTTGACCAAATCCTCGGCGCGCCGCCGGCTCGTGTCGCTCCACGCGGAATAGAACAGCGGCAGCTCGATGTTTTCGATCGCGCTGGTGCGGGAAAGCAGGTTGAAGTTCTGGAAGACGAACCCGATTCTTCGGCTCCGGGTGGTAGCGAGGGCTTCCTCGGAAAGCTCGGCAACGTCTTCGCCTTCGAGCAGGTAGCGTCCCTGCGTCGGCCGGTCCAGGCAGCCGAGAATGTTCATCAGCGTGGACTTCCCCGAGCCCGACGCACCCATGACCGCGACGAATTCGCCGCGTTCGATGCGCAGACTTACGCCGCGAAGCGCGTGAACCTCGACTTCGCCGAGTTGGTAGGTCTTCCAGAGGTCGATTATTTCGATGACCGGACGCGTCATCGCCTGTCACCGATGGCGCTAATGGGGGAAGTGCAAGCTCGAGCCGCCGCCCGTGCTGCTGCCGGTCTTCGGCGGTGCCTGATGGATCTCGTCGGTGACGACTCGCTCTCCGGGCTGCAGCGGTCCGCTCAGCATCTCGACAAAGTTGCCATCGTCAAGTCCGATTGTGACCGAAACCGGCTTGATCCTTTTGGCGGCGAGCACCCAGACCCGCGCCGCGTGGGTCGGCAAGGCTGTGTCGGAGGCCGAGTCCTGTGCGCCGTCCTTTTCGGGATTGAAGCGGATCGCTTCGATCGGTATTCGGACGACGTTGTCGCGCCGCGCCGTGACCAGCGTCACGTTCGCGGTCATTCCCGGTTTCAACAATTGCTCCGGATTATCGACGGCGACCACCACGTCGTAGGTCACCACGTTCTGGACCGTGATGGGCGCCTGGCGAACCTGACCAACCGTCCCCTCGAACTCGCGGTCCGGGAACGCATCGACTTTGAACGTCGCACGCTGCCCCATCTGAACGTAGCCGATGTCGGATTCGCTGACGTTCGAATCGACCTGCATCTTGGTCAGGTCTTTTGCGACCAGAAACAACGTTGGAGTCTGATAACTCGCGGCGACGGTCTGACCCTGGTCGACGTTGCGCGACACCACGGTTCCATCCACCGGCGAGACGATATTGGTGTAGTTGAGGTTCAGCTGCGCGGCCTTGAGACTCGCGGTCTGCTGCTGGATGGCGGCATCGTCGAGCGCGATCTGCGCGACAGCCTGGTTGTAGACGCTGAACTGGCTGTCGAGCTGATCCTGCGAGACCACATTTTGCTTGAGGAGCGCCTTGTCGCGGTCATAGGTGACTTTCTGGTACGCAAGGTTTGCCTGGTCCTTTTGCAATTGAGCCCTGGAATTCGCCAGTGCTGCAGTGGTCAGCTCGACTTGCGCGCCGAACGGCCGCGGATCGATCTTGGCCATGAGCTGTCCCGCCTTGACGGGCGAATTGAAGTCGACGTAGAGCTCAACGATCGGGCCGGAAACGTAACTGCCGACTTGAACCGTGACGACAGGATTGACGGTGCCGGTTGCAGTGACCGAACGAACAATATCGCCCTGGGTGACCTCGGCGGTCACGAACTTCGTGTGGTGCGCGCCGCGATGCATCAGATACCATCCGGCAGCGAGAATCACCAAAGCCGCGACGACGCCGCGCCGACCCCATTTGGATGAAAGAATGCTCACGTTTAAATCTCGATTATGGTCCGGTCGGGCATCAGTTCCAAGAATCCCTCATTTAATTAAGACGCATCAGAGCCCGAGGAGTTTCAATATTCCGTCGGGTGCCACCTGATTAGGAGAGTCTAAAGATGCCGACATTGCCGCCACTTTCCGGGATCAAGGTCGTTGATTTGACCCGCTACCTCGCGGGGCCCTTCTGCACGCAAATTCTGGGGGACTACGGCGCCGAGATTATCAAGGTCGAGGCGGTAGAAAATCCCCGCTCGGAGATGGGCAACAGCTCCGCCCGCGACACCTACTTTTTCCTTTCCAGCAATCGCTCGAAGAAGAGCGTGCGGATAGCGACCAAAAAGCCGGCCGGACATGAAGTTCTGTTAAGGATGATCGACAGCGCCGACGTCGTCGTCGACAACTATCGTCCCGGCGTCATGAAGGCGATAGGCCTGGACTACGACACCCTCGCCGCCCGCAACCCGCGCATCATCACGTGCAGCATCTCCGGCTTCGGCTCGACGGGACCGCTGCGCGACTTTCCCGGCTTCGATCAGATCGCGCAGGGCATGTCGGGCTTGATGAGCGTGACCGGAACCGCGGAGAGCGGCCCGACCCGGGTCGGGATCGCGATCTGCGACCTGCTGGGGGGCATTTTCTCGGCGCAGGGAATTCTGCTCGCGCTCGAGGCGCGCCATCGCACGGGCCGCGGCCAGCGCGTCGAGACTTCGCTGGTCGAATCGATTGTCAGCATCCTGAGCTGGTCGGCGGGAATTTATTTCGAGACCGGCAAGACGCCCGGACCCGCCGGCAACCATCATCCGTTGTCGTCGCCGCACGGCGTGTTTCGCGCGAAGGACCGTCCTTTCAATATCGCGGTGGGCAACGAGGCGATGTGGCGCAAGTTCGTCAACGTCATCGCGCGGCCCGAGCTTGCGCAAGACGACCGCTTCAAGAGCGGCGGTCTGCGCCTCAAGAATCGCGCGGCACTGACCGCTGAAATCGATCGCGCGCTGGCATCAAACGACGCGCAGCACTGGATCGACCTGCTCAATCGCGAAGGGATCCCATCGGGACCGATTCTCACCGTCGAGGAAATGTTCAATCATCCGCAGACCGCGGCGCGCGAAATGCTGCTGAAAATGCCGCATCCAGTGATCGGCGAATATCTGACCACGGGACTGGCGGTAAAGCTGGGCGAGACGCCAGGAAAGATCACGCGCCCACCGCTGGCGGGCGAGCATACCGACGAGGTCCTGCTGGCGCACGGTTACGCGGCCGAGGAACTGGTCCGACTGCGCGAGGACGGCGTGATCGCATAACTGCTCTATTCAGTCGCGATCAGAGCGACGCCGCAAGCATGTGCGGCACGATTCAGATCGCGATCGAGCGTGGCCAGCGGGAGTCCCAAGCGCATCGCGAGTTCCAAATACGACGCATCGTACGCAGACAACCGGTTCTCTCTGGCGGTCGTGATGATTTGGTCAAAACAGTGAACAACGCCTTGCGTATCAGCGTGTATGGGGAACTCGTTTAGGCGGTACAAAAACGCTGTTGCATCGGCGAGCGTCAGTAATTTTCGACGTTCCGAATTTAGAAGTACGTTGACAATCTCCAAGGGCCAAATGAAGGGCACTTCCGCTTCATCGCCCGCGGCGAGGCCACGAAGAATGGCGTCTGTGCCGGGAGTAGCCTGTCTGTCGAGACACCAGCAAAGTGCGACCGAGGCGTCCAGCACAAAGCGCATCAGTACCGTCGACCCTCTTCTCTCAACTCGCGGATCGTTACACCTCTGAGCTTTACGCCCTTGCGAAGGGCGAAAATCTCCTCCACGACCTGATGAAGGTTCTTTCGCGAGCGATCCGCCACCGGAGGCACCAGTCTCGCGACGGGTACGCCGTGACGCGTTATTGTGATCTCATCGCCCCGCTCGACCCGTTCAATCAAAGCCGAGAGGTGCGTCTTTGCCTCGAAGAGGCCAACTTTCTGAGTTCTGGCTGCCATTGAACTAGTTACCAACTAGTTTATTACACAACCCTCGAGTGTGGCTAGCGCCCTCGCGTTGCGGAGAAAGCTTCGGCGCGGCCACGAGGATGCAGAACACGGGCTGGAAGCCCGTGCCACGGGGACAGCGGCTTCTCTTCGTTGACACGGGCTTCCGGCCTGTGGGCTTCGCTTGAAAAAGAAACGGCCCGGAGGTTTTCACCTGCGGGCCGTTTTCTCAACTTGAATCAATTACTGCTATTCGCGCTCTTGGAAGCCCTCCAGATTGCGCGAACGGCCGGTCTGGCGCAGCTTGCGCAGCGCCTTGGCTTCGATCTGCCGGATACGTTCGCGCGTGACCGCGAACTGCTTGCCGACTTCCTCAAGCGTGTAGTCGGTCTTCTGCCCGATTCCGAAGCGCATCCTGAGAATCTGCTCTTCGCGCGGGGTAAGCGTCGCCAGCACCTTGCGGGTCTGCTCGCCCAGGTTCCCCTGGATAGCGGCTTCCACCGGCGAAGGCGCGAGTTCGTCCTCGACGAAATCGCCCAGCGAGCTTTCCTCTTCGTCGCCGATCGGCGTCTCCAGAGAAATAGGCTCTTTGACGATCTTGAGGACCTTCTGCACTTTGTCGAGCGGCATCTCCATCTGCTCGGCAATCTCTTCCGGCCCCGGCTCACGGCCCAGGCGCTGCACCAGCAGACGCGTAACGCGCAGCAGCTTGTTGATGGTCTCGACCATATGGACCGGGATTCGAATCGTGCGGCCCTGGTCGGCGATCGCGCGCGACATCGATTGCCGAATCCACCACGTCGCGTAGGTCGAAAATTTATAGCCGCGCTGATATTCGAACTTGTCGACCGCGCGCATCAGGCCGATATTGCCTTCCTGGATCAGGTCCAAAAAGCCCAGCCCGCGATTCGTGTAACGCTTGGCAAGGCTGACGACCAGCCGCAGGTTCGCTTCGGTCAGTTCCTTCTTGGCGCGGCGGCTCTTGTCCTGCCCGGCGGCCAGAACTTCGAGCGAATGGGCGAAGTCATCGCCCGGCGCCTTCACCTGCTGCTCGACTTCCTTCATTTTGCGCTGCGCGGCGCGAATGCGCGTCGCGATGTCGAGGAGGTTCTCGCGGCCGTCGTTGATTTTGAGCACGTGGCGGCGATCTTCAGCCTCGGCGGCTTCCTTGAGCAGATGAGTCCGCGTGCGTCCTGTCGCATCTTCGTAGCGCTGTATCCGATGCTGGGAGTCGCGATATTCGAACAGCAGCGCGCGCATGCGGTCGATGATCGCTTCGATCAATCGCCGCGAAAGCTGCATCGCGCGCAGCTCCTTCTTCACCCGGTCCTTGAGCCGCAGGTAGACCTTTTCGGTCTTGGTCGGCGCCTTGTGATTGGTGCCCTTCTTGCGCGCGGGCTTGAGAGCGGACAGGCGCGCCTCGAGCTTTTCGAGCTGGCCGTGAACGTCCTTGAGCTTCTTGAGATGCAGATGGAGGCGCTTAAGCTGGCGCTCGTCCGCTTCGGGTCCCCGCTCCTCATCCGGATCGGAGTTCGCGTCCTCGGTGTCCTCGAAAATGTCGCGCAGGTCGGCCTCGCCGGCTTCGATCGCATCACCGAGCCTGACAACGTAGTCGAGCGTGACCGGAGAGCTCAGGACCTCTTCTTCGACTTCGTTCTCGCCCGCCTCGATTCGCTTGGCGATTTCCACTTCCTGCTCGCGCGAGAGGAGCTGGAAATTGCCCATCTCCTTGAGGTACAGGCGGACCGGGTCGGACGATTCGCCCAGGTTGTCCGCAGGTTCGGCCTGCTCCTCGGGCTCTTCTTTCGTCTCGGTTTCGGTCTCGCTGTCGACGCCCTCGGTCGGGACTTCCTCGAGCACCTTGATATCCAGGTCCTCGAAGCTGTCGAGCGCCGCACGCAAGTCGGTTGGCGTGGCGACATCCTGGGGCAGGAAGTCGTTGACCTGCTCGAAAGTCAGGTAGCCCTGCTCACGTCCGAGGTCTACGAGTCCCTGCAGGTCCTTGCCTTCGTACTTTTGTTTCATGCTTTTACATACCGCCGGAGCGGGCCTTTTGAAGCCCGGCTCGCGGTTAAATCCGGCCGCAAAGCGGAATTATCCGCGGATGGAACTGCCTCATTAATACAGACGATCTCGAAAAGGCAAGCTAGACGCGTCGAATTGTTGAATTTACGCCTCAAGTCATTTTGAGTCAAATCGCGTTCTTGCGGGATCTCGGCTTCAGTCGCATCCGACCGGAATCCAGCGAAACCACCATAAAAATTGCCCTTCGAGGCCGCGACTTTGAAGCTCAATCTACATTCTAAGCATTCAGGTCTTGTTTTGCCGCATTTTCGGCGCGTAATTCGGAAGATTTCCCTGGAGCTGGCAAAGCCGCCCCTCAGCGCCTATTTTGAGGCCGCGCCTACCCCTGAGAATCAGCGTCTTGGTTATCCACGCAATAGTCCTTGCCTTCAGCTTCGCGATAATCCTGACCGGGTCGGAGCTGTTCACCAATGGAGTCGAGTGGGCCGGCGAACGATTGGCGATCTCGGAAGCCGCTGTAGGCAGCGTGCTGGCGGCGGTTGGTACCGCCCTGCCCGAGACTTTTATCCCGGCCGTCGCGTTGCTTAGCTCGAACGACCCCTCCGGAGCCCACGATGCGGTCGGAGTCGGCGCGATTATCGGCGCGCCACTGATGCTGTCGACGGTCGCGCTCTTCGTGATGGGCATCGGCGCTATCGTTTATCGCAAGCGGCGCGGCCGAATCGCGCTGCGGGTCGTCCGGGAGGATGCGCGGCGCGACCTGACATTCTTCTTTTTTTTCTTTGTGATCTTCGCCGGATGCGGTCTGCTGCATCTCGCGCCAGTGCCGCGGCATTGCCTCGTCGCAGTCGCGCTCATCGGTTATGTCGGCTACTCGGTCGTGATGCTCCGGCTCAAGCGCGATGCCGACGTCGAGCTGGACCACGGCCTTTACGTGGAGTCGCTTTTTCGGGGCGATCCGATGAATCCGCGGGGATGGGCGATCGCGGTGCAGGTGTTGGCCGGAGTGCTGGCGATCCTGTTTGGCGCCAAAGAGTTCGTGGATCAGGTGATCCTGTTCTCGCATCGCGCGGGCCTCAATCCCGGCGTCCTGTCGCTCATCCTGAGCCCGCTGGCGACCGAATTGCCGGAGAAATACAACTCGGTCGTGTGGATTCGGCAAAAGAAGGATCACCTGGCGCTGGCGAATATCACGGGCGCGATGGTGTTTCAGTCGTGCATCCCGGTCGCGCTGGGGCTCGCCTTCACGCCATGGATTCTGACCGCGCCCGAGATCCTCGCCGCCACGGTCGCGCTCGTCTCTTCGGTGATTCTGTACATCAACCTGCGCAACGCAGAACTCGGCACACCGACCCTGATGATCGGCGGTATCGCCTACGCAAGCTTCCTCGCAGGCCTCGCCTACCTGGGCGTGTTGTGAAGCCCTAAAAAAATCGCGAGCACCGCGGCCCTACTCAAAGTCGCCGTATCGGAGCAAAATCTGATTCGGAACCTTCATGGCTAATCGTTATCAGGAACTTGCGCGGCTGTTCTTCGAAAATCGCCTGCTGTTCGGCGACCCAGCCGACACCGGCATCGTCGCTGTCGAGATCGCCTCGGCCACCGAGGTCGAGGTCATCAAGCGGCTGTCCGGAAAGCTCACCCGCGAGCGCCGCCCGATCCGCCTGTTCGTGCTCGTCGACGACCCGAACCATTTGAACGGATTCAGGGGCGAGTTCGAAGTACGCACCCTGGATGGCGACTTTCGCTTTCGCCATATGGTGATGCTCGATTCCGGCGATACGCTGGAGGCGCTCAAGCGCCATCTCCGGCACACCACGGGCCAGGCTCCGAACGCGCCCGCTGCGCCCTACCTGGTGCTGACCGATCCCGTCGAGCAATACCTGATGCTCACCGGCGCGACCTTCTTCATGGGCCTGGAATTTTCCGATCTCGTCCGGCTCCAGCTCGATATCGAGACCTACATCACACCCGGCTTTGAATTTCCTTCGGCGGCGCGCGAGGGCGATCGCGTTATCGCAATCTCGATCACCGACTCCACCGGTTTTGAGCATCTGCTGCGCGGCAACGAGATGGATGAACGCACGATGCTCGAAGAGCTGGTGCGAATCATACGCGAGCGCGACCCCGACGTCGTGGAAGGCCACAACCTCTTCCGCTTCGATCTCGAGTACCTGGAAACGCGCGCGCGCCGCCATAAGGTCAAGCTGGCGTTCGGCCGCGACGGCTCCACACTGAGCGCACGCCCTTCGCGCTTGCAGATAGCCGAACGCTCGATCGCCTACCGCCGCTACGACATCCAGGGCCGCAACATCATCGACACCTGGATTCTCGCGCAGCATTACGACATCGCAAACCGCGAGCTCGAAGGCTTCGGCCTGAAGCAGCTGGCGCAGCATTTTGGAATCGCGCGCGTGGGGCGCATCTATCTGGACGCATCGCGGGTCAGCGAATATTTCGACCGCGAGCCGGAAACGCTCTTCGAATACGCACTTGATGACGCGCGCGAGACGCGCGGGCTGGCCGAAATTCTCTCGCAGAGCTACTTCGTGCAGGCGAAGATTTTTCCGTACTCGTACCAGAACGTGGTGCTGCGCGGGAACGCGACGCGAATCGATGCGCTCATGATGCGCGCGTACCTGGCCGCGGGCCATTCGATTCCGGCGGCGCAGCCACCCGCTCCCGTCGCGGGAGGATACACGGAGATGCGCCGATGCGGCGTCGCGCGCGGCGTACTGCATTGCGACGTCACCTCGCTGTACCCGTCGCTGATGCTGCAATACGGCCATGCACCCAAGGCCGATCGATTAGGCGTATTTCTCAAGCTCCTCGCCGACCTGCGGAGCTTTCGCGTGCAGGCCAAGGCGCTGGCGCGTGAACTTTCGGGAGCAGAGCGCCGCAATATCGAAGCGCTGCAGCACACCTTCAAGATTCTGATCAACTCATTCTATGGCTATCTCGGTTTCTCGCTCGGCCATTTCAACGATTTCGAAGTCGCCAACGCCATCACACTGCGCGGACGGGAGCTGATCCAGCGCGCGGTCGCCGAGCTTGAAACTCTGGGCGCGCAAGTCATCGAGGTCGACACCGACGGAATTTATTTCGTGCCGCCGGAGGGGATATGGGACGACGGGTCTGCAGAGGCGCTGATCGACAAGCTCGGCGCCGTGATGCCCGAAGGAATTCGCCTGGAGATCGACGGCCGGTACGCTGCGATGTTCAGCTACAAGATGAAAAACTACGTCCTGCTCGACGAGGCGGGCGATATGACGATTCGCGGCTCGGGCCTCAAATCGCGCGGGCTGGAACGCTTTCAGCGCCGTTTCATGGAGGAGATCTTCCGCTTGCTGATGGAAGACAAAAATTCCGAAATCGGCAGACTGCACGATAACTACCGCGCACGGCTGGAACGGCACGAAATCGGGATCGCAGACCTGATGAAGACCGAGACTCTGCAGGACTCGCTCGACAACTATCGCAACAAAATTTCGGGCAAGCGGCGCAATCTGTCGGCGGCCTACGAGCTGGCGCTCAAGTCGGAGCGCCGCTATCAGAGCGGCGACCAGATTTCGTACTACGTAACCGGCCGCGGCCTGCGGGTGAAGGTCGCCGAAGCAGCGCGGATGGTTTCAGAGTACGACCCAGTGAACCCCGACGAAAACGTCATCTACTACCAGGCGAAGCTCGCCGAGCTGTTCGACAAGTTCCGAATCTTCGCCGAACGCCCCGGCTTGTTCGCCGCGGGACCAGAGGCGGATGAGTCCGCCGGTCCGGCTCAACAGCAGCTACTGTTGGAGTAACCGCTTGAAAGGAACACAGGCTAGAAGCCTGTGCCACCTCGGAGATTCCGCGCCTCTGTCTACTCTTTCGCGACCGAGTCCGCGCCCTGAACCACGATAACGTATCGATCGCCGCTTGGAACTTCGTCGAGCGGCAACCCTACCTCATCGGCGAATTTTCTGCCGACGATCAGCAGCCGGCCGGGCGCCTGCCTGAACAATTGATGCAGACTGTGCTCGGTCAGCACGTCGCTGTGGAACAGCGAGGCGCCCATCTCGGTGCGCGCGGCGCGCTCCATATCGACCAAGTCGGCTTCCGGATGCGGCTGCATCCGCTTCGAAACCAGCAGCATGCGCAGCTTGCACTTCTTGTGCTGCGCGATGCGCACCGCCAGCGCGAGCGCGGAACGGCCATCCGGACCCGAATCGACGGCGGCGAACACCCGCTCGACAGGGCGATCGGTCCCCTGGACGAAAACGCCGACATTGATCGCCAGCGGCCGGGCCTTGGCGAACACCTCGCGGACCACACCGCCCATCGTGCCGCCGCCCAAGGCAGTACGATGGTAGCCGAGCAGAATCCACGCGACGCGCGCATCCTCGGCCGCGGTGATGATGTCTACGGCGGGATTGTCCGACCACGCAGCCTGTGCGCCGATCGTTATGCCTTGCGTCTGTGCGTACTGAACCGCGGCCATCAGCGCCGCCGTCGGAGGGGCCGCATCGGAGTCCGCGAGGCCGTCGCGGCGCACGAGCGCGAGCACGCGTGGCGGTGGTTCATCGGGCCGGCTCGCTGAGAACGCAATCGCGAGCAACGGCGCCACGGCTTCGGGATTCGCAACCGGAACCAGTAATCCCCGTTGGTCTTCAGGCGACGTAGTAACCTTCCTCCGAACCCACGCGGCACCGCGCACTGTATCCAAGCTAGGCGGTCTTGCGCCGCTTTGCCACAGGTAGCGAGGATTGACATGCGGCAGGTTGACTGTCCATTGGCGGTTCGGGCCATTTTTGCGCGATACTGCGCGCGAACGAGGAGGACGAGGCATGGCCGACGCAAAACCGGAACTCGATTGGGGCAAGGTAAAGAAATTCTCGGCGCAGGTCTCCAATGACATCGGCGCCGCGATGCTCGGTGCGATGAGCTATATCGGCGACCGGCTCGGCATCTTCAAAAGCCTCGCGCAGGCCGGATCCGTCACCTCCAGTGAGCTGGCGGAAAAGACCGGGCTCAGCGAGCGATATCTCCGCGAATGGCTGGCCGCAATGACCGCGGCGCAATATGTCATCTACGACCCGGCAGCCAAGCGCTATTCGATGCCGCCGGAGAATGCGATGATTCTCGCGAACGACGAGTCGCCATTCTTCATGGGCGGATTTATCCAGGGGATCATCGCCAACCTGTCCGTCACGCCCAAAGTGCTGGAGGCGTTCAAGACCGGCGCGGGAGTGCGACAAAGCGAATACCCGGCTGAAACTTTCGAATCGATGGAGCGGTCGTCGGCCGCGATGTATCGCCATCAACTGGTCCGCAAATGGCTGCCGACGATGCCGCAAGCGGTGAAAGCGCTCGAAGAGGGCGGCAACTCGCTCGATGTCGGATGCGGCAGCGGCCGTGGCTGCATCGCGCTGGCGCAGGCGTTTCCGAAGGCGAAAATCTTCGGCTACGACGCGCATCAGGGCTCGCTGGATCGCGCGCGCAACAACGCAAAGGCGGCGGGCGTAGCGGATCGGATCACGTTCGAGGTGGTGGACTGCACCAGGCTTCCGGCCGGAAAATTTGATTTTATTTCGACTTTCGACGTAGTCCATGACTCGATCGATCCGGTCGGGCTCCTGCGATCGATTCGCGGCGCGCTCAAACCAGGCGGCACCTACCTGATGCTCGAAGTAAATGTCTCCCCGCGCCTGGAAGACAACATCAACGCGATGGGCCGTATGATGTACTCGATGAGCACCTTGTATTGCATGAGCGTGTCACTGGGCGGGGGCGGCGCGGGAATCGGCGCATGCATGGGCGAGGACAAAGCGCGCGAACTGGCGCGCGAAGCCGGCTTCTCCGAGTTCCGCCGCCTGCCAATCGACGACTTGTTCTCGGTGCTCTACGAACTAAAGCCCTAAACAAACCCTGCAGGACTCTAGTGAACCGATCTGCCCTGTTCGCCTCGCAAATGTGCTTGTCCGTCGCCGCCGCGTGATGACGGCGACATTGGCGACTCCGGCTTTCGGGGCGACCAGAGCGCATCCGCCAAGTGCCAATTGTAGGGAAACGATCCGGGTGGAGAACGCTATTCGCCCATCGATCAAATCAATCGCAGCAACGCCTTGCGGCTTACGGTCGCATTCGCGCTGCCGGACGCAGATAACGCGACGACTAATCGCAACTGATTGTTAGCGCGTCGCCCTGTAAGAACTGCGGTAGGAAAGACGCCGCACGGCGGTCGTGAACCTGTTTCTTCAAAGGCCGCCGAAGAATCCGTGGAATAGTCCTTCGGGATCGTATTTGGCTTTTAGCTCCTGCAGACGCTTCCAATTCTCCAGTGAGAAAGCCTCTTCGGCGCGCGAACGGTCGTCGATGATGTCGGACTCGCCGAGGTAGCGGCCGCACGCTAAGGGCTTCAAAAGCTCGCAGCACTTGCGATGCCATTCGATATTAGCCGCATCATCCCTGGCGTCCTTCCACATCGTCCATATACCGCCGTACACGCGCGCGCTCATCGACAGCGCCGTCTCCTGCTGCGATGGGACCCCATTGGCCCATCCCAGATAGATCGGGAACAGGACTACAGTTTTCGGATCGGGTGTTTGGGTGAAGTGGTCGCGAACCGCGCACGCCAGGTCGGCCGGCGATGAATTCGACCATAGCGTCTCCGCCTTATTGCGAAGAAACTCCGGCCACATGCTACCGGAGGCCGCAAGCAGACTCTCAAACGTGGACGGCACGGCGATCGTCTTGCGCAAGCACGAGTCGGGGCAAGGCTCGAGGGCGGCCAGTGTGTCGGTCGCCTCCTGCCTGGTGTCGGCGAAGACCGCGACGGTTATCATACAGAGCTTGCCGCGATCGGACCTGCATTGATCGGCAAGATCCTCGGGGGCGGAAAGCAGGAACAGCGTCATCTCGACGTTGCGCGGCATTGTCTCAAGCGCATTGGAACACCAATCCGCCACTTCACGGAGCTTACTCAGTGGATAGTAGTAGGTGTTCGAATGAATAGCCCGGGGCCGCTTATACAGCTTCAGATGAAAGCGGGTAACGACCGCGAACATTCCGGCACCCGCGCCGCGTGCGGCCCAGAACAGTTCCTGGTTCTGGTCCGCATTCGCGGTAATCAGTTTGCCCTCGGCGGTTATCATCTCCACCGCGGTTACACTGAGGCAGGCATGCCCCCACTCGCTGGCGTTCCACCCGATACCGCCGCTCAACAGATACCCGCTGGCCTTGACCTGCGGGCAATGGCCGACGGGAAACGCCAACTGATGCGGTTCCAGCAGGCGCATCATGTCCTCATTGGATATGAAGGGCTGGATCGCGGCGGTCCTCGCCACGGGATCGATCTTCACTTCGCTCAGCCGTGACAGATCGATGAGCATCCCGCCATTGCGCAGCGGCGTTGAACACCACGCATGTCCGCCGCCACGCACGGCGACTTTGAGATGGTTTTCGCGCGCGAACTTTATCGCCTCAACGACATCGCGATCGTTCGCGACCTGAACGATCACATCGGGATAACGTTCCGGACGAAGCTGATTCCAATTGCTTTCCCGGGCCTGCCGGTACTCTCGATTGTCGCGCTCCACCACAGTGCCGCCGATGCGGCCTTGCAGGCGTGCAATATCCATTTGACTGCTCCTTGTGACTACTGGTTCGCCCAGATGGTCAAAACAAGACTGTGGTCTGTAATGTGAGCGCGGTGGCACCGTGCAGCGCGGTGGCCGCACCGGGATTCGGGATGTAACTCAAGGTCGGCTGCGCGAAAATGCCGCCGAACACGTGCATCTGATAGTAAGTCTGAAGGATCAGCTCGTTGCTGCGGAACCCCGAACCGGGAAGCCGGTTCAGCCACGACCACGCGGAGCCGACGCCGATTGAATCGTCCGGGCGATCCGGCACCAGGCCAAAGGTGGTCAGACCTGTACCGAAGTATTTGCTCGCAATCATAGTGGTCGAGTTGTTTATGCCGAACTGAAAGAAACCGGTTACGCCGCTGTTGTCGGTGCCCGGATGGCGGCACCAGAGCCGCTGGGAACCGAACGTGTAAAAGCCTCCGGTGCCGTTCTGGTGTATCGCGCTGGCGCCGCGGCCGGCGGTGAGCTCCCCTGTCTGCCCCCATCCGCCGAGGCCGATGTTGCCGAGCATATGGTTGGGACCGAGGCTCCAAGTGGTGCCGACCTCGCCGATTTGAAAGTAATATCCGCTGAATCTGGGAGTCGCGCTGATACCGGTCTGGCGTCCGGTCGCCAGCGTGCCGTCATAAACCCCATACATCACGTACAGGTGTTTCGTCGGCGTAAACGTGGTCGTTATGCCATATGCGGAATTGTAGTATCCCGGCATCGCGCCGAGGATGGTCGGATTGACGAAGATGGGGGTGTAGGTGACGCCGGTGACGGCCGGAATGGAATAGCGCTCGTCGTGGACCGGTATGGGTCTGATGACATTGTCGAAATCATAAGTTGGGACGACTTTTCCGAACCGGATTGACAGCTTGTCGTCAAACAGGCGCTGGCGCCACCACAGCTCATACAGTTCGCTGCGATTCAGCGGCGGGGGTCCGGGAAGGCCGTCGTAGCCGGTGACGACGCCGGCCGCCCCGTTCGCGTCCTGGCCGTCGAACTGGAGAAACTCCGCACCGAATTCCCCGCCCGGAAACCCGATCAGCTTCTCCAGATTGACATCGGTCGCGACGATCGCAAGGCTGTTCAGGTTCCAGCTCTTGGGGTCGGCGCCACCTCCGAACAGATAGTCGGCGTTGCCGACCCACACTCCGCCAAGAAAAATCGAATCGGGGTCGAGACCCAGCGCACGCCCGAGGAGACCGATACCCGGCTTACCATTGACGGCACCGGGGTTGCCCGCAATTTCGGTGTCGGCACTCGTCTCCATCCACGACAGCAGGCTGACGGATGGGGTCGATTGCGCGAGTGGTACGGGAGAGGACGGTGAGGTCGCGGCGGGCACGTCCCCGGCGCGCGCGGGTATCACAAACA
The DNA here is from genome assembly GCA_052146355.1 of Binataceae bacterium (SeqCode). Lineage (GTDB taxonomy): Bacteria > Desulfobacterota > Binatia > Binatales > Binataceae > JAFAHS01. The sequence goes on along the minus strand of JBKQNE010000131.1, from coordinate 39,519 downwards.
GCCACGACAACGCGAAAAAAAACATCGCGAGACGCCACCCGGCGCATGAACTGCCTAGTCGGCGGTCTCGCGAAGCATTGAGCGCCAGCGGGGGTGTTTCAGCAGAACAGGAACTGACGATCGTTAACAACATGTTTTCGTCCCGCGAATCGGGCCTGCGGTCAATACTGAATCCTGCCCGGCATGTCCTTGTACTTCTTCCAGACGTTGACGCATTCCTCACGCAGGAGCTGCGCCGCGGGGATCGAGCGCTCGGTAGTGGGCTTTTTGAGTTCGGCGAAAATCATGGTGTCGTCGAAGTTGCCGTATTCGAGCGCATCGCCGCAAGTAGCCGCGTAAAAGACGCGCTCAACTCCCGCCCAGTAACCGGCCGCCGCGCACATCGGGCAGCATTCGCCAGCAGTGTATAGCGTGCAGCCAGTGAGCTTGAAGCTGCCAAGTTTCTTGCAAGCGTTGCGGATCGCCTCGATCTCGCCATGCCAGGTCGGGTCGTTCTCGGCCACTACGCGATTGGCTCCTTCGCCGATGATGTTGCCGTTCTTGTCGACGATGACCGCGCCGAAAACTCCCCCGGCCTTTTTGACCAGTGAAGTTTCGGCAGCGAGCTCGATGGCGCGGCGCATGTACCTCTTGTCCTGTTCCGTCATAGTCCTTACTCCTTACTAAATCGGTCCTTTGCGCCTCACAGCAGGAACGAAAGCACAGCGATTTCCACTGCATAAAGCGCAATCAGCAACACAACACCCGCCGGGGTCACCCACCTGGGAGCATCCTTTCGCGGCAGCAGCCACCAATTCATCGCCGCGACTATCAGCGGCATGAAGGGCCACGCGAGCAGAACCACGCTGATGACGTTGCCGATGAACGTCCCCTCCGACGCGTTCAGTCCGCTTATCAACGGAGACAGGAAGCGCAGTTCGAGCATCACGATCGGAAACAGCATCAGCACCACGAGCATCGACTGTTTCCAATTCGAGGGCGACTCTCCGCTGGCAGGATCGGGCGGGAACCATCCTGCGAACGAGCCGGGCAAACGATGATGCTCCCATGACTTGACCAGTAACTCGTGCTCGCGGAGCAGGTCGCGGCGTACGTCGGAATTCATCCAGTGATCGAGTTGCTCCGGCGTGGCGAATCGGACCAGCGTCGTCCAGTAGTGCTGGTCATTACTGGCAGGTGGTTGCAGGAACCCGCCGCGGTACCCGGGGGCTTGAGCTTCGGCGCTATGAATCTTCTCGGCCCACTGCTGATATTCCCGTTCTTTGCCCGGTTTGACGTAAGTGGTGACAACTTCGGTGACAACGCTGTGCGAGGCGTCATCGATCGATGGCTCCTCGCGCAACGCCGCCGGGTTGCTCTGATCGACAAACGCTTTCGCTTCTTCGAGCAGCTGGCGATGGCGTTCCGAGACGCGCCAGGCATTCATCTGGTCGGGGCCTCGGAAGTGCTGAATCACGGTCCATTCGTCGTCGCCAGGAGCCGTGGGACCATTGACCTCCGTACTAACGAACCCGGGGGTCCCGTTAGGCGCGGTCGTCATTTTGGCGTGCCAGGCGGAAAATTCCGCCTTGGCGTCCGGACGGAGCCTTATCTTGACGACCAGCGCCGCGGGCGCGACGGAGTTTTGTGTCTGAGTGTTCATCGATGCCATTCCTTTCTGCTCCAAACGCGCACTAATGTCTCAGTGAAGTTGTTAAAAAGTTGTGAAAACTGAGAACGTGGTTCGACCATGCATATAGAGCTTCTTCGCGACCCCTCGAGATCAGTCCGGTGATGACCCGTGCGATTCGGACGCCGCATCACGTCGTGATTCGTAAATTTGGCGATAGATGCGGTCAGGCGCGAATGGAAGATCGTGAAACCGGATGCCGGTCGCGTCCGTAAGCGCATTCGCCATCGCAGGTGCGATCGGATTGATGGGAGCTTCGCTCATGCTCTTGGCGCCGAGTGGACCAATCGTGTCGTAGGTATTGGCGAAGTACACTTCGCTATGTGGAATGTCCGCAAAGGCGGGAATCCGGTAGTTTCGGAACGAGGGATTGACTACTCTCCCCTGGTCGTCGATAACCATCTTTTCGTACAGCGCCCAACCAAGGCCTTGCGCAATTGCGCCTTTGACTTGTCCGCGAAGCTGCACCGGATTGACGACCACACCGGCGTCCACACCGTGCACGCTTTGCAGAATGACTATTTCCCCGGTGATGCGATGGACCGCGATGCGGAAGCCGTGGCAATTGAAGGCGACGCCGCGAGGAGTGCCATACGCCTTGCGCACAACCTCCAACTTCTGACCCGCCTCACGCGCGACAGCGAAAAGATCCGTCAGCGCAACGACGGTTCCGTTGCATAGGACCGAATCCAACGCCATCCGGCATTTATCCCGAGCTATACCGTAGTGCTTGGATGCCAGGTCGAGAATGCGATCGCGCAACGTCACGGATGCATACTCCACCGCCTTCGCCGCCACGACCATTCCCGCGCTGCCGAACGGACCGGTGTCGTAACCGGTTCGATCGGTGTCGGCCTGGAGAAAGCTTACTCGGGAGGGCAACGAGCCCAGGATGGTCGCGACGATTTGCTGGCGGACTGTGGTCGAGCCGTTGCCGAATTCGGGCGCGCCTATAGCGAGGTGAAAGTGGCCGTTGGATTCCAGGCTCAGGCGCGCTTCCGATCGATGTTCGGTCGGCGGCACGCAGCCGATCATTCCGATCGCGGCGCCGTGGCCAACCAGCCAATCCGCTCCTTCCGGAGGGTTGACGCCATTGCCTCGAGCAAGCGCGGCCTGGACCAAGTCGATACACTGGTCGAGTCCGTAGCTGCCGTACTCGAGATCTTCCGGCTCGTCGTTCAGTGAAACAAAAGGGTCGGGTGGACGGATGACGTTGCGGCGGCGGAACTCGAGCGGATCCATCCCGATGCCACGTGCCACCTCGTCGATCGCGGATTCGATCGCAAAGATAGTCTGGGAGAGCCCATAGCCGCGGAACGCCCCGGACGGAACCGTGTTGGTATAGACTGAATACGCATCGATCTTCTTGTTCGCGCAGCGATAGATAGCGGTCGATTCGCCCGTGGAGTGGAAAAGCACAGCGCTGCCGTGTCCGCCGTAGGCACCTGTATTGTAGACGTATTCAATCTGGAGGGCGGTGAGCACCCCGGCGCGGTTGGCGCCGATTTTGACATACATCCTGGCCGGATGCCGAGTCGTGCAGCCGATAAACTCTTCCTCGCGTGTGAACTCGAGTTTGACCGGCCTGCCGGTGACGAGAGTCCCCAGCGCACAGATGTCTTCGGTCAGGACTTCCTGTTTGCCGCCGAATCCTCCGCCGACGCGCTCGCAAAAAACCCTTATCGCACTGGGGGGCAACCCAAGCAGGGAGCCAAGTTTCCGTTTGGTGGGAAAGGGCGTCTGGGTACTGGTTCGGACGTTGAGACGTTTGTTTTCATCGAGCCAAGTGATCGTGCAGTGCGTCTCGAGAGGTGCGTGCTGAGCGCGATGCGTGGAGTAAGTGGCCTCGTGAACGAAATCGGCGTGGGCAAACCCGTCCTCGACATTGCCCACGTGTCCATGCAGCTCCAGCACTATGTTTCGATCGGGATGTTGAATACCCAAATCCAGGCCCTTGTCGCCGTGAATCGCGGGAGCTCCGGGTCGCATTGCCTCCTCGGGATCGAAAACGGGAGGCAGAATTTCGTATTGGACGTCGATGGCACGGCATCCTTCGGAAGCGGCGCCCTCGCTTTCCGCTACCACCGCCGCTACGCGCTGCCCAACATGACGCATCACGTTGTCGAGCATGTAGGTATCCTGCGGATCGCTTTTTTCATCGTCGTGCACGGCAGTGCTGTACAGTTTGCGCGGCACGTCTTCCCAGGTGAGAACCGCGTGCACGCCGGGAACTGCGAGCGCGCGGGTTTTGTCAATCGACACGATGCGCGCGTGGGCGTGAGGCGACCTGAGGAGCTTCAGGTGCAATAGTCCTTCGATTTGAGTATCGAGGGTGTAGCGCGCCTTGCCGGTTACGATGTCGTAAGCAGCGGGCGCCCGGACGCTCGTTCCGACAGCGCACCCCTCCGCCGCCTCCTCGATCGACTTGACCCCGTGAATTGCATCGTCGATCGACTGATAGCCGGTGCATCGGCAGAGGTTGCCCTTCATGACGCGCGGAATGTCCAGGCGATCCTCTTCATTGAGGCTCGCCACCGTCATGATTGCTCCGGCAGTGCAGAAGCCGCATTGAAATCCGGCGGCATCGACAAAAGCCTGCTGCACGGGATGCAATTCGCCGTCACGCGCGAGCCCCTCGATAGTGGTTACCTCGCGGCCCTCGGCGCGAAAGGCGGGAATCAGGCAACTGTGAGCCGGTTTGCCATCGAGCCACACGGTGCACGCGCCGCAATCGCCCGCGTCGCATCCTTTTTTGACGCCGAACCATCCCAGCTCGCGCAGGAAGGTGCGCAGACATTGCCCCGCTTGTGGTTTTTCCGAGAACGTCTTGCCGTTGATTATGTAGCTCATAGTTATTTGCCGCCCAGCTCGCGCCGAATCTCTTCGGCGAAATGGAAAGTCATGTGTTTGCGATAGTCGGGGGTTCCATGAACGTCGTCGAAGAACTCCGGAATCTCTTGTTGCAGCCGGGCTCGCAAACCGAGCGCATCCGGAACTTGCGGGAAACTGAATCTGAACGGGCGATACGTCGATGCGGACACGGTCAGCATGAAGACTCCATCGTTCGGACTCAGCGTGCCGATTATCAGCACTGTCGAGCGCCCCAGATGTGTGAGCGACATGCGTCGAAAAGCGGTCCGCTTGTGCAGGGCGGTAGCCGGCAAATCGATGCGCCGCAGCAGGTCACCGGGCTGCAAAACGTTCATGTGGTTGCCGGTGACGAAATTTTCGATCGCGACTTTGCGCTCGGCGCCGTCGCGCTGCCGGATCACACACACGCCTTCGAGCCCCGCTGCGAGTGAAGTCATCGGGCCCGCGGGCAACGACATGCAGATATTTCCGCCGACGGTGGCCGTGTTCCAAATCTTGAACGAGGAAAGGAACGACAGGCAGCATTGACGAATAAGCGGAGCAGCGATCCAATCTGCGGGTGCTTGAAGCGCGTACAACTCGGCTACCTTGCAGGTGGCAGCAATCTCAAGTCCGTTCTTCGTAACGGTGAGAGGTTCCCAGCCGAAACTCTGGAGGTCGATAAGGCGGCGCAGATGCGGCTGCGGCTCCGAGAAGAGCCAGGTACCGCCAGCCAGCCACGCATCTCCGTCGCGCCAATCGGTGATCGGTTGATTGAGTCGCGGCTGCGCGATTTCCGTGATGGTTGTCAGGTCCATAGTCAGATGTCCTCAGCGCATTCTTCAGGATCGAGCCCTATTAATGCCTCAAAACCGAGGGAAACTCCTCGGACAGTTGTGAAAAAGTTGTGAAACTTCCGCGAGTTGTGCTTCGAACGCGGAATGAACCGTCCGGGCATAAGGCATCAGAATACAGATTCCACGACTCTCGCGGATCAAGGACGGTGTTGCATTACAGGCGGTAACGCTCCGTTGGGGACAGTAAGGCCGCCGCTGGCATTGGCACAACCGGACTTAGTGCTTTAGAGCACAATCCCAGGTCGGGCGAAGACAACTTCTTCCGCGGTCAAATTTGCTCTAAGTCGCCGTTTCGTGTTACCCCCAGTCATCACACCCTATCGGCATGGTCTCGATGTTTCGGCACGAGGCGCATATGCGCGGTGGAATCACGATCCCAGTTTTCACAACTTTTTAACAACTTGACTGAGACATTCGTGTGCGTTTGGAGCAGATTTGGTGCAGAAAGGAATGGCACCGACTATAGCAACCAAGGAGATTGAATATGGCTGGAAATCGTAAATTCATGGAAGAGGCAGCACGGCTGGCGACCGAATCCGTCGAGAAGGGCTGGGGCGGCCCGTTCGGATGCGTGATCGTCAAAGACGGGGAAATCATCGGGCGTGGACAAAACCGAGTCCTTCTTACTGGATGCCCGGTATATCACGCGGAGATCACCGCAATCATCGACGCATCGGCACGGCTGAACCCCAAGGCATTGATGGGCAGTGACTACTACAAGGATACCATGCTGGAGATGATCCCGCGTCCGGCCGGTTCTCCCGACTTGGTGACGGAGCGCGCGAAGATGCTAAAGGGGTGCGAGCTCTACGTAAACGGAGCGCCGTGCCCGATGTGCATGAGCGCTATCTATTGGGCGCGTATCGACCATCTGTATTTCGGTGGCACTCTCGAGGATACGAGTCATATCGGCTTCTCCGATCAGTTCCAGTACGAAGATTTCGTGCTGCCATGGGAAAAACGGAAAGGGATCGCGGTGACGCCTGCCTTCGAACGCGAGGTCGGCATCACGGCATACAAGGCCTGGGAGAACAAAAAGGATCGCCATCCCTACTGATCCGATCCGCAGCCGGCGCACGAGCACCAATCGCGCTTTGCGAGCGGGTACTCGGACCGGCGGCTAGCACGTCAGAACCCGGCCGAAGCGTCGGGGTTCCTACGGACCCCGGACGCTTCGGCCTGCTACGTTAGAGCATCCTGCCTGACTGAGAGGCTTTGTATGCTCGGCGCGGGTTGCGCCCGCGATCCAAAGAGGCTGTCTCGGGCCTGCCCTGAGCGAGTTCGGCTGCTGCCTGAGAGAGCTGTGGTTGCGGCGCGAAGACGCGCCGCGATCCCTCCACTCCGGCAGCCTCCGCTCGGGATGACAGAATGTGCTGTCTTGCAAGCAACTCGAGATGGCCACTGGAGAACGACGCCGGCAGACAAAATGCTCTCGTCACGCGACAAAACTCGGAAGTAGTAGCGCAGCGCGAGCGGCCGATTCATCAGGAGATGGAAAGCGGGGCGGCGGCGCTCACTTTCGCCTAGTAAGCCGACACGCTGAGCCCATTTATATTTCGGGCGATTTGGGTCTTCCTTTTGTGCCCGATAATCGGCAAAACTACCCTCGTTGACTGGCTTCTCGAAGAGCCGCCGGTTTTTGGTTTCGCGGTTGTCGGGACGCCTGCGGCGTCGATGACCACGGACAAAGCTTATCGATTCTCCTCTTTCAGACTCGACCCTCAGTCCTGGAAGCTGCGAAAGAATAACGAATTCAGGCCGCTTCGACCCAAGACCTTCTCTATTCTGCGATACCTGCTCGACAACGCCGGGAGTCTGGTCACCAAGGAAGATCTGTTCAAGGCGATCTGGCCTGGCATAAGCGTCGAGAACTCCGCCCTGCGCGTGTGCATGAATGAATTGCGCCAGGCGCTCGATGACGACCCCCATCGCCCGCGCTTCGTCGAGACGGTGCATCGACGCGGCTACCGTTTTATCGCGCCGGTCGATCAGGCTTCGGACGAAGATGATGAACCAGCGCGACTCCTCCAGGCACAGCCGATCGTGGTCGGGCGCGAGCAGGAGAGCGCGCGTCTCCTGAATTATTGGGAGCGGGCACTCACGGGAACGCGACAGGTTCTGTTCGTCGCCGGAGAACCAGGTATCGGCAAGACCACGCTGGTCGACAAGCTTTTGAACGCGCCCCTGGTCTCGCGCTTTGCACTGGTGGGGCGAGGGCAGTGTCCCGATCAATACGGCAAGGGCGACACGTACTTGCCAGTGTTCGAAGCATTGGGGCAGATCTGCGGAGCACGGCGCGGCAAAAGCGCTCGTGAAGTGCTTCTGCGCGACGCTCCGAGCTGGGCTGACCATTTGCCGCAACTCCGCGCTGCCGAGACCCCGAGCGGGAACAACAATGGCGGGCGGGCTACACCGACGCATATGCTCACCGAGCTGAACCGGGCACTCAACGCCCTGGCCACCAAGCGTCCGGCAATGTTGGTGCTCGAAGACCTGCACCTGAGCGATCGAGCGACGGTCGAACTGCTCGCTTACCTAGCCAAACGCCGTGATCCAGCCCGGCTTATGATAGTCGGGACGTACCGGACTCCTTTGCCACGGCGCGACCTCGCCCAGCTCGCCGCGATGGTGCGCGATCTCGAGGCTCACCAGCAATGTCAGACCTTGCGTCTCCAGAGGCTCACTGAAACGGAAGTGGACGACTACGTGGACCGGCGCATCAGCAAGTCCCTGCCGCCGAAGCTGGTTAAGGAGGTTTATGGGCGTACGGGTGGCAATCCGCTGTTCATGACGGCGATCGTCGATCACCTGGAGTCGGTCGGCGAAACGACGCGCGCGTGGCCCAATGATCTGCAAGAGTTGGGCGTGCCGGACACGATTCATGCGATGATCGAGCAGCAGATCGAGGAACTTTCGGAGGACGATCAAAAAATTCTGAAGCTCGCGAGCGCCGCGGGCGCGACTGGGCTTGAGTTTTCATCGGCGGCGATGGCGGCGGCAATGGAAGAAGAAGTCTCGCCGGCCAGCCAGGACAACCTCGAGGAAAAATGCGAGCGGCTTGCGCGGCGCGTCAATTTTTTTCACGCAGCCGGCGTCTCGCAATGGCCCGACAGCACGATCGCCGCAAGCTACGGCTTCGGGCACGCCCTGTATCAGGAAGTTCTTTATGGACAAATGAGCGCGGGACAGTGCGCGCGCGCTCATCTTCGCATCGCGCGCAGGCTCGAACAGGCCTATGGCGCCCAGACCGGCCGGGTGGCGCTCGAACTCGCGATGCATTTCGAGCGCGGCGGCGACCATCGCCGGGCTGCGGAACATCTCAATGGCGCAGCAGACACCGCGATAAGCCGCGGAGCCTCGCGTCAGGCGCTGGCGCATATCGAAAAAGCGTTGAAGCTGCTCAAGACAGTTCCCAGCGATCAGGATCGCCTACGGCTGGAACTTCGTCTCGAGGCCACCCGCGCACTCGCGCTGAGCGCGAGCCAGGCGCCGGTGTCCAAGATCGAAGCGAGTATCCAGCGGATGAGCGATCTGACGGACGAAGTCGGTAACTGGGCAGTTCAGCTTCTCATGTTCCAGGGCGTCACCAAATTGTTTATAACCCCCGGCGACAGCGTCGGCGAGCTGATAGTTAAAACGGCACTCCAGCGTGCCGAATCGACCGCGGAACTCGCCCCGCTTCGCACCCACGCCCACATGGCGCTGGCTAGCGCGTACAACATCCAGGGCAAGTTCCGCGCGGCGTTGACACATGCAGAACAGGCTATCGAAACCTACGATCCCAACTATCAGTCGCCTGCCGCCGACTCCAAGGTTTTTGCGACCTCAGAATACGCCGTGACACATTGGTATCTGGGCTATCCGGACAAGGCCAAGAAACTTGCTGATGAAGCGGTCGCCCTCGGAGAGCGAATTTCTCACGCTCCGTCTCTGGCGCTTGCGATGGCCCGGGCCGCGACCGTTTATTCACTCGCCCGCGAGCCGAAACCTTCGCTCGCGCTCGCCGAGAAACTCATCTCGTTCGCTTCTGACAAGGACCTGCAGCGCTGGCGTTCGTGGGCGCTTTTTCTGCGGGGCGCGGCCTATGCCGAAATGGGCGATTTAGATGAAGGATGCCGGATGATGCGTTCCGCCATGCTAGAGCTCGATTCGCGCGATCAGCAGCGGGTAGCGGCGATTCTCATACATCCTCGCGCCGTACTCAGGCGCACAGAGGTGGCTGCGGGACTGCTCAGGCCGCGCGAAGCTGCCGATTACATCCAGGCGGACATCACCGAATGCCTCGAGGTTGGAGCGACCGGCTACCTATCCGATATCTATCGAATGCTGGCGTGCGTGAAGATCCTGGTGGAAAATTCGGACCCCGGCACCGACGTGGAGGCGGAAGTATTGCTGCGGAAAGCGATCGAGATCGCCCGCAGCCAAAGCGCCCGATCCTTCGAACTCCGCGCCGCGCTCGACCTGTGCCGCTTGCTCCATCGCCAGGGCAAGGACGCGGAAGCCCGCAAAGTCCTGTCTCCCATCTATGCCAAATTCACCGAGGGCCACCGCACCGGCGATCTGAAAGACGCCAAGGCACTGCTTACCGAACTTTGAGGTTCGGTGTGGGAAGAGACTCTACGTCGGCGCGGATTGACGCTGGCGCCGCGCCTCGTATGCCCTGAGATTCGCATACGCAAGCTCGAGCAAGGAGCGGCCGTCGCCAGGCCCCTTTCTTCTCACCAGATCACCCAGGATGTGATCCGCCTCGGTTCGGGCGCCCCGTTCGACGTCCCGCAACATCGACGGCATCAGCGGCGAACCCGCCGCCGTCAGCACGCCGCGGATGCGATCCATGAAAGCAGGCCGCGGAGCAAAGCCGTGCCGGTCCGCTGTCGCGCGGCACTCTTCCAGGATGCCGAGAATCAGATTCCTGCTGCCCGAACCCACGATGTCACCGATGGTCGCACGCATGAGGCAGGCTGCCGATGCGAGCGTGGCGAGGAATACCCACTTTCCCCACATCTCCAGCACGATATTGTCGCTGAGGATCGCTTCCAGGTTGGCTCCCGTCATTGCTTTCGCGATCGCTTCAATTCGCGAGGTGCGGCCGCCGGATCGCTCACCGAACGTCAGCGAATGAGTGTTGTTGACATGTAATATCTGACCGTCGGCATCGAGCGTCGCGACGATTTCACATTCGCCTCCCAGGGCAGTGCCCGCACCAAATCGATCATCGAGCATATCGAGATGGCGCATGCCATTGAGCAAGGGCAGCACCGCGCTTTGAGGACCGACGGCGGGAGCGAAGGAGTCCATCGCTCCTTCCAGGTCGTAGGCCTTGCAGCTTACCACGACAAGATCGAACGGTTCGCGAATGGCGTCGGCCAGGACAGTCGGCGCGTTCAGTTTCGCGTCGCCGAAGGGGCTCTTGATGACCAGCCCGGTTTTCGCCAACTGCGCCGCGCGATTGGCCCGCACCAGGAATGTTACGTCGGCGCCCGCCTGAAGCAGCCGCCCTCCAAAATAGCCACCGATCGCGCCAGCGCCGACTATCAATATCCGCATTGCCGGTATTTCCTTATCAAATGATTCTGAATACGTCGGCGTGATTTTGCCGCAGGTGATTCGGCCAAGTGGTCGATCTACCTATCGCATGAATGTTCAGAAACCAACCCGCAGAACCTTGCCGGTGTGGTGTTCGAAATTGATCTTGTAGGTGTCGCCTCGATCCATTTCGTCGGCCGTCTTTTGCGAGGCCAGAGCCTCGACCACTTCGGGACTGTTCAAGGTGAGAACGGTTACCGGCTTATCAATCGCGAGCGGAAAATCATGCCAGGTACCGATGTGAAGCATGATTCCGTGACCGGGCAGAAACCGGAACGCGCGAATGTCTTCCAGGTCAGGAAGCTGACGGCCTTTCTCGTGATTCGGCTTGCCAAGCAGCATCGCCAACGGCGCATCGCCAAGTCCGAGAAAGACCTGGGTCATATGCATGTGACGCTCCATCCAGATGTTGTCGGAACTTCGATGATGAATACGGGCGGTGCGCATCACCGTACCACCGCGAGACTGAAAAGGAAGATTTGCACCTTCTTCGACAACTCCTTTGTAGTACGGAATGGTCAGTCCGGCGTTGGGGACTTCGGTACCAATTAAAAGCCCATATTCAGAAGTGTTATCAGGCGTCGCGTCTAATGTAGGCACTTCGATGATGTCGCTCATGGAATCCTCCGCGATGTTCGACTGCAACTTAGATATCGGAATGCGGGACAATCGTCCCGGAAAAGTTGTTAAAAACTTGTGAAACTCGCCCAGCGGCGATTCGACCACCATCAAGGCCGCAGGCGTCGTAACACCTGACGTTATTTGATTTCCTCGACACTGCCGTACGCTATCGACAAAACAGTCGCACCATTGCTGCTCGAGACCGTGTGAACGTAACCATCGGGCAGATAATTCATGTCGCCGGCCCGCACTTCTCCGGATGCATCGGCATAAGAGCCTTCAATAACGAATATGAATTCCTCACCGATATGCCGGTGGCGCGGAAGCGTGGCGCCCGCTTCCAATCGCAGCAACGACGCCTGCGGCATGCCGTCGTGTCTCGTCCAGATCTGTTTTCGCTGGAGGCCGGGCGACTCCTGGGTCCAGGCAATCTCACTCAAGACGTAGGTGGCTGACTGCGGAGCGCCATTAATCGCACTCGCCTCCTCGTTGTCACCCGTAACTATTGCGAACATCGTCGCACCGTTCGTGCTGGTTACAGTATGAACACATCCGGGCGGACGACGGCTCATATTGCCCGCCGTAACAGTGCCCGCCTCATCGGAGACATCGCCTTCGATGACGTAGATCAGTTCATTTCCCATATGACGATGAAGCGGCAGCTTTGCACCGGGCTCGAAACGGGTCAGCTGCACGACACGTTGCGCGACCGGATCAAACCACAACCGCTTGGTCTTCTTGGTCGGCGTATCGGCGTTCCAAGCGAGGCGATGGGGAGAGACGACTAAAGACGCGGCAGTCTGAGAGGCTGGCATAGCTAGCGGCGTTCTGTCGAAGTCTGTCGCGATTTCTTTCCCTTGTCTAACGGCAACCTATCGGAGCCAGTTTCGGAATGCGTCCTTCAGCGCAGGCAGTATTGCGGTCCAATCAGCGACGATTCCGAAATTTGCACGTGCAAAAATCACGGCCTCGGGATCATTGTTGATGGCGACCACGGTCTGCGCGCGCTTGATGCCGACGGTATGATTCGGCACGCCGCGAATACCGATCGCAAAATAGAGCCGCGGATCGATTGCTTTTCCCGTCAGCCCCACCTGTAGCTGGCGCGGAACCCATCCCGCATCAGTCACGCGCCGAGTCGCACAAAGCGCGCCGTGCAGAATACGGGTGAACTCGGTCGCCTGCGCGACGCCTTCAGGACCGCCGACGCCGGTTCCAACACCGACCACTACCTCCGCGCCTTCGAGCGGTTCGATCGATTCGTCGAGCAACGAGTGTTGCGCCACTAACTTGCTGAGCGGCGCTGAGATTTGCGGGACGATCGTTTCGATGGCAGCCGCGCGCGCGGGGCGTGGTTCCGCGAGTTCCAGCACTCCCGGCCGTACTGTCGCCATCTGCGGATAGGTCTTGGAAAGAATCGGCGCGACGATATTGCCGCCGAAGGCCGGCTTAAGTGCGGCCATCCGGTTTTGCGCATCTATTTCCAGGCCGATCGCGTCTCCCGTCAGACCAAGTTCGAGCCGCGCCGCAAGCCTCGGCCCCCAGTCGCGTCCGCGCTCGCTGGCGGGCAATAACAAAGCCCACGGCGCGCGATCGCGCACGATTTGCGCGACGCCTTCGGCGGCGCTGTCTGGCGAGTACGTTTCCAGCCCCGGATGGTCGAGCGCGATTACGCGATCGGCGCCGTAGCTGGCCAGCAATCCTGCATGCATCGCGAAGGATTTTGGAAAGCCAACCGCAACCACCGCGCCGCCAAGGCCCCCGACGAGGTGGTCGGCGCTCGAAAGCAGTTCCAGCGAGCCGCGAGTCACCCGTCCTTGCAGATCCATGTCGCATGCAACCCAGATATCGCGATTGCGCATGCTCGCACGGATGGAAGATGAGATGTGGCGGCGCTCGATTTTGCGGGGGGTCAGCGCGCCCACTTGGTCCAGCGCCTCGATCAGAGCGGCGGCGGCGCGTTCGGGGTCCGCGGCATCTATGAATTTGCACTCGGTCTTTGGCGTTTCCTGGACACGCACCTCCTGCACCCAGGTGGGAGAGCCGCCAAATCCGAACGCATCGCGCGCGGCGCTCAATTCTCCGGCTCGCACGGTCAGGATCGGCTTCTCCCTGGCGGCATCCTGGGCGCCTGGCTTCATCCTGATCGGTTGCGCAACGCGCTCCGCACAAGTCAGCACGGCGGGCATTTGCGCCTCGATTTCGTCGTAGCCCTCGTCGCTTTCCCGCTCGGCGCGGATAGTCCGCCCTTCTATCGCTAACTTGCGCACGCCGGTTATCTGCGCGCCCGCGATCAGCTCGGCAATCTCAGGACCAACCTGTCCAGTCTCGGCATCGAGCGAGTACTTGCCGAGCAGGACCAGATCGAAGGTGCCGCGCGCCAGCCAGGTCGCGAGCGCGCGAGCCGTCGCCAGCGTATCCGACCCCGCAAAGGCGCGATCCTCGAGATGCACCGCGTGATCCATCCCCATCGCGAGGGCGTCGACCAGCGCCTGGCGCGCCTGCGGCGGGCCCATCGTCACGACGGTGGTCTCGGCGCCGTGCTGGTTTTTCAATTCAACCGCCAGCGAGATGGCACGCAGGTCGAATGCGCTGATGACGGCGGGGCCATCGCGCTTGATGGTCTTGGTTTCGGCGTCGAAGTTGGCGTCTTCGATAAGGGGGATCTGCTTGATGCAAACGGCGATCTTGAGCACACGGGTCTCCTTCCGCGCACGAGGCTAGTCCACCGCTGCGCGCCAGCGCAACAAACCCCACTTACGAGCGCACGTCCGATCGGTTAACGTTCGCGAGGTGGCAAATGCGGCAAAATTTCGCTCGTCAGCGGTTCTCGCCATGGTGATCGCTGCGGCGGCCGTGCCTGGATGCGGCCCGCAACCTGCCACGGCTGCAAGCGCGCAACGAATCGTGTCACTGGCGCCTTCGGTCACCGAAATTCTGTTCGCGCTGGGCGCCGGTGATGAAGTCGTGGGCGTGTCGCAATATTGCGACTATCCGCCGGCGGCGACGCGGCTGCCTCGCGTGGGCTCATTTCTGACTCCGAACGTCGAGGCGATCGTCGCGCTGCGGCCTACCCTGGTGATCGGACTTGGATTGTCCTCCGATTTGCGCGAGATTCGTGCGCTCAGCGAAACGGGATGTTCGATCATGAAGGTAAACGACGACTCGGTCGCGCAAATCGAAGACAGCATTCGCGCCGTCGGCGACCGAGTCGGCCGGGCCGATGCGGCGCGCGCCCTGCTCGCCAAACTCAACGCGCAAATCGACGGCGTTCGCGAGCGGGTCGCCTCGACCCGGCGCGTGCGGGTGCTGATGTTGGTGGGGCACGAGCCGCTGGTCGCGGTCGGTCCCGGAACCTTCCTCGATGAGCTGCTCAAGATCGCCAATTCGGACAACATTGCCGACTCCACCAATCAGCAATGGCCCAAGCTCAGCCTCGAATTCATCATCGCCATGCGCCCCGAGGTGATTCTCGACGGCCAGATGGGCTCTGACCCCGGCGCACCGGCTCGCTTCTGGGAAAAATATGCCTCGATTCCCGCGGTTCAAAACCATCGCGTGTACGGATACCCCGGCGATCAGATTCTGCACGCAGGCCCTCGTATCGGAACGTCGCTCGAAATTCTGGCGGCAATGATTCATCCGGAAGCGTTCGGCGGCAGCCAGGCTGCATCGAGCGCAGCCGCAGAGGCCGTACGATGATGGAGCCCGCGCAAATCGCTTCTCAGGCGCATCGCGAAGCTGGCGCCGGCGCATACCTGACGCGCGCGAAGATGGTCGCCGTGCTGCTGTTGCTCGCGCTCGTGCTGATCGTAGCGGTCCTCGTCGCGGCGACATTCGGCAGCGTGCATATCAGCCTGCTGCGCGCGTTCGACGACGCATCCAGTCCTGACCATATAATCTTTTTCGCGGCTCGCCTGCCGCGCCTGGTAATGGGCATCATCGTCGGCGCCGTGCTCGCGGCCGTGGGGGCGGCGTTGCAGGCGCTCGTGCGCAATCCGCTCGCGGAGGGCGGCATTCTGGGAATCTCCGGCGGCGGCGCGCTGGGCGCGATAATCGCGCTGGTATTTTTCTCGCGGCTCAGCGGCGCGGTAACTGCCCTCGTTCCGTTTGTCGCCTTCGGCGCCGCGCTAGCCTCGACCGTTGCCGTCTATCGGCTCGCCGAAGTGGATGGGCAACTCGAGCCGTTCACACTGCTTTTGGTCGGCGTAATTTTCAATGCGTTCTGGGGCGCGGCGATAATGCTGGTCAACAGCGTGGTCAACTTCTACTACGCTCACACGATCCTGTTCTGGCTGATGGGCAGTCTTGAGGCCCCCACCTGGCACGAAGTCGCGCTCGTTGCGGCGCTGGGATTGGCCGGATTCATCGTGCTGATGTACTACGCGCGCGACATGAATCTGCTGAGCCTGGGAGATGAAGCCGCGGCGGACCTCGGGGTCGAGGTCGACAGCCTGAGGCGCGTGATATTTGTCGCGACCTCGGTGATGGTGGGAGCTGTGGTCTCGGTCAGCGGCATAATTTCGTTCGTCGGATTGATCGTGCCGCACATTCTGCGGCTCGCATTCGGCGCCGATCATCGGCTGCTGTTGCCCGCCTCGTTGCTAGGTGGCGCGGCGTTCCTGGTCCTGGCGGATTTGATCGCGCGGGTCGCGATTGCGCCAGCGGAAATTCCAGTCGGCGCAATAACCGCTCTCTTTGGCGGGCCGTTCTTCGTCTATATGCTGCGCCGCCAAGGCAGGAGACCGCTGGGACTATGAACGGCGGCAACACCGATGTGGCAGCCGCTTTGCGCGCGCGCGAGGTACGTGCGGGATACACCAAGGAGCCGGTTCTTCGCGGCGTGTCGATGGAAGTCGCTCCCGGCGAGTTGCTCGCCATCGTCGGCCCCAACGGCAGCGGCAAATCGACGCTGCTGCGGGTGCTGGCCGGCACGATGATACCGTGGAGCGGAAGTATCGATCTGGAGGGCCGACCGCTTCAGTCCTTTGAGCGACGCGCTCTCGCCCGCATGATCGCCTCGGTCGCGCAGGAGAACACGGTCGCGTTCCGTTTCACCGTGCTGGAAATCGTCTTGATGGGACGAGCGCCGCATCTCGGCGCCTTCCGTTTCGAGAGTCCCCACGATCTCGATATTGCGCACGCGGCCCTCGACCGATTCGACCTGTTGCCGCTCGCGCATCGCCATATCGAGGAACTTTCCGGCGGCGAGCGCAAGCGCGTCTTTCTAGCGCGCGCGCTCACGCAAGAACCGCGCGTGATGCTCCTTGATGAACCGACAGCGTTTCTGGACTTGAAGCACGTGGTCGGAATCTTCACGCGCTTTCGCGAGCTGGCGGCATCGCGCGGCCTGGCGGTAGTTGCCACCCTCCACGACCTGAACGCGGCCGCGACATACGCCGACCGCGTGATGCTGCTGAAGCAAGGCGAAGTGATTGGAAGCGGCCCACCCGCCAAGGTGCTGACCGAAGCCAACCTCAAGCACGTTTACGAAACCGGAATCTACGTCGGGACCAACCCGGTCACGGGCCGCCTCGCCATCCTGCCCGCTCACGACCGCTAGAGAATATGGTCGCAGGAATATCGGCACATCCGTTGATTTCAGGGCGTTTTCCCACCGGAATTTCACAACTTTTGATCAAATTGATGGATGCTCTTGCCCCCGTTTTACGGCAGAACAGTAGGGTCAAGCGATGGTCCTTGTGCAGGATCGTCGCTCTTGGCTGTTCAACGACTCGGCAGCTCCACTCCACTGGAGCGCGGAAGAAGGGTTTTCATGAAAGCAAGGTGCCGCCAATGGCTGATCGAAATCGCAGCCGCCACGCTGACTTTGACTATGGCGATCTTCCTGAGCGCCTGCGGAGGAGGCTCTGGCGGCTCCGGCAGTAGTGCCGCATGTAGCCAAGACTACTGGGTTTCCACCAGTGGTAGCGATACTGGAAGCGGCAGCATCTCTGATCCGTTTCTGACCCTCGGTCATGCTCAGCAGGTCGTGCGGCAGGACAAACGCAAAGGACAATGCACCATCAACGTCAACATCGAGTCGGGCACGTATGCGCTGACTACGCCACTGTTGTTCGATTCATCCGACTCCGGTTCTCGACACGCACCGGTGGTTTACCGAGCTGCGGCAGGTAACACCTCACCGGCGATCGTTTCGGGCGGCATTCCGGTGAATAATTTCACCTGCAGCGGCACCAACATCTGTACCGGCAGCGTGACCGGCCTCCCTGCGGGAGAGCTACCACGCCAGTTTTATGTAAACGGCCAGCGCGCCATCCGGGCGCGCTCCAACTACGGCCAGGTGGTCAATCTCAATTACAACCGCGTAGCGAACGGCTATATGCAGATAGTTCCCGAGACTTTCACCCATCCGGAACTGATGGAGGCAGTCACGATCACGCAATGGAAAATGATGCGGTGTCCGGTCGCGAGTCTGTCCGGAACAACCCTCGTCCTGCAAACTCCATGTTTCACCAATGCCAACACCTACACGAGTCCGGTGAATTTTCAGCTACTCAGTTGGCTCGAGAATGCTCCGGAATTCGTAACAGCACCCAACATGTGGTACCTCGATCCCTACAGCCAACAATTAACCTATTACAATACCAGCAGTGGTAATCCTGAAGACGCCGTCTTGCCGGTATTGGAGAACCTGGTTGAAGTCGTGGGAACGCCCGCCAGCCCAGTGGCGAACATCACCTTCCAAGGTCTGCAATTCTCTTATGCCACCTGGTTGGAACCCAATACCGACAACGGCTATGTAACTGACCAGAGCAGCTACATATTGATGGGCGACGGCTATCAGCCAAATACCATTGGTCATCAGCAGATTACCTACAAAACACTGGGTAATGTAACCCTTCAATATGCGCACAATATTACGTTTACCGGAAACACTTTCAGCCACATGGGCGGAGTGGCACTCGATTTGGATACCGGCAGCCAGGACAATACGGTAGTCAACAACACTTTCACAGACATATCTTCGACCGCGCTCCAAGTCGGCGGGCTCAGCCCCATAGATGCGCGCCCGGACAGCGCACAAGTGACCAGTCACAACCTGGTCCAGAACAACACCATCTCCCACACCGGCCAGGATTATTACGACACCGCCGGAATGTTCGTCGGCTTTACGACCGGCACGCTGATTACACATAACACCATCATGCACACCCCATGGAGCAGCCTCGCCATCGGGTGGGGCTGGGGACTGCTGGACGATCCGAGTTTTCCGGGAGTACCGAATGCTGTTCCCGGAATGTGGGGCGAATACGATACTCCGACAATTGTCAGCAATAACGAAATCAGCAGCAACCTATTCGAGTATTTCGTGGAGCAGCTCTGGGATGGCGGAGCGATCTATACGAACGGCTCACAAGGGCCGGACTTCAAGAATGGTTTGTTGATCAAGTTGAACGTCGCCGAGAACAAACGGCCGGCTGGGGGAAGCAACATATTTTACACAGACGGCGGGAGCCAATACGTAACCCTCCAGCAGAATGTGTCACTCAATGACCCGGTCGGAATCGCTGATTTTGGTCCTTGCCTTACGGGGTCGTCGATCCCTGTGTACTGTCTCCTGACTGGCATTCCCTACGGTTCCGACTTTGGCGGATGTCTTCCGGTAGGAAATCTGACTTATACCGAAAACTATTTCCTCGATCCGATTGATTTTTACGGCCCGCAGATTTGTCAAAACAGCTATATCCCGGCATACCCGGTCAACCTGACGATACAGAATAATGGTCCTATTACATCGGCGGACCAGGTGCCAAGCTCGATACTCTCTCAAGCCGGCGTTCAATGATCTGTGACATTAATCCGCGCGGTGAAGATCGCGGCGTGCCTTCTCTCCGCAAAAAGCCGCTTTTAGACAAGTCCTTTCCCTCTATCCAGGAAAGGAGACAGCGCGACGCCGCTGAGGGCGGCCCACTCTAAAGAGGAGCCAGATCGCATGGATTGCTCCACTTCATCCGCACGGTTACCCTGTAGTTGATGAGTGGAAGTGCGCGTGAAGCGCTGAATCTGATCTTCGACGCCGACGACACACTGTGGGACTCGAATATTCATTTCCTCGAAGCGTTCAATGAATTCGTCGCAGCGTGCGGTCGTTCCGGACTGGAAGTCGGGCTCGATGCGATAAAGACCGCCGGTCGAGATGCGGAACTCGATCTGATCCGAACTCTTGGTTATGGACGTAGACCATACGTGCTCGCGCTCCATCGCGCCGCGGATGCCCTCGTTCATAATGGCGAGGGCAATTTCCTGCACGCCGAGATCGATCGCATCGGCGGTCATCTCATCGAACGTCATTGCGAATTGCTCCCCGATGTCGGCCCGACGCTGCAGGAACTGGCCGGCCGGCACACGCTGCTCATGCTCACCAAGGGCCAGCGCGACGAACAGCTCGGAAAATTACAGCGCTCCGGCCTGGCCGATCTGTTCAGCCGGGTCGAAACGCCGCACGAAAAAGATATCGATGCGTACCGGCGGTTGATTCTGGATGCTGACCTTCATCCCGAACGCACCTGGATGATCGGCAACAGCCCGCGATCCGACATCAACCCAGCCGTTCGCGCCGGAATCCGCGCGGTTTTCATTCCGCATTCGCACACCTGGGACCTTGAACACGAGGAATTAGTCGAAAGCGAGCGCATCGTCGAACTCGATGGCTTCCGCCGGCTCTTGGAGTTGTTCTAAACTTATGGACCCGATGCCCAAGGCCGAATCAATTGCCGAGCGCGTTCGTCCCGCCAAGCCGCCCAAAGGACGCAAACCGCGTCCACCGCTGGCGCTGCGGCCGCTCCATCGCATGTGGCGCAAAACCATCGACGAAATCGATGTCGCGCGCATCGATCTGCCGGTTCGCGGACTCACTGAGACGCATCGAAATGCCATCGCCTGCCAGATCAGCGATTTTCACGTCGATCGCGATGAAGACCTCGCGCGGCTCCATCTTGCCGTCGAGGCGATCAATCGCGAGCATCCGGACCTGATTTTCCTGACCGGAGACTACTTCTCCGGCCCGGATACGATGCACTACTACGTAGACGCGTTCCGTGATGCGCTGCGCCGCCTGAAACCCAAGACAGGACTGTTCGCGATTCTCGGCAATCACGACCATTGGTCGTCTTCCGACCGGATTACAGATGCGCTCCGCGCGGCAGGCGCCGACGTGCTGCTGAATGAGAACCGGCGCGTCAGGCTTCATGACGGGGAACTGGTCGTCGTTGGAATCGACGATCTGTGGTCGCGGCGCGCGGAACCTGCGCGCGCCTTCGCTCACGTTCGCCTGGAAGACACGACCATCGTTCTTGCACACAACCCCGACACCGCATTGTATGCGCGCCACCTGCGGCCAGGCGTGATGCTCTCGGGCCATACGCACGGCGGTGTGGTGCGCATTCCGTACTATGGCTCGCCGCTCAAATCGATCCTCAAAATCGGCAAGCAATTTTATTCCGGCCTCAATCGCTACGAAGACTTCTACATCTACACGAACCGCGGGCTGGGAACCTTCTGGCTCAGGATTCGAATCAACTGCCGGCCCGAGGTCTCGCGCTTCAGCTTGATACCGCTGCACGAGAAAGCCGCGGCGGAAGACGATCACAAGCAGCCAGCGACGAAGCGACGCGCGCGGCATCTCGCGGCGCCACGCAAAATCGGCAGGCGCCAGCGCCGCACGAAGTAGCTCGCGCTGGGAGTATTGCTCTCCCGAAATAAGCCCTTGCTGGCCGGTTATCTTCCGACGAATAACCGGCTGGCTTCTCTAATCTTCTGCTCCACGGGACGATATAAAAGAGAAAGCAGGCAGGCCCGGAGCTAGCTCTTCAACGGCCTGCGAGGAGCACTGACGATGCTCGATCTCGCCATTGTCGGCGCGACAACCGTGACCCCCATGCGCGTCGGCACCGCCGACGTGGGCATCCGCGCCGGAAAAATCGTGAAGATCGCCGCGCCCGGCGCGTTCCCCGAGGAGGCATCGAGGACCATCGACGCGACCGGGATGCTGCTGCTGCCAGGCGCGGTCGATCCGCACACCCATCTCGATGCTGAAATGTTCGCGCTGCACACCGCCGATGATTTCGAATCGGGCACGATTGCGGCGGCAGCCGGTGGAGTCACGTCGATCATCGACTACGCGTTTCAGCCCGAAGGCGGATCGCTGGCGGATGCCGCCTCCAAGTGGCAGGCGAAAGCCGATGGACGCGCCGTAATCGACTACGGCTTTCACATCGCGATTTTCGATCCCACTCCCGAGACGATCGCGGAAATTCCAAAGATGGTCGATCGGGGATTCGCCAGCTTCAAGATTTTCATGATGATGCGGTTCGAGGCTCGCGTGCGCGACTTCATGCGCGCGTTCCGTGCCGCCGCGGACGCCGGCGCTTTGCTCACCATCCACGCAGAGGACGAGCATCTGATCGGCTATTGCACCGAGCGGCTGCTCGCGGCCGGGAATCGCGGCGTCGAACATTTCGCGGCGAGCCGGCCTCCGATCGTTGAAGACGTAGCCGTGAAGCGCGCCCTCGCGATGACGGCCATAGCAGGCGCCCCGGCGTATTTTGTCCATCTTTCCAGCGCGGGCGCGCTCGATGCGATCCGCCGCGCCCGTGCCGAAGGCCGCAGCGTGCTAGCGGAGACACGCCCCATTTATCTTTACCTCACGGAGGATCGCTTTCGTGACCGGCCCGGCGAGCGCTACGTCGGCTATCCTCCGCTCCGCCCGCAGCGCGATGTCGATGCGGTGTGGGAAGCGCTGGCAGACGGCACGGTCGACGTGGTCGCAACCGATCATTGCTGCTGGATGCTCGAACAGAAGCTGTCGGCCCACCGCTTCACGCGCATCATGCCCGGCATGTCGAACCTCGAAACTCTCGTCCCGATGCTCTATTCCGAAGGCGTCGTGAAGCGGCGGATCTCACTGGCGCGCATGGTCGATCTGGTCGCCACCAATCCCGCGCGGATTTTCGGACTTTATCCGCGCAAGGGGGCGATAGTCGAAGGAGCGGATGCTGACCTCGTCGTCTTCGATCCGAATCGCAAAGTCGTGATCCGAAGCCCCGAGATGCACTCGCGCTCGGACTACGATCCTTTCGAAGGATTCGAGGTGAGCGGATGGCCACGCCAAACGATTTCGCGCGGCGAGGTGATTGTCGAAAATCGCAAGCCTGCCGCGCGCGCAGGGCGCGGCGAGTTTCTCGCGCGCGATCGCTTCACGCCGCACTGGCGCACGGCGTAAGCGATCCCGATACCGCGGCATAGATGGAACAAAAGGTCATCGCGATTGCGGGCGGCTCGGGTTTCATCGGCCGCGCGATCGTCAGACGGCTTGCCGCAATTGCCGGACTGACGGTCCGTGTCATCAGCCGCAACCCGGACGCCGCGCGCGCCAGACTCAAGGACGTACGCGCGGAATTCGTACGTGGCGACATAACCGATCCCGCCTCGCTGTCCGATGCGCTCGCGGGCGCGCACTGCATCGTGTCGTCGGTGCAATTCGACGGCTATCCGGTGGAAAATCCGCGCCGCGGGCTGACCTTCGAGCGAATCGACCTGGGCGCTACGCTCGCGCTGCTTGAAGCGGCAAAGAAGAGTGGCGTCGCGCAGTTCATTTACATCAGCGGCGCCGCCGCCGATGAAAATTCGGCGCATCCGGGCTTTCGCGCCAAGGGCAAAGCTGAACGCGCGATTCGTGAATCGGGAGTGACCTACACCGTCTTGCGGCCTTCGCTCGTTTACGGGCCTGAAGACTCTGTAGTCAATGGCCTCGCGAAGGCGCTCAGGTTCGCACCGGTGTTTGGGGTGCCCGGCACGGGACGACAAAAGGTGCAGCCCGTGTTCGTCGAAGATGTCGCGGCGTGCGTCGCACTGGCGATAGCAGGGCGCGGCCGCAACGGCATCTACGAGATAGGCGGTCCGGACCTGATGGCGTTCGACGATCTGATGCGGCTCATCATGGAGATAACCGGACGCCCTCGGCCAATCTTTCATATCCCGGAAGCGATGATGCGCGCGGCCGGCGCGATCGCCGAGAAGCTGCCCAAGCCGATGTTGTCGCGCGACGCGGCAACCTTCGTCACCGCAGACAACGCCTGCGACATCGGTCCGCTGGTGAAAGAATTCGGAATCCAGCTAACGCCAGCCCGCCAGGGCCTCGCCTACCTCGCGCGGCGGAAATAGTCGCCAGCTATCATTCTGAGCAAAGTCGACCGATAGGAACCGTAATTTGGGGTCGCCACTAAATCGCGACGCCCTGCTCCCGCAGGAATACGATCAGTCGGCTGACGGGGATCGCGGTGAGAAAATTGTAGCTGCCGGAGATTCGCTCGGCGAAGCGGAGCACTCCATCGCCTTCGAAAGCTCCAGCGCACTTCAACACCGGATAAGAGTTGATGTATTAGCGAATCTCCCGTTCGGTTAGCGGCCGAAACAGCAGCCAAGAAACTTCGACCGTCGAGAGCATCCTGCGGTTGTCGGTGCGCAGAACCGCCAGAGAAGTCACGAACTCAAGCTCGCTGCCGGACAACTCTCTGAGGAACTCCGCGGCCTGGTCCAAATCGACCGGCTTTTCGTAGATCCTGCCGTGCTTGGCCACCACGGCATCTCCACCGCATCCGGAAAATCCTCGGCAACCTTCCAAGCTTTCGCTTCCGCAAGTTTCTTCGTCAAAGCAGCCGGATCCGGGTCGCGGATCGCTTTTTCGTCGATCGCGCTTGGGCAGACTTCGTATTTCAGTCCGATGAGATCGAGCGCTCGCTTGCGCGACAGCGACTCAGAGGCGAGTACGATTCTCATCGGTCGCTCAACTTCCGGCCGCCTATAAGGGAGCCCACCCGGAACCCTCGTGCCCGAATCGAAACAGTTCCGGATGCAGAATCTCGGCGAGAATTTCCAATGACTCGACGATACGCGGGCCGGGGCGGTTGAAGAACTGATTGCCATCCGCGACGAAAACCTTCTTCTCGCGCACGGCGCGCAGATCGCGCCATCGCGGATTGGCGGTCAGCGTCGGTAATTCGCCGCGCGATCGATTCATCGGAAATCCGCATGGCGAAATCATGATTATTTCTGGATCTTTCGCGGCCAGCTCGTCGAATTTCATCCACGGCGAATGCTCGCCCGCCTTGCCGAACAGATTAGTACCGCCCGCCATGGCGACCAGTTCCGGCATCCAATTACCAGCCGACATCATGGGATCGATCCACTCTACGCACGCGAACGTCGGCCGCGCTTTCGCGGTCGCCGCACGCGCCGCGATCGCTTCCAGGCGCGCGCGCAACTTCTCCGTCACTTCCGCTCCCCGCTCCGGCGCGCCAAGCGCCACCGCCACCCGCCGCATATCTTCGAACACATCCGCCAGCGCATAAGGCGCCAGCGACACGATTCGCGGCCGCGCACCAAGCCATTCCGCAACCGCGGCTTCGACGTCGCTCTCGCTGACGGCGCAAACCTCGCATTGCGATTGCGTCACAATCACGTCAGGTTTCAATTCGCGCAGCCGTGCCGCATCGACGCGGTACACCGACAGCGCATCGCCGACGATCTTCTTCACGCGCTCGTCAATTTCCGCGCTGGTACCTTCGACCTTGAACTTCGGTTCCGTCAGCGCGGGCAAGCTCTCAACGCCGGCGGGAAAATCGCATTCGTGCGAACGTCCGACCAGCTCGTCTCTGAACCCGAGCGCGCACACGATTTCCGTCGCGCTCGGCAGCAGGGTCACAATTCGATGCATCGTCGCGACTCCGTTTACGATTCTATTGCTCTTTGCACCCGTCGATCTCCAGCAGCCCCGTCGATCGATCCACGCGCGTCAGGGTCACCGCGCCCGCGGTTACTCCGGGAGCAACGTCCTCGCGAATGAAATATTCCGTCTCCGGCCGAGCCTCAAACTGGATGCGGCTGCTCGTATCGCTCGATGCGACACAGTCGATCGTGCCCGGCTCTTCAGCAAAAGTGTGATAGCCGCCCGCTCCGATCGCGATGGTGCTGTGGCCGCAAGTCACTTCCGGCTCCAGCGCCGCGCCCATCAGATGATAAGGACGATACACATAGATCACCGCGTGATTACTCGTGAGCTGCACCGGCTTGAACGATTGCCCTTCGACCTCGCATCCGCAAAATGCGATCACGAGCGCGACAGGAATCAGCAGTTTGAGAGATCGAATCGATGACATCGAGCTGCGCCGGACTCTGCGATTTTATTCCTCGCAGCACGCCGCGCAAATCCAATCTCGCCGCGCCGCAAAAAGAAACGGCCCGCGCGAGTGCGAGCCGTTCAGATTGAACTGACATCCAATGTCTTTGGTTAGAGTACATGAAAATCATCAACGTTGACAAGAATCGGGCGCGCTTCGATTCTCATCGCATGAGGAAACAGCTCCGATGAGTTCGGAAATCCAGGCGGTGGGACTCGACTTCGGCACCACCAATAGCGCAATCGCGATCGTCGCCGGAGATGGGACGCCGCGCCTGGCGCGGTTCAGGGCCGATGCGGCTGACGCGCCCGACACCGAAACCTTCCGTTCGATCCTGTTCTTCGAATCGACCGAAGAGACCGGCGGAACCGAATCCGCGGTGTCCGTCGGCAATGATGCGATTCGCCGTTACCTCGCTGCCGCCGGCAACGGGAGGCTGGTTCAATCGCTCAAATCGTTTCTGGCGGTGCGCAGCTTCGAAACCACCGACATCATGGGCGAAGACTATTCTCTGGGCGACCTGATCACGCCGATTCTGGTGGCGCTGAGGACCGCGGCGGAAAGGCAATTCGGACCACTGCCGCCGCGAATCGTGGTCGGCCGCCCGGTCCATTACTCCGATGCGCACACGCCCGAGGACGACGACTATGCGCGAGCGCGGCTGGACGTCGCGGTTCGGCGCGCAGGCTGGGAGGACGTTACTTTCGAATATGAACCGGTGGCCGCGGCCTACGATTACGCCAGCCGAATCACGCGTGACGAGATCGTTCTGATCGGCGACTTCGGCGGCGGCACCAGCGACTTTTCTGTCCTGCGCCTTCGCGCGGCGCGAGACTCTGCACCGGTCGCTGGACGCTACGAAATTTTGGGCAACGACGGTGTGGCGCTGGCCGGCGACGCATTCGACGGCCGCATGATGCATCATGTCGTCGCACCCGCTCTCGGCCGCGGCTCGAAGTATCGCTCGCCGTACGGCATGACACTGCCGGTTCCGACCTGGCCGTACACGAAGCTGGAGCGATGGCACCATCTGTCGCTTCTGAAAAACCGCGCCACGCTCTATCGTTTGCGCGAGCTGCAGCGCGAGTCGCTGGACCCGGCCAAACTCGCGGCTCTTGTCCATGTGATCGACAACGACCTTGGCTACTACCTGTTCCGATCGGTCGAAAAGACCAAGCTCAATCTGTCCGCGGATGAATCGGCAGGATTCGACTTTGCCGACCCGCCGGTTGCGATCGATCAGGTTGTGGCGCGGCCCCAGTTCGAGTCATGGATCGCGCGCCACCTGGAAGAGATCGAGCGATGCGTCGATCGCCTGATGACCACGGTCGCAATCGCTCCGGCTGAAATCGACAGCGTCTTTCTCACCGGCGGATCATCATTTGTTCCCGCCGTGCGGCGCATCTTCGCGCAGCGCTTCGGCGCGGAGAAAATCCGCTTTGGCAACGAGTTCACCTCGGTAGCGCGCGGCCTCGCCTTGCGCGCACTCGAACACGCTGAGGCAATGACGGACCGCGTCTCCTAGGTGCGCTTGCGCTCGGGAATGAAAACTTCGCTGGAGCGGATGTGGATGTCGCGCTGCGGAAAGGGGATCTCGATTCCGGCCTCCTTCAGGGCTCGGAACAGCCCGAAATAAAGGTCACTCCGCACCCGCTCCGGTTGCACTTCTTTCACGTTGATCCAGAGCAGCAACTCGAAGTTCAGGCTCGAGTCACCCAGACTCGCGAATCGCACTTCCGGAGGCGGTTGGGGCTGCACGTTAGGCGTGCTCGCCGCCACTTCCTCCATAATCCGCCGCACTACTTCGGGAGCCGCGTTGTATGAGACTCCGATCGGTACGTGAACGCGCGTATAGGGATCGGACCGCGTCCAGTTGACGAGCTTGCCGTCGACGAATTCGGAGTTTGGCACGAGATACTCGATGGCATCGGGAGTCTTCATCCGTGTCGCCCGAATCCCGACCTCCTGGATGATGCCGAGCGTCTCTCCGGTGGTGACGACATCGCCTTTGCGCAGCGCCCGGCTGAAAATCAGCGTGAGCCCGCTGGTCAGGTTGTTCGCCATCGATTGAAGTCCCATTCCGAGCCCGATTCCGAAAGCTCCGGCGAACAGCGTAATCGTGCCCAATCCCAGTCCAACCGCTTCCACCGAGGCCAGAACGCCGATAGCCACTACGACGTACACGATGAAGGTGTTGATAGCGTTGGCGACGCCGGGATCGATGTTGAGCTGTGGGTAAATGCGAAACTCGCAATAGTCCCGGATCAGTCTGCCCGACAGCGCGAAAAGCACCACAATGAGGATTGCTTTGCCCAGTACCACGATCGAGACATTCTGATTCCCGATAGTGATCACGGGTTGAGCAAGCAGAGTGAAGACCGGGCCAAAAGCGCCGATTAGACTCGTGAAACACGCGATCGTGGCAAGCGCGATGGTGTATTTGACGAGTCTGGACAACGAGCGGTAGAGGTTAATCGCGTTTTCGCGCTGCGCGTTCGCGGACAGCAAGGTCCGGTGGAGCGCCCGCTCGCTGATGTGATTGAGCATCACGGCCAATAAAAAGAGCCCGGCCGGCAACCATGTCCGCGCCCAGAGAAAATTCGCCAGCGCTGCGAATCCGGCCAACTGAATCAGCGCGATTCCTACCGTCAGAGCCCACACCGCAGGATAAAAACGGGTGAATGCCGTGACAAAGCCCCGGTAAAGAAAGTTGGGGAGATCGGGGAATAGCGCGACCACCGCGCGCCGCCGCACCGTGACGATAGCCAGCATAACGATCAGGGAGAGTCGCAGCGCCGCATCAATCAAGGCGACGACATCCGCGGGCGCACCGAAATCAGCTATCAGGTATGTGCAAACCTTCAGCGCAATGCCATAGGCCAGGAGCAATCGCGAAAATCTGAAAATATAGCGGCCATGCTCGGCCGGAATTGGCAGCAGCGGGCGCATCACCAGTTCGCGCACGACACTGAGCGCGAATGAGTAAATGGTCCACGCCAGAAGAAACTGCCCGCCAAACACGAACAGGGGCCCATGAAAACCGGTAAGCGCTCGTACGAACGCCCATAGGCCCCACAACGAAATCGGCACGAGCGTCGCCGCGACCACTTCTGAGAGAGCGGCGAGCCACTCCTGTCCAGCGTATGGAATCCGCTCGGACAGCGACGCAAAGGCTCGCCTGACCCGACGCGCAAGCTGGACACGTCCGAAGATCCCGTAAGCGATGGCGACCGCCAGCATCAGCATCAAGATGACGCCGCTGTGCCCGAGTGCGCGGCGCTGGTGACCCAGGAATTCGATCAGCTTTGGAACTTCATCAGGAAGGTTCCGAGACCCGGCGGCGATATGCTCTACGGTCCGACTATCGAACCCGAGCGGTTGGCGCTTGAAGATAGAAAACGAAGCAGGCGCAACATTCGAGTCGGGTTTGTCGGCCGCAACTGAAAGTGCGGCCCACGCCGGACTCAGGATGATGAGCAGAGCCAGGATCGCCAGACGGCCTCGATAACCGTGGCGCCCGCTGCGGTTGAGTAGTGCATCGAGTTTATCAAGCCCTTGATCTGCCATTGCCTTCCTAACTGTTCTTTTCCATCCGCGATGGCGCAAGTCGGTGTTGATCTCGGATTGCAGTCGATGGGGAAAGTTCAGGACTCCCGTTAGGCGAGCGCGTGGGGGTAGTCTCTGGTGAGTTCGGGTAAATCGAGTCCGAGTTGATAGCAGCGCTTTTCGATCATCGCGAGAAACAGGTCGGCGAGTTCCTGGTTGTCACTGGTCTTGAGTCCGTAACGGAGACAGTCGTAGGTGAAGCCGCTGCCGGGCGGGCCGAAAAAGTTCACCGCGCGCGGCAGCCATTGGCGCAGCGCCACATTCACCTGATACGGCCCGAAGCGCTCGACCGCGTGGCCCAGTTGCTCCGTGGCGAAGACGTCGTGGTCCGCTTCTTCTTCAAGAATTATCTCGGCGGCAGCGGCGTGCGGCGCGTAGCTCGAATCGCGATAGTTGACTCCGATCATGATGAGGCCGGTGACATCGAGCGCGATTGACGCCATTAGCAGGTCGAGTTCGCCTTCCGCATCCTGCGCGAAGTACATCGGCGCCTCGAACGAGGGCGCCTTGACCACTGTGATCATCGAACGATCCGCCTGCTTCTCGGTGACCCCCAACTCGGCGAGCACTCGGTAGACGAGACGCGCGTGCTTGCGTTCCTCGCGGAAATTCTTTTCGATGACCGGGCGCAAGTCGGAATTGTCGACCGTCTCGAGCGCGCGCTGATAGCCAAGTGCGGTCAACTTCTCCGCCATCGCATGCGCGGCGAGCAGGCGCGTCAGAATCCGGCGATAGTGTGATTCGACGCGGCCGGAGTCCAGATCGGCGGCGCCCAGCGACCGCGGTGGATACTCGCGCCGGGCTGGCATTGCCTCAACGCGTCAGTGCGCGTGCCTGGCCGGCAATATGACAGTGGCGGAACCGGGCGTGGTCTTCTCGCCCTTGGCGTTCTCCAGCCATATTTCGCAATCGACCATGTGATGCTCGTTGTCGTGGTATTTCTTCACGACCTTGCCGCGGCACACGACCTTGGTGCCGGGTTGATCCATCCCGCGATATTGCACAGACAGCTTGCGAACCCACCCCTCGTTGCCGGCGAAATCGGTAACGAGCTGAGCAAGAAATCCGTTCTTGAGCGCGCCGTGAAGAATTACGCCCGGCAGCTTGTTGGCGAGCGCAAAATCCTTGTCGTAGTGAATCTGGTAGAAATCGCCCGAGGCGCCCGCGTACTTGACCAGCTGCTGGGTGGTCGGGTTCTTTTCCAGCGGTCCGAGCTCGGAGCCGACTTCCACGTCATCAAAATAAATTTGCTTGGCCATCGTCGTCCTCCTGTCGGTTAGTAACGGATCCCGGTCGAGCGCTGCGTCGCGCAGACCGCGCCGAATTGATTCGTGTAGCTCGTCTCCATCGTGATGAAGACCATCGGGCCGAGCCGTCCTTCTGACTCGCGCAGATCGACCAGCTTGGTCTGGACGCTGATTCGATCACCGGGGCGAATCGGGTGGAAGTATTCCCAGTCCGAACCGCCATCGAGTCCACGGAACGAAGCGCCGAGTGCCTCGATCTTTACGTCGGGAATCGGCGATCCCATCGAGCGGCAGAACGTCGGCGGAGCGATCATCCCGCCGAACCGTGTCTTGCGCGCCTCGTGCTCATCGTTGAAAAGCGGGTTCGGATCGCCGATCGCCTCCGCAAAACGCCGAATCGCGCCGCGCTCGACGTCGTAGGTGCGCGTCTCGCCCGCCTTGCCTATTTGCTTGCGTGCCTCTTCAGTGACGATTTTGTTGGACATCGTTCCGGGTCCTCTTCGCTGGTTGTGACCTCTCTATTACCACAGCGCCCAGCACCCCGTTAACCGCATGGCGGGCCGACCGGGAGCGGGTCTATGATGAGATCCAGGGCCGATCAGGAAGGAGATAATGCCGATGGCGAAACTGACTGACGCGCAGGTCGCCGAGAAGCTGAAGTCATTGCCCGGATGGGAACGTGACAAGGATTCGATTCGCAAGCTGTTCCGCTTCAAGGAATTCATGGACGGAATCAGGTTCGTGAATCGCGTCGCGGAGAAGGCCGAAGCCGCCGACCACCATCCGGACATCCTGATTAACTACACGCGGGTCACGATGACCTGTTCGACGCACAGCGAAGGCGGTATCACGGAAAAGGACTTCGGGCTCGCGCAGGAGATCGAGCAGGCGTCAGAAGGATCGCGCAGTTCACAGATTGAATCCGCGTGAACCTGCGAAATGAGCGGTCAGGCGCGCCCCGCGGTCAGCCTTTGCGCGGCACGAAGTGCTGCGTGCCCTCGCCTGCCTTGTTGATCTCGCGTACCAGGTCGGCCAGGTCTTCGGGATTCGCCACGAAGTCGATATCGGAACTGTCGACCACCAGCAGCGGCGCCTCGTCGTAGTAGAAAAAAAAATCCCGATACGCGGCGGACACGCGTTCCAAATATTCGAAGCTGATATCGCGCTCGAAATCGCGGTTGCGCTTGCGCAGGCGGTCCGCCAGCACCTCCACGCGCGCGCTCACGTAAACCACGAAGTCCGGTTTGGCCATCTCGGCATTAAGCAGTTGGTACACGCCCTCGTACAGCTTTATTTCGTCGGGTGCGAGATTCAGATGGGCAAAAATGCGGTCCTTGGCAAACAGGTAGTCGGCCACGGTCATCTGCGCGAACAAATCCTGCTGTGAAAGCTCGCGCTGCTGATTGTAGCGGGTCAGCAGGAAATAGAGCTGAGCCGGAAAGGCGTACTTGTCGGGATCTTCGTAGAAGCGCGGCAGGAACGGATTGTTGTCCGCGTCTTCGAGCACCAGGCGAGCGTTGAGCTGCTTGCCGAGCGCCTGCACAAGCGAAGTCTTGCCGACGCCGATCGGCCCTTCGACGGCGATGTAACTGCGCCGCCGCAGTAGAATCGGTTTTTTCGGCTTCGGATTTCCGAGCCGCAGCGCACCGGTTCTGCCGCTGCGAACAGTTTTCCTGCGCCTAGCCCTTGCGATGGCGCTTTGCCTCGTCGCGCAGCTTCTTCACGTCGGCATCGGGCGCGTTCGCCCGTTCTTCGAGGTCGGCGGCCGTGTCGTAGTCGGGCGGCGTGCGCGACAGGTAGACCTGCGCCAGCTCCATGTTGGCCGCCTTGTTGTCGGGATCGACCGCCAGTATATCGTTGAGCATCTTGAAGGTCGCATCGGGCGTGCCCGCGGCCTTGGCCGCTTCATTGGCTGAATGAATCACCGCGTCCGCTGCCGGGTCGAGCGTGTGATTGGGATTCACTTCCGCCAGCATCATGTAGCCGCGGACCACCTGGTCGTAGGTGTTGATTGCGTCGGCGTACTTCTTGTCCTTAACCTGCTGATCGCCCTCGGCGACCGCGATCGGAATCGCTTGCTGGATGTAGCTGACCGTCTTGTCGCGCAGGAACTTGCTTTTGCTGGCCACCAGCGCATCCTTGAGCGCGCGCATTCCGCCTTCGACATCGCCGGACTTAACCTGGTCAACCGCCTTGCTGGCGTTGTTGATCATCTCCTGGATCGACCTGTACATGCGCGCCTTCTGCAGCATTTTCTCGTCAGTCGGATCGAGTGCCGATGCGGCCTCGTACTCGCGCGCCGCGCCTTCCTGGTCGCCGAGGAACTCGTCGATATGCGCGAGCGATTTGTGCGCATCGAGATTGTTGGGATCGGCCTGGATGGCCAATTGGAGTTCCTTCTGCGCGCCCTCGAGGTCGCGCTTTTCGAACAAATCCTCCGCCTTGTACAGATGCTTCTTCGATTCGGATTGGCATCCGCTTAGCAGCGGTACCACAAACAGCATCGAGATGATCAGCGCACGCGCGATCGCTCTTCGCATCGGAGCCTCTTCCTTCATGGGTTTGGCGGGCGAGCCGCCGGATGAGTTTTCGGGCAACCCGCAGAAATTGTCAAGGCGGGAACAGCCCCAGCCGCTGCACGTTTTTTCTCAAAACCTCCCCCGGTCAGGGAGAGAACACAAGGACGTTAGTCCGCGGGCATTGGAAGGGGGAAATGGACGCGTTCTTTTGCAACGCTTAGAAGCTCGACCTTGGCGCCTCGATTCGCGAACGCGCCGATAATCTCTTCGACCAGCCATTCGGGCGACGATGCGCTCGCGGTCAGGCCGAGAGCCTTGACGCCTTCGAGCATCGCGGGCTCAACGTCTGCGATCGAATCGACCAGGAACGCACGCGCGCCTCGCTGGCGCGCCACTTCGACCAGCCGGTTCGCATTCGAGCTCTGCCGCGAGCCCACCACCAGCACCGCATCGCTGACGCTCACAAGCTCCTTCACCGCGTTCTGGCGATTCTGGGTCGCGTAGCAGATGTCGTCGGTCTTGGGCGTGAGCAACGCGGGGAAGCGTTGCTTCAGGGTCTCCATGATTTCCTGGGTGTCATCCACGCTCAGCGTGGTCTGCGTAACGGCCGCCACCCGCTGTGGGTCCAAAATCTCCAGTGCGCGCGCCTCTTCGACGCTGCCCACCAGCACCACCTTACCCGGCGAGACTCCCAGCGTGCCTTTCACTTCCTCATGCCCGGCGTGGCCGACCAAAATGACGGTGCGGCCTTCGGTCGCATAACGCTCGACCTCGAGATGCACTTTCGTGACGAGAGGGCAGGTCGCATCGATTACACGCAGGCTGCGGTCCTTGGCACGGTCCCATTCGCTGGGCGCCACGCCGTGCGCGCTGAAAATCACGCGCTGGCCTTCGGGGACCTCGTCGAGGCTCTCGACGAAAATCGCACCCTCTTTCTCCAGCGCTTCGAGCACGAAGCGGTTGTGAACGATCTGATGACGGACGTAGAGCGGGCGGCCATAGGATTGCAGGGCGCCACGAACGGCTTCGACCGCACGATCCACACCCGCGCAGAAGCCGCGTGGCTCCGCCAGGATGATTTTGCTGATAGAGGTTTCGCTTAGAGGCATCGATCGTGAAAGTATCCAGCCCTGTCCGCCCGGTCAACTATGTGTCTGCCCCTCGCCCGCGCGCGCGAAGCGTCCGCCTGAAAAAGCGGGAGGGGATGAGGGCGCTGCTTCAAGTGCCGCATCAGTGCTCATGCCTGACTTCCGGCGGATGAGATGTCTGGCAGCCGACCCATATCTCTCCGCCCTCAAAATATTCCTTCTTCCAAATGGGCACGATTTCCTTGAGCCGATCGATCCCGAAGCGGCACGCCTCGAACGCCTCGGCCCGATGGGCCGCGGAAACCGCTATCGCCACTGAAGTCTCGCCGATATCGACGCAGCCGATTCGATGCGCAATCGCCATCCGTACGATTCGCCATCGCTTCCCCGCTTCGCGCGCGAGCTTCCTCATCTCGGAAAGCGCCATCGGCTCGTATGCCTCGTATTCGAGGCGAATCACCTTGCGGCCTGCGTTGTCCTGGCGAGTCGTACCGACGAAGGTCACGATCGCGCCCGCCGCCGGATCGGCGATCGCTCGCTCCAGCGCGGCGACATCGATCACTGTGCGGCCAATGGTAATCGGCCCCACCCACGCCTCCCCTTCAGCGTGCTCCCCTGTGCCGCCGCTGACGGGAGGAATGAAAGCGACTTCGTCGTCGTTGTGCGGGCGATAGTCGCCCTCGACATATTCCTGATTCACGGCAAAGCCGATCGAATCGCGATGCCCGTCCAGGGCCGGGAATTCGCGGGTCAGCGATTTCCAGATCTCGGCGACAGTCGTGCCTTCGGGAAACTCGCGCTCCAGCTCCGATGCGCGGGCGCGCTCGCGAAGTGTGGCGAACAATTTGAGCCGCAGCCGGTTCATTGCGAAAGCAAATAGGCGAGATGCCCTATCTCGGGCACGATTAGTTTTTCCATCGCGAGCCGGCACGCTGGCGTCGACCCCGGCAGCGCGGCAATGAACTTACCGTGCCGTACGCCCGCGACCGCGCGGCTCAGCATCGCAGCGGCCCCGATATCCTCGTACGACAGCATCCGGAACAGTTCGCCGAATCCTTCTATCTCCCGGTCGAGCAGCGATCGCACCACGTCGGTGCTTACATCACGCTTCGCAACTCCGGTCCCGCCGTTGACGACGATCGCATCGACCTCGCCCAGATGCGTGATGATGGCGTGCGCGATCTTGCTGGGCGCGTCGGGCACTATTTCGTAATACACGACGTTGTGCCCGGCGGCCGTGAACATCTCGCGGATCGCGGCGCCGCTCTTGTCGGTTTCCGCGGTCCGGGTGTCGCTCGCCGTGACGATTCCGATCTTCAGATTCGTCAGGACCTGATCCTTATGCCCGTGCGCACCCATCTCGTTTTAGGATTACATCATCCCCGCTTCCATTATAAGCTCCGCCCCTTGCGGCCATTGAGGCGCGTTCAAAGCGGATGAAACAACTTCCCTACTTGAAATTACTCCTGGTCGCGGCAGCGATAATCATCCTGATCGTTGCCGGGCGCCGCTTGGGCGGCGAACTTACGAGCGCCCTTAATGCGATCTCGGCGCTCGGTCCCGCCGCACCCATCGCCTTCATCGCGATTTACATATTGGCATGCGTCCTGTTCATTCCGGGTTCGATTCTCACTATCGGCGCCGGCGTGATTTTCGGCGTGGTCCGGGGTTCCATCTACGTCTCGATCGCCTCGACGGCGGGCGCGACCGCGGCTTTTGTGATTGGCCGCTATTTCGCTCGCGAGATGGTCGCGCGGCGAATCGCAGGCAATCCGCGTTTCCGCGCCATCGACGATGCGGTCGCGCGCGAAGGATGGAAAATCGTGATCCTGACGCGCCTCTCTCCCGTCTTTCCTTTCAATCTTCTCAACTATGCGTATGGGCTGACGCGCGTGCGGCTGCGCGACTATGTGATCGCGTCATGGGTCGGGATGATGCCGGGCACCGTGATGTTCGTCTACATCGGGTCGCTTAGCGGCGACCTTGCGCGCGCCGCCTCGGGTACCGCCGGACAGCCCAGCGGCAAGTGGGTGCTCAACGCAATCGGTTTCATCGCGACGGTCGCGGTAGTGGTGTACGCGACGCGGATCGGCTCGCGTGCGCTAAAAGAGCGCACCTGACGACACAGGGGACAGCGATGGCACCGGAAGCGCTTAAACTCACCCCGCTCGACGAACACAATCGCGCCCTGCTCGAGCAAGTGCATCCGCCCAAGTGGGAAAATCCAAGACCTACCGGCCGCTACAACCTTGTGGTCATCGGCGGTGGCACCGCAGGCCTGGTTTCGGCCGTCGGCGCGGCTGGCCTGGGAGCCAAGGTCGCGATCATCGAGCGCGACTTCATGGGGGGAGATTGCCTCAACTTCGGATGCGTCCCGTCCAAGGCGTTGATTCGCAGCGCCCGCGGCGCCGCCGACGCGGGCGGCGCATCGGCGCTGGGGGTGAATGTCGTCTCGGTTCGAGTCGACTTCGGTGTCGCGATGGAACGGATGCGCCGTCTGCGTGCCGAGCTTTCCCCCAACGATTCCGCGAAGCGTCTCCGCGACTTGGGCGTGGATGTATTCCTCGGCGAGGGGCATTTCGTGTCGCCGGATGCGGTCGAGGTCGGCGGCGAGCGCCTCGCATTTCGCCGCGCTGTCATCGCGACCGGAGCGCGAGCGGCATCGCTGCCGATTCCCGGACTCGCGGAAGCCGGCTATCTGACCAACGAAACCGTTTTCTCGCTGACCGAGCTTCCGCCCCGCCTCGCCGTGATCGGCGCGGGGCCGATTGGATGCGAACTCGCGCAGACGATGCGCCGGTTCGGCTCCCAAGTCACCCTGATCGAAGTGGCGCCACAGATACTCATCCGCGAAGACCCCGATGCGGCCGCACGCGTCGAACGCGCGCTCCGGCGCGACGGTATCGCGATCGCGACCGGCGCGAACATCGCAGGCATCGAGCGGCGCGGCGCGGAGAAAATCGTTCGCATCGAGGTGAACGAGGCGCCCGGAGAAATCGTCGTCGATGAGATCCTGCTCGGGGTCGGACGCGCGCCCGCTGTCGATGGACTCGGTCTCGAAGCGGCCGGCATCAAATACGACCGCACCCAGGGCATAGCGGTCGACGACTACCTGCGCACCACCAACGCGCACGTCTACTCCGCCGGCGATTGCGCTTCGAGCCTCAAATTCACGCATCTGTCCGACGCGCACGCGCGTATCGTGCTGCGCAACGCGCTGTTTTTCGGGCGCGCGCGCGTCAGCGTGTTGACGGTGCCATGGTGTACCTACACCGATCCCGAAATCGCGCATGTCGGATTGAATGAAGCCGAAGCGCGCAAGCGCGGCGTGAAAATAACGACCTACTTCGAGGAAATGGCCGAGGTCGATCGCGCCATTCTGGACAGCCAGACCGAAGGCTTTCTGAAAGTGCACGTGAAAGAGGGGACCGATCAGATCGTCGGCGCGACGATGGTCGCCAGTCACGCGGGCGATATGATCTCGGAGCTGACCACCGCGATCGTCGGCGGCATCGGACTACGCAAGCTCGCCGACATCATCCATCCCTACCCGACCCAGGCCGAGGTAATCCGCAAGATCGCGAATCAATACAATCGCACCCGCCTGACCCCATTCGCCGCCCGCATGTTCCGCCGCTGGTTCGCCTGGATGCGGTAACGGCTCCGCGCGTGAGACTTACGTGAGAGTCCCTTAAAAGACGCCGGCGCGACACCGGCGCCACTCGGAAATATTCCTGCGGCTCTCTAGTTCGAGTTGTCGGGCCAATGCCAGCGACCCGAACTCAGCTTGAGCGCGATGCCTAAATAAGCAGTCGCAATGAGCGCATAACTCCATAGCCTACCGGTGTGGGGCGAGAGCCACCTCAGAAGAAAGTATGCCGCAATAGCAGGGGGCCAAATGGCATTGCCGATAGTACGTCTTCGCGGATGCTTGAGAGTGAAAATCGCGCTCATGCTCAGAGTCGTTTGCCCGCCTCAGCTCCCGGATGAGCCGTCGCTGCGGGCTATTGATGCGGGCGGGAATTCGTCGAACCGCGGCAAGCGATCCGTAATTTCGAACCACGGCGCTTTGGAACCGACGAACACGTGGAACTCCGCGCGCACGCCCGGATCGTCGTCAAGCGTGCCCATCGCGAGTCCTATCGTTTCGGGATTTTCGGTGAAGAGGCTCACCAGCGTCGAGCCGCATACTTTGCAGAATGTTCGCGTCGCTCCCGGCGACGACTCGTAGCGGCTCAGCAGATCCTCAGATCCTCGCCGGAGACCCAGCGAAATCGGTTCGCGGGCACCGCGACCCTGGTTCTGAATGCGGCGCCGGTCGCCTTGCGGCACATCGAGCAATGGCAATTCAGCGCAGGTCCGATCCTGCCATCGATCTCGTATCTGATGCCCCCGCAGAGGCAGCTGCCTCTGACCGCCACGACTCTACCGCCGCAGGCTCATCGCAGCTTCAGATTGAAGGCCTGGCGGCCCTTCTCGCCCGGCTTGACCTCGAACTGCACGTCCGCGCCTTCGCGCAGGTCCTCGAAATACACCTTGGGCGAAAGACGCGAGCGATGGAAAAACACTTCGTCCCCGCCGTCATCCGGGGTGATGAAACCGAAACCCTTGTCCTTGACCACCTTCTTGATTGTGCCAAACACGCGATGAATTCCTCCGCCGCCTGTGCTTCACTTCTGATACTGAGCTTATGCCGTGCGCTTGCTATGTAAAGAGCGTCATGGCGGCGTAAACACGGACGGTCAGACGACGATGCTGAAAGCGGTCAGTCTCAAGGAAATAGAAAAAATCTTCGAAGTGCTCGATGCGATGAACATCTCGCGCGAGGCCGTTGTGATTCCGCTGCGCCCCGAACATCCGGGCCGGGTCTCATTGATGAAGGACGGCAAGCTCGAGATCGTCGTCGAACGCGATGATGATTTCGGCGAGTGGGTAACGACTCTGGAGAGCCGGATTCGCGCCTTGATGGATTCGTAAATTGGTCTCTCATAACTAACTGACAAACTTGTCCGTCATCCTGAACGGAGTCTGCGGAGTGAAGGATCTCGCACGGTCTGCCGCGCGTCAGACCTCCCCCCGGCCCGACGCCCGGAGGACCGGTCGAGATCCTTCGCTGCGCTCAGGATGACATATCTTGATGCGACTTTGTTTGTGGGACACCACACTAGTACTACTGTGTCATAAAACTGGCAAATGGTCCTCGGCTCTGCGATACTGCTGCGCATGGGGCAGAGGGCGGAAGAGGCGGAGCGGTTCGAGGATTATCTGCGCTTGC
>JBKQNE010000130.1:0-12258 GCA_052146355.1 Binataceae bacterium (SeqCode) | reverse complement strand
TCCCGTCGATCAACGCGCAGACGGCGCAATTGCGCGCGGCGTTCGTGATGACGTCGCAACGCGCGTTTCGTATCCTTGAACATGAGAAGTCACCTCTAGTGTCTTCTCATTCGCGATCACCTCCTCTGGGTCGGAGTCCTCCGACCCAACCCATCATCATACGCCCGAGACTTCCTTCACACCAACGTAGTGACACGAAACTCTCCCGAGACTCCGGTCATCGTTCACCGATGCCGTCGTCGCCTCCGCTCCCTCCGAACTGGAGCCTTGGAAAGAGGGCTCAATGAACAGGTCTAGCTTGAGATTCGCTCGCACGCTAAGATCCAGTTCTCATGAATCTCGCGGGCAAATACAGTCGAAGTACCGCGGCGATACGCATACGCTGACGTCAAGTCAGTCTTCCCCCTTCACAAACTAAGTTTCGCGAATCTCACCCAGGACCCTTTGGGGGCTCTGGACGAGAGGATGATTTTGAAAGCCCATAACGGGCTGAGGAAAACATGGACTTTTTAACGCGCGTTTATTTCGTCGGAGATCCGCACGGACTGACAAACCAGGTCGCGCGCGACATTCTCACGCAAGCGCCGCTTCCGGCAGGGGTGGTGTTTTTGGGCGATTTCGATCTCGAGCGGACGTTTCACCTGGAGGTCGAGCCGCTCACTGACGCAGGCGTGGAAGTCTGGTGGATCTGTGGCAATCACGACACCGACCAGCAGCTTTACTACTTCCGCCTGTACGACAATAACCGCTTGAGTGGCTTTAACCTTCATGGCCGCGTAGCCGAAATCGCTGGGCTGCGCGTAGCCGGTTTAGGAGGCGTGTTCAAGGGCCGCATTTGGATGCCCCCGCGCGCTGCTCCTGATCAGCGGGAGGCGCTCCGCTGGAGGACTCGCAACGATTGGTTACTCGGCAACGCGGCGTCAAACCGATGGCGCGGCGGGCTGCCGCTTCATCTCCGCGACGCGATTTGGCCCGAAGATTATGAGCTTCTGAAGCTGCAGCGGGCGGATGTGCTCGTGTGTCACGAAGCGCCCTCCAGCCACAAACACGGCTTTGCCGCCATCGATGCCCTTGCCGAAGCTATGGGAGCATCCCTGGTCGTCCACGGGCATCATCACACAGACTACGACGCCGTGATTGCGAATGGTCAGATTAAGGTGATGGGAATCGGATTGGCCGGCGTCAGAGCACTCGACGGTACGGTCATCCGGAAAAGCGAGCGCTCCATTGTCGACTACGCTCCGTGAGAGCCGGTATGACTACACCGCTAGCAAACGAATGGCCCCGCATCATCGACTTCGAAGCGAGCGGCCTCGGCCCGATGAGCTATCCAATCGAGATTGCCTGGTCTCAGCGAGACGGCTCTATCGAAGAGCACCTCATAAATCCTGATACGGCGCCGCGTTCGGAAGACTGGACGGGCCGGAATTGGAATTCTTGCGCTATCCATGGTCTCGCCCGCGAGTACCTTTTCGCATTCTTTGCGGAGGGACATTCGCCGACGGAGTTCGTCCCGCTTCTCGCTGGTAAATAAGCCCCGGATTGGACTTGGCTGCCTGACGAACGACTTGCGTCGTTGTTCGCACACTATCTCAAGGTCGGACAGTACGACGAACCGGAGGATAGCTGATTTCTCCAGCCCTTGGTGCGAGGTTGGAAACGGTTTCCGGAAGGTTACGGTTCGACTTCGAGCTTTGAAATCAATGCGATCTTTCAGTCCTGTACGCGCATGCTGCGGCGCATCATCGACCCAAAGAAAACGTATCAGGAAATTAGGACACTACGCTCAGCCCGAACTCTGGTTTCCCCGCCACCATGTCCATGCGATGCTAGTGCCTTTAGCAGTGCAGGATCCAGCCGCTGGAGAAAGGCCTTCGCGTCCGACCGCCCAGCGAAATGTATCCCTCATGCGGCGTCCTCGGCGTTCGCGACGCGTTAGTCTCTAAAGATAGTAATTCCGAGCGCTTCCGCTTTGTCGAGGATCGGCTTGGCGTGCGCGTCACAAAGGTCTTTGCGCCAGAACGCGATGCCGACGTACTCCAGGCATTCGACCTGGAGCGTGGCGCGCCGACAACAGCCCTTCTTTTTCAGATCGCATTGCGCGACGTACTTGATACGCCCGGCCCGGACAGCATTGGTCCGCGGCTTGCCTTCATAGCTATTCCACCATCGCGCGCCGACCTGATTCATCGGCCGCGATTATCGCCGATGGGCACCGGCGGAAGAAAGCAAAGATTTTACGCTCAAACTCCGGATACAGACCGGCGGCCAGTTGTCTTTAAGCTGCTTCGAACTGGTCACTGCGTGCCCTGAATTAGTCGAGTTCTCATTCGCGCAGCCGAGGGCGGGAGCCAATCGATTCGACAAAATTAGCTGCGCGATCGCCACGGCTGGCGCGCCAACGTCACTCCGCAAACTTCCTTTGCGCCCCCATCTTCCTTAAGAAGGCGAGCGACCTCGTTCAGCGTAAATCCGTCAGTAAACACATCGTCGTACACCAAGATCGTTCGTCCAGAGGTTCTACTCGCCTCCGGGACCTCCAGAGCTGCACGTAGTTCGGTTTCGGCGATCATCTTTCGTTCTTTCCAGGGTTTACCCATCATGCGCGATGTAGCAGCTGTCTTGATGATGGCCGGCCGATCTCCAACGTCGAACGGCCAGGAGCCGTTTGCAAATTCATAAGCCAATCGAATTACGCGCCGCGTGTGGTCCCAAGCACGCCCGTCTACTCTGGAGACGTACGTAGGACTCGCGACGATTAGATCGAATTGGCGAAACGTCTTTGGGTACTGATCGAGGAATCCGACCAGGACGCGGGCAAATACCTGCGCCCACTCTTTCTTGTCCTGGTATTTGTAGGCGTTAATGGCATTCTCGAGAGAACCGGAGCGCATTGCGACCGCAAAGTTCCATCTGAATTGCCGATAATCCTCCCAAGAGCAGAGCGGGTTTGAGCAGGCTTCGCCTGGATCCAGCGGCCTGTCACAGATTTTGCACTTCTCCGCAGACAGTCTTTCCATCCGCTCCCGTGCGCACGTGAAGCAGAGAGCGGGAGTCGCCGTCTCGCGGTAGGCACATACCGCACACTGCCCAAATCCGGCGGGCTTGACGGCGAGTGACGATAGATCGATTTTCGGCACCGAGTGCGCTCAAGACAGAGACAGACTCAACTGCCGGGCCATTCGGGTTCTGGAGCGAATCTCGTCGGCGCTACGCAGGCGAGCAGCGATGTCCTGAACATCGCTTACCTCTATCGCGCCGCGTTTCAGGTAACTCTGCGCCCATGCCTGTTGCGTCACAAGTCTGCGAATCAGAAACACCTGTTTGCCGTGCTCTAGCGCCAGGCGAGCCTGCATCTTTGCGCCCGAGGTCGATGAAGCTTCGATGACAACGGTTCCTTGTCCCATGCCTGACATGGTCACGTTTCTTCGAGGAAACGAGTAGGTCGCGGGTGGCGCGTCGAGCCAGAACTGCGAAACCACAGCACCTTGCTCTGCAATGCGCTCAGCGAGGGCCCGATTCTCCTTTGGGTAGACTCTGCGCAATCCGGAGCCAAGCACGGCAATGGTACGACCATCCGAATCCAGCGCTGCGGTATGCGCCGCGGTGTCGACTCCACGCGCAAGTCCCGACAAGACGGTAATCTTCTGCTCGACAAGTAGTCGAGACATCTTGGCCGACAGTTTCATCCCCTCTGGACTAGCCTCACGCGTTCCCACTACCGCAACCGAGCGCGCATCGCTCTCCGCGTCCAGCGAGCCCCGATAAAAGAGAAAGGGGGAAAGATTGAAGATCGTTCGTAGATTTAAGGGATAGTCTGGGTCCAGCACCGTAGTCACGCGAAAGCCGTCCCTGGCTGCTGACGCGATCTCACGCTCTGATTCCTCTCGCAGAGTATCCAGATGGGTAGCGCTGCCGATGGCTTCTCGCGCCAGGGTCGCTTCGCGAGACTTCTCGGTCACCTCTCCAGCCAGCAGACGCGCGATTCCACCAGGTCTACTCGCTTCCCGGGCGACCAAGTACCAGCTGACGTGCTTTATCCGGCAGATTGCCAGAAGATCGATGACTTCTCGGTTCGGCATACTACTCCCTGAATGTTCGTATGCTCTGGACTAGTTTCGCTATTTTTTCGCCATCTGTCAACAGCAGCTTATTTGGGTGCGCTGCTGGTGTCGACGTAACACACCCGGAGCCGCCCTTGTTACCTCGCGCTGCCAAACACTCAACAGAACTCCCGCGTTTTCTGTGGACAACTTTTGCAGTCCCTTCACTTACTCTTATTCAGCCAACCATGCTCGTCCTGGCGAACGCTTATCCCTATGTCAATTCGAACAACTGTCAGTAAAATGACTGTAGGTCAGCTACAATCAAACAGGGGGAGGAGAAATGTATCGCTATGTGCCGGTTCTTCGTCTAAAGCGCGGTGAGCGGGTAGGTATTCACCAGCTTACTCAACCAGGAAGGGTGGACGTTTGGCCACTTTTCCGCCTATCGCCCGACAGGTACGTCGGCAAGAAACAAACCAAAGCGCACCCGGCCATCCCGCCGGCGGCGTTTGTCGCGCTGGAATTGTTTAGGAGCTGGGGAACAAACCCTTTTTTCGTTGACACCTCGCTCGTTCCGTATACTGGATCAGCCAGTCAAAACCCGCTGGTTAGAATTGCCACCGCCGCACGCGCTAGCGGGATGAGCTTAGTCCCAGCGACCCGGCTCGCTGCGAACCAACAATACCAGCAGGCGGTAGCAGCCGTTGAAGGTGCCGACCATCGCGGCGTTGGTTTGCAAGTAGACCTCAGCGAAATGACTTCGGCAGCTTCATGGGTAAGCTCATGGTCGTACCCGATGAGTCAAACTCATCTGCTTGTCGACCTGGCCGGCGATGTAAAAAACGTTGCGGCCCTCGGGCAGGCGGTAGTTACGGCCTTCTCCCAGCTCCATCAGGGGAACAGCTGGGCCTCCGTAACCGTCATCGGCACAAGCATGCCAGATACATTTCAGGGCTGGAGCCAAGGTGTGTATGTCCTACCCAGAGCGGAATGGTCCCTCTGGAACACGCTCTCGGCCGCAAACCTTCCGTATCGAATCGACTACGGAGACTACGCCACTGTTCCGCTAAATCCTGCTCCGATCGGAATCAAATGGGGCTATCCGATCAGCGCAAGATACACTCTGGATTCCGAATTTCTGATTTGCCGTGGTGTAACAACCACTCGAGTCGGCGCGGTAAAGATGAAAACGCAGCTTCGTCAACACGCGCGGAGCATCGTACAGCATCCAAGCCGGCACATC
Source organism: Binataceae bacterium (SeqCode) (assembly GCA_052146355.1). GTDB lineage: Bacteria > Desulfobacterota > Binatia > Binatales > Binataceae > JAFAHS01. The sequence continues at coordinate 6,969 of JBKQNE010000130.1, read as the reverse complement.
GTGCCCAATTGCTGGGCCGATGATCAGATCAATGCAATCGTCGCAACTGGTCAGGATCCCAGCGGGCTCGAGCATTGGGTGTCGCTCGGTGTCAATCGCCATGTAGAGAGGGTCAGGTCGTTGCTCCCGTAGCTTCCCTCAGCCATCCACCGCGCTGCTTTAGGACTTTCCGGACCTCTGACGCCAGGCCCGGGAAATCCAGAGCGGTAGCGAGACGCTCATGAATCTCATCGGCGCCCTTGCTGCGCCAGCCTTTCGCAAGCCCGTAACTTGCCAGGATCTCAATTGCCTCGGCCCTCCAGACTAGCTTCGCAACCAATAGCGGATCGGGAGCCGGGTTAACGCCAGGTCTCCTGAACTCGGCCAAAGTGACCCGGCCTTCTGATCCCTCGGCGATTGTGATGCCCCACCAGTCAGGCGGAATTTTGACGGCCTTATCAGCATGGCGTTTTCCTACGACCAACGTGACACGATCGAAAACACGGCTATACAGATCCGCCTGGGTTGGCAGTCTCTCCAGCGTGTCTCGATCGCTTTTCAGCTCGTAGCCGCTGAGCTCGCCGTTGATAACCGCTAAATCGATCCGAACAGACCCCGCCCAGACCCCCATCTCCTCGACTATTTTTGTTGCTGGATCAGAACTGTACTGTGCGGCCAACATTTCCTTGACCGCTTCCCTCACGTCGGAATCTCGCACGCTCGCACCCCCGGTTGTGCGGAAGGCAAACTAATGCCATCCTCGTTCTAGGAAGTGCAAACGGAATCGTTGCCCGCTGGTGAGGGATGCACGAGCGGACAAGCCGTGAGCGGTCAGCCTTGAGGCAAGGTTGGCCGCTTTTGCATTTATAGCACAAGCTTTGATCGACCACGACCTAGGTTCCAAAGGCGAGACACCCAGTTGTAATTGTCGAAAACTCCAGAGCCTCGTGAACTCTATGTAAGATGGTTGAAACCCTTGGGAGAGAAGGGATTTGCACGCTCGTCGTACTGTCGTTACCGATACTGACGGAACGGGATATGACGCAAGAAACGTTTTTCACTGCCGGAAATTTGCCGGATATTTTCACGGGAGTAACGCCGCGTCAGGACAAGCGGTGATCGGTTACCGGGGCGACCATTACCGTTGCGCTTATCGCGGTCGACGCGATCTCTGAGGAACGTACCTGCTGCGCCACGTGTAGAACGTCGCATCCGAGATCGCCTGGGCGCCGGCGTGAGCTCCGCCACTTTCGCTCCAGCCCGGCCGAGGCGATGGCGCCAAATGCGATGCGAAATGCCGGCCTGTTCGTGTCTTCGGGAATTAAGCGATATGCCCGATGTCTACGTCGAGTCATTCTTGGCGCACAATTTTCGCTGTTTTGAGCAAAGATCGTAGCGGGCAACAAATGCACCTATTTCGTTGAATAGGACATGTTCCGAAGTCACTGTTGTCCACCAAATTCGGACTTCCACTGCTCGATCTGCGAATCTTCAATCTTTGAAAAGAGGACATCTGGGACGTCGAAGGAATGCCCTGCCTTCAGCGCCTGGAGATCCGTAGACAAGCTGTTTGCGAGCCAACCAGGCTCTGCTGGAAGGCGTAATGCCTGAAGTATTCGTCCGGCAGCGGAAGGGATTATCGGAGCCGATAATACAGCAAACACGCGGATCAGATTGATCGCAATCCGAGTGATGGCTGCTGCCCTGTCGCGATACGCCCTAAATTCTTTCCACGGCGCAACAGCATCGAAGTATTCGTTCCCGGAAGCCCAGATCGATCGAAGAGCGGCCGCGGCCCGCCGGAATTGCATAACTTGCAGCAGTTCTTGATATGCCTGGATCCTTTCTTCAACTGTCGTTACGAGTTCTCGCTCTGTCGACTCCCAGGCACCACCGTCGGGCAAAAGAGTTCCGAAGCGATTGGCGCCGAATTTCAAGACACGATTGACGAAGTTCCCAAGCACATCTGCAAGGTCTTTGTTCACCGTCGCCTGAAAATGCTCCCAAGTAAACGACGTGTCGGCGGTCTCCGGCGCATTCGCTATCAGGTACCACCGCCAATAGTCCACGGGCAGTAACTCTAGAGCTGCATCCATGAACACACCCCGTTTCTGGCTGGTTGAAAACTTACCGCCGTAATAATTCAACCAGTTAAAGCCCTTCAACTGATCTACAAGTTTCCAAGCTGAATCGTCGGTTTCTCGCGTGTTGACGCCGATGATAGTGCAGGGGAAGCCAACCGTATGGAACGGCAGGTGCTGTCCTAATTCGGACAGCACCGAACGGCACGTTGTCCTTGCCCATGAACTCTACATAGGTAACGTCATTGGCGGCCTTCCCCTTCCACCAGCGCTTCCACGTTGCACCATCATCCTGTTCAGCCTCCTGCGACGGCAAATTCGCGTCGGCCCATTCCCAAGTTGCAGCGATATACTCGATGGGTGCGTCGAACCAGACGTAGAAGACTTTCTCCCGAAACGCGTCAACATCGGGCTTAACTCCGTTTGGATTGGGCCCCCATTCGTGCGCATTCACCGGCACACCCCATTTCAAATCCCGGGTGATGCTTCGGTCCTGCAGACCCTCGTCCAGCCACTTTAGTGCAATCGACGTGACCAAGTTCGGCCACTCCGCCTTCTTGTCTTCGATCCAGGTACGCAGCCTTCCTTCGAAGGCAGTCTGTTTCAGAAAGAGGTGCTTGGTACCCCGGATTTCTATGTCCGGCGAGCCACTGATTGCCGACCGCGGATTGATGAGATCTGCCGGATCAAGGACGCGCGTGCAGTTCTCACACTGATCGCCCCGCGCTTGCGCGTAGCCGCAATGCGGACATATGCCGATTACATAGCGGTCCGGAAGGAACCGGCCGTCAGCTTGGCTATAAACTTGTTTAGTGACGCGCTCTTCCATTAAGCCCAATTCCCAGAGCGCCCTGGCGAAGTTTTGTGTCAGAGTCCGGTTCTGCGCTGACGACGATCGGCCGAAATGATCGAATGACAGATAAAAGGCTTCGTAAAGACGCTTCTGCTCGGCATGCCAGTAGTCGCAGTATTGCTGTACGGTCTGCCCTTCCTCTAAAGCAGCGAGCTCGGCTGGAGTGCCATGCTCGTCCGTTGCGCAAAGGAACAACACATTTGCCGCGCCCAGACGTTGGCGTTGAAATCGTGCATATACGTCCGCCGGAAGCATCGAGCCTACCAGATTCCCCAGATGCTTCACTCCGTTGATGTAAGGTAGTGCTGACGTAATCAGGATGCGTTTCACGTCGCCCATGGGCATCGATCTTGCCGATTTCCTGAGTGTCGTTGCCGAATCGTCCATAAACCAGCTTCCAAAGGGAACGGAACAGGGTGTCGCATCACGTCATTCGCCGAGTCGGCGAGTTCGCGCCTAGTTTGACGCCCGCCTTAGAAATCAAGAGCCTTCGCAAGAGCGGTGGCCCTTGTGGCGAGTGCTTCGCGCTCTAAGAGCGCGTCGATTTGTGATCCTGGGTCTTCTAGGCGCGCGCGCTGCCGGGTCGGCTGTCGTTCACGCTTGCGGCGCTTCTTCAGCGTTTCGGCGCACCTGGTCGAGCAAGTGAGTTGCTTCTTGGGGCGTTTGCGTGACGGCTCTTCTTTCAGACTTTTGTTCGGAGAACGTGTCTGCTCGGTGCGATCCCAATAACGCGCGTAGTAGATTCCCCAACAGATTCTGCACTCACGTATGCGGTGAAGTTCGCAACCATGTAGCGTATCCAAAAATTCATCGTACGGCGATTTCAGAAACTCAATTCGGTCCTGCTCGCCTACCAACGCAATTTTGATATCAGGAGCAGGCAATGAAGGTGTCTGGATGCCATCGCCGGTCAGGCCCGCGTTCGCGCCTGCGATTATTCGCAAAGCCCTTCGAACCGGCTTGTACACCTCGTAGATTTCCAACCCCGAGCGTGGTCGCCACGCGAAATCGCTCACAAATAATTTTTTGAGCGGACGATCCTGGTCCCTGGGCGCGCGGAAGCGCCGCTCCAATTCGCGCAGGAGAAATGGAGTGACCGGCGAATCTTGCGGAAGTAATGTGCCATCAGGAAGCTCGACCCAGCGCACTGCCTCAAGTATCCGGATCTCTCGCCCCGCCGCTTGCGCCGCCGCAACGGGATTAAAGTCCTTCAATAGATTCGCCAGATCGATCCAGCACTTGAGCCGCGCGGTGGCTTTTCCCGGGGGCGGCGTCCTGTCCCCTACTTTTTGTCCCGCACGCCTAAATTGAGGATCGAGCACGGTATTTCTGAGACCCCCGTTTTACGGTTAAGATCGCATCATATCACGATGCGGAGTGACGATATGTTGAAGGAAGAGTCGGGGACAGAAAAGGTCTTTTACACAACGCGCGAAATCGCCGAAAAGCTGGGCACTACCACCGAGGCACTCCGGCTTGGAATCAAGCGCGGCGCGCATCTTCCCGCGCGGCTGAAACTGGGCAGCCGATGGGTGTTTCCTGCCGCGGCGTTTCAGGAATGGGTCGCATCGCTGAACGGCAGCGCCAGGGCTGCCTCTCAACCGCACCGCGGTCCCGGCCGCCCTCGCAAGCTCGCCCAGTGAGAAGCAGAATGTTGAACGGCAAAGAGACCACTATCCGCTCGCGACTGATTGTTACGTACACGCAAAATGGCGTCCTGCATTTCGAACCGATAGGCGACGGCGGTGAAATCCCCATGGCAGAATGCCGAGTTCGGGAACTCAGAAGCGTAGGCATTCGAGATGCGCGGATCCGCTACGACGGTCCGTGTGTTGCGGACTGCGGCACAATTTTGAGGAACGCGAGTGACGCAATCTGTTTCGAATGCATTGACTCTCTCATTTGAATTCACCCGAGCTCCAGAATTGAACCGCCGGCACCCTGCAGAGTGGCGGCTAACACACTAGGCAAGATGGCAATGTGTCAGTCGGAAAAAAGAGGCGGAGAAAGACTCCAACGGGCCAAAGCCATTCGCGACTTTGAGCTTAGACTGCTCGAGGAGAAAGGGCGTTGGGTCAACCATAAGCGGGGTCCGGACACCAAGAATTACGCTGACGCGCATTTTTCCGTTGGCTTCTGGCTAACTCCGGCGGACAGCCGGAGCGGCGTGTTCTTCCAAGAGCTTTACAACCTCGACATTTGGTATGCGGGCGCTGGCAAGGTGCTCAACCTCGCTTGGGAGCGAACCGGCGATCAGCCCCACATTGTGTCTTTCCGCCGCGGCTGCTGGGAGGACGTTTTTCTGCATACGACCAAGGTGAATTAGCGATGCCTGTTGTAAGCGTAAGACTCGGGGCCGTCGAATCTGAACTGCTCGCACAGACCGCCGACCGGCGCGGCAAAACAAAGGCCTCTCTCATTCGTGAAGCGGTCCGCCTGGTCGTAAACGCGGAATTGCAAGTGCAGCGAGACTCCGCTCTTGAGCAGCGGTTGTGCGCGAAAATTGAAACTTTCGCCGTCCGAATGTCGCGCGAGCTTTCAGAACTCAGAGACGCGTGCGAGGCGTTACAGCAACCGATAATCGAGCTGGCAAAGCTCGCTGCCGGGCGGCTTAAGCCCAGTGTGCCGGCGGCGACCACGCATCAACCAAACCGGCAGGAGGTGCGGAGATGAGAACCGGGCGGGCTGTGTTTCTTTTGGTCGGGGCATTTTTCCTAACCGGAGCGATCGCAGCATTCGCCACTGGCACCGGCGGTCCAACCTCGGCGGCGGTTATGGCGCTGGTCTGCGGTGTAATCGCCGCGACGCTCAAAACGCAGCCGCAAGAAGAGCAAGCGGATGTGAAGCATCTCCGCGGCGTGCGTTTCGCGTTCGATCTGGGCGAGGCGCAGGCGTCGATCGCACCCGCGATTCAGCGCGCGGGCGCGGACGCGGAGATCGCGCCGGGAGTGGTACTCGACAGCGATTCCGCAAGTCAGCATCAGCTGATCATGGGTGCCAGCGGCGCGGGCAAATCAACGGTGCTGTTCTGGCTGATTGTTCAAATTCAAAAACTGGGTCACCGCGCACTCATCAATGACGTAAAGGGCGAGCTGATCGTGCTGCTGCGGTCGCTCGGGATACCTGCCGATCTCATAGTGGCGGTTGGGCTCGCGCATTTCGCACGCGCCTGGGCGGTCGGGATCGACATATTTACGGCAGACGCTTCGGTGCTGGTTGAGCGTGCGCAAGCGCTGGCCGATCGGCTCATCGAAGCGCCAATCAATGCCGGAGAAAATGCAACCTTCTTCGCGAACGCGCGCACGCTAGTACGGACTGCGATCGTGATTTGCTGCACGGTTCATAAATCAAACTGGGGTTTCAAAGAGCTGGCAGAAATTCTCGGCGGTTCGTACAGCGACTGGAAGAAATATCTCGAAAAGTATTACCCGGCCGCGTTGACCGCTTTGGGGACCGGCGATCGCTACACCAGCAGCGTTCTCGCGACGTTGGCGCAGGCGGCCGATCGGTGCGCGCGGCTCGCCGCCATTTTCGCGGACCGGCCCGCCTTTTCCTTTCTGGGATGGATGCGCGGAAAAGCAGCAGCGCAATTCGTTCTGCTCGTCGCGGACTCATCGATGGAAGATCTCTCCCGCTGGCTGGCCGGCGCGATAACGGCGGTCGTCGCGCAAGGCATGCTCGACCGCGACGTCCGCAAAGAGGCGCGCGCAACAGGGCACGTCATCACCTAGCTTGTTCTGGACGAGTTCGCGAGTCTGGGCCGCCTGGATCAGATTCAGAAAATCGCATCGCTCGGACGCAGCCTGGGCGTGCGACTCGTTCTTGCGGTCCAGTCGCATGCACAGTTGTTGCAGACGTACTCTGAGCACGCGGCGCGGGCGATCATGTCGTGCTGCTCGACTGCGTTCTTGCTCCAATGCGCGGCGGGAGCCGCCGCCGACCAGCAATTCTGCGCGGAACTGGTCGGAAGGCGGCAGGTTCTGCGGCGCAGTACTTCGGCGAGTTCGACGGAGTCTGAAAGCAGCAGCCAGCCGAGGAAATCAAAAACTTCGAGCG
>JBKQNE010000129.1:0-113768 GCA_052146355.1 Binataceae bacterium (SeqCode) | reverse complement strand
CGGCCCCTTTGGGGCCGCGCCCCTACGCGCTTACAGTTAATTACCAGCTACCGCCGTCCCGACAATATCGGGAGTGTTGCGATTGTTGAATCGGAACGAAAAATCCGCGAGATAGAGCGTAGCTCAGTGCCAGGTTCAATAATCGCTACAACGTGGACATTTTCGGCACCGCAGTTGCAGGATGCTGAGGCGCTCGAACTGGCGGACACTTCTCCATCACGACAGCAAGCCGGAACAACTACGCCTGCCGTTTTCTCGATTATAGCCATTCGCCTCCGCGCATCTTGCGGGGGCCAATCACAACAGTTATGTCACCGGCAGCAACGTAATGCTCCGATTTAGTTGTCATTGCCTGACCCGTGATTCTAATCAACGCGTCACGCGCGGCGTTAGGGAGCGAATCATCTGCTCGTCCTTGAAAAGTAATTCCTCTCGCTGTTCGCGTGGTCGGCTTATTGTCAAAAAGAAACACACTCCAGCCCGCTGCTTTGAAGATGTCCGCTAGCTCTATCGCAAACTCATAGCAGTCTGGCTGCCCTGTATGTTGGAATTGGACAGAATGCACGCCAAGTTTCTTGAGGAGCGCCGCCGCTTCCTGCCGCTGCAAAACGGTTGGGGGAAACCAGATCGTTTCTAAAACAGTATTCAGACGCTGGAGCGCCGTTACTCTCTGTTCGAGGCCGCGCGCCCAACGAAAAATCAAGTAGCCAAGAACTCCCAAGAGTGCCGCCGATAAAGCCCACGACAGTAGACCAAGCGAGGAAAAGGGAATCGGCAACGCCGGATAGCTACCACCGACCAAGACACCGTGAAGATAATTAGCCAGCGGAATCAAAAACTGCGTTGCCAGCCTCGTCAGCAACCAGAGAAAAGCGTACAAGAGGCTCAGCGCGATCAGCGCGGTACTGATCACCTTGCCGCCTGGAACTCGCTCCTCGATGAGTTCCACTATCTCTCTCCAGGAACTGGAGTCAGGCAGTTCTGGTATTGCCATCTAGACCCCCTCGTTTTGGAAAGGTAATTTCCCCTCTCCCAGAACGAGGGTAGCATGAACCCGACGCGATTAAGTTCAGCATACTCGCCCTTATTTAGCGGTGATGAAGCAGGCTGAGCAGAGACAAAGAGCCACGGCGTTGCGGATGGCGCGTTTCGATTTCTTTCAAGTGGCGATGACGTGGCCTTTGACTGTCGATAGAATCCAATGGGAAGGTTTGACTGATGGCAGCGCTTGATCTAGCTGGCCACTTTGACGAAGCGGGAACGCACGCGGCTTCAAGCGTCGTAGTTGTCGCTGGATATGTTGCGCCTGCTTCTGACTGGAAGGAGCTTGAAAGGCTTTGGTTGGAAGCTCTCCGTGAGGAAGGTGCGGCCTTTTATCACACTACCGATATTGAGGCTCAGCCGAAGCCGCGAGGAATTTACAGAGATTGGACTCGTGAGAAGGCTGATCGATTGACCGATAAAGTTGTGCCGATTGCGGCAAAATATGCGGGACCTGGTGTTGGCGTTCATGTCCTTACGAAAGACTGGTACGAATTGCTGCCCTTCGTGAAGGAACGGCTCCCAAATGAACCGCATAAAGTCTTGTTCCAGATGCTCGCGAGAGCATGCATGGAATTGGTTGTGGAGTCGCTTGCGCCCGATCTACCGATTAAAGAAAAAGTCGCTTTCGTTTTTGAGGAAAATGATTTCAGTGATGTGACGCTGAAAGGTTATCGATCAATCAAAGACACTCATCCGCGTTCTGAACGGTTTGGCCCTCTTTCATTTCAACCGGACAAGAAAGAAGCTCCGGGTATTCAGACTGCCGATTTGTTTGCATGGCACTATCGCAGGCTTACCGAAATAAGACAGGGCTTCAGGTCTGAGCCAGTTCATCGCTGCGTTGGTCATCTGATCGGGACAGACTTTGTATTTCGCGCCATCGGCAATGTCCGAGAAGTTGTTGGAATTGAGTAGCGGCGCGATAGTCATTTAAGCGGCCTGCTTGCGATTATCAAGGGTGGCGTCATGAGCGCGGAGCGCGGCATCGAGCTTGGCAAGGCCGCGATAGCCTGCGATTTTGCGGAAGTTGCGCTCGGCTTCGAGAACGCCGGCGGCGGTCCAGCGGAGAATCATTCCACCACCTTGCCAGCGCCGCACGCGCCGGGCCATGTCGCGAACCCTGCTGAACAGGTTTTCGATGAGATTGGTCGAAGACAGCACCCGGGTAAGGCTTTCCGGCAGATCCAAGCGCAGGATGGTGAGCGTCTCATCCAGGCCCTCGCGCAACGAGGCCGCGGCGCCGGGGTATTCGCGCTCCAGCGTCCGCGCCAGATGGTCGAGCAGCTGCCGCGCCCGTTTAGGGTCAGCCGTCGCGTAGGCCTGGCTCATGGTGCTGCGGGTTTGCGCGCGCATCCGCTCGGGCAGCGCCTCGGCGACATTGCGTTTCTTGTGTTCCCGGCACCGCTGGATCAGGGCGCGGGTGCCGAAGGTGTCGGTGATCGCTTTGCGCAGCGCCTTGGCGCCGTCGATGATGAACAGCAGCGCGCGTTCGGTGGGGAGTCCGCGCTCGGTCAGGTCGGCCAGCAGTTCCTTGCAGGCCGCCGCATTCTCGGTCGCTCCTTCGCGCAGTCCCAGCACGTGTTTTTTGCCGTTTAGGTCGATGCCGATGGCCGCCAGCACCACATGCTCCGCGAAGTGGACCCCGTCGACCATCACGGCTAAGAGCCTGAGACCGGAAAGTTTGCGTTTCATCAGCCCGGCCAGCTTGGTGGCGGTACCCACCACGAAGCGCTCGCTCACCGCGCTCTTGCTGACGCCATGGACCTGAACTGATTGGGGGAGCGGTTCCAGCGAGCGGTGATAACCGCGCGTCGAGACGCCTACCACCATTTGCTCGACGGCGCGGTGCCCCAGTGGGTCACGCGAGCTCCATTCCTGCCAGCTCGGCAGACTCACTTCGCCCTCTGCACCGCGAACTCGCGGGCGGTGAATCTTCACGCGCCGGCCGCCCAAAGTCAGCGAGCTGGCGACATGCCCCGAGCGCATCGCCGCGCGATCCGCCAGCCGCGCGTAGCGCTCCCCGCAGATCGCCGCTCGCTCCGCCTCCAGCGCCTCCTCGGCGTAGGCCAGTCCCGAGAAGATCACCGTCTCCCACAATGCTTCGCGGGCAAATTCCTTGAGCGCCAAATATCTTTGCGTCTTTGCTTGCTCTTCAACTCTGCTCTTGCCAGTCTTTCCCATGGCGGCTTCCTCCTCTAACAGCACCCCGATATTTCCATCGGGGAGAGGTTTGCCGCCACTTCAATTTTCAACACTCTTCAGGACATTGCCGCGCCATCAGTCGTAAGAACCTAGAGGAAAGACTCAATTACTTGCTCGAATATATTGTTCAGGAAACGATCAAGCGTTACGAACAGGCCGATAAGGCTTTCGAGGAAGAATTAAATAGGCTCGATAAGCGAAAGCCATGAATTACTCGCCATTGTTACTGCGGTCCCCTAGACGGCGACCAATGAACGTAGCTGGAAGCTTTTTGCCCTCCCGCAGAGAAATCTGAAGGCGATCCGTCAAGAATGTGACTCTTGCCGCTAGCGGCGGAAACGTTCAGGGGCGATCTTTCTGTCGACGAAATAGGGAACATGCTTCCGGGAAAATCCGAACGCCTCATAGAATTTGACGATCATCTCGAATGCAGACCTATCCGGCTCGAAGTCCTTGCTAATTTATTTCTTACGAATCCGCACGCGCGAGCCTGAGCCGTTCCATCATGATCCGGAACAACTCATCGATCTATCCGGCAACCCGGCTATTTATCTAACATCTGCGCGAACTCTCGGGGCCAGGCGCGCACGAACCTGATCGTAGACCTGAATCCCTGCTTCGATGCCAACCTCGAAACTGATGGCTAGGGCGTACGGTATATTCTCTGTCAGTTCGCCAGCGGCGGAGCGGCAGGAGACCCTAAGCACAAGGTGCCCATCGTCGACGAATACCTTTGCGTCTTCTCCAAACCGGCGCTCATGAAATATCGTCCCTCGCGCCACCGCCTTGTCAGTCGGCTGGAACTGCACTCTATTCGATGCTATCCAGAACTTCTCGGCAGTTCCTGGACTGACATCCAAGGCAGCCATCCTGTAACCCTGATGATGGGGATTCACCGGCGAGAACCATCCTAAGGTTATCGTCAATGCTCGAAGTGCCCGCACCCCCTCAAGATCTGGAGGGAGTGGTATTCGATACAACATACCCGAATTGGCGGCGATAATGCCGTATCCCGCGAGAGTCGCCCTATTTTCTGCGCATTCGACAACGCGGTTAAAGTTCGGCACTCCGTATCCAAATAGCCGGGTGATATCGTCACGCCGGGCGAAGTGTGCGCCGCGTCCCTGAGGTGGGAAGATCGAATCCAAAAGTGCCGCCTTCTGTCCCCAAGTCGCGCCGTGCACTAGCAGAACCTTTATCATTAGGGCTTTGAACTCGAGAGGAATATCCGCGTGGTTTGAGCCACCGCCTCTGTCCATCAGTACATCATGAATCAAATGCGCAGCCCGCGCGCGGTCGCAACACTTGTTCCGAACTCGAAATCCTCATAACGATCGCTCCCAGTGTTGCTGGGGGCAGCGGTCTTCATTCCGAACATACTGATGCCGGACCTGACGGGATCAAGAATCACTGCCGACCCAGAACCCACCACTCGAACCGGAGGCCTGCCGCCTGGGAGCAATACCTCTGGCTTCACCACCCTGCGAAAACCAAGTCCCATGGCCGAAATCAGACTGGGCACGGCTTCGTCGGTAAATGGATCAATTAAGTTTTGGGGCAGCGTACCGTTGAATGCTGCGGCTGAGTGTGCGCCTCCAACGGTAACTACGTTGACCGCTTCCGCCGGCGAGAAGAGAGTCCGTTGACTTTTGTTTTGGTTCAGCGCTTCGAAAACTCCTCGCTCCCGATCCTCCGGAGAAGCATTTTCAAACTCGATAGAAGTCCGGAACGCACCTACCGTAAGCCGATCTGTGATATTTCCAGCGCTCACCAGAAAAAGCACACTGTATTTATAAGCGAGGAAATCCAGTAGCCGAGCCAGAGGACTTATAGATCGAGCAAATGGCCGCAGTGGGTCGCCGAGCGAGAAATTGATTACGAATACTTGAGGTGCAGATGCTGGCTCGTCACCGTCCCCTTCTTTAATTCGTCTTACTGCACGGTAAACAACGTCAAGCAGAAGGCGATCCGTCGGCGTTCGTTCTTCTCCATTGCTGTTCGGAACCATTACGGGAAGTACGAAAAGAGGCCGCGACAATGGCGTTCCAGGGACGTTCAGATCGCCATGGATGATAAGAGACGCCATCGCCGTGCCATGGCGACGCTGGTCTACTGGGGACGCTTGCTCCAAATCATACGGATCGTCTACGACGAGTCGGTTGGCGAGTCGGACGTGATTTTGAATAGGAAAACCGTCTAGCAGTGCTGCAATAGGTGGTTGATCTGATGGCGATTCAGGAGGTTGCCCCGGACCCTCCTCACCCTCCAGCTCGTCTTTTCCCGGAAATCGAGCGATAGACTGGGGTCGCAGATACATGATTTCGTCCGCCCGACAGAGGGTGATGTTTGGATCAGCGAGCATCGCCCGGATCTGATCGGCAGGAAGATCCAAAAGAACCGCGTCGTAGCGAATCTCGGCAATGACGAGATGCTGAACGATGCTACCCCCCAAACCGACGATCTTTTCCTGCAGCCCGCTGTATGCCTCATCTCGGCGAGCTGAACTTTCGTAGAACCAAAGTTCGATCTCGAAACGCACAGGAAGATTCGGGTTAGCGCTGACGGCGTTGCTCCAGTAGTCAATTGTCTCCTGCGGCAAACGATCCTCAGGACCCCAAGGCCTGATGTCGCGTAAATTGGAAAAGAGTTGCCGCCAAGGGCCTCGCCCTTGGGGCATGGCCTCGCCCCGAGTGAACCTCTGCCAAAGACTCAACAACTGCTGCAATGCCTGAACATCCGGCATCGCCAGATATATGCGGGAACCAAGCATTTTCTCAGTGTTACCCTCAACGTGGAAATCGTCATCGGGCGGAAATTCCTCCAGAAAGTCGCCTAGATACTCCAGCCCGAGTCCTTTGGCCTGGCGATAAAAGTCTGGCAGCGACCCAATAACTTCGAAAACAATCGCTCGCTCCGGTGCAATCGACGCCGGATCATCTCGCAGGCTCAGGAGTTGTGCGGCATCACCCGCAACCTGCATCAATCTGGTGAACCGCGGCGCTAGTCTGTTTTCCTGACGACCGACTGTCGGCCTCGTAATCCGAGCGCCACCCCGAGGCCCTGCGTTTGGCGGGCCAATTTCTGGATCAGGAAGCCGAAGAAGCGCGCGTTCTGGCATCCACTGACTACCTACTCAGTAGCGTTTGAGGCATGAACCCGCGCCGACCAGATACTGAGCTGTTCCTTTGCGATCGCGCTCGCGTTCCCTTCGCCGAGGGAAAGAACCTGCCGCCGTGCTAGATCGAGAAAAAACTGCTCCGCTTCGCTATAGCTGACAGCTCCTAGAGTCGTGGCAATCTCTTGTGGGCGAAGGCCAAGTTCCACAGTTGCTCGATTGCTGAGTTTCGTAAGAAACGCGGTAAGCTGCGCCTCGTCCGGCGCTGGAAGCGAAAGGCGAAGCTGAAAACGTCGCCACACGGCGCGGTCTAACAATTCGGCGTGGTTGGTCGCGGCCACCGCAACGACGTAGCTGGGTAGCTCGTCGATCTGCATAAGCAGCGATGTGACGACGCGCTTAATCTCGCCCGTCTCGTGCGTGTCGCCGCGTTCTTTGCCGACGGCGTCGAATTCGTCGAAGAACAAAACGCAGGGCGTTGTCCGCGCATAATCGAACACGCGTTTTAAGCGGGCGGCCGTTTCTCCGAGAAAGCTTCCGATCATCAGCTCATATCGAACTGTGAAAAGCGATATCGCCAGGCTCTCGGCGATGGCTTCGGCTAGGGTGGTCTTTCCATTGCCAGGCGGACCGACAAGCAGAACGCGATGCCTCGGTTCGAGCGAATGCGATCGAAGCAGGTTCGCGCGCTGCTGTTCCTCGATGAGCTGGCGCGTGCCGAGCAACGTTGTCTCCGGCAATTCCAGGTCTTCGAGCCTGCGTCGTGGCGTGGTTTCCGAGATGAAGTCGCGGGCCTTTTGCGACGCCTCGGGATTTGGCCGAAGCAATTTCCCAGCGCCGTTTCCGTTAGCGACCATGGCGTGTTCGAGCCGCTCCGCCAAGACCGTGTGCTGCTTGGCGCGCTCCTCGGCCGCCATTGCTTCGACTGTACGCTTTACGGCTTGCTGGTCCCCGCTGACACTTGCCTTGACCAGGTTTATCAAGAGATCAGCTCTGGCCATTGGAGTGTCCTCCCGTTTGTCGTTGGCGACCGCGACGATCGATCAATTCCGAATCTTCTATGCTGATTCCAATTCCCCGCAAGGCTCGCAGTACAATGGTGCGAATGCTTTCGCTCCGTTCGGCACCCAGCACTGCAACCTGACGGCGGACATCTTCAGGCACCATGACCTGAATTGGTACTTGCCTGCTCTGAGGCTGTGCCTTTGCCGCTTGAATGCCGCGCGCCCTAGTCCGGCCCAGGAGGTTGTTTTTGCCTGTAGTTGAAAGCTGGCCTGTTGCCATTGTGCATCTCACTCGGAGAGAGATGCTAGAACATCATGAATTCATGAACAAGGGGAAGAACCCAGAGGCCGCTTTTCCTCTACTAAAGACCAGCTACCCAATTCGAAGAGGTGGCGCACACATCACGACGCACCCCGAAAATCAAAATGAGCGAAACGCGATACTTCACGCCTTCGCTGCGAGCTCGCGGGCGATATCTTCAGCACGCGGATGCGTGTACCTGCGCAACATCGCCCAGGTTTTGTGCCCGGTGATCGCAGCCACCTTTTCAATACTTAGCCCGCGCTCAAAAAAGCGGCTCGTCGCTTCGTGGCGGAGATCGTGCAGGTTTAGATCTTTAATTCCGGCACGCTGACAGATCCGTCGAAACGCTTTTGTCCATGAGTCGAGAAAACCTGTCGACCATAGCCGCCCATCCAGCCGGCGCGGCAAGGACTTCAGCGTTTCGAGCGCCCGTGGTGACAGCGGCACGGTCCGAGGCTCGCCGGTTTTTGTGTCCGGCAGATATGCCGTTCGGCGGTCAAAGTCAATTCGATCCCAGCGAAGGCTCGCCAATTCGGCACGGCGCATGGCGGTTTCCAACCCGAGCGCAAGGAAAGCTGGAAGCTCCTTGCTGTAGTCCTTAGCTGCGGCCATCAACCGCTCTTCCTCGCCCGGCTGTAACCGTCGCGTACGGCCCGGCGGACGCTGTGGCTTAGACACCGACTCAACTGGGTTTTGCAGCCCCTCCAAGCCCCACTCGCGCCGGGCTATGTTGAACAGGTGAGACAGCAGTCCAAGGTCCAACCGGATTTGCTGCGGTCCGATCCCCGCTGCCTGGCGCCAAGCCGCGTAAGCGGCGATGTCCTTTGACCGCACCCTTGCCAGCATCATTCGGGAGACCGAGTGCCCGAGCAACGTCTTAACGACGCTCTTGTCCTGGCGCTCGTGCCGTTTAAGCGGCAAGACGTCACGCTCGTAGCGTTCCAATGCTTCAGCCAGAGTAGTGTGCTCGGCTTCGCGTTGATCGACGAAGCGCCCGCGAACCATATCGCCCTCTACGGTTGAGGCCCAAGCTTTCGCTTCCTCCTTCGTGTCGAACGTGGCCGTCTGAACCGGAAATCCGCGGCGGCGGATGCGGCATTCCCAATTGCCCGAGCGATTCTGATAAATGCTTGGCATGGCAAACCCCTTTTACTGGTTTGCCGGAAATTTGCCGGAAATAATGCCGGAAAGCAAACGCCAGCCTGAGAGCCGCCAAATTACGCCTCTATTTACTGGAGTTTATGGCTCCCCGGGCCGGATTCGAACCAGCGACCCGACGGTTAACAGCCGTCTGCTCTACCGACTGAGCTACCGGGGAGCACTCAGAACAAGGAGAGAACCTTCTTGGTTATCCAGCTTGCGATCTCAAAGCAAGAGGAAGCAAGCGGGAGTAGCGTCCTAATTTGAAAATCAGTCCACGCAGCGATTTTTTCCTCAAGCTTTTCGCCCGCTCTCTGCGCCAGAATTTCGTAGCATCGCGGACAATCGCGGATGTGTTCCGCAGTCGCTCGTAACCCAAAGAGGCTGTCTCGGCGATCGAGTTCAAAGGTTCTCACACTCACGGGATTTCTCGGGAAAGAACCTCGAAATGACACGACTTTCGAACGGGACCTGAAGACAAAATCCTCTGGCCGCGCGACGCAATTCAGAATTAGGCGCTGGAGCTGCTTTTAGCGCGGGGCTCGCAGGTTTCTTTCCTGCGCCGCGGCCATTGCTTCGACGGTTTCCGCAACCGAATTTGCCGGCAGCAGGCCCGCGAGTCCCTGGAAAGTCGACGTCGCACTAGCCGAGTTGGTCGATTCGAGAATCCCCCAGAGCACGAATCTGAGGCCGGTCTCTATGAAGACGGGTGCGCCGCTGGAAAAGCCGGGCGTTCCGCCGCCATCCATGAAGCAGAGCTGCTGCACTCCCGCTCCCGGCACTTCGGCATCGAGCGGACGCGCCACCGAGACGCGGCCGAACCGCGCGAGAGCTTCGAAACGCGGCTTGCTGATGCCCACGCTTGCGGCGGTGAGATAGTAGGTCTGCGCGCCGGTATCGGCCAGCGCCGCCATTTCACTTTCGGTCGCCATGATCGACCCGAGCGGTATAGGTGCGATATTCGCTCCCGAAGGATTGAACGGTACCGCGGCCACATCGATCGCTTCGCTGGTGGGATCGAGAACCCATTTGCCCTCGGGCGGCAGCGGTTCTTCGCGCGTCGCACCGGTCTTTGCGTCTTCGAAGGTGAGCAATAACCCCGGAGCCGCGCTCCCATCCGCATCGAGAAGATTGTGATGGGCGGTCACGAGGTACACGAAGGACCGGCCTTCAAAGACGTGGCTGGGCACGGCGACGAAAAACGCGGTGCCGACCGGGGCCAGTTTGCCGCCATGATGCGTCACGATGCCGGCGACATTGCGGAGCGGCTGCGAGGGCGTACCTTCATCGGCGGAGGCGAAGCTCGACAAAGCCGCGATAGCGACCACAAGGGCGACCAGGATCGCGCGAAATTCCTGACGACGACAGCGATGGTTCAGTATCGATATTTGCACGGCGAAAGAAGATACCAGAGCGAGCGGCGCGAGTAAGCAGGCCCCAAGGGCCGAAAAAAGGCGCGCGGCAGGCCGCCGCCGAGGCGAGACCTGCCGCGCGATGAAATCGTTGCGATTTTTGAGACTACCAGCGATCGCGGCGTCCGCCGCCGCCACCACCTCCGCCACCGGCTCCTCCGCCACCACCGCCGCCACGACGACGATCTCCACCGCGTCCACCACCACCGCCACCGCCGCCAAATCCGCCGCCGCCACCGCCGCGCGGGCCGCCGGTCGAGGCGCGGGCCTCATCGACACGGATGCGCCGGCCTTTCAGATCGGTGTCATTGAGCGTCTCGACCGCGCGAGTCGCTTCGGCCGGATCAGACATTTCAACGAATCCGAACCCCCGGGACTGACCAGAGAACTTGTCGGTCACAACCGTCGCAGTCTCGACCTTTCCCGCCGCAGCGAAGTGCTGGGCAAGGTCTTCATTGTTAACCGAGTAGGCCAGATTGCCTACGTACAACTTAGTGGGCATCGCGAGCCCTCCTTCCGGGCTTGGTCGGGCTGCTCCTAAACAGAAGACCCTGTGAGCGACGGGATCTATGAGAAAGGTCGCGGTCCGAGCGTTTTTCCCGAATCGATGCTACCCGCGGGCAAAATTTGAGTAAAGCAAAATGTCGATTACGGCAGATTTCGAAAAGTTTGCGGACCAGTAAGGCGCAGCGTTACGAATTTTTGACCAACAGCGGCTGCAAAAACTGACGCATGTATTCATTCACGGGACCGGGTTTTTCCTGCTGCACCCAATGTCCGGAATCGCCGACGTAGCGAAGTTCGAACTGCCCGCTGAACAGGCGATCCATGTCGTAGGTCAGCTCCTTGCCCAGCGCAAAATCTTCCTCGCCCCAGATGAGCATCGTGGGCGCCGCGATCTTTCGATCGATCCAATTGTTCTCGCCGGAGCGCGCGAGAAAGCCCGTGCGGAAATTCGCGCGATAGTAATTGATCGCGGCGGTAATCGAATACGGATTTTTGAATGCGTCGTGGAAGAAGCGCAGATCGGCGTCGCTGATCGCGTTCTTCTGGATGATGCCGTCCTTGAGCGCGCGATCGAGCGCCGCGAAATTGCGCGCCCGGAACATCGCCTCCGGCAATGCCGGAAGCTGGAAGAACAGCATGTACCAACTGCGCATCATCTGGCGCACGTTGCGGCGCAACTCCTCGGAGAATCGCTTGAGATGCGGGCAGTTGAGGACGATGAGCCGTTCCACGATTTCCGGGCGCATCAGCGCTGTCGCCCACGCAACCGCGCCGCCCCAATCGTGCCCCACGATCACGGCGCGCCGGTGGCCGAGCGCCTCGACCAGATCGACGACATCGCCGACGAGCTTGTCCAGCGTGTAGTTCGCCACGCCTACCGGCGCATCGGTCTCGCCATAGCCGCGCATCTCGGGAGCAACACAATCGAAGGAGCCGGAGAGCGCGTGAAGCTGATGGCGCCACGAATACCAGCACTCGGGAAATCCGTGGAGCATCACGACCAGCGGCCCCGCACCGGCGCGCGCGATGCGCATCCTGAGGCCGCTCTTGAGAGTCAGATATTCGAATCGCCAGGGATCAGGCATAAAAAGAATCCGCGGACTACGCAGATATCACAGATTCAAAGATCTGTCCGATATCTGCGCAACCCGAGGATTTTGCTTTTTCCGGCCTAGGCGGCGACTTTGGTGGTGCCCTGCATTGCGGGGAGTTCCGGATTACAGATGTAGCGAATCTTCGGCAGCGTCATCTCGGCGGTGGCAAAACACGCCGAGATTGGATTCATCAGCCTGAGATGGCTGCCGGCGCCAAAGGCGTCGGTGTCCAGCGCTACCAGGCGCGGCTTTCCGCGCTCCGCCTTAGAGAAGACGTACTCGGGATCGACCTGCACCAGGACGAGCTTCTGATCGTCGCGATTGCGCGCCAGATGCATCGACGCGATGTATTGGATATCGCCGCCCGAAATCGCGTCGCGATCCAGCAGCTCCGCTTCGAGCACGGTCTTGCTGCCGACCGTTACCTTTCCGACCACTCGATCGTGGCGCAACGAGAGGCTCACTTGGCCGGGCGCGACCGGAAAACCCCATCGTGCGGCCAATTCCTTGCGCGCGGCCTCGCTGTCGCAGAAGCTCCGCAGCACAAACCCGCGCGGCCTGAAGCCAGTGCGTCCCGCGATACGAACCTCACCCACCGTAAACGGGCCGGCCGGGCTTTCCGGCGCATGGAGCACGTTGATGATCGCGTAGGCGGGGATCGAGGGATGCATCGTGCGCGGGATGAGCGCATCGGCGGGGTCGTCGTCGATTTCGATGTGAAGCTCGAGGATCTGCGCGCCCTTGAGCTTCCACTCTTCGGTCTTGAAGCCGTTGATCGTGGATGCCGCTTTGGCCCACGCGTTCACATCCAGAGTTCCGAACCGTGGCGGCATCAGCGGGCTCCTGCCGCGGCGGCCGCCGCTTCGGTCCTGGAGGCTTCTTTCTTTTCGAAGTGCGGCATCACTTCCCTGGCGAACAGGCGCAGCGAATTGAGCACCTGCTCCTGCGGGACCACTTCAAGCGCATTCAGCAGAAAGTTGACCTGATCGACGCCGACCGACTCCCACTTTTTCAGTTCGCGAACCAGTCGCGCGGGATTTCCGATCGCGATTCCCTCAGGCGCGCCGGATTCGTCGCCCGGCCCGGACGCATCGCGGCGGAGCGAGGGCAGCAGTCCCAGCGACGGATACGATTTGGTCGGATATGCCTCGCGCGCGGCGAGCAATTGCGCCGCAAGATAATTGAAAGTCCCCGTAAAGCGTTTGCCGACTTTCACGCCTTCGGCATCGTCTTCATGGCAGTACAGAAAATTGACGGTCGAAACAGATTCGTTGACGAACGAGCCGACCGGGTCGCAGGTCTTGATGATCTTGCGATAGCGCTTGACCTTCTCGTCCTGCTCGGCGAAACCGCCGAAGGTGAGGCCCAGGCTTCCCATCCCGCGCTCGGCGGCATCGATTTCGGTGCCCGGGCTTGTCACCGCAACCCACATCGGAGGATGCGGCTTCTGATACGGCTTCGGAACGATCGTCCGCTGCGGCATCGACCACGAACGCCCTTCATAGGAATAGCGTTCCTGGGTCCACATCTTGGGCAGGCAATGGACGAACTCATCCCAGGTCTTCTTGGTCTCGTCGGGATTCGCGCGGAAGCCGCCCAGTTCGGTCCAGGTGGCGGAACGCCCGGTACCGACTTCGAGCCGGCCGCCCGACAGGATGTCCAGCACGGCGGTGCGCTCGGCGATTTTGATCGGATGATTGAATTCGGGCACGCAGACGATGATTCCATGCCCGACTCGAATCCTCTTCGTAATCATCGCGCACGCGGTCAGAAACAGTTCCGGCGCGGGGCAATGCGAGTACTCCTCGAGAAAGTGATGCTCGACGGCCCAGACCGAATTGAATCCGAGTTCGTCCGCGAGCTTCACCTGTTCGAGGCATCGATCGTAGACGACTTTTTCGGTGTCGGGTCCCCACGGACGGGGGACAGAGATCTCGTAAAAAAGACCGAACTTCATGGGTTCACCTCCAACGGGATGGCGCTCCGTTCAATACCGGTCGTTTAGCGCAATCCTGCGTTAAGAGAAAGCCCCGCTAATGGGGTACTCGCTCGCGCGTTTGTGGGAGAGACTGGGATGCAGCACCCTCACCCGCGCGGCACGAGTCGTGCCGCTTGCCCTCTCCCGCCTTTTCAGGCGGACGCTTCGCGTGCGCGGGCGAGGGACGCTCCAACTCATTCTTGGGGGGCGTGGAGGTCGGCGCGCATTCGTTCGGTGCCCAGCAGGATCACGATTACCGCTGCCACCATCACGATGGCAGCGAAACTGGCCATCGCCACGGCGTAGCCGAAGCGTTCGGCGAGGAGCGCTTCGCCGAAGGCGGCGAACGAGGCGAAGAACACGCCCGATTGGTATGCGACGCCGGAAAAGAGACCGCGCACCTGCGGCGGGGAGAGCTCCGCGAGATGAGCGGGTACGATTCCCCATGCGCCCTGCACCATGAATTGCATCAGGAATGCGCCGGCGGTGAGGAGCACGAGCGATCGCGGAAATATCCAGAACGGTACGATCAACGCGGCAAGGGTCACCGCCGTCGCCATCGTGCGCCGCCGGCCCCATCGATCGGATAAATAACCGAACATCAGCCCGCCCAGCAGCGCGCCGACATTATATATGACCGCGATCGTACCGACGGTGTGCGGGTCGAGTCCGCGCTGCTTCTGCATGAAGGTCGGGTAGAGGTCCTGCGTCCCGTGCGACACGAAGTTCATCATCGTCATCAGGATTACGAGATAGCCGAACGGCTTCAGATTCGCGCGGATGGCGTTGGCAACATCGCTGCCGCTGGGACGCGTCCGCTCCCACGCTTCCGACTCGGGGACTTTGCTGCGGATATAGATGGTCAGCAGCGCGGGCAGACCGCCGACGAAGAACATCGCGCGCCATCCGAAATGCGGGAAGATGAAGAAGAACGCTCCCGCCGCCAGCAGGTAGCCGACCGCGTAGCCTTCCTGGAGCAGGCCGGAGAAGAAGCCGCGCGATTCGCTCCCGACCGCTTCCATCGCGAGCGCGGCGCCGACGCCCCATTCGCCGCCCATGCCGATTCCGTAGAGCGCGCGCAGGATCAGAAAGACGGTGTAGCTCGGCGCGAGACCGCTGAGCACCTCGACCACGGAATAGAAGATGATATCGGCCATCAGCGGAGTGCGGCGTCCGTAGCGATCGGCCAACCATCCGAAGAGCACAGCGCCGATCGGACGCATCGCAAGCGTCGCCGTGATCGTGAAAGCGACATCGGCCACCGATCGATGATATTCGGCGGCGATGGTCGGGAGGACGAACACCAGCACAAAGAAATCGAACGCATCGAGCGTCCAGCCGAGAAAGGTCGCGGTCAGCGTGTGGGCGGCTTCGCTGCGCGTGATCTTGCGTTGATATGGGGCGGCCGGAGATTCCATGGCGTGCAATGTCTACCCGATGGCGACCGGCGGCGAAAGGCGCTTCACGTTTGTTTGACGTGGAAATGCCGGTGCTTGAGTTTGCGAGCGGCGCTGCGCGATAACTCGTGATGAGCGGGATGCGCTGCGCCGCTGCGAGCGCTGGAGGTCACCACGATGTTCAATGGCACCAAAGTCATAGATGCGGACGGCCACGTGATGGAGCCGAACGAACTCTACGATCAGTATATCGATCCGAAATTCCGCGCTGACCTCGACGAACTCAAGAAGCTGGCTGAAACGCGCACGTCGAAATGGTTCTTCGGTTTTTTTCATCAGCTCAACACCGGCCGGCCGCTGGGCGTCGCCAACCTCGACAAGCCGCTCGTGCGAGCGGGGCGCAAGCCGCACGGCGAGACGCCGGACCCGCGCGGCGGATTCGATCCGCACGTGCGCATCAAGGACATGGATCGCGAAGGAATCGACATCGCGGTGATTTTCGCGACGGTGGTGTCGAGTTTCTGCGCGCTCAAGACGGTGGATTTCGAAGTCGCGATGATTCGCGCGTACCATCGATGGCTCGCCGACTACTGCGCGCCCTACCCTTCGCGGCTGAAAGGCGTCGCGATCGTGCCGATGCGATCGCCCGAGCGCGCGGCCGAGGAGATTCGGCGCGTCGCGAAGGAACCGTGGTGCGTGGGCATCTACCTGTCATCGCACATGGAAGACAAACTGCTCGACCATCCCGCGTTCCACCCGATTTGGCAGGCGTGCGTGGAGACGGACTTGCCCGCGTGCTTTCACGGTGGTACGGCGCGACCGCCGTATGGGCTCGGCACCTTCGAGATGGGCAACAATCTGTTCATCCAGCATTCGGCGACCAATCCGTTCGAGGTGATGCGCGGGATCGCCGCGTTCGTCGGCGGCGGCGTCCTCGATCTCTTCCCGAAGCTGCGGGCCGCGTTCCTGGAGGCGGGCGTCGGCTGGCTGCCGTTCTGGATGGAGCGGCTCGACGAGCACTACGAGCTGATGCCGGAGTACGTGCCGAACCTGAAGCGCAAGCCATCGGAGGTGGTGAAGTCCGAGAATTTTTTCATCTCGTGCGATCCCGACGAGGAAACGCTGCCGTATGTGGTCGACCACGTCGGCGCCGAGCACATCTTATATGCGTCGGACTATCCTCACTTTGACGGCCGGTTTCCCGACACGGTGAAGTTCACCGCCGGCCGCGAGGAATTCTCGCCCGAGGTGCGGCGGAAGATCCTGCTGGGGAATCCGATGCGGCTTTACACGCGGTTGAGATAGAGCGCGAGCGAGGAAAAAAACGCCGCCGGGACGGCGGCGCCACTCGGAAATCTTCGTTATGCGCGGTTTCTCCTTTGAGTAGGGCCGGCGGCTCGCCGGCCTGATACCGATGATCGCTTGCCCCTAGGGGCCTTCGCGCGCGCGAAGACACAGGCTGGAAGCCTGTGCCACTTTAGGAGTTGCCGTGGAGTTTTTCCTGGTGGCACAGGCTTCCAGCCTGTGGCCTTGATTTCGGTTCCCATTATGAGGCGCGTGGGACACGCGGGGGAACCCTAACTTGACTAGGATTCCTTGCGAAACCTATAGTGGCGTTCAGCAGTCCTTTAATTGGCCGCGCTTGTCGATTGCGGCAAAAAATCCAGTCCTGACAAGGATTTCTGCGCTGGTTGCAAGATGAAAAGACGCGAGGAAATGACTTTCTGGGAGCAGATTTATCTCCCTGAAATCCTGAAGGGTCTCGCGATCACGGGTTCGCGTCTGTTCGGCAACCTGGCGCTGAACATCGCGCACCTGTTCGGGCTTGCCAAGTCGCGGCGCGCGAACCAAACCGTCCAGTACCCTGAAGACCGCAAACGCTATTCCGACCATTTTCGCGGCAGCCATCGGCTGACGATTCGCGAGGATGGCGCAGTGCGATGCACCGCGTGCTTTCTGTGCGCGACGGCGTGCCCCGCGCAATGCATCTACATTGAAGCGGGCGAATCTCCCGACCCGCTGATCGAGAAATTTCCGGTGCGCTACGAAATCGACACGCTGCGCTGCATCTACTGCGGCCTGTGCGTGGAGGCGTGCCCCTGCGACGCGATCCGGATGGACACTTACGTGCATCCGCGAATCTGGGGCTTCGACCGCAAGGACTTTGTCGAGAACAAGGAAATGCTGATGCATCGATCGCGCGTGGTCGCCGAAAAGGGCCGCGACGGGAACATGCAGGAGATGCTGGCCTGGTACCGCGAACAGGACGCGCAGGTGTATAACCCGCAGCGTCCCGAGCTCAAGACCTACACCGATCGCGGCGCGCCCAAGCATTACGCGGAGACCGAGCCTTCGGCTGAACTTCCCGCGATCGATCGCCATCAAATTTCGCGCAACGGAAATTAGCTGGCATGACCCGCGTCACGATCGCGCTGACAATCGCCGGTCTCGCGGTTCTCTTCATCGCATACGGGAAGGGCGTCGGCGTGATCCACGGCGGCAGCGTGCTTGCGCATATGTATTGGGCGACGGCGGCGATGCTGCTGGTTTCGCTCGCGAACTTCATCGCGATCGCGCATCTGGCGCGATCGGAACGGATGATCCAGGAACTGCGCGCGCTATGCGAAAAGAACGGCATCGCGTACGGTGAGGATTAGGATCAGAAAAGAACAATCGCGGGCGTGCCCGTCCGCGGAGGAATTGCGATGACTCAGATAGAAGCCGCACGCAAGGGGATCATCACCCGTGAAATGACCGAGGTCGCAGAGGACGAAGGCATCGTCGCGGAGGAGCTTCGTGCGCTCATCGCCACCGGGGAAGTCGTAATCCCGCACAACCAGCATCACGAGTTTCGCGCCATCGGAATCGGCAAGACGCTGCGGACCAAGGTCAACGCCAACCTGGGCGCATCGAACTTTCACCAGCTGCTCGGCGAGGAAATCGAAAAGCTTTACACCGCGGTACGCTACGGCGCCGACTCGGTGATGGATCTTTCGACCGGCACCGACCTCGACAAGATTCGCGGCGAAATTCTTTCGCGCTGCCCGGTGATGCTCGGCACTGTGCCGATTTATCAGCTCGCATCCGAGCGCTCGATCATGGATATGGATGCGGCCTTTTTCCTGGAGGTCATCGAGCGGCAGGCACGCCAGGGCGTCGACTACATGACGCTGCATTGCGGCGTCACGCGCGAGAGCGTCAAGCGGCTTCGCGGCCATCAGCGTATCGAAGGGATAGTGTCGCGCGGCGGAGCGCTGCTGGCGTCGTGGATCGAGCGGACCGGCAATGAAAATCCGCTCTACGAGCACTACGATGAAGTATGCGCGATCCTGCGCGAACACGACGTGACGATATCGCTCGGCGACGGGCTGCGGCCGGGCGCCACGGGGGATGCGACCGATCGCGGGCAGCTCGCTGAGCTGCTCATTCTCGGTGAGTTGACCGACCGCGCGCGCGCCAACGGCGTGCAGGTGATGATCGAAGGGCCGGGCCACGTGCCGCTCGATCAGATCGAAGCGAACGTGAAGCTGGAAAAGCGGGTCTGCGGCGGCGCACCCTTCTATGTGCTCGGACCGCTGACCTGCGACGTCGCGCCGGGCTACGATCACATTACCGGTGCAATCGGCGGCGCGATCGCATCCGCAGCCGGCACCGACTTCCTGTGCTACGTCACGCCCGCGGAGCATCTGAGGCTTCCCGACATGGACGACGTGCGCGAAGGCGTCATCGCGACGCGCATCGCGGCGCACTCGGGCGATCTCGTCAAAGGCGTGCGCGCGGCCAAGGTGTGGAACGACGAGATGTCGCGCTATCGCAAGAATCTCAATTGGGAGGGGATGTACGCGATGGCGATGGACCCCGACAAAGCGCGCCGCTACAAAGAGGAAAGCGAGGCGGCAGGGTCGAACGTGTGCACGATGTGCGGATCGCTGTGCTCGGTCAACGTCGACAACGCGGCGATCAAGTTCACGCGCAAGCGCTCAATTGCAGAGGCGGAGGCCCATGCCTGAGACTGCGGTCACTGCGGAAAATCTGGCGGCCGCTCTCGATCTCGAGCTGAGCGATAATCACGGTCGGCGGCGGAAGCTTGCGCATTTTCGCGGTCACAACGTCGTCCTCTATTTTTACCCGATGGACGATACGCCCGGATGCACCGTCGAGGGCAAGGAATTCCGCGATCACCACGAACAGTTTGAGGCGCTCGACACTGTCGTTGTCGGAGTGAGCACGGACTCGGTGGAGCGGCATCGCGCGTTCGCCGAGAAGCACGCGTTTCCGTTCATCCTGCTGGCGGATACCGAGGGCAAGCTCGCTTCCGCTTTCGGCGTGTTCAACGGCAAGCGAGCGGCGCGCTCGACTTTCGTGCTGGACCACGACCTTTACGTCCGCCGCGCATTTCATGAGGTCACGCCGCGCGGTCATGCCCAGCAGGTACTGAATTTTCTGCGCACGCTCGTCGAGTCCTACCGGATGCTCGGCGGCTGACCGCACGGCGGCTGAAACCGATGGCAAGGGCGAAACCTCTCGCCGCTGCCGGTCTCTTCTGCGAGAGAATCCTAGAAGAGAAAGATGAGGTTCTAACGGCAGTACGTATGTGGGGAGTTTTAGCCATGCCTAAGGTTGCTCAGGTGCGCAAACAACTGGCTAAATTCTTTGCCGGAAAGCTCTCGTTACCCGATTTCGAGGAATGGTTGACCAGGGAGACTTGGAACATTCAGCGGCTCAAAGATTCCACAGTTTGGGATCTGGCCGGCGCGATTGAGTTGCGTCTTGCGGAATATTCCAACGGCCATTTGGACGAAAAGGAGCTTCGCACTTTGTTGATGCGAGTGGCTGCCAATCAAAAGCTGGAATCCTCGAATGCGAATGTCTGGCGGAGCGCAGCAAACGTACCCGTCAAGCGGCATCGGGTCGTCGCCGCTCCAGCGGAGTAATCTGGCTGCCGGGAAAGGATTAGGCTGCTATAACGACCTGATGTAATCTGGCCGGTCTCCAAATGTCCGTTGGCGGCGCAGGCGCTTCGCGATGGTTATAGGTATAAAATGAGATTCCGCCCGATGGCGGATTGGTGAATCTTATGGCGAAGACATCGAAGAATATCCTCGACGAAGCGCGCTCGCAGATTAAGCAGATCGATATCGACGAAGCGCGCCGGATGATGGAAAAGCCGGGCACGGTCGTGATCGACGTTCGCGAACCGGACGAATGGCGGCAGGGCCATCTGCCTGATGCGGTTGGAATTTCGCGCGGGTTCCTGGAGCTGCGGGTCGAAGAAAAGGTTCCCGACCACAAGACGCCGATTATCGTGCAATGCGCTTCGGGCACGCGCTCGCTGCTGGCGGCGCGCACGCTGCGCGAACTTGGCTACGAGAACGTCTACAACCTGACGGGCGGATTCAACGCATGGAAAGATCGCGGCCTGCCGTGGGTTGCGGACCGGCAGTTCACGCCCGATGAAATCACGCGCTATTCGCGCCACTTCGTCATTCCTGAAGTCGGCGAAAAGGGCCAGGCCAAGCTGCTCGACTCCAAGGTCCTGCTGCTCGGCACCGGCGCGCTCGGATCGCCATCTTCGCTCTACCTCGCGGCGGCGGGAGTCGGAACGCTGGGGCTGGTCGACTTCGACGTGGTGGATCTTTCGAACCTGCAGCGCCAGATCGTCCACACCGTCGATCGAGTCGGGATGCTCAAGACCGAGTCGGCGCAAAAACAAATCCATGCGCTCAATCCCGGCGTCAAGGTAATTCGCCACGACGTGCGCCTCACGTCCGAGAACGTGATGGACATCATCAAGGATTACGACGTGGTGGTTAACTGCGGCGACAACTTCCCGACGCGCTATCTAATCAACGATGCGTGCGTGCTGGCAAAGAAGCCGCTGGTCGATGGCGCGATCTACCGCTTCGAAGGTCAGGCGACGGTTTTTTATCCGGCCAAGGGCGGGCCCTGCTATCGATGCCTTTATCCCGAGCCGGCGCCACCGGATATGGCGCCTTCATGCGCGGAGGCCGGAGTGCTGGGCGCGCTGCCGGGATTGATCGGATCGATCGAGGCGCTGGAAGCGATCAAGATTCTGCTCGGCGCGGGCCATCCCTTGATCGGCAAGATGGTTTATTTCGATACGCTTTCCGATCGCGACTACGTGCGAATTCTGAAGATTCGCAAGGATCCGAATTGCCCGGTGTGCAGTGAGCATCCGACGCAGAAGGGGCTAATCGACTACGAAGCCTTCTGCGGACTCGCTCCGAGCACCAACGGCGATGCCGCATCAGACGGACACGCCGCCGCGGGAGTTGCGGCGCGCTAGGGCTGCAATCACGATTGATTGTGCGGGGCCGCTGCCGAAATGCAGCGGCCTTTTCGTTTCCGAGAGTCCTTCTCCCACCGGGAGAAGGTGGCGCGTTGCGCGCCGGATGAGGGTCAACGGAATCATGACGAACATTGGTGAGGACGCGACCGACCCTCACCCGTCTCGCTTCGCGAGCCACCCTCTCCCGGCGGGAGAGGGGCTGTTTTTTTTCGTATCAAGATCATTGCGCGCCATCCCCTGTTCTTACGATCTCGCTTTTCCCGCGATCGGGATTCTGATTAGCTCTTCGCAAGGAAAATCTATGGCGCTGGGTCCGTTCTACGTAGCCGAGAAACTCAAACAAGCCGGCGGAATCAAGGGTGTCGCGCTCCTGATGCGCCACGGCGAAACGCCATGGAATCGCGAAGGCCGCGTGATGGGTAAGAGTCCCGTCGACCTCGACGAAGACGGCCGTGTGCAGGTCGAATCCGCCGTTCCGCTCGCGCGCCTGCTCGCGCCCCAGCTGATCATCTCCAGCCCGCTCGCCCGCGCGCGCCAATCGGCGGAAATTATCGGCAAGGGCATCGGCATCGCGGACGTCATCGACGATCCGCGACTGCGGGAAGTCGAATACGGGCGATGGGAAGGGATGGTCTACAACGACCTGATCAAAGATCCGCACTACATCCACTATCGCGAGCATCCGCTCGACGAACCTACGCCTGGCGGCGAGACGATCTACCATGTGCAGGCGCGTGGTGTTGAAGCCGTACGCCACACGATCGCGGCGAATCCGGGCAAGCGGGTGCTGTTCGTCTCGCACGGCGACATCATCCGCACGGTGCTCTGCCATTTCATGAATCTTGCGCTGGAGAACTTCCGGCGGATTAGAATCGACAACGCGACGTTCTTCGGAATTCAAATCGCCGGCGACTTCGCGGAGATTAAATTTCTGAACCTGCTATCCGATCCAACCCGCGTCTTTCAATCGCCCTTCAAAACCAAAAGCGGCGAAGCACCGTAAGAGCCGCTTAGCTCCGGAGACCTTTGAAAACGTTGCGCGTCGATACTCAGCTCATTTAGTTGGAATGTAATCGGGAGAGGATCATGAGCCCGAGCGCGTTATTTGCTATCGCATGGATCGGATGGATCGTCACATGGGCCGCGGCGTCGTTTTGGTCTAACCGCACGGAGAAACGTCTTGCGACGTGGGATGTGTGGGCCTACCGCGCGACTTCCGGAGTAGGGATTTTAATGCTCTCGCATTTTACCGCGCGGGCGCTCCACCTCAGGCGAATCTGGCATGTCGGCTATAACGGCGCGTATTTGCTGGCGGGACTGACCTTCGGCGGGATCCTGTTTGCGTGGTGGGCCCGAATCCATCTTGGGCGGCTCTGGTCGGGCTCGATCACACGCAAAGAGGGGCATCACGTCGTCGATACGGGACCCTACGGCCTGGTGCGCCATCCGATTTACACCGGACTCATTGCCGCGACCCTTACGACAGCAACAGCGGCGGCGACGCCAACGGCGATAGTGGGTCTGATGCTGGTGACGCTGGGTCTCTGGCTGAAAGCGCGCGCCGAGGAGCGTTTTCTTTCGGCGGAGCTTGGACCCGAGGCTTACGCCGCTTATCAGCGCCGCGTCCCGATGCTGGTGCCGTTCACTTAGAGCGGCGGCCGGAAAGAAATCACAAGCTCTCCGAGCGAGGCAGGCGGAAGCAGAACCCTCACCCTAACCCTCTCCCGCTTTTTCAGGCGGACGCTTCGCGTGCGCGGGCGAGGGGCATCTCGTTGTGTTGGTGCAACCGAGTACCTGGCGTGAGGTCTCGCAGATCCCGCAAGCCTATCTGTCTCGTCCAGGGGACTGCGGCCGGGCCGACAGACGGTCGGAATTTCGCAGCGGTTAGTAGACCTTTCGACGAACGATTGCGCCAGCGTCAATTCTTTCCATTTCTCCTTTGACTCTTTTGCAAGCCTGTCCTAGGAGTAACCAATCAGTTACGACGCCGGGTCGCGAAGGTCCGGTCCGGAGACCGAGGAAGCGTCAGTGGCGCTACGAACCCCTCCCAAGCGCGATGCGATGCGGAGCCGCGAACGGATTCTGGCGGCTGCGCTGCGCGAATTTTCCGAGCGCGGATTCGCAGGGGCGCGGGTCGATCGCATCGCGCGGCGCGGCGCGCATCAACAAGCGGATGCTCTACAGTTATTTCGGCGCGAAGAGCGACCTGTACCGCCAGGTGATGCGGCGGCGGTTTGCGCTGCGCGCGGCGCAACTCGACCGCGCTCCGTATTCCACGCCCGAGGATTCGACGGTGTTCTGGTTCCGCTTCGGCTGTGGCGATCAGGTTTGGGTACGGCTTCTGGAGTGGGAAGCGCTCGACCCGAAGGCGAGCCGGATGATCGCGCGGTCGCACGCGAGCGTTCTTACGATCGCGCGGTCGGCCAGTTCGTCGCATTTCAGCGGCGCCGCCAGCTTCCCGCGGATTTGAACCCGCGCTTCCTGCTGCTGTCGAACATGGCGCTGACTACTTTTCCGCTCGCATTTCCGCAGCTGACGAAGCTGGTGACCGGAGTTTCGCCGCGCGATAAGCGCTTTCAGGCGCGATGGATCGCGTTTATGCGCTCGTTCATGGCGCGTCTCAGGCCGGCGGATCGGCGCTCAGCGCGTATCGCAATCAAGAACGCGGGCAAAACCTGGCGTGCAGCCAGCGGCGCCGGGGCGAACGCGTAATGTGGATCGTTCAACTAGCTCTTAGAAGGCCGGTCACCGTCGCCGTGATGTCGGCACTGATGCTGCTGCTCGGCCTCGTTTCGCTGACCCGCATGAACTTCGACATCTTTCCCGCTATCGACATGCCGCTGGTGAACCTGGTCTGGAACTACCCGGGGCTGTCCGCCGAGGAGATGGAGCAGCGCGTAGTCAACATCACCGAGCGCGCCGCATCGACGACGGTCAACGGCGTCGACCATATCGAGTCGACTTCATACAACGGCATCGGGCTGGTGAAGTTTTACTTCCAGGAAGGTTCCGATACCGGGCTGGCGATCGCACAGCTCTCCGCGGTTTGCGAAGCGGTCAAGAACATTCTGCCGCCGGGCATCAGCGCGCCCAGCGTAATCGACTACAACGCGACCAACGTGCCGATCGCGTACCTGGTCTTTTCGAGCGATACGCTGTCGCAGCGGCAGTTGTACGACTTCGGCTTCAACTTCGCGGGGATTTTCCTGTTCACCATCCCAGGGCTTTCGTCGCCCGCACCCTTCGGCGGCGCGTCACGCCAGGTAATGGTGAATATCGACCCGTCGCGAATGTACGCGCGCGGGGTGTCTCCCTACGACGTCGTTACGGCGCTGCAAAACCAGAACGTGATCATCCCTGGCGGCAGCGCCAAGATCGGCAACCTCGAATACAACGTCGTGCTCAACGGCAGTGCACCGTTGGTCTCCGAGCTCAACCGATTGCCGATCAAGGTGGTCGAGGGCACGCCGGTTTACATGGACGACGTCGCCCACGTCAGCGACAGCGCGGCCGTGCAACACGACATCGTGCGGGTGAACGGCAAGCTGGCTACGTACAGGCTCATCCTGAAGCATCCGTCCGCATCCACGCTTACGGTAGTCGATTCGGTCCGGCAGGTGTTGCCCGCGATGATGTCGATTGCGCCCGGGGGCATGAAGGCCGAGCTGGCATTCGACCAGTCGGTGTTCGTGCGCCGCGCGCTGAGCGACGTGCTGGAGGAAGGCGTGATCGCGGCGACCCTGGTCGCATTGATGACGCTGCTGTTCCTGGGTTCGTTGCGCAGCACGATTATCGTCATCACGTCGATCCCGCTTGCGATCCTGACGTCGATCATCGGGCTGAAGCTTTCGGGGCAGACTATCAACCTGATGACGCTGGGCGGCCTTTCGCTCGCGGTCGGAATGCTGGTCGACGACGCGACCGTCGAGGTCGAGAACATCCATCGCAATCACGCGATGGGCAAAGCGCTCGGCGTCGCGATCCTTGACGGCGCCCGCCAGATCGCGGTGCCGGCGTTCATCGGCACGCTGTCGATCTGCATCGTGTTCTCGCCGGTCATCGCGCTGACGGGCGTCGCGAAGTTCCTGTTCACGCCGCTGGCCCTGGCGGTGGTCTACGCGATGCTCGCATCGTACCTGCTTTCGCGCACGCTGGTGCCCAGCATGGCGCTGCATCTGCTCGCCGAGGAGCACGAGGGAAACCAGGCGGGAGGATGGCTCGGAAACTTCACATCGTGGTTCGAGCGGAGCTTCGAGCGCGCCCGCGACAGGTACGGTGATTGGCTGCGCCGCATCATGGCGCATCGCGCCCTCACGCTTTCTTGCATCTCGATAATTGTGATCGCGTCGCTGGTGCTCGGACGAATCGTCGGCGAGGATTTCTTTCCGGTGGTCGACAGCGGGATGATTCGGCTGCACGTGCGCGTGCCGGTCGGCACGCGGCTCGAGGAAAGTTCGCGGATTCTGGAAGGCGTCGAGAACACCATCCGGGGCGTGATTCCCGGCAATGAAATGAAGCTGATGACCGATCATGTCGGCCTGCCCGTGTACTGGGCCTTGCTCTTCTATCAAACCGACAGCCTCGGCCCGCAGGACGCGGACTTGCAGATTCAGCTCACCGAGAAACACCATCCGAGTGCCGACTACACCAGGCAGATCCTCGCGGCGGTCAGACAGAATTTCCCCGGGGTCGTCATCTATCCGCAGGCTGCGGATATCGTAAGCCAGGTGCTGAGCTTCGGCCTTTCCGCGCCGATCGACGTTCAGATCACCGGCAACAGCCTCTCGGAATCGTTCGCTATCGCCGAAAAGCTGAAAACCGAGATCGAGACGATTCCCGGCGCGGCCGACGCGCGCATCGCGCAGGTGCTCGATTATCCAACCCTGCGCGTCGAGGTCGATCGCGCCAAGGCGCTCGAACTTGGAATTACACAGTACGCCGTCACGAGCAGCGTGCTGACGTCGCTGAGCTCCAGCAGCGTCATCTCGCCCAATCAATGGCTCGATCTCCGCAACGGCGTGAACTACAGCGTCGCCGTGCAGACACCGCAGCACATGGTCGATTCGATCCAGGCGATCGGCCGGACTCCTCTCACGCCTGGAACTGTCGACGGCACACAGGCATCACCACAATTCCTGGCCAACCTTTCGAGCATCAGCCACGAGGTTCAGGCGCAGGGGATCAATCATTACACGGTGCAACGAGTCGTCGACGTCAACTGCGATGTCGAGGGACGCGACCTCGGCGCGGTCAGCGCGGCGGTGCAGCGCAAGGTCGACGCGCTCAGAAACCTTCCCCGCGGCACGACGGTGGCGATCCTGGGGCAGAGCCAGGCGATGCGCGCATCGTTCGGCAGCATGGGTAGCGGACTGGTGCTGGCGATCGTGCTGGTTTATCTGCTGATGGCGACGAACTTCCAGTCGTGGCTCGACCCGTTCATCATCATGATGGCGGTGCCGGGCGCGCTCGCGGGCGTGCTCTGGATGCTGGTGATCACGCACACGACGCTGAATGTCGAGTCGCTGATGGGCACGATCATGGCGGTCGGAGTCGGCGTCGCCAACGGCAACCTGCTAATCACATTTGCTGACGATCTCCGCGAGCAGGGCAAGGGCGCGATGGAAGCCGCGATCGAGGCGGCAACGGTGAGGATGCGCCCGGTCTTGATGACGGCGCTCGCGATGATTCTCGGGATGCTGCCGATGTCGCTGGCGCTCGGCGCAGGTGGCGAGCAGAATGCACCGCTGGGCCGCGCCGTAATCGGTGGATTGATTGCGGCAACGGCGATGACCTTGTTCGTCGTTCCAACCGTCTACTCGCTCTTTACCCAGACCCGGCTTGGCAAGCGCCAGCGCGACGCGATTGTGGGCGCGATGGTCGAGCAGGCGGAAAAAGATTGAGTTCGGCGGCTAAGAGAGAAATGGAGCCGATAGATGGCTGAGGGTCAACATCAGGCGCCGGCAGGCTCAGGGCCACTTTTTTATTTCGGATGGTTCGCCGCTGTCGTGATCGTCCTGGTCACGCTGGCCGGACTGGTGCTAGCGCGCGAGGTATGGATTCGCCGCCAGGCCGATGTGCTCGAGGAAGAAGAACAGCGCGGGCCGGTGGTGCTGGTGACGCCGGTGGAGCAGGTGCCATTGAAGCGGACGGTTGTCTTTCCCGCCGACATCCATGGTTATTTCGAGAGCCCGATTTATCCGAAGGTGCCCGGCTATATCGAGTCGATGCTGGTCGACAAGGGCATGCGGGTGAAGAAGAACCAGTTGCTCGCCGTCCTGGTGTCGCCCGAACTCGACCAGATGGTGGTTGATGCACGCGCGAACTACGACATCGCCGCGATCACCGACCGGCGCAATCAGATCCTGGTGAAGCAGAGCGTCATATCGCAGGAAGACGCGGACACATCGCACTCGACGATGCTGTCGAATGAAGCGAAGTGGAAATCTCTCGTCGCGCAGCAGGCGTACGAACGCGTGCTCGCCCCCTACGACGGCATCGTGACGGAGCGCAACCTCGATCCCGGGGCTCTGGTCGCGCTTTCAACCGCGCAACAAGGCGCTCAAGCGATCGTCAAGATGGCGACCTTGAAGCCGGTGCGCATCTACGTGAGCATGCCGCAGGACGATGCCGCGTTCGTCAAAGTCGGCGATCCCGCACAGGTGACGGTCAGCCAGTTTCCGGGCAGGATTTTCACGGGCTCGGTCACGCGGCATCCCGATGCATTGATGAACTCGACGCGCACGATGCTGGTGGAGGTCGATCTTGCCAATGACGATTTCACCCTGCTGCCGGGCATGTACGCGCATGTCGAAATAACTTTGAGCGGTTCCGCCGGCACGCCGCTGGTGCCCGACGATGCGCTGGTTTTCCAGAACGGCAAGACTTACGTGCCGACGGTCAAGGACGATCGAATCCATCTGGTCGAGGTCATGCTCGGGCAGGACGACGGTATCCGCTGCCAGGTGGTGCAGGGTTTGAGCGGGAACGAGGTCGTGGCAATCAACCTGGGCCAGACGGCGCATGATGGCGAACTCGTGCGCACGCAGCCTGTGCCTCATCCGTAACAGCAGTCGCCGGTACTTCCCATTTGCCGGTTCAAATCGGGCGGCCCTACAATCAGCATCAGGCCGAAGCGGAGGCAACCCATAATGGCAAAAATCGATGGCGGCGAAATGATCGTTCGGTCGCTCGAACGCGAGGGCGTGCACGAAATCTTCACGCTGCACGGGGGACATCTCGATGCGATCTATGCGGCCTGCATGCGCCGCGACTTCCGCGTAATAGACACCCGGCACGAGCAGGCGGCGGCGCATATGGCGGACGGGTGGGCACGCGCGACGGGGCGACCCGGCGTCGCGCTGGTAACGGCCGGACCGGGCGTGACCGACGCCGTCACGGGAGTTGCCAACGCATTCATGGATTCGATTCCGATGGTGCTGATAGGAGGCCGCAGTCCGCTGTCCGACGACGACCGGCTTCCGCTGCAGGCGGTCGATCAGATGGGAATCATGCGGCCGATCACCAAATGGGCGCGGTCGGTGACGCATACGGATCGCATTCCCGAATATGTCGCCGCCGCGTTTCGCCACGCCGTGTCAGGACGGCCCGGACCCGTGTTCCTCGAATTGCCGATCGACGTGCTCTTTTCGCGGGTCGAAGAGACATCGGTCACGTTTCCCGAGCAGTATCGGCCGCAGGCGGCCCCGAGTCCCTCGCGCGCCGCGCTGCGACAGGCGCTGGATTGGCTCAAGGAAGCGAACCGCCCCGCTATTCTCGCCGGCGGTGGCGTATGGTTCTCGCAGGCCGCGAAAGAACTGGTTCAGTTCGCGGAGCTGACGCATACGCCGGTAATGACCAACGCGAAAGCGCGCGGTGCGATTCCGGAAGATCACGAGTTATCGTTCGGCGGCTTCGGCGCTATCCATCCCGCAATTCACGCTAAAATGGGAGGCAGCGCGGACCTCGTGATTCTGCTTGGCACGCGAATCGGCCTGTTCACGGGCGGTCGCAACTCAGTAATTCCCGGCGATGCGCGCGTCATCCAGGTGGATATCGAGCCGGAGGAAATCGGCCGCAATCGCGATATCGAATTGGGGATCGTCGCCGATTGCCGCGAGTTCCTGCGCGATGCGATCGAAGCGGCGGACGGCCACAAGTTCGGCGAGCCTCGCGAATGGCGCGAGCGCCTGGCC
This sequence comes from Binataceae bacterium (SeqCode), assembly GCA_052146355.1. Classification (GTDB taxonomy): domain Bacteria; phylum Desulfobacterota; class Binatia; order Binatales; family Binataceae; genus JAFAHS01. Next base: position 84,069 of record JBKQNE010000129.1, on the reverse strand, counting down.
GCCGTTCGGACCGCGGGACGCCATCGTTTCGACGATGCATTGAAACTCGACTCCGGACCTATCCATCCGGCGCGGATGGCACATGACATCGCCAACCTGCTCGACCCCGAAGCGATCGTGGTTGCCGACGGCGGCGAGACCGCATCGTGGATGGGCAATGCGTGGACCGCGCGCCATCCGGGCAGGTTTTTGAGTCATGGCTATCTCGGCTGCCTCGGCATAGGACTGCCATTCGCGATGGCGGCCAAGGCGGCGCATCCCGACCGCCAGGTGTTCTGCATCGTCGGAGACGGTTCCGCGGGGCTGAACTTTGCGGAGTTTCACACCGCCGCAAAAAACAATCTTCCGATTACCGTGGTGATCAACAACGACAAGCAATGGGGCATGTCCAAGCACGGGCAGGAATTGATGTGGGGCAAGGGGCGGCATCTCGCGACCGAGCTGGGCATGGTGCACTACGAGCGCGCGGCCGAGGGGCTGGGCGCACATGGCGAACTGGTCGAGCGGGTCGAAGACATCGCGCCTGCCATGAAGCGAGCATTCGGATGCGGGCGCGTCGCATGCGTCAATATCCTCACCGACCCCGAAGTGATCGAGCCGGGGACGCTGGCACTTTACAGCGCAGGAGCATCGCGCCCGCGCAAAGAAGAACCGGCGGCGGCCAAGGAGGCGGAGGGCACGACGCTGCCTTACTACGGGAAACGGAAACTGGAGTAGGAACGCGGCGCGAAACTAGGGCCCGGGAGCCCCGCCCGGCTCGGATGCGTACGCGGCCGGGCCGCCGACTTCCACACCCTTGCGGACGCGGACCGAGTCGCCGGGATGCGACGGCGCATCGACGCGCACGCTGCGGTACCCGCCCGCGCTCGCATCGGGCGCGACGAAGCCGACGGTATATTGCTCGCGAAGCTCGAGACTGATCTGCTGGCAAGCCTGCCGCAGCGCAGCGCCGTCGCCTACCTGGCGGATGACGTAAGTTCGGGCGCCCGTTTCGGTCGATAGTGTGTGGAGCGTCTGCGTATCGACCCGCTCTATATCGGAGCCACCGAACACGAAGGGACCGATCGCGATGCTGGGCATGCTGCCGGCGTTGGGATCGCCGATTCCGATCGAATATACCAGCACGCCCATTCTTCTGGCCTGCGCCACCACATCGTTCACGCTCGAGGCGCTGGTATTGTCCATGCCGTCGGTCACGACCAGCAGCGCCTTCTTGTCGTACCGGCCGTGTTCGACCATCCGCAGCCCCTGGATGATCACGTCGAACAGCGCGGTCTGTCCGTAGGCGCGCAGCAACGACAGCCGGCGCTCCACGAGCTCGTGATTGGTCGTGAAGGGCTGGAGCAGATAAGGACGACTGGAGAATGCGAAGAGAAAGACGTCGTCATGTGCGTTGAGTTCGTTCAGAAAGTCGGAAATCGCCATTTGCGCCTGCGCGATTTTCGGCTGCATGCTGCCCGATGTGTCGACCAAAATTCCAACCGACACCGGAGTGTTCAAATCCTGCCGGAAGAACTCGATCGGCCGCTGCTGCCCATCCAGGAAGAGCTTGAAGTCGTCCTTCTGAAGACCCGTTACGTAGGTTCCATCGGGATTGGTCACAGTCACCGTGACCTGCGAGTAGCCCGGCTGGTTGCGCAGTTCGGCCGTCGGGAGAGTCAACTCCTGGCCCTCCTGCGGGCCGGGTACCTGCGGGATGTTCAATTCTCCGCCTTGCTTGCCCGGAACCTGCGGCGGGATATTCAGCGCCCCACCCTGATTGGTCGGCGTGGTCGGCAACTCGAGAGTAGAGGTTTGTGAACCCTGATTGCCGGGCATGATGAGCGGCGGCGGACTTGCGTCCTGCCCAGCGCGGACCATCCGGGGCAACACCAGAATCGCGAGCACGACCAACGCCAAGGCGTACCAACTGCCCGGCGCCTGGCGTCTTCGCTGTTCTGTCCCTATCCAGATTTCGGATTTCACCTGAGTCGCTAAATCGATCTTCCTATTTGCGGGCGCTTCACACAAGCGGGCTTTGGTTGCGCGCCACTTGGCGCCGCGGTGGTTTCATACAAGATCTAAGACGATTTCTGTGCGATGCGGTTTCAACTGATCGATCGCGCGCCGCCGGGGTGAGCATCGGCATTCGAGCCAAATTAATCTTTCGTTAATCAAGAAAAACGAGAAATTTCGCTACTGGAAGGGTTCAAGAGCGGAGAACGCGCCGTTCCGCGCAGGTTCGGGAACTTGTATCGGTGTTGCGCCCAATCAATTCATATTCCGGCCGGGAGGCGCGCAGGCGCGTCTCTCCGGTCGTTGGTCTTGCAGCGTCATTCCTTCCATACGGCGTAGGTGGGCGGCCAGGTGCCGTGCGGGCCGTTGTAGGCGGCATGCATCGCGCGGTCGATTTGGAATTCGAAGAGAAATTCGTCTTCGGTAGATGTCATCCCTTTTGACTTGAGATCCGCCAGCACGCGGGCTTGCCGAGCCGAATCTTCGACAAGCACCGCACGACCCATGACGAGGAATTCATCGTCTACTTCCGGGCATGGGAAGCTGTGGAGCGCGAAGCGGCCATCACGAAGCAGATCACGGCGCTTGTGCGACGGCCCTATCAGCGCGTAGAGCCCGCCTTCAAAGACGGTCGGACAGATCGGATGCATCCGGGGAGCGCCGTCTTTACGCAACGTCGCTAGAAAGGCAAGACCGATTCCGTGCTGATGAATCATCTTGCGGCCCGCGTCGGCGATTGCCGGCGCGCGATTGTGAAATTCCGACCATGAGAGCATCGCAACTGTCCTCCGTCATTCAGGATCACTCGATTTCGTAGCCATCCGGGTCCGGCAACGTTTGCGGCATCGCCGTTCCTGCTATCGGCTCAATGCCGCAAGGCGCTCAAGACGAATCGAGGCGAAAATTTCGCTGACGAAGAACGCATCGGCAACCGAGCCCAGCGAGGTATCGGGGAGCATCACGATTGTCCGGCGCGGCATCAAAATCGCCCCCGCCAGCGCCCACGCCTGCCACTCGGGGTCGCTCGACTCGGGAATCCCGCTGCGCTCGACGCGCGGCGGTGGTGATGAACGCGGCGATACGGTCCAACGACCGCGCAGGACCGGCACGTGAAGGATGGCGTGCGCCAACTCATGGATTACCGTCGCGCGTGCGAAATGGGGCCGCTCTTCGTCGGCAAGGTTGTCGAAGATCCAGGGACTCACCAGTATTTCGCTTTCCGAGTCGCCAGCCGCGTAGGTCGCCGCGACGCGATCGCCCAGTTCTTCGTCGCTGGCCGGCATCACATGAATGCCAAACGGCGGCAGTAATCGATCGATCCACTCCCGCACGCGGATGGGTTCGGGGGCGGCCAGCGCGGCGGGCTGAAATTGCCGCACGACGGTTTCGCCCAGAATTTCGAGGCATGCGAGCGACAGCGGCGGCATCGCGATTACGGTATCGCCCCCGATGTTACTCATCGCCCGGCTTCAGCACCTTGAGCAGGCGCGATATCTCCGACTGAGTCAGATCGCGATTTTTCAGTCTGCGCGCCAGCGCCATCGCCAGATCCTGATAGCGAGGCGGCGCGTCGGCGATATCCATCTCGACCGGACGGCTCGCCGCGGCCTGCCGCTCCAGTTCTTCGCGGGTGAGTCCCGGAACCGCTTTAAGCAATGCGCTCCAATGTTCCGGCCGCAGGGGGCCGCGCACGCCGCGCTCCACTTCGCCGAGGTAGACGTGCGAGATTCCGAGCGCGCTCGCGACCTCGCGCAGGCTGCGGCCGGCGGCCACGCGCTGCTGGCGGACGTAGCGGCCGAACCGGGTCCGTATTGCAGGATGATCGCTGGTAGGCATGATGCCTTACTTGTAAGTCAAGCTGCCTTCCAATGTCAAGCGGACAAAAGGCGGCGGGCGGGTCGCCCGCCCTACTCAAACAGGGGCCTCGTGAGGCGAGGAAAAATGACGATGGATTCGCGCGGCTACCGACGGGTGATCGTGTCGACCTCTTTGAGCTCTTCCGCCGACAGTTTCCATCCGCACGCCTTTACGTTCTCCGTGACCTGATCGGGGCGCGTCGCGCCGGCGATAACGCTCGACACAATCGGCTGGCTGGCGAGCCAGCTCATCGCGAGATCCACCATCGAGTGGCCGCGGCCGCGCGCGAACTCCTCCAGCTTCGTGAGCGTCGCGAAGTTCTGGTCGTTCAGTATTCGCTTCGCCATCGGCTGCATCAGCGCGAATCGCGTCCCCTTCGGGACTTCCGCGCCGGGCCGATACTTACCAGTCAGAAATCCGCTGGCGAGCGGAAAATACGGCAGCATGCCCAAGCCGAACTTGCGACAGGCCGGAAGCAGGTCGCGCTCGATGCGTCGATCGAGAAGATTGTATTCGTTCTGCGCCGACACATAGCGGGCAATTCCGCGCGTGCGCGAAATCCAGTCGGCATCGGCGACCTGCCATCCGGTGAAGTTACTGTTGCCCAGGTAGCGAACCTTGCCCGCGCGCACGAGGTCATCGAGCGCCGCCAACGTTTCCTCCTGAGGCGTCTCCGGATCGGGCGCGTGGAGTTGATAGACGTCGATGTAGTCGGTGCCCAGGCGTCGCAGGCTCGCTTCCGCCGCCGCGACGACGTACCGGCGCGAAGCGCCGTGCAGGTACGGCCCCTCGCCCATCGCCATCCCGAATTTCGATGCGACTATGATGTCGCGCCGCCGGCTCCCGAGCGCCTTGCCCAGCATCTCCTCCGAGCCGCCGCGATTTCCGTAGATATCGGCGGTGTCGAAGAGCGTCACGCCTTCATCGAGCGCACGATGGACCACGGTGCGCGTCTGCTCGGCATCGCAGCGCATGCCGAAGTTGTTGCATCCGAGTCCGGCGATCGAAACTTTGAGTCCTGAGTCTCCGAGATTGCGATATTCCACGGCTGGCTCCTTGTTTTTGCCGATATACTCCAAGCGGGCTCAGCTCGTACAGCACGTTTTTTCGCTCCGCCCAGCGAGACGTAAAAAGCGACGCGTTTTATCCAGCGCATAATCCCCAGAACAGGACTACATGGTTTTGTTGCCCTACTTGAAGTTCAGCGGCAGAACCATGCTAACCTGACTTCTGCTGTGCCCTGACGAGCTTGTTTCGATATGCTTTTATGTCTGATGGGCACGGCTGGGAGCGAGCGCGATGAATCAATCGTCGCCAGCGAAGTCAGACGATCCTCAATCTTCCCTCAAGATCTTACTCGAAGGTTCTGCCGTTGAAATTTCCGGGTCCGGATTCGTAGTCGCCATATACGCGGCAGGGCGGTGATGGTAACGAGCGGCATCGCTGTGATCGTGTGGCTGACCTTCATGGCCGGCGGTGCGTGGTTTCTGTTTTCGCGGTACCGGCGCGCCTCGGACGCGCTCGACGCAAGCCGCCATCAGCTCGAACAGATCAATGCCACCCTTGAAGAACGGGTGCGCGAACGCAGCGCGGTCCTTGCCGAACAGAAGGGACTGCTCGAATCGATTCTCAACAGCATGTCCGATGCGATTGTAATGGTCGACAAGGATCTCAAGCCGGTTCTGATGAATCCTGCCGCCAGGCGCGAGTTGCGCGCCGACGTTCGGAGGCCCGCGGACTGGCTCGCCGACTACGATGTCTTCGCACCCGACTCGACCGCGCCCCTGGCCACTAATCAGCCGTTCGTGGCACGTGGTCTGACCGGCGACGTCATCGAGGGTTTCGAACTTCGGGTGCGTAATCGCGAAAGCGGACGAGAACGATGGATCGATGCATCGGTGCGCCCGGTCATGGGGGCAGACGGCGCGATTGGCGGCGCTCTGCTGGTGATTCGAGATATCACCGGGCGCCATGATGTTCAGATCGAACGCGCGCTGTTCGCCTCGGTGGCCAACTCCGTGCCCGACGCGGTAATGAGCCTGACGCCAGACGGGATCATCACGAGCTGGAATCCCGGCGCCGAGCGATTGTTTGGCTACACGGGCGAGGAAATCATCGGGAAGTCGGACGAGTGTATGGTCCCGCCGGAACTCAGGCCTGAGCTGCGCGAGATCGCCAGACTTCTCGACGCCGGCAAGTCGATCGAAAATCTCGAGACGCGGCGGGTGCGCAAGGACGGAAGCACAGTGGAGATTCTTCTGTCCGCGTCCGGCATCCGGACTTTTCCCGGCCGCCTGGAAGGTTACGCCCTCACTGCGCGCGACAACACGGAACGCAAACGTTTGCACCAGGAGATGCAACGGGCTCGCGACCTCGCCATCGAAGCCGCGCAGACTCGGGCGGACTTTCTCGCCAAGATGAGCCACGAAATCCGCACCCCGCTGAACGCGATCGTCGGCATGGCGGAATTGCTGCAACTTACCGACCTCAACAAAGAACAGCGCGAACGTGCCGCGATCATCGAGTCGAGCAGCAGACTGCTGATGGCGATCGTCAACGACGTTCTCGATTTCACCAAGCTTTCCGCGGGCCGGGTCGTCCTCGAAAAAATCGCGTTCGACTTGCGCGACCTGGCGCGCACCACCGCCGATTCGTTCGAGGAGGCGGCCGCCAGAAAGGGGATCGCGCTAGCGCTTCGACTCGACCCCGCGTTGCCCAAGCGAGTGAATGGCGATCCCAATCGCCTGCGCCAGATTCTCAACAACCTGATTTCCAACGCGATCAAGTTCACGTCCGAAGGAGAGGTCGTCATTAGCGTAGAGCCGGCCGGGCAAACTGCGTCCGACGAGCTGATTCGTTTTCAAATCGCCGACAGCGGTATCGGAATTGCGCCGGAGGTTCAGAAGCGCCTCTTCGAGCCCTTCGTTCAAGCCGAAAGCTCGACGGCGCGCCGCTACGGAGGCAGCGGACTGGGGCTGGTGATCTCCCCCCAGCTCGCGCGCCAGATGGGCGGCGAAATTCAGCTCCACAGCGAATTGGGCAAGGGTGCAGTCTTTCATTTCACTGCACGGTTCGAAAAAACGCGCGCGGATGAACGAATCGACGAGGAGCTATCCGTCTCCGAATCCCGCGGCGCCGAGAGCGACGCCGCCGCGATACCGGAGGCCACCAGTTCGTACCAGAACCAGCGAGGCATGGTATCGGCGGATCATAGCCGGAGCAATTTTCGGATACTGGTTGTCGAAGACAATCCGATAAATCGGGAGTTGGCTGCGGAGCAACTCCGTGTGCTCGGCTACGCCGGCGACATCGTCGACGAGGCGCAGGCGGCGCTCGACGCACTCGCGCGCCGAGACTACGACCTGGTGCTGATGGACTGTGAGATGCCGGTGATGGACGGATATGAAGCGACCCGGGAGATACGCAGGCGCGAAGGGGGCCGGCGGCGCACCACGATAATCGCGATGACCGCGCATGCGACTCGCGAACAGCATCAGCGATGTCTGGATGCGGGCATGGATGGTTTCTTGAGCAAGCCGGTGCGGTTGAGAACGCTGTCTGCGACGCTCGAGTCGTGGTCTGCAGAGTCGGCTTACCCCGTGAACGGCATCAGACCCGCAGGCGCCGACGAATCGGTTCGGGCGGTGTCCGAATCCGATGGCGTGGCGATCATGGATGAGGATCTCGACCCGGCGACGCTCGCGGAAATCGCGGAGCTGTCCGAAGCAAGCGGGGACGATGTATTGCGGCGCCTGGTCGAAGCATTTCTTTCCGAATTGCCGAAGCGCATCTCGGCCCTCAGGTCCGCACTGGAAGCCAATGATCTGGCGGCGCTGGGCAGGGCGGCGCACGCGCTGAGAAGCGCCGCCGGAATTGGCGCAACCGGCTATGCGAATCTGTGCGCGGAGGTTGAAAGTCGCGCGCGCCGCGATGATCGGGCCGAAGCAGTTTCGCTTGCGCAAGTATTGATCAGAGAGTCGGATCGCGTTTCCGGCCTGCTGATGCGCGCTGCTGGAATGATTTGAGCAACGCCGTCGCCTCCCTCGCGCATCTGCTTCCTTTCCGGCCGACCCGCATCATTTGACCCCAAGTGCCCCTACCCCACGATCTTTTCTGCTCCTTTCCACCGTAATTTTTTCGGACCTAAGGCGTCTTATCAGGTGTACGGTCACAGGCCGGAGGAGAATTTCATTTCGATGCGTACGAAAAAGCTCTTGATCCTGATGATCTTTCTGGTCGCCGGTGCCGTCACGATTCGGGCCCGCGCCGAGGGCGGTCCGGGGTTTCCCCCAGGTCCAGGACCCGGAGGTCCGATGATGATGGGCGGTGGCCCGATGTTGCCGCCGCCGTTCATGATGGCTTTGCGGGCGGCGAATCTCACCGACGCGCAGCAGAGTCAGCTCCATCAGATACTCGATTCGAGCCGCTCTCAGACCGAGCCGGTGATGAAGCAGCTTCATTCGATTCACGAACAGATTGCCAATAGGCTTTTGAGTGCGGATCCACTGACCGCATCGGATTTGGCACCGCTCACCCAGCAGGCCGGCCAGCTCGATCAGCAGATGCAGCAACAGTCGCTGAACACGGCGCTGAAGATTCGCGGCATCCTGACTCCGGAACAATTGGCAAAGATGAACCAGTTCAATCAGAAGATGAGCGCGATTCACAAGCAACTCGACGAATTGATGCGCGGATCATCGCCGGCGGGCGGACCGCCGATGCTCTGATGGCTTCTCGGGAACCTTGCAGGGCGTTTCTCACTCCCGAGCCGGCGGAGGTTCCTGTTTCGGCGGTGGACGCGGCCCATGCGCGTCCGCCGCTTTCTCAACCCCAAGCCAATGGCCATCGCGGCACGACGCGCATGAAATCCAGACCGATCGCATCACCCACGCCTCCTCAGATTCTCCTGGCTATTGAGGCGGCTCGTGGCGGAGACCGGCAGGCGCTCGAAGATGTCGTCCGCCATTATCAGGAGCGCATCGCGCGGTTCGTGATTTCGATCGTGGGCCTCGATGCCGATTACGAAGACCTCTCCCAAACTGCGTTCGTGAAGATGGCACTCGGGATATCGCGGTTGCGATCGATTGAAATCTTCGAAGCGTGGTTATTCAAAATCGCGCGCAACGTTTGCATGGATTACCTTCGCCGGCTTAGATGGCGACGGCTGTTCGTGCCGTTCACCCGCGATCACGAAGCGGTCCCGGCAAGCGAGCCGGACGGTCACGATCGTATCGATGCGTTTGAGGCGGCTCTCGTACAACTCTCCCCCGACCAGCGCGAGCTTATAAGCCTGTTGCGCGACCACAATTGGTCCTACGAGCAGCTCGCTGAAATAACGCGCAGCAGCGTCTCCGCCGTCGGAACCCGGCTGTTTCGCGCGCGGGCGCGCCTGCGCACACTGCTCAGACAGGTGGAGCAATCATGATCGAACGGCCATTTCGTACTAGTGAGAATCTGCTCCCTGCTGATTTTGCGCGGCGCGTCGTCGCCCGCGCCGAATCAATTCAAAGACGGCGTAGAATCGGCCGCCGCGCGGCGGCCGCGGTAGCCGCATGCGCAATCCTGATCGCGACCGCATTTCTCAGACCGTCGCCGCAAGGCGCTCCCGCAGTCACGCAGCAGTCGCTTGCGTCGTCTTCGAGCTGGATGGCGGTAGCGGAGGGCTCGATTGGCGAGGCCGATTCGAGCGAGACGCAAACGGCTCGGCCCATTGCGCTCTTTTTCCCCGACGCCACCTCGCTCACCAACTTCGACTCCGCATACGGCGAGCGCGGTTGGCATTCTTACGATTCGTGGGGAATTCCAATTCCTAGCGAGCGGGTGAAATAGGAATTTCGGGCCGCTCGTTCGCTGTTTTTCCAAAGGAGATCTTTCGCAGAGCCTCGACGGCATAGCGCCTCGCGGCGTAGTACTGTGCTCTAGGATGGTTAATGCGCGCATTATTTGATGTAGGCGCTATCTCAAGTGCCAGATCTGCGACGCGCGGAACGTGAAGGATGAATCGATCGTCAGAAGCTGAGTCGGCCCCGGCCGCGCGGCCGCGCAAAATTTCGTTCCAAACCCTGGCAGTCGAGATTCTCTGGGCCGGCATAGCCATCGCGATTGTTGCCGCCGCGCTGGTTGCTCGGACGGCTTATCGCAGCAACGCGGCGTACATCGACGGCTCCCGCTGGGTGTCTCACACCCAATCGGTAATCGAAGGGATCGATCAGGCACGCTCGGAAAAGTTCGCGGCGCTGGATGCGCTGCACGACTACACGCTGAGCGGGGACCGCCTGCAACTCGATCAGTTCAGTTCCGCGCTGGACAGACTTCATCAAAGCTCGTCGCACCTTCGCGCCCTGACGGGCGACAGCCCGCCGCAGCGCGACCGGCTCGACTCCATCGACCAGTCGCTCGCGAATCTCGACCGTCTGAGCACAACAATCCGGCAAATCGCCTCGTCGCACGATCCCAATACCGTCTCTCAATCGCTGGAGTTCAGGCAGATTCAAGACGAGATCGGCCACCTTCGCCAGCGCTTCGTCGAGATGGACAACGAGGAGCAAAAGCTGCTGGCCCAGCGCACCACCTTCGCACAGACCGCCTCGCGCCACAGCATGATTGTGATCGCGGCGGGCGACAGCATCGTCGTCATGTGGCTGGTGATCCTGGGCGTATACGCATCGTTCCTGCTCTCGCGGTATCGCCGTGCCGCGAGCGCATTGGAAACCAGCAGCGTAAAGCTCGCCGATCTCAACATCGCGCTCGAAAGCCGCGTGCGTGAGGGCAGCGAGCAACTCAAGGACCAGAAGGAACTGCTTGAAACAATCCTGGACAGCATGACCGAAGCCGTGATCATGGTCGATCCGAATTTGAAACCCGTTCGGCTGAACCGTGCGGCGACGCGTATCTTTGACCCCAACGTACAAACCTCGACCGAATGGCTGCAGAACTACGACATGTTCTTCGGCGGGTCGAGCAATCGGCTTCGCCCCGAAGAGCGCATCCTGGCGCGGGTGGTCGCCGGTGCCTCGGTGGAAAGCCTCGAGGCGCGAGTCCACGACCGCAGAACCGGCCGCGATATGTGGATTGAAGCATCGGCCCGTCCGGTTCGCGGGGCGGATGGCAAAACGCGTGGCGCGCTGGTCGTACTGCGCGACATTACGGCGCGGCACGACGCGCGAATCGAACGCGCGCTGTTCGCGTTGGTGGCGAACTTTGTGCCGGACGCCGTGATGAGCTTGACGCAGCAGGGCATGGTCACGAGCTGGAATCCCGGCGCTGAGCGGCTGTTCGGTTACAAGAGCGAGGAAATTATCGGGAAGTCGATCGAGATAATCGTCCCGCCCGACTTGCTCGGCGAGCTGCGCTGGCTGGGAGAAACGGTCGCGGGCGGCAAATCCATCGAGGACTTCGAGACCCGGCGCGTACGCAAAGACGGCAGCATCGTGGAGATCGTGCTGGCCGCATCGGGAATCCGTCCGGTCGCGGCGCGCCTGGAAGGTTTCGCCGTAATCGTCCGTGACAACACCGAGCGCAAGCGCCTGCAGAAGGAGATGCAGCGGGCCCGCGATCTCGCCATCGAGGCCGCGCAGACCCGCGCCGAGTTCCTGGCCAACATGAGCCACGAAATCCGCACGCCGCTCAATGCCATTATCGGGATGACGGAGCTGTTACAGCTCACGGACCTGAACAAAGAACAACGCGAGCGCGCCGACGTTATTGAATCTAGCGGCCGGCTGCTGATGACGATCGTCAACGACGTTCTCGATTTCTCCAAGCTGTCCGCCGGGCGGGTCGTGCTCGAAAAAATCAGTTTCGATCTGCACGACCTGGTGAAAGCAACCGTGGATCCGTTCGCCGAGGCCGCCAGCGCCAAGGGCATCGACCTCGTGCTGCACCTCGACGGCAAATTGCCGCAACGGGTGAACGGCGATCCGAATCGGCTGCGCCAGATCCTGAACAACCTGATCTCCAACGCGATCAAGTTCACCGCGCACGGCGAGGTTGTGGTCAGCGTCGACTTGAGCGAACAAACCGGCGCCGAGTACACAGTCCGGTTCCAGGTTGCCGACACCGGAATCGGCATTGCGTCCGAGGTGCAGAAGCAGCTCTTCGAGCCGTTCGTTCAGGCCGAAAGCTCGACCTCGCGCCGTTTCGGAGGGACTGGACTCGGCCTGGTCATTTCCTCGCAGCTCGCACGACAGATGGGCGGGGACATTGGATTGCAAAGCGAGCCGGGGCGAGGTTCCACCTTCTACTTCACGGTGCGGGTGGAAAAAGCGCCGGCCCCGGGCGTGGAACAACCCACCGCACCGCCGCCGCAATCGAGCGCAGGCGTCGACACAGCCATAAAAACGCCCGACGATGCTCCAGCCGACGCGCCGAGGCATCTCGCGGCTCCGTCTGCCAAGGAGGCGAAGCGCCGGCTCGCGCTTAGAATTCTGGTGGTTGAAGACAACCCCGTGAATCAATCGCTTGCCGTCGAGCAACTTCGGGTACTGGGCTACCGCGGGGATATCGTCGCCGATGCGCAGGGTGCGCTCGATGCGCTCGCGAGCGAGAACTACGATATCGTTCTGATGGATTGCGAAATGCCCTCGATGGACGGCTATCAGGCGACGCAGGAAATACGCCGGCGCGAGGGAGATCGGCGTCATACCACGATAATCGCGATGACGGCGCATGCGACCGAGGAACAGCGCGAGCGGTGCCTGGCCGCCGGCATGGACGGTTTTCTGAGCAAGCCGGTACGGCTTGGAACGCTTGCGGCGGCGCTTGAATCATGGGCCGAAAAATCGCCGGGCGGCACCATTGTCGCGCCATCGCCCGCGGCGCCGGCTGCGGCAGAAGCGGCAACCGAGCCCGCAACCACGCCGGACCTGGACCCCACGACGCTCGACGAACTTCGCCAGTTGTCAAAGATGACGGGGAGCAACGTGCTCCAGCAACTGGTGGAGGCATTTCTGGCTGAACTTCCACAGCGCGTCGCGGCGCTCGAATCCGCGATCGAGGCCGACGATCTGAAGGCGCTGGGCAGAGCCGCGCACGCAATGCGAAGCGCCGCGGGAATGGGTGCAACGCGTTATGCCGCCCTGTGCGCCGCCGTCGAAGCGCATGCGGTCAACAACGACGCGCCGGAAGCTAAGTCGCTCGCCCGCACTCTGATCAGCGAATCGGTTCGGCTCCCCGCCGTGCTGATGCGCGCCGCGGCAATGGGCTAGCGCAACACGGATATTACTGACCGATCGCGCGAAACGGGCTGCCTGCCTGCCGCTGATCTTCCATTTCCCGCTGTAACTTCGCGCAGCTGATTGAACCCGATCAGCTCTCGCGGGGCGTTTGACATTCGGCGAGGATCGGCGCTAGAAACTGAGCATGCTCAAAACTGAGCGCGCTCATAAAATAGTTGCTCAGCCCGCCGCCGCGATGCGCATCGCTCCGCTCCACCGCGTCGCAACCCTAAGCCGCGTCGAGCGCAAGAAACGCGACAAGCTCGACCGCATCAAGCGCGCCGCGCGCACCCTGTTCGCGCGCAAAGGTTTCGAGGCGACCACCACGCGCGAAATCGCCGAGGCCGCGGACGTCGGCGCGGGGACGGTGTTCCTGCACGCGGGCAGCAAGCAGGATTTGCTGGTCATGATTTTCCGCGAGGAAGCCGGACGGGCGATTGATGCCGCGTTTGAGACCATGACCGAACGGCGGCTAATCGATCAGCTTCTGCGCGTCTTTGGCGCCCTGATCGCGCATCACGAGCGCAACCTTGGGCTCGCGCGCGTGTTCGTAAAGGAGCTGCCCTTCATCGATGATCGCCGCCATGGCGCCGCATCTTTCATGGCCGACTTGTTCAAGCGGATGGCCGCGCTTATAGACCGCGCGCAGCAGCGCGATGAATTGCGCTCTGGCATCGATTCGTTTCTGCTCGCGCAGAATCTCTTCGCGCTGTACTTCGCCTGCCTGCATCGATGGCTCGGGACGACCGAACTGACTCCCGATGGGCGCGATCGCGCTCTGCGCGCCTCTCTCGAATTGCATCTCGCAGGTTTGCGGCGCTGAGGAGAAGGACCAATGCCAGTACGAACCGGAAAAGAATTCTTAAGCGGTCTCGCCAAACCGCGCGAGATATGGGTCGACGGCGAACGTGTCACCGACGTGGCGACTCATCCCGCGCTGACGGGCGCGGCCCAGACGCTGGCGCAGATTTACGATCTTCAGCATGAAGCGGCAGATATCTGCCTGATGCCCGATCCCGAAACCAGGGAGCCGATCAACGTAAGCCATCTGATTCCGCGCTCGCGCGAAGATCTCGCCCGCCGTCATGCCTGCCTGCAGCGGGTTTCCGAATTCACGGTGGGCCTGATGGGGCGCACGCCGGATTATATGAACGTGACGTTCGCGGGGTTCGCCGGCCGCGCGGACGAATGGGCGGTCGATGACAACGACAAGGGCGCCGCCAACCTGGTCGCCTATCAGAAATTTCTCGCCCGCAAAGACTTATCGCTCACCCACACCATCGTGCAGCCCACCATCGACAAGTCGCAGGGCGATGCGCCCTCGGCGGGCAACGACGTGGCGCTGCATAAGGTCGCCGACACCGACCACGGAATCGTCGTGCGCGGCGCACGAATCCTGGCGACGCTCGCACCCTTTGCGGACGAAATTGCGGTTTATCCTGCGATGCCGCTGCCGGAGGGTGCCGATGCGTACGCGCTGTCGTTCTGCATCCCGATGGGCACGCCGGGACTGAAGTTTCTCTGCCGCGACAGTTGCTCAACCGCGCGCAACCGCTTCGACCATCCCCTGTCGAGCCGTTTCGACGAACAGGATGCGTTCGTGATCTTCGATGATGTCGAGGTTCCGCGCGACCGGGTTTTCATCAACGCGAACCGCACCGCCTACAACACCGTGATGATGACGGGCTGGTACCCGAACATCATGCAGCAGACGATGATTCGGGCGCAGACCAAGCTCGAATTCGCATACGGGCTCGGGGTTGCGATGAGCGAGACGATCAATGACAAGTCGCCGGCGACTTCGCAGATGCTGGGCGAGATCTGGACATACGCGGAGTTGGTGCGTGCGGCGATTCACAGCGCGGAAACCGGCGCGTTCGAATACGGCAACGGCGTGTGGTTTCCCAACGGCGGTCCGCTCGCGGCGCTCCGCGCGGTACTGCCCACATGGTTTCCACGCGTCGGCGAAATTCTCACGCTCATCGGTTCGCACAACCTTCTCGCGACGCCCAACGAGGCACAATTCGACGACCCCGGCCTGCGCGATCTGATAGGCCGCTACCTGCGCGGCGCAAACGGCATCTCCGCGCGCGATCGCGGCCGCGTCTTCCGGCTCGCGTGGGACTTCGTCGGCACGGCGCTCGCGGGCCGCAACGAACTGTACGAGCGCTTCTACCTGGCCTCGGGGGCCCGCAACTACCAGATTGCGCACACCATCGCATCCAAGGAGCGAGCGCACAGGCTGGTAAACGGAATTCTCGGGCTCGAACCGAACGATCGATCCGCACCTTACGAGGGAGACATGCGGCAGACCCTGAATCTGCCGCGCAAGGCGTCGGAGATGCGGAAATGAATTGGTCGCGCAATTTTCGACTATGGTCAGAATTGACCTAAGTCATGTTCAGCGCCAGATCGAGTTCAGCAGAGTCTGCGCGGTCGCCGGGTGGCGACTCGCACGCAAACCGCTAGCTCGGGAGGAAGCGCTATGTTCGTTCGCAACTGCTGGTACATGGCCGGATGGAGCCGCGACTTCACGGCGGACAACCTGGCCTCGGTCACGATGCTCAATGAGCCGATCGTCATCTATCGCACGAGCGATGGGACACCGGCCGCGCTGCAGGATCGCTGCTGCCATCGGTTCGCTCCGCTGTCCAAGGGACGTATCGAAGGCGATGACGTTCGATGCATGTATCACGGCCTGAAATTCGCGCCATCCGGCAGATGTATCGAAATACCCGGTCAGCCGAAGATTCCGCCGCAGGCGTGCGTGCGCCGCTACCCCATCGTCGACAAGCATAGCGGCGCGTGGATCTGGATGGGCGATCCCGCGGCGGCAGACGAATCGCTGATTCCCGAGTTCGTCGGAATCGACGACCCGCGCTGGACGATGCATCCAGGCCGGATGGATTACGACGCGAACTACATGCTCATCAACGATAACCTGCTCGACCTCTCGCATCTTGCGTTCCTGCACCGAAATTCCTTCGGCGCCGCGTTCGCGGGCGGCAGGAGCGAGAAGTGGGCCGAGACGCGGCCGCGAATCACCAAGCTGGAGCGCGGGATGCGAATCGAGCGCTGGCAGGTCAACAACGATCCGCCCGCGTTTGTGCCGTCAGTAAGAGACGCCACCGACCTCACCGACCAGTGGACCGCTTACGATTTCATCGTGCCGGGCGTGTTCCTGCTTCGTTCCGTGATTTACAAGTCCGGGACGGCGGCCCTCTGCGACGAAGGTCCCCCGCCGGTAGATATCGAACCATTGCATGCGCAGTTCACCTGCCAGGCGGTCACGCCGCTCACCGACAACACGACTTGCTACTTCTTTGCTTATGGCCCGCGGGTGAAAGAGGCTCCACTCAGGGACGCCTTCTATGAATTGGGCAAGATGGCCTTCAGCGAAGATCGCGAAATGATCGAAGCGCAGCAGAAAAACATCGACCGCAACCCCAACGACAAGATGCTGACCATCTCGTTCGACAGCGGCCTGGCGCAGTTTCGGCGGATGATGGACGAATTGATGCGAGCCGAAGCGCCGGGCAATGGCAGAGCGCAGCTTTCGATCGCCGAGCCGGAACAGGCGGAGGCATGACAGCCATGTTTCTTCGCAACTGCTGGTACATGGCCGGATGGAGCCGCGACTTCGCGCAGGATCATCTGACCGCGGTTACGATGCTCGACGAGCCGATCGTCATCTATCGCAGGAATGATGGCGCCCCTGTCGCGTTGCAGGATCGTTGCTGCCATCGGTTTGCTCCGCTCTCCAAGGGACGTATCGAAGGCGATGACGTTCGATGCATGTATCACGGCCTGAAATTCGCGCCGTCAGGCAAATGCATCGAGATTCCCGGCCAGCCGAAGATTCCGCCGCAGGCGTGCATGCGCAGCTATCCCATCGTCGACAAATACAGCGGCGCGTGGATCTGGATGGGCGATTCGACCCTCGCGGATGAATCGCTGATACCTGACTTTGTCGGGATCGACGATCCACGATGGGCAATGAAGCCAGGGCGAATGGACTACAAAGCGAACTACTTTCTGATTAACGACAACCTGCTCGATCTCTCGCACATCCCGTTCCTCCATCGGAAGAGCCTCGGAGCGACCCTGACCCCCGAAGGAGTCTCCAGACCGGTCATCACCAGGCTGGAGCGATCGGTACGAATCCAGAACTGGATCACGAGCGAACCGTCGCAAATGATCACATCCATTCGGAGCCTGAGGACCGATCTCTGGCAAACCTACGACTTCGTGGTTCCGGGTGTGTTTTTGTTGCGCGCGGACTTCTATCCGGAAGGAACCGCCCGCAAATTCCCCGAACAGGAGCCGACCGGCATAGAGCCGATTCATCGCCAATTCACCTGCCAGGCGGTCACTCCGCTAACTGACAATCAGAGCTGTTATTTCTTCGCTTACGGTCCGTGGGCAAGGGAAGCAGAGTTGGTGGACGCCTTCCATCAACTGGGTCTGAAAGCCTTCAACGAAGATCGGACGATGATCGAAGCACAGCAGCAAAACATCAATCTCGCTGGTAGCGCCAGGATGCTGACCACCGCGTCAGACAGCGCGGTATCGCAGTTTCGGCGGATGATGGAAGGATTGATTCGCGCCGAAGCGGCGGGCAACGGGACCGTGGCTGCCGCGCCGGGCGATGCCGGTGAGGCAAGGGCCTGATGGCGGCAGGAGCCATAGTCGAAATCGGCCGCGCGGAACGCAACAGGCGCGACAAACGCGAGCGTATCATCGCGGCGGCGCAGGAACTGTTCCGCACCAGGGGATTCGATCAGACCACCACCAGCGAAATCGCGGAGCTGGCCGACGTTGGGAAAGGCACGCTCTTCTTTCACGCCGGGTCCAAGGACGAGCTGCTGGTGATGGTGTTCCAGGAAGAGATGGGCCGGACGATCGAACGGGCCTTCGCGACCGTTCCCAAAGCCGCGTCCTTTCTCGATCAGGCGATGCACGTGTTCAACGTGATGCTCAAGCAGGATCAGCGCGACCTGGAGCTTGCGCGGATATTCGTAAAGGAACTGGCTTTTGTAAAAAGCGACCATCACGGCATCGATGCGGTCACCGAGATGTTCTTCGGCCGTCTGAGCCTGCTGATCGAGCAGGCGCAGCGGCGCGGCGAGATTAAGCCCTCGGTCGATCCCGCACTACTCGCTTACAACATGTTCGCGCTTCACTACTCGTTCCTGGTGGTATGGCTTGGCAGCGGCTTGCGCGAGCCGGACCCGGCCAAACCTTCGCTGCGCCAGATGCTGGAATTGCAACTCGCCGGATTGCTCGAAGCGCCCGCGGCCCTGCCCCGTCGCAAGACCAGGCAAGAGACAGATCGGAGGTAAAGTTTCCGATGGCAACTTCAGCACCGCACAATCCACCCTTTCGCGCAGAACATGTCGGCTCGCTGCTTAGACCGCCCGAGCTGTTGAAGGCGCGCGATGACCGCGAGGCCGGGCGCATCTCCGCCGATGACCTGCGCAAGATCGAAGACGACCTGATCCGCAAGGTAGTCGCGATGCAGGAAGACGTGGGCCTGCAGGCGGTCACTGATGGCGAATATCGCCGCGGCGTCTTCTATGCCGACTTCATCTGCCGCGGACTCGGCGGAGCGAGCGTCTACTACGAAATCGAGCGGATGTTTTTCGTTGACGATCGCGGCAACAAAATCGCGGTGCCGCTACTCAAGATTCACGGCCGCCTCAAATGGACCGCGCCCGTGCACACCGGCGATTTCAAGTTCGTGCAGGCGCTGACCAGACGAACTGTAAAGCTAACCATGCCCTCGCCCACGATTGCCTATTCGGTCGATGGTCATAACGTGAGCAAGGACGCCTACACCGATCTCGGTGCGCTGCGCGACGACATTGTCGACGCGTACCGCAAGGAGTTCCGCGCGCTGGCGGCGGCGGGATGCCTCTACGTGCAGCTCGATGAAGTCCCAATCGCGATGTACTGCGACCCCAAACGCGTCGCGCACATGAGTCGTGCTGGCCTCGACGTAAACAAGGTACTGTTCGAGACCTTTCCCAATCTAATCAACGCTGCGCTCGCCGATCGCCCGCCGTCGCTGCACGTCACGATGCATCTGTGTCGCGGCAACAATCAGAGCGGATGGCTGACCGAGGGCGGGTACGACCCCGTCGCGGAGATGCTGTTCAACAAAATCAATGTCGATTCCTACTTCCTTGAATACGACACTTCGCGCGCGGGCACTTTCGAGCCGCTGAGATTTGTCCCGAAGAACAAGTCGGTGGTGCTGGGAATTGTCTCCAGCAAGCTGCCGCGGCTGGAATCGAAGGACGAACTGAAGCGCCGGATCGCCGACGCGGCGAAATACATCGACCTCGACCAGCTCGGTCTGAGCCCGCAATGCGGCTTCGCGAGCACTGCCCCCGGCAATAAGCTCACGCCGGAAGACCAGAGCGCAAAGCTGCGGCGCATCGTCGAAGTCGCGCGCGAAGTATGGGGATGAACTCAATCGATCATCAATCGCAACGCGAAACTCTAAGGGAGCAAAACCATGGTAACTACCAAAGTAGCCGGAGTTGAAGTCTCAACTGACCATTACATCGACGGCAAACGAGTCGCATCCAAGGAGACCTTTCAGACCTGCTCGCCGATCGACGGCAAACATCTCGGCGACGTGAGCGCGGGAGGCGCAGGGGAAGTCGATGCCGCCGTCGCGGCGGCGCGCCGCGCGTTCCCGAAGTGGGCCGCGCTGGGGCCCGAAGGACGTCATCCGATTCTCAGCCGCTTCGCCAAGGCGATTCTGGACCATACGAAGGAAATCGCGGCGGTCGAAACCGAGGACAACGGCTCGTTGCTGATCGGCAACGCCGGGCGGATGGTCCCGCGCGCGGCGCACAATATCCAGTTCTTCGCCGACCGTGCGCTCAAGCTGAATGATGAAAAAATCGACTCGCCGGAAGTCGTGAATCACGTCCGCTTCGATCCCGCCGGCGTCGCCGCACTGATCACCCCGTGGAACGGGCCGTTCATGCTGACCACCTGGAAGGTCGGCCCCTGCCTCGCCGCGGGCGATACCGCCGTCGTCAAACCGCCGGAGTGGGCGCCGCTCACCTGCTCGATGATGGCCGACCTGGCGGCGGAAGCTGGCCTTCCACCCGGCGTGCTCAACGTGGTGCAGGGAATCGGCGAGGAAGCGGGCGCCGCACTCGCGGCTCATCCCGATATCGATCGTTTGAGCTTCACCGGTTCGACCGACACCGCAGCGCTGATTGGCGCATCGACTGCTCGTTCGCTCACGCCGGTGAGTTTTGAGCTTGGCGGCAAGTCGCCCTTTATCATTTGCGCCGACGCGGACCTCGATGCTGCCGCGCAGACCGCGGCTGGACAATATTTCAATGCCGGCCAGGTCTGTTTGGCCGGGACGCGCATCATGGTCGATGCGAAAGTCGCCGATGAATTTCAAGCGAAGTTCCGCGCGGCCGCATCGCAGATGACCGTCGGCGATCCGCGGGAGAAAACCACACGTGTCGGTCCGCTCATCACGCCCGAACATTACAAGCGGGTCGAGGGCTTCGTCGATCGCGCGCTCAAGGCGGGGGTCAAGCCGGTCTGGGGCGGCCATCACCACAGCGCCGGGCAGCTCTACTTCGAGCCGACTCTGCTCGACGGCGTCGCGCAGGACATGGAAATCGTCCAGCGTGAAGTGTTCGGCCCTGTCCTAACCTGGCAGACGTTTCGCGATGAAGACGAAGCGATAAAGCTGGCCAACGGCACCGACTATGGCCTGGCCGCCGTGATCTTCAGCAGGAATGAAGAGCGTGCGATGCGCCTGGCGCGCCAGGTGGTGGGCGGCACCGTATGGGTCAATTGCTTCTTTGTCCGCGAACTGGGCGCGCCCTTCGGCGGCAGCCGCAATTCCGGAATAGGGCGCGAGGGCGGCAACTGGAGTTTCGACTTCTACTGTGATGTGAAGAACATCGCGGCGATGAAAGGATCGTTCGCCTGAGCGGCTGTGCTCTTAATCAAATGAAAAGTCTGGAGGTGTCGAAATGAGCGTTCTGGACGGACCAAGAGAAGAATGGCGTCGTATTCTGCATGAGGGCCAGCCGAAGTGGGTGAAACCTGCCGGCGATCGCCTGATCCTTGGCGATGGGCGCGTGGTCGCGGATGCCGAGGCAACCTATCTGCCGCCCTGCGATCCCAGCAAGATACTTTGCATCCATTTGAACTATGAATCGCGGCGGGTGGAGTTTCGCGCTCCCCAACTCGAAACGCCGACTTATTTTCAGAAACCAACCACCGCGCTGAACTCCCATCGCGGCACGCTGAACCGCCCGGCCGGCCACAAATATCTCAACTACGAGGGCGAGGTCGCCGTGATCATCGGCAAGCCGATGCGCAACGTCGGACGTGAAGAGGCGTGGGACTATATCGCCGGCTTTGCGCCCGCCAACGATGTCGGCTGCCAGGACTATCGCGAGACCGACGCCGGTTCGATGCTCCGCGTCAAAGGCCAGGACGGCTTCTGCCCGCTCGGCCCCGGAATAGTCAGTGGCGTCGACGTTCGACAATCCACTTTGCGCACTTATATCAACGGCAAGATCGTGCAGGAAGGCGCGATCAGCGAAATGATTTTCCCAATCGACTACATACTCGCCGATCTCTGCCGCTACATCACTTTGTTGCCCGGCGATGTGATCCTGTCGGGCACGCCCAAGAATTCGCGCCCGATGAATATCGGCGACCTCGTGGAAGTCGAGGTAACCGGGCTCGGCCGCCTCTCGAATCGGGTTGCCGAAGCTCCTGCCCCGGCGCATAAGGTGGGGCACCCGGGCAGCGACACCGATTCCGTGCGCCGGGTCGCATTGGGATCTGATTTTGTGAAAACTGACGCGCGAGCGTGACAATCCGGAGGCAAGCAATGTCCCAGGTAACAGAGCTTGGATACATGGGGTTCGGGGTCAAAGACCTCGATGCGTGGAAACAATTCGCTGCCGAGATCGTAGGCCTGGAAGTCGTCGACGACGGTGAAGGCGATCGATGCTATCTGCGAATGGACTACTGGCATCATCGTATTGCCCTCCATGCCGACCCGTCGGACGACCTCGCCTATCTGGGATTTCGCGTCGCCGGCGGCGAGGAATTCGTCCAGATGCAGCGTCAGCTGAGCGAAGCCGGAATCAAGTTCCGCGTCGCCTCGGAGGAAGAAGCAAGCGAGCGCCACGTGCTTGAACTGATCAAGCTCGCCGATCCCGATGGCAACCCGGTCGAAATTTTCCACGGACCGCATGTCCAGTTCAGCAAGCCCTTTCACGCGGGTCGCGGGATGCATGGGCGGTTCAAGACCGGGAGCGGCGGTCTCGGCCACTGCATCATCCGCGAGAAAGACCCCCACGCGGCGTACCGTTTCTATACGCAGCTCGGGATGCGTGGCGGCGTCGAGTACAAGATCAAGATGGGCAAGCAGACGTTCGCGCCCATCTTCATGCATTGCAATGACCGCGACCACACGGTGGCTTTCGGGCTCGCCGGACCGGAAAAGAGATTCAATCATCTGATGATCGAAGTGGACAATCTCGACGACGTCGGGCTCACGCACGATCTCGTTCGCCGGGAGAAGATTCCCGTTAACATCACGCCCGGCAAGCATTCCAACGATCATATGTACTCATTCTACTTCCGCACGCCTTCGGGATGGATGCTGGAATACGGATGGGGCGCGCGGCCGGCGACGTTTCAGTCGGAATACTATTCGGAAGACGTGTATGGTCACGCGCCGGAAGCGGGCGGCTTTGGCGGAGGCAGGAAAGAGTAGCGCGAAGTGCGCGTGGTGACAGTCAAGCAAGGATAATAGTCAATGGATAGCGCTACCGTTTCGAAACTGGCCGGCCAGCTTCACGAAGCCGAGAAAAGCAGAAAGGTAATCCGCTTTCTCTCGGCGCAATATCCCGATCTCAGCATCGCGGATTCCTATGCCATCCAGAAAGCGTGGGTCGATATCAAATTGGCCGAGGGACGCAAGATTATCGGCCACAAAATCGGGCTCACCTCGCGCGCTATGCAATCAATGGCCAATATCAACGAGCCGGACTACGGCGTCCTGCTCGACGATATGCTCTATCACGATGGCGCCGAGATACCGGCCAATCGATTCATCACGCCGATGCTCGAGAACGAGCTGGCCTTCATTCTGGGAAAGCCGCTCCGCGGGCCCAACTGCTCTATCTTCGACGTACTCAGTGCCACTGAGTACGTCATTCCCGCGCTCGAAATCGTTGACTTGCGCACCAGGCGCGACGATCCGGAAACCAAAGCTCCGCGGCGGGTGGTCGACACGATCGCTGACAATGCGGCCAACGCCGCATTGGTGATCGGCGGTCGTCCGATCCGACCGCTCGATGTGGATTTGCGTTGGGTCGGCGCCCTCTGCTACCGCAACGGCGTGCTCGAGGAATCCGGTATCGCAGCGGCCGTGCTCAATCATCCCGCCAATGGCATCGCATGGCTCGCGAACAAACTCGCTCCGCACGGCCAGGGGCTCGAAGCCGGCGAACTCGTTCTGGCTGGATCGTTCACGCGGACCGTGCCCGCTCGAGCAGGCGATACTTTCCACGTCGACTACGGGCCTCTGGGTTCGATCTCGTGCCGCTTTGTCGGAGAACGATGAAATGGACGTCCCGGTAAATCGTTTCAAACGCGCTATCAAGGAAGGCAAACCGCAGATCGGCCTGTGGGTCGCCATGGCCGATGCGCTCGGGGCCGAGATCTGCGCGGGCGCGGGTTTCGATTGGCTGCTGCTTGATGGCGAACACGGGCCGAACGATCTTCGTTCGCTGCTCGCGCAACTCCAGGCCATCGCTCCCTATGACAGCCATCCGATAGTGCGCCTCCGCGTGGGCGATACCCATCTTATCAAGCAGGTGCTCGAAATCGGCGCGCAGTCGCTGCTGATCCCGATGGTCGAAACCGCGGAGCAGGCGGCCGGCCTCGTCGCAGCGATGCAGTACCCGCCAGCGGGCGTGCGGGGAGTCGGCGCGGCGCTCGGGCGATCATCGCGATGGAACCGGATGCCGTCCTATCTGAAGCAGGCGGGCGAGCAGATGTGCCTGCTGGTGCAAATCGAAACGCGGCGCGGCCTGGAGAATATCAAGGCGATCGCGGCGGTACCCGGCGTCGACGGCGTCTTTATCGGCCCGGCGGACCTTTCCGCGTCAATGGGTCACCTCGGCAACATGACCCATCCCGACGTCCTCGCGACCATCGAGCAATGCATCGGGCATATTCTCGCGGCCGACAAGGCCGCCGGCATCCTGATGGGCGACGATGCGCTCGTGCGGCGGTACCTCGAACTGGGGTGCACTTTCATAGCCGTCAGCGCGGACACACTCCTGCTCGCACAAGCGGCCGATCGCCTGGCGAGCAAGTTCAAATCCCCGCAGAAGTAGCCATTGCCGGCGCGTCTCTTTGTACCTCTTGGGTAGCGGACTCGAAGGCGAGGACTCGGCTCGTAAGTGATCTACCTGACGCTCCATGGTGAAACCGAGTGGAACCGCGAGCGCCGGTTCCAGGGACAACTGGATTCGCCTCTCACCGCGCATGGCGTTCATCAGGCGCGGCTGATGGGCGCCACCCTGCGCGCGCTTCTCAGAGATTCGACCGGATGCACCATCGTCAGCAGCCCGCTCGGCCGTGCGCATCGAACGGCGGAGATCATTTGCGAGGTGTTGGGAATGGATTCGCGGCAGATCGAGACAGATGCACGGCTGGCGGAAGTCAATCTGGGATCGTGGGCCGGCATGAGGCGAGAGGAAGTCGAGGCACGCTGGCCGAAGGCACGCTACGACTGGTACTTCCGATCTCCCGACGGCGAGACGCTCGACGAGGTAACGACGCGCGTGCGCCAATGGCTCTCCGAAACCGCCGCGCGCGACCGTATGATCGCCGTCTCACCCGGCGTAACCAGCCGCATCCTGCGGGGACTCTACGGCGGCATCGCGAGGCCGCAAGCGCTGATGCTCGAAGTCTCACGCGACGTCGTCTTCAGACTCCACGGCGGCTCGATCGATCGGATCCCCTGCGAATAAGCGCGCGGCATCCATGCCAGATAACGGCGTTACGGCGTAACGCCTGGTGGACATTCCCGTGGATTCCAGCAAGAGTTCGGGAAATGAGTGTCCGCGCGGCTCGAAACGGAGCGCATTTTCCGGCCATACACTCGGTTCTGTCCTTGGAGGATCTCGCGGCATTCGTCGCGAGACGCTATGACATCCCGCCTCTGGATCGCTGTGACTATCTTCAGTGCGGGTTGAACGATACCTATCGCGTCGCTGCCGGCGATCATCAATATTTCCTCCGCATCTATCGCAAAGGCTGGCGGCAGATCGAGGACGTGAAATACGAAATCGAAGTTCTCAGTCACATGGCGCAAAAAGGCGTTCCGGTCTCGACGGCAATCCCTCAGAAGAACGGCAAACAGCTCGGGTTTTTGACTACTCCGGAAGGTCAAAGAATGTTTGTGTTGTTCACACACGCGCCCGGCGAGGAACTTTCGCACGACGGCGACCAGGCGCTGCACTATGGACGCATGGTGGCGAAAATCCACGCTGCAACCGACGACTTCTCCTCGCGTCACCGGCGCTTTCACCTGGACCTGGATCACATGCTGGAACAACCGCTGGGAATGATTCGGGAATGCCTGACCGATCGTCCGGACCACCTGAATTATCTCGAGGAGTTATGCGAGGAGCTGCGCCACAGATTTGCGACCGCCACCGCTGAACCATTGGACTTCGGCTTTTGTCACGGCGACACGAAGGGCCTGAACGCTCACATAACCGATGACGGCACAGTGACGTTCTTCGACTTCGACTGTGGCGGTCCGGGCTGGCGAGCCTACGATCTCGCCACCTTTCGAGTCAGTCTCTTGCTCAGCGCCGATGACCCGAAATGGCATCGATTCCTTGATGGCTATCGCGAGGTCCGCGCGATCGCGCCTCGCGATTTCGACGCGCTGCCGTTGTTTATGATGCTGCGGCAAATTCTCATCATGGGAATCATGGTGGGCCCCGCCGAGGCTTTCCTGGGCCGGTACTACTTCGAACAAACGCGTGACGACCTGTTCAAGCGCCTGCGCGAGATGCGCGACGAACTGGATCGGACGCCGGATCCTGTTTCGGATATTCCGAAGCGATCGAGCGAGTGAAGTCTTGCAAGCCACCACTCCGAAATCCGCCTCTGCCGGCTTACGCCGGCGCGCTGCTGTCAGCGCCGTCCGTTCGGCGCTGAATAAAGAGAAACTCGCGGAGCTGGTGTCCTTCGAATATGAGCTGCCATCGCCGATCGCCTGCGAAATGTTCGAGCGAGTAACCAACGACCTCTATCGCGTGGCCGCAGGCGGCCGGACTTACATGCTGCGAATCTATTGCGCAGGCTGGAGGACTCTCGAGGACGTCCAATATGAACTCGAAGTCTTGAACCATCTGCATCGCAAGGGTTTCTCAGTCTCGGTGCCTGTCGCACGAAAGAACGGGGAACTGGCGGGCGTGTTGGACGCGGTTGAAGGGCCGCGAGTCTTCGCGTTGCTCACCGAAATCGCGACTCGCAGTCCCGAGCGCCGGGAAGACGAACCTCTTCGCTATGGTCGCGCGGTCGCCGCAATCCACAATGCCACCGACGATTTCAAATCCGCTCATCGCCGCTTTCATCTCGATTTGAAGCATCTCCTGGACGATCCCGCTTCCGCGCTGCGCTCCGGTGTTCAGCATCGTCCCAACGACGTGGCCTATCTGGAGCAATTGAGCGAAAGGGTACGCAGAATATTTCTTGAACTCCCGTTCGAAGAGATGGACTCGGGCTTCTGTCACGGCTTCCCTCACGGCGTCAGTCCTCCGCTCACTGCGGATGGCGCCATAGTCTTTCGCGACTTCGATTTCGGCGGCCCCGGATGGCGAGTCTATGACCTCGCCACTTTGCTCTACAGTGTCAGCGGCAGACAGGGAGAGCAGGTTCGAAATCGTTTCCTCGAAGGCTATCGGCAAGTGCGCAACCTTTCGGATCCCGACTTCCGCACGATTCCGGTGTTCGCCGTGCTCGCGCAGATCTGGCTGCTCGGATTGCAATACCAGCGCTTCGACGTCCGCGGCTGTTCCGGTTTGACGCGGCCGGTTCTCGACTCCGAATTCGGCTTTCTGCGCCAGTGGTCGGACCTTCTGGATCGATCCGCGCCGTAGGCGCGGGATCCTGCAGCCGCATCCAGTCATAGGAACACGGACTAAAGCCTGTGTTGCCTGCTCCGTCTTCCCGTATCCGTCAATGATCAGGGCGGCTCACTAGGCCGCACCTGTAGCGTCTGCTCCTTGCCATCGCGGACGATTTCGATTGGCACCGTGCTGCCCGGTGATATTTGCAGAGCAAGATTTCGAAGCTGGTAAGGTTTTTTTATCGGCTCGCCATGAAACGTTTTTACGACATCGTTAACTTGGATCTCCGCAATATCGGCGGGCGAACCGGGGACGATCTGGTTGATCACTGCCTCAGGAGACAGCGGCAATTTTGCGCCGGCCGGACTCGGCTGACGGAAGAAGACGGTCATGCCCGTCCATGCGCCCGTGCCGAATCGAAACCCGGAAAGCTGAAGTTCAAATTTCCCCGGCGCGGCACTACCGACAAATACGGAACCAATGTCATGTCCGTCGGTGCCGAAAGCTGAAAGTGGAATCGTATGTTTCTCCCAATCTCTGTTTGCAACGAAACCGACAGGCGCCGGCACTAGCCCGTTCCCATGCGACTCCGCGAAGATTGAGACCCAGTATTTGCGACTGTCGCCCCTGGACCAGAACGTAAGGTCCTTGACGCCGGAGTAATCGATCGGCGAAAAGCCCCACCTCGCCGGGTAATGCATCGCACCCGCGAACGGTAAGGAAATCCCGGGCTGCACTTCGCCCGCGAGAATCATTGTCGTTCGCGCGTGTTCCGGGCCGCCGTCGACCACGTTTACATGCACCGTTGACGTTCCATGGTAACCGCCATCGGTGAAGGGCCACCACCCAGAACCAAATCGCCATGCCTCGTTCCTCTGAGCCATAGCGTTTCGGTAGGCGTCGCGATCGAACTTCACGCCCTGCTTCCAAATCGCGACGATATCGCGCGTTGCTCGGATGTCTACGGTCGGATCACCGCGCACCAGCAGCAGGTCTGCGCGCTTTCCCACGGCGATCCTGCCGCGATCAGTAAGCGAGAATATCCGCGCGGGCACCGACGTCGCATCTGCCAGCGTCTCGGACGGGGTAAGCCCGGCCCTCACCATCAGTTCCAGTTCCGTGTGCAGAAGGGCCCCAATCGGCGTGTTGCTCGACGCGTCGGTACCGGCAAGGAGAGGTACGCCGGCGTCGTGAAGCACTCGCAACGAAGCTTCGTTATATGCATAGGACAGATGCTCCGGGCTGTGGAATGGAGGTCGGTCCACGGAATCGAGCATCAAAGGGTCCAGGTAGGGTGCGACCAGCGGATCCGCCGCCAACTTGGTCGTCAGCCGAGCGGGCCCGAAAACGAAATCCGTATAGCTCATCGTGGTAATCGCAAACATGTGATGCGCTTTCATAAGCTCTCCGAGTTCCTTTGTAGGAGGCTCGGAAATAGGCACATGCGCGAGCCCATCGGCGCCCGCCGCGACAATGTCGCGCCATTTACCGCTGCCGTGAACCACCACGAGTTTTCCACGTTGATGCGCGGCTTTCACAATAGCCGCCATCGTGTCTTTCGACATTGCGGCCCAGCGCGGACCATTCTCGTACATGATCTTGATGTAGTCAGAGCCTTCCGCGATACGCGCATCGACGAAC
Organism: Binataceae bacterium (SeqCode); assembly: GCA_052146355.1. Taxonomy (GTDB): domain Bacteria; phylum Desulfobacterota; class Binatia; order Binatales; family Binataceae; genus JAFAHS01. The sequence goes on along the minus strand of JBKQNE010000129.1, from coordinate 55,193 downwards.
GCCTGCGCTTCTTCTGGGCGGATTATCGTCGGTATGGGACCATCCGTTTCCGTGCCATGACCACCAGGTACGGTGGAGCAAGTGCCCGCGGTACGAAAGTCGGCGATGTTGTAGGCACCTTTCGCTTCCTCCTGCTTCCAGAACTGTGCATCGCGCCATCGCATAAACATGTCGAGTTCGGTAGTCACGCCGAATGCCAACGCAGACGTCAGTACATCGGGCGTCCAAATATGAACGTGAGAATCGATGAGGCCGGGCAGGAGGGTGTCGCCCGCGCCGTCGATTATTTGCGCGCCCCGTGGCGCGGCGACATTCGGCCCGACCGCGACAATTTTTCCGGCGGCTACCGCGACGTCGGTTTTAGGGATGACCTTCTCGCCGTCGAATACTCTGACATTGCGGACTACAAACGCGTTTGCGCTGGTTTCAGTGCGCGCAGGCCGCGCCCATAGAACGATGACGGCGTAAAGGCAGGTTACCGCGATCAGGAGCAATCCCGATCTGAAAGCTCGGCGTCTATTCACGCGCGAATCCCCCTTTCCGGCATGAGATGCGAAATCATGCCGGGCGCACGATTTGCCCATCTCTAGTCAAGATCATTGTCCCGTGAGCGCGTGATCTGCAAGGCAGACCAGAAGCTGCAGGCTGGACACATCGCTGGGAACCAAACCGGTTGCGATGGTGGTTCTATCTGGTAGAGAACAATCGATGACGACAATTCGAAGCAAGCTGCTCTTTTCCCTGTTCATATTCACCATTGCCACAGCCTTTGTTTGCACGACTTTCGGCTACGCCGCTGCGCAACCCGCCGATCAGAAGAACCAAATCGCGGTGTTTTCCGGCGGATGCTTCTGGGGTGTCGATGCGGTCTTCAAGCATGTAAAAGGCGTCGACCAGGTCACCTCGGGCTACTCGGGTGGAAGTTCCGCCACCGCGCACTACGACATCGTCAGCACCGGGATGACGGGACATGCCGAATCCGTGGAGGTCGTATTCGATCCTTCGCAGGTCTCATACGGCGACCTGCTCAAGGTCTTCTTTTCGGTCGCTCACGATCCGACCGAATTGAATCGGCAGGGACCCGACGAGGGATCGCAGTATCGTTCCGTCATCTTCTATGCGAACGACGACCAGAAAAAAATCGCCGAGGCGTACATCGCGAAGCTGAACAAGTCAGGAACCTTCTCCAGCCCGATCGTGACGCAGGTTGTCCCGCTGGTTCACTTTTATCCGGCCGAAGGATACCACCAGAACTTCTGTGCGCTGCATCCCGACAATCCCTACATAGTCGTCAACGATATGCCCAAGCTGAAACAGCTTCAGGAGCAGTACCCCGATCTCTACAAACAATAGCGCCGGACTACGCCGCCGGTCGGCGTGACCGACGCCGAGACGGTGACGTCGTAGCTATATCGCGCCGTACGCGTCAAAGATGAAGACCGGCTGCTGCCTGAGAGAGTTGTGGTTGCGGCGCGCGGACGCGCCGCGATCCCTCCGCTCCGGAAGCCTCCGGTCGGGATGACAGAAAGTCAGGGATTGAGCTGTTTGAAAGTCGCAGAAAACTCGAATGGCGTTTGCACGAGTCCGCTGCAAGTGTTTTGTGTCGGCCTTCCTGACCCGAGGGACAAGCGACGTCACGTGCCGCCGACCAGAACGCGATCTCGTTGATGCCGTTGCTCTGCGCATAGTCGAGCAACAGTGAGGCGTCGCTCAGTTGGAACACCTCGCCCTGGACGTCGTTGTAGCCGATCATCGGCGTCACACCGATCATCGCATCGAGCTGTGCCGTGCTCTTGCCCGGATACAGCACCGCCAGCTGAGCCTCGGTCGCATTGCCCGCATCGATCGCGGCCTGGCCCATCTCCGTGGTCCCGTCGCCGTAGTCCATCGCCATGACGTTGACCGCGGTCACCTCGACGCCGTTGGCGATCGCATCCGATACCACGTTGATTCCATCCTGCGTCAGCCCGTAGGGCATGACCGGAAGCGTATAGCTGACCTGAAGGCCGGGATGCGCCGCCTGCAGCAGCGCGATCGCCTGGTCGCGCCGCGATATCGATGCCGCATCGGCGACCGCCGCGCCTTCGACATCGAAATCGATCCGCTTGAGATTGTACTGCGTCACGACCGCATCGTACTGCGCTTCGAGCGCGCTCACTGACGGACAGCTCAGCGCCAGCTCGGTGTTAGCCGCTCCTCCGAACGATACGATCACATCGCCACCCGCGGCACGCATACTGGCGATGTCGGCATCAGGGAAATCCTGTGACAACACATAGTAGGTTCCCCACGATGCGGTGCAGCCGTTGCCCGTCTGATCCACGATAAATGCGAGCGTGTAGTACTTGCCCACGCTTGAGAGATTGTCGGTCAGGCTGAACGTCGGCCACAGCGTCATATCGACGTAGGGCGCGAAGAACTGCGATGGAAACGCTCCTGCGCCAGGGCTCGAAGTTGCCGTTGGTGTGGGAGTGGGAGTCTGCGTAGCCGTGGCCGTTGCGGTTCGCGTCGGCGTCGCAGTTGCGGTTCCTGTAGCCGTCGCGGTCGGCGTCGTAGTGGGGGTGGCCGTTCGTGTCGCAGTCACCGTCGGAGTTGCAGTTCGCGTCGCCGTCGAAGTTGCAGTTTGCGTCGGTGTCGTAGTCGGAGTGGCGGTTGTGGTAGCCGTCACGGTTGCTGTCGGGGTCGGCGTCCGGGTTGCACTTGCGGTCGGAGTTGCGGTTCGCGTCGGTGTCGCAGTTGGAGTGGCGGTGATAGTGGGCGTCGGCGTCCGCGTCGCGGTTCCCGTCGGAGTCGGTGTGGAAGTCCGCGTCGGTCTCGCCGTGGCCGTCGCGGTTATGGTCGGAGTTGGCGTTCGCGTCGGAGTCAGTGTCGGAGTCGGCGTGGCGGCCTTCAAAGTCCCTCTCAAATTCACCGTCGCGCTGTTCGCACCTTTGGTCGCGTTGCTCGAAACCGAAAGCGTGTCGGTGTACTTCCCGGCCGTCGAGGGCGCGAACGTCACCTCGACGGTCTCACTGGCGCCCGGATCGATCGTGGCGTTTGCGCCGCTGATGACCGAGAACGCATCGCCTCCGCCTGTCACGCTGACGATGAGCGCGGCGGTTCCGCTGTTGGATATCGTGAACGATGCGCTTCCGGGCGCCGTGAATCTCAATGACTTTGGACTTACGCTGAGTTTTCCCGACGATGCGTCTGCCGACTTTGCCGCGCGCGCCATTGCCAGCGCCGGCATCGCCAGCCACACCACCACCGTTCCCAGGCAAATGGAAGCTCTGAATGCCTGCGAGTTCCTTCTTGGTCTTCCGAACCCGCTATGCACTTCGCGGTTCTCCGATGCCTTTGCGGCGCCCATCAGGGTTGTGGTCCATCGTGCAGCGTCCGCGCAGGCCTCCCGCATTCATCCGGGTTCAGGGATTGAGCTGTTTGAAAGTCGCAGAGAACTCGAATGGCGTCTGCACGAGTCCGCTGCAAGTATTTTGTGTCGTGCCTTCCTGCCCCGAGGGACAAGCGATGTCGCGCGCCGCCGACCAGAATGCGATCTCATTGATGCCGTTGCTCTGCCCGTAGCCGAGCAGCAGCTGCGCATCGCTCAGTTGGAACACCTCGCCCTGGACGTCGTTGTAGCCGATCATCGGCGTCACACCGATCATCGCATCGAGCTGCGCCGTGCTCTTGCCCGGATACAACGTGGCGAGCTGAGCCTCGGTCGCATTGGCCGCATCGATCGCGGCCTGACCCATCGCAGTGGTCCCGTCTCCATAGTCCATCGCCATGACGTTGACCGCGGTCACGTCCACGCCGTTGGCGATCCCATCGGAGATCACGTTGATTCCGTCCTGCGTCAGCCCGTACGGCATGATCGGAAGCGTGTAGCTGACCTGAAGGCCGGGGTGCGCCGCCTCGAGCAGCGCCAGCGCCTGGTTGCGCCGCGAGATAGAGGCCGGGTCGGCGACGGCAGCGCCTTCGACATCAAAGTCGATGCGCTTCAGATTGTACTGCGTTACGACCGCATCGTACTGCGCCTCTAGCGCGGTCAGCGAAGTGCAACTCAGCGCGAGCTCGGTATTCGCCTCGCCTCCGAACGATACGATCACATCGCCGCCCGCGGCGCGCATACTCGCGATGTCCGCATCGGGAAAATCGTCGGACAAGACATAGTAGGTGCCCCACGATGCAGTGCAGCCGTTACCCGTCTGGTCGACGATAAATGCAAGCGTGTAGTACTTGCCCACGCTCGAAAGATTGTCAGTCAGGTTGAACGTCGGCCACAGCGTCATGTCGACATAGGGCGCGAAAAACTGCGACGGAAATGCTCCCGCGCCCGGGCTCGAGGTGGCAGTTGGTGTGGGCGTGGCAGTGTGCGTGGCTGTGGCAGTCGGAGTCGCAATTCGCGTCGGAGTGGCAGTTGGAGTCGCGGTGCGCGTGGGGGTTGCGATCGGCGTTCCCGTCGGAGCTGGCGTCGGAGTCGGGGACGCCATCAAACCACGCACAATGCCGTGCAGATGTACCGTTCGCGTCGCAGCGCCCCTGGTCGCATCACTCGTGATCGAAATCGTGTCGTGAAAATGTCCCGACGCCGAGGGCTCAAACGTTACGGTTACCGTTTCGCTCTGGCCGGGTGCGAGGGTCGTGCCGCCGCCACCGCCGGTAATGACGAAAGGCGAAGCGGTGGTGCCGACGCTGACGGTCAGAGGCGCATCGCCCTCGTTCGAAACGGTGAACGACCGCGACTCGGAGCGGAGAAAGGAAGGCGTCATCCTGGAAAAAGAAACGGATTGCGGTGCGACCTTAAGTCGCGAGGCCGTGGTTCGCGCATCAGCATGCTGCGCGGCGACGGCAAATGCGGCCAGCGCAAACACGATGCTGATAGTGCCAAAGGACAGGAGCCGGTACTTCTTCAGCAAGAAAGGGACTTCCTTTCGCCTTCAGACGGCGCCAGCAACTTTAGACGCGCGCCCAAAGCGCATATTCAGTCCAATTCCTTTTGCTGAGCTATCGCAACTAATTTTTTCGCCGGCCATCGCGCCAGGATCTTGGCCCGAGTGGCGCCTGCCGAATGAACAGCGAAACCATCAGGCAATTTCCGCAGATTGCATCGATTGCAAGAAGATTCAGATGGACCGATCCTTGGTCGCCGCATCATCCGACCAAGGTCCGATAGGCGTCGAAGAAGATGCGGAATTATTTTTGTTGCCGAATACCCTTGTTGAAATCGCATCGCGATCGAGGTGAACGCGTCAGTCCCTATGATGACTTAATCTCGCAGATAGATACCTACTGGCGAGTTATTAGAGGACCTGTCGCCAAGTCAGATCTATTTGCTTGACAATCCACTACTGAGGGATCTGCCGAACCGCGAGCAGATCGAACCTTGGCTTCTCGGCTATTGGAACCACCCTGTCCCGGCGGCACTTACTAACCGAAAGCGGAGACTCAAAAGTGGAAATTCCTGGGAAAAATCTTGGAACGCCTGCCTTGATGGCGATGCCGGCAAGTGGAGCTTTTCCAGTCGTCAGCGCCGAACCCCGAATGAAGACCGCGCCCATGTCAGCCTTGAGAAGAGAGACGCGACGTTCACATCGGCTCCTCTCATAGACGGCGCCGTGAATTTGCGATGAGCGATTCCGTTCGAAGTGGTGGCGACGCCTCGTGGCTGCGCTGGTTTCCAGGCCTGCTCGTGATGAAGTCATACCAACGGGCCTGGTTACGCCATGATGTCGTCGCCGGCCTGGTGCTCACGACCATGCTGGTACCAGTGGGCATCGCGTATGCCGAGGCGTCGGGCGTCCCGGGCATCTACGGCCTTTACGCGACGATCGTGCCGCTGCTCGCCTATGCGATGTTTGGCCCAAGCCGCATCCTCGTGCTCGGCCCGGATTCCGCGCTCGCGGGAGTGATCCTCGCAGTCGTGCTGCCGCTCTCCTCCGGCGACCCGCAGCGCGCGGTCGCGCTCGGAAGCGCGATGGCGATCGTTTCAGGCGTCGTGTGCGTCGCGGCGGGCTTCGCGCGGCTCGGCTTTGTGACAGAGCTCCTCTCGAAACCGATCCGCTATGGCTACATGAACGGCATCGCGCTGACGGTGTTCCTGAGTCAACTGCCGAAGCTCCTGGGCTTCTCCGTACAGGAGGAAGGTCCGCTGCGGCAGTTCCTGGCCATCGCAAGCGGCGCGTTCGAGGGGAAGACCAACCTCGTGGCGCTCGTGGTGGGCGCATGCACGCTCGTATCGATCCTGCTCCTGCAACGCCGCCCACGCATCCCGGCCATTCTGATCGCGGTGGTGGCTGCCACGCTGGCGGTGGATCGCTTCGACCTCGCGGCGCGTGCGGGCCTATCGGTGCTCGGCCCGCTGCCCCACGGATTGCCGGTACCTTCCCTGCCGCTCATCGGCGTCGATGATGTCACGGCGGTGCTGACCGGCGGACTGGCGGTGGCTCTCGTGTCGTTCGCGGATACGAGCGTGCTCTCGCGCGCGTACGCAGCGCGGATGCGCATGCCGGTCGATCCCAACCAGGAGATGGTCGGTCTCGGTATCGCGAACCTCGCAGCCGGCTTCGTCCAGGGCTTTCCAATCAGCAGCAGCGCATCGCGCACCCCGGTGGCCGAGGCCGCCGGTGCACGCACGCAACTGACCGGTGTTGTCGGCGCGCTCGCCATCGCGGTGCTGTTGGTCGCGGCGCCGAATTTACTGCAGTACCTGCCTGCCACGGCGCTCGCGGCCGTCGTCATCGCCGCGGCCATCGGCCTCATCGAAGTCGCCGATCTGCGCCGCATCTATCGCATCCAGCAATGGGAGTTCTGGCTGTCGATGATCTGCTTCGCGGGCGTCGCGCTGTTCGGCGCGGTTCTCGGCATCGGGATCGCGATCGTGATCGCCGTGATCGAGTTTCTTTGGGACGGATGGCGGCCGCATTCGGCTGTGCTCGGACGTGTCGAAGGCATTAGAGGCTACCACGACATCGGCCGCTATCCGCAGGCGAGCCGCATCCCGGGTCTGGTGCTGTTCCGTTGGGATGCGCCGCTCTTCTTTGCCAACGCCGAGCTCTTCCGCGAACGGGTGCTCGGCGTGGTGGCGAGATCGCCCACGCCCGTGCGTTGGGTCGTGGTCGCGGCCGAGCCAGTGACGAGTGTCGACGTAACCGCCGCGGACATCGTGGCGGAGCTCGACGACAGTCTCCACGCCGAGGGCATTGAGCTGCGCTTCGCGGAGATGAAGGACCCGGTCAAGGACAAACTGAAGCGCTTCGGGCTCTTCGCACGCTTCGGCGCGGAAACGTTTTACGCGACGCTTGGCGAAGCGGTGAAGGCCTACTTGGGCAGCCATCAGGTCGAGTGGATCGATTGGGAGAGGCCGTAGGCCGGCGCGGCAGATGAGCGCAAGAACGGTCTCCGAGCCAGTGCGAGACGAGCATTCGCCTCTCCGCCTCTGCGCGCGCCGGCAAGTCGCAGTTGCTCGCGGCGCCGATGCCTTATAGAAAAGAAATCGTCATCGTCCTTCGGCGCCGAGGTGGCGAAACGGCAGACGCAGTGGACTCAAAATCCACCGTGGGCAACCACATGCGGGTTCAAGTCCCGCCCTCGGCACCAAAATTTTCGATGGTCAAGTTTCAACCAAGAAGGATTCCGGGTCGTTGGCGCGATGGATACGCGCTCGATCTCCACACTCTGAGCAGCACGCCAATCGGATATGACGAGTTCGGGCACATGCGATTCGATACCGAGCGGTCTGAGGTCGGCGAACTTCTATACAAACTCAAGTTCAGTCGCGACCAATCGGTCGTACCGGCTATCGCCGAGGCTCTTGAGGAATTTGTGAAGTCTTGGAACCCTCCTGTTGACGCTATCGTGCCTGTTCCTCCTTCGAGCGAACGGTCTCTTCAGCCCGTCATGACTCTTGCCACAGAGCTGAGTTCTCGTTTGGGTATTGAGTTAGTGGACTGCGTGAAAAAAGTAAGGGAAACGCCTCAACTCAAGAACGTTACCGACCTTGACGAGAGATTGCGGCTCCTTGAGGGCCTTCACCAAATTGATCCGTCCGCCATTCGCGGCAGGAAGATCCTTCTTTTCGATGATTTGTATCGCTCTGGGGCGACGATGAATGCCATTACCGATGTACTATATGATGAGAGCGGAGTCGCGGATGTTTTCGCTCTCGCGGCTACGCGGACACGGAGCAACCGATGACAACCGTCTTCATAGGAGGCTCGCGACATGTTTCACGTCTCCTTCCAGAAGTGCAGCGAAAGTTGAACACGATCGTTGAGAAAAGGCTCCCGATTCTCATTGGAGACGCGAACGGAGCCGACAAAGCGGTGCAGCAATACCTGCATGGCAAGCAATACGCGAACGTCGAAGTGTTCTGCGCCGGAAGCGCCTGCCGAAATAATATTGGGAACTGGAACCTGCGACGAGTGTTCTCCGAAACACGCGAGGGAACTTTCGACTTCTACGCTGAAAAAGATCGGTTGATGTCGCAACAGGCGACCATTGGCCTAATGATCTGGGACGGCAAAAGCGTCGGAACGCTTCTCAACGTGCTAAGGCTTCTTAGAAAAAAAAAGAAGGTGGTTGTTTACCACGTTCCCGAACGGCGATTTTGGGAGCTTAGGAGGGAATCGGAATGGGTGCCATTCGTTTCACGCTGCAACGCCCAGCTTCGAAATAAAGTAGAACAAAAAGCCTCACTCGAAGAACGATCTCAGCAACCCAATCAAACAAGTCTGCTTACGGAACCGCTGTGAACGAACCGCTGGATCTGGACCGGTCCAAAGATAATCATCACCACCGCGAGCGTCGAATCCTAACAACCTCATCTCAAACCCATATGTAGGTGTGTCTCTCTTCTCGCAACGCGATTTCTTCACTGCGTCGCTGCTCAACGCGGGCGAGACCCTATCCGCAGCGGGGCTTTTACTCGCAATTTCTCCCGCGTTGGTAAATGGACTATCTCCATCAATGACGCCGCAGAGGTCCGACGCTGAGCGGGAGGATTGGTTCGATGCAAAGTCAACCGGATGAGTCGGTTGCCGGTCTGCGTGAGTCCGGACGACACCCTTCCGAAGGCCCGGCCGCTGATGAGCGATGAATAGAACCGAACAAATCGAGCCGCCCTTGTCTATCTCAACGAACAACCCCGGTTCTTTTCGCCAGCAAAGCCAATCTCTGCTCGTGATTCATGGGCTCCCACGGGACAAGTTTCTCGGCAAGCACATCTATTCTTCGAAAGAGGGTCAGATCGAGGAAAAGTCTCATAAAATCCGAGTCCCGGAAGACTAAGGACCCGGACTCTCTCATCTTGTCGCGAATCCGCTCGAAATGGACCGGCATCTCAGTCCAGTGTAGGCCGGCTCGGTGGTGATGACAGAGGTGGTATCCTTCGTTCATGAAGTTGGGCTCATCCAAAACGGTCACGGTATTCGCAAAATAATCCTCGGGATGTTCCGGGTCATAGAAAGCGTGTTGGACCCATGCGGTGATTGCCGTGATGAAGTTCATGCAAAGAAGAGGAACCAACACGAACATGGTCCCAATTCTCCAATCGTAGATGAAGACCGCTCCGAAGTAGGCACCGTACCGCGCTATACCCCAGAACAGGCGTCTTCGGTTCTCCTCATCGCCTGTAGCTTTAAAGTAAGCGTATGGAGCAATCCCCAGAACCGTCCAAATGTTGTTCGAGACGTACCACAGGAAATCCAGGCGACTCGTTCGATCGTAGCCCCTGGAATCGGCAGTGTCATCGAGTCCGCCGTTCTCTCGATGGTGGAGACGGACATGAACTGTCCGATCCAGTTCCGGAACGTTTCCATACAAATACCCCAGGAAGAATTCGACGTAACGGCCGAAGAGCTTATCGTACTTCTCCGAGAAGTAGCCCTTGCGCCGGTGTGCCTCCAGGTGTTTGGCGCTGAAGAACCTGACAAACCCATGGAACTTGAGACCATAAAGGGAAATATAGAAAGCGATCGCGAGCAGCAGTCGAGTTTTTCCTAAAACGAGTTGGATCAGGAAAATTGGTATGGCGCTAAGGCTAAGGGAAACCATGAGTCGTAACGCCGGCGTGTCTCGAGGATCCTGTAGAACTTCCTGGCCGAGCCGATCGAGTAACCGGTCGTAAGCCCCGGAGAGAAATTGACACGCGTTGCGTAACGGCCGAACCCTGCCGAGAATCACCGCTGCGCCAGACAATCCGAAGGAAAGCACTCCCACGAGCGAGATGGCAGCAGTGCTTGCTAACGCAATGGGGACTCCACACCACTGAAATACGCGTTTTGCTCTGAAAGTCATCGCAACAAGTAACGACGGCCGGCGCCTTCGAATCCTAAAACGATTTGCTCCATCCAGGAAACACCGCGAACGCCACCAGGGTCGGCAACACCGCTGAGCTTAGGCTCCTATCCAGCCCGGACCTTGGTTGCTTCCAGTGTCATCTTCAAACCATAGCGTGGACGCAAAGTCACCAGCGGCTGCGGGTCTACCCGATGCCCTGGAACCATCCGCAAGCGATATTTCTGCGCCACCGATGCGAGGATCAGTGTCGCCTCGGTCAGTGCGAGGACGTTGCCGATGCACTGCCGCGGACCGCCGCCGAAGGGAAAGTACGCGTGGCGCGGCCTTATTGCGGATTGCTCGGGCGAGAACCGTTCGGGGTCGAAGCGTTCCGGCTCCTCCCAAAAGTCTGGATGGCGATGCGTCAGCCATGGACAGAGCATTACGCTCGCACCCTTGGGAATTGCGAACCCCAGAATCTGGTCGTCTGCGATAGGCGAGCGGCCAACAGCCCAAACCGGAGGATAAAGTCGCATCGACTCGTTGATAACGATCGCGGTGTAGGGCAGGTTCGGCAAATCGGCGATCGTCGGCGCCCGACCGCCTAGCACGTCGATCAGTTCGCGATGGAGCTTTTGCTCGGGTTCGGGATTTTGCGAGAGCATATACCAGGTCCACGATAGTGCGTTGGCGATGGTCTCGTGGCCCGCCAGTATCATCGTCAGCAATTCGTCGCGCAACTCCTTATCGTTCATCGCGACGCCCGTATCCGGATCGCGTGCCGCCAGTAGCAGTGAAAGCAGGTCGCCGCGATCCCTGCCGTCGAGTCGGCGCTCTGCGATCACGCTGGCGATGATCCGATGGAGCGTTAACCCCGCGCGGCGCGAGCGGAGATTGGCCGGCGTCGGAAGAAACGGAAGCAGCGTGCCGAGATCGAATTCACCGAAGCGTTCATTGACCAACGTAACGGCGTTGCCGATCTGGCGCGTCAGCTCGCCCGCAATTTCCACTTTTGGAAGCACTCGCGCGATGATTTCGAGCGTGAGCTTCATCATCTCATTGCATACGTCGAAGCTGCGCCGCTCGGACGCGATCGGGTTCCAACGGTCGAGCATCCGCAGTGTGCTATCGACCATCGTGGCGCCGAACTCTGTTATTCGCTCATGATGGACTACCGGCGCTATAAGTCGATGCTGCCGCGTCCACAGTTCGCCTTCGCTGGTTAGCAATCCATCGCCCAGCAGTCGCGCCAGGATTCTGTAGTCAGGGGACTTGACGTAGTTGCGATGGTTCTCCTGCAGCACATGCTTGATCCCCTCGGGATGAACCACCACGAAGCCCGGCATCGTTGCCAATCGATAGCGCACTACGTCGCCATAACGCTTCCAGTCGGCGCTAATCAGGGGGAGCGGATTGTGGACCATCCTGAGCGCAGAGAAGGGACCGCCCGGCCCAGGCGCCCTGCGCGGACGCGGCGGCGCGTGGGAATCGAGGGCCTCGGCCACCTTGAGCGTCGTGGATTTCGGAAGCGGCTTCTCCGATATGTCCATCATTCCAAGGGCTGGTTCTTAGGCTTTGCCTTATCGATGATGCGCTCCATCATCTTCTTCGTGATTGATTCCAGCGCAACGCGATCAAAGGCGAATGGAAGGGCCGCCGTTACGCTCGTTCAAAATCGAACTCGATTCCTTTGTCGGTTCCGAGTCCGACATTACATTGAGCGTGACGCAATCGACATCGTGGTAACGTCTCAAATGGTTCGCCGGAGAACATCGAGCCCTGTTTAGGACGCGCGCCTCGAAAACTTCGTCGGAGGCGAGGAGACCCAACTATTCTCCTTCCATGAAGCTGGGCAGAGTTTGCACGCACATAAAGCAGCATCGACTCTTCCGGCTTGCCTCACACTTCCGCTATGAGTCATCTGTTGTCGCCGCTTTATTGGGAGGCGTCCATGGATTTCAAATTCAGTGAAGAAGACGAGGCGTTTCGACGGGAATTTAGAAGCTGGCTGGAGAAAAATATCCCGCGTGATTGGCGCGATGACACTGAGCTCGCCGATCCAGAGACCAGGACCGAATTCGAGCGCCGCCGCTCGTGGCATCGCAAGCTCTACGACGCGGGCTGGATGTGTATCCATTGGCCCAAAGAATTTGGCGGCCGCGGTGCGACCCTGATCCAGCAATTCATCTATCACCAGGAAATCGACCGCGCGAAAGCACCACCCACCGTGAATTTTCAGGGAATCGCGCGCGTCGGACCAACCCTGATGCAGTGGGGAACGCCGGAACAGAAGCAACGCTACATCCCGAAAATTCCCCCTGCCGAGGAAATCTGGTGCCAGGGTCTCTCTGAGCCAAATCATGGGTCTGACCTGGCCGCGGTTGAAACGCGAGCGATCGACGAAGGCGATCACTTCGTCGTCAACGGATCGAAGGTATGGACCTCCAACGCGCATCACGCCGATTTTTCCACCCTGCTCTGCCGGACCGATCCGAGTCTCCCGAAGCACAAGGGCCTGAGCTATTTGCTCGTCGACATGAAGAGCCCCGGGGTGACCGTACGGCCGCTCGTCCAGATCACCGGCGAACGCGGCTTCAACCAGGTATTTTACGAAGACGTGCAGGTTCCGAAATCGAACTTGGTCGGGCAGAAGAACCAGGGCTGGATGGTCGCGATGACCAACATGATGTTCGAGCGGACCATACATGGTGGCCGCACCGACATGATGGTTGAGGTGCGCCAGCTCGTCGAGCTGGCGAAAAAGGTCGACCGCAATGGCCGACCAGCATGGGAAGACGGATATGTGCGCCAGAAGATCGCAGGCTTCGCGTGCGAGGCAGACGGCCTCAAATACACCAGCCTGCGGCAACTAACGCGCCAGCTAAAGGGGCTACAGCCCGGCCCGGAGGGATCGATTCTGAAGCTTGGAACCACGCATCTTAACCTCCGAATCCAGACGTTTGCGATGGAGCTACTTGGACCGTACAGCCAACTCGAGTATCAGGCGGCCGGCGCGATCGACCGCGGCAAATGGTCCCATCGAATGCTTGCGGCACGCCGGGGGACGATCGCTGCTGGTACAAATGAGATTCAGCACAACATCATCGGCGAACGCGTATTGGGACTGCCCAAAGGAAGCTAGCTCTCCGGCAGTCTCATATCTGCGGTCTCCTAAGTCGAGCGAGAACGGCGCAGCCTCGTCGTTCGACGCGATATTCGGTCTGCGGCGATGCTGAGCCACGTGGTTGCGGCACTGCGTTGCACTCCTGACGCGATGGACAACAAAATGCGCCGCCGGTCTCATCGCCCGCAATTTCTCCCGCGTTGGTAAATGGACTATCTTCAGCAATGACGCCGCAGAGGTCCGAGGCTGAGCAGGAGGATTGGTTCGATGCAGATAGTCAACTGGATGAGTCGGTTGCCGGTTTGCGTGAGTCCTGACGACACGCTTGCGAAGGCCCGGACGCTGATGGATCACGGGCGGTTTCGGCGGCTGCCGGTGGTGCTGGGCGACAAGCTGGTCGGCATCATCACCGACCGTGACCTGCGCCAGCACTCTGGCCTGCTCGATTCGATCAAAGTAAACGCCGCGATGACGCCTAACCCCGTGACCGTCAGCCCGCGCAACAGTGCCGAAGAGGCCGCCGAGCTGATGCTCCAGCATAAGGTCGGAGGATTGCCCGTGGTCGACAACGGCAAAGTCGTGGGCATCATGAGTGCGACCGATCTCATCAGGGCGCTGCTCAGCGTCATCCAGGGGGTCGAGCAGATCTTGGACGAATAACGGGGCGGCGATGGATAGACCCGAACAAATCGAGATGCTGCGCCGCGCGGTCGAGATCGCGGGCCTCGATGCGGGCAGCATCGACCTCCCGCGGGACCATCAGGTGATCGTCGGCGCGATGCGCTTTCACTACCTGGACTGGGGTGGGTCGGGGCGCCCTCTTCTCTTCCTGCACGGCGGCGGACTGAACGCGCACACCTGGGACGTCGTCGCGCTGATGCTGCGTAATCGCTATCGATGTATCGCGCTCGACCAGCGCGGGCATGGCGACAGCGAATGGTCCCCGGCGATCGACTACGGCGTCGAGACCCAACTGCGCGACGTCGAGGGGTTCATCGATTTGCTCAAGCTCGAGAACCCCGTCCTCGTGGGCCAATCGATGGGCGGGCTCAATTCTATCGCTTATGCGGCGCGCCACAGCGACCGGATGAAGGGGCTGGTGGTGGTCGACGTGGGCCCCGAGATCAATCCTTCCGGCGCGGAGCGAATTCGCGAATTCTCCAGCACTCCCGAACTCGACTCGCTGGAGGCGTTCCTGGAACGCGCCGTCAAGTTCAACCCGCTGCGCGATCCCGCGGTACTGCGGCGCAGCCTGTTCTACAACCTGCGCCAGTTGCCCAGCGGAAAGTGGGCGCTCAAGCACGACCAGCGACGCGCATCTGACGAAGCCTGGCGTATCAGCACGGCGCAGCGCGAGCGGCTGGCAGGCGAGCTCACGAAGATCTCATGCCCGACGCTGATCGTGCGCGGCGCGCTCAGCGACATCCTGACCGACGATGCGGCTGAACGCTTCGCGCGCTCTCTCCCGCGCGCCCGATGGGTCCGCGTGGAGAAGGCCGGGCACAATGTCCACGGCGACAATCCGTGCGGCCTGCTGGATGCGATGATCCCGTTCCTGGACGAAATCGGCGCCTAGAGTGCCGTCCCACAACTGGTGTTCCGCGCCACCTGCCCCGCTCGCCCCTTCGTGTCATCCCGACCGGAGGCTGCCGAAGCGAAGGGATCGCGGCGCGTCTGCGCGCCGCAACCACAACTCTCTCAGACAGCACCGAGCTTTCGTTTGTGCCGCCTACGGCGGGATACAACCCCTCTGCCGGGCTGGTTCTGGTTTTCGTTCGCCTGCTAGACTCTGGGGCTCGCCGAAAAGGCATCGATAGTCTCCGGAAAGGGTACGAATGAAACGTTACGTCGTGGTTTTGAACTCGATCATCCTGGCTTGCGCGGTCTCCGCGTCCGCTCAGTCGATCCCCCTCCATGTTTCCAGTCCGACCGCATCGCCTTCGCCGGCGGCGGAAGGATCGCAGACGATCACCGGCAGAATTACCCATCTGGATACCAAGGGTGGCGCGTTTTCGGTCAAAAGCGGCAGTACGAAAAAGACCATCCAGCTCAAGGCCGGCGACGGTGTCGATGTCCTCCAGCTAAGGCGCGGCGAACGAGTGGTTGTCACCTACGCCAATGGCGTCGCCCTCACCGTCCAGGCGACCCGGAATCTAAAGTAGCGCTCTTTTAGCCGTCGGCGCGCGAGGCGCAGATCATTTCGGTCCGCGGCGTTTCTGAATCTCCTGCTCGCGCAGGTCGCGGCGGCGAATCTTGCCGGTCACCGTCATCGGGAATTCGTCGATAAATTCGATCTCGCGCGGATATTCGTGCGCGGCCAGTTTTTTCTTGACGTGCGATTGAATCTCGATGATGAATCCCTCTGACTTTTCGATCGCCGGCAATACCTTGACAAACGCCTTGATGGATTGGCCGCGCTGCTCGTCGGGTACTCCGATCACCGCGCACGACGCGACCCCCTTCACTTCCATAATCGATGCTTCGACTTCGGCGGGACCCACGCGATAGCCTGACGTCTTGATGACGTCGTCGGCGCGACCCTGGAAATAGACGTAGCCCTCGTCGTCGGCGTAGCCGAGGTCGCCCGTCAGGCACCATTCGCCGGCGAACTTTTCCTCCATCGCGTCCGGGTTCTTCCAATATTCCTTCATCACCACCGGAGAATCGCGATGAATCGCAATCTCGCCCTTGTCGCCGGCCTTCGCGACCGGCTTTCGGTCCGCACCGATAATCGTCACGTTGTGGCCGGGAAAAGGCTTGCCCAGCGGTTCCAGCTTATAAGGCTCCAGCGCGCCGCAGGTGCCGATGAAATAATTCGCCTCGGTCTGGCCGAAGCCCTGGTTGAACTCGACCTTCAACTCCTCGGCCACCCATCGCGCCAGCTCGGGCGACACGGGTTCGGCGCCGCTGACGATGCATCGCAGCTTAAGGTCGCGGTATTTGCCGCGCGGGTTCTTTACTTCGCGCAGGGTCTTGAGCGCCGTCGGCGGATACAACCCGACCGTGGCGCCGTATTTCTCGAGCAGGCGGTAGGTGACATCGGGATCGAACCGCGCCTTGCTGCGATAGGCGAGCACCGGAACGTTGTACGGCCACACCGCAATCAGTCCATCGAGCAGCCCGCCCGCCCACGCCCAATCCGCCGGGCTGAAGTAGATGTCTCCGTCGCGCAGGAAATTGTACGAGTAGTCGATGCCGTTGTGGCCCAGGATGAAACGCGCGTGATGCAGCACGCCTTTGGGATTTCCCGTCGTGCCCGAGGTGTACATCAGCAGCACGGGATCTTCCGCCAACGGCTCGCGGTCGGGCGTGAAATGGTCCGCGCCCTTGGCGACCAGCTCGTCGAACGAGAGGCCGTCGCCCTTGCCGGCGATGATGACGTGTTTCAGCGTTTCGATCTCGTCGCGGATTCCATCTAGCTTGCCGACCGTCTCGGGCTCCACGAGGATCGCCTTGGCGGAGCTGTTTTCCAGCCGATAGCGGATCGCATCGGGGCCGAAGAGCTTGGAGATCGGCAGCGCGATGGCACCGAGGCGATACAGCGCCATGTGCATGATCGCGGTCTCGGGCCGCTGCGGTGTATGCACCGCGACGACATCGCCGCGTCCGACGCCATGCGCGCGCAGCGCATTCGCAAGCTTGTTGCTCGCGGTCCGAATCTGCCCCCAGGTGTAGGTGGCGCTGTAACCTTCATCGTCCTCGTAATACAGCGCGATACGGTCCTTCGCGTGGAACGAGCGATCCAGGCAATCGATG
The DNA here is from genome assembly GCA_052146355.1 of Binataceae bacterium (SeqCode). Taxonomy (GTDB): domain Bacteria; phylum Desulfobacterota; class Binatia; order Binatales; family Binataceae; genus JAFAHS01. Next base: position 38,053 of record JBKQNE010000129.1, on the reverse strand, counting down.
GCGACGTTGTAGTTGGACGGAATCTGCCAGCGATGTTTGGCGCGCGCCTCGGCGAAAGACTTAGCGCCGGTGACGGTCTGCTCTTTGAGTCCAATCATAATTCGACCTGACTTCCGATCACGCGAGGACGAAGCGGAACGAATCGTCCTTCTTCACTATTTTGCCCGGTCTGGGCAGCGCGAAATGCGTCCCGAACACGAGCGTCGACGTGTCTGCATAGCGCTCGCAGAACGCGCGCCGCGTCTTCTTGGCCATCGGGGGGTCGATGTCGAAATTGTCGTCCCACTCGGGATAGCGGCATTGAATCGCGTGATGCATCAGGTCGCCGGTGATGACCGCGTCCTGTCCCTTCGATGAGATCCGCACGGCGAAATGGCCGGGCGTGTGGCCAGGGGTCGATTCGAGCCAGACTTCGTCGGTGACGCGATACTTGTCATCGACCAGCTCGTTCATCCCCTCCGCCATTATGGGGCGAACCGAATCCTCGACCGGGTCCTTCAGGAACGGATCCTCCGCGCGAGAGAAGAAATCCCATTCGGTGCCGCCGAGCAGATATTTCGCGTTGGGGAAGGTCGGCACCCACTTGTTGTTTTTGAGCATCGTGTTCCAGCCGACATGGTCGATATGCAGATGCGTGCAGATGACGCGATCGATCGATTCGCGCGGATACCCGAGCTTCTGCAGGTCCTGCAGGAACGGAAGCTGCAACTTGTTCCATTCGGGGTTGGAGCGCACCTTGTCGTTGCCGATGCAGGTATCGACGATGATGCGTTTGCCCTGCGACTCGATCACGAGCGCCTGGATTGCCATGATGGCTTTTCCGGTCGCGTCGGAAAACGCGGGGTAGAGCCAATCGGCCTCCTTCTTCAGGTTTTCCGCCGTCGCGTTCGGCATGATGAAGGTGCCGTCCCACGGCCCCTCCGACTCGACAATCCTGCTGACCTTGACGTCACCGATTTTCCACTGGTTCATGATGCGCTCCTCACTTTTGCCACGATGCTGACCCCAGCTGTGCGGCACCTTCCGCATAGCGCCCAACGCCCGCTCTCGGCAAGCCCGCGGAATGTCTCTTTTGTGGATCGGACTCGAAGTCCCTCGCCCGCTGAGTGAGGCTGTCGATAAACACCGATTGCAACCAATGTGGACAGATCGCCGAATGTGGACGGCTGAACTTCTTAGACGTTGATACGTAATCCGGGGCATCGTAGGCTTCCGCACATGGCCGCTACCGGCTCAGCACGTTCATCGTTTTTCACGCCATCATCGCGCCACTCCACGCACTTGCGCGGCCGCCTACTTCGAGTGACAGACCGTCAAAAATTGACCGAATCGAGGAAAGCCAAAATATTTTTTTTACAAAACGAACCCAAATTATCCTTGATTTCATTAGACTTTTTTGGGTTTGCCCAAAATTTAGGCGCAAGAGTCTGGGTGCCCGGAGCCTAAGCCCTGCCCTGATCCCGAGTGGGCGTCGGGATCGCCGCACCCTTGCAAACCGCCGAACGGCACCTAATGCCACTCGCTGTCATCCTGGTGCCACAAAGTGTCATCGTGAGCGAAGTGAGCTGCCGACGAGCTGGCGAGGAGTCCTGAGGAACGCACGTGACGGAGGATCCTCTGCGCGCAAGCGGACCCGGTACCGTGTTCGCGAAGCGCTCCTTCTGCAAGGCGGGAGCGCGGTCACTCCGGATACAGGTAGGTCTGTTCCTTCAGGCCTTTTTCGTAGTCTTCGAGGAGCTTCATGCCGTCGCTGGGTTTGATGCGATCCTGCTTTATGGCCGCATCGACCTGCGCCTTTACGCGCGCGACGAGTTCGCGCGTGTCGTATTGGACCATCCCGAGCACTTCCGAGATGCTGCTGCCGGGAATCACTTCCTCAAGGTAGTAACCGCACGGTTCGTCGGTATCGAGAAAGACGTGCACCTCGTTCACGCGCCCGAACAGATTGTGGAGGTCGCCCATGATGTCCTGATACGCGCCGGTCAGAAAGATTCCCAGGTAGTACGGCCGATCGTTCACCGGATGCAGCGGCAGCGAGTCGCTTTCCTCGTCGCCGATGTATTTCGAAATCTTGCCGTCGGAGTCGCAGGTGATGTCCGCCAGCCGCGCGCGCGAGGTCGGCCGCTCGTTAAGACGATGAATCGGCACCACAGGGAACATCGCGCCCAGCGCCCAATGATCGAGCAGCGACTGGAAGACCGAGAAATTGCAGATGTACTGATCCGCCAGCTCGCGGCGCAGCTCCACCATCTCTTCGGGAATGTCATTGACGTTGAGCTGCGAGGCGAGGCGCATGATGCGCTGGGTCGTCTCCCAGAACAGCCCCTCCGTCTTGGCCTTGAGTTCGAGATCGAGCAGCCCGACTTCGAACATCTTCTGCGACTCTTCGCGGACCTGGATCAGGTCGTGCCACGACTCGGCCAATTCGCGCTGCTCGACCATCTCGCCGATTTCGCGCAGATCACGCAGCAGCTTGTGCTCCTCGCCGGAAAATCCGCCCGGCGCCTTGCCGGGCTTTTCCACGGTGTTCAGCGCTTCCACGACCAATACGGAATGATGAGCCACGACGGCGCGTCCCGATTCCGAGACCAGGTTCGGATGCGGAACATTTTCCTCGTCGCAGACGTCTGCGACGTTGTAGACAATGTCGCGCGCGTACTCGCGGATGCTGTAGTTCATCGACGAATGCGACGTCGTGCGCGAGCCGTCGTAATCGATCGCGAGTCCGCCGCCGACGTCGAGATATTCGATCGGATGGCCCATCTTGCGCAGCTTCGCGTAGTAGCGCGTCGCCTCGCGAATCGCGCGCTTGATTATCAGGATGTCGGGAACCTGCGAGCCGATATGAAAATGCAGCAGCTTGAGCGCCGCGCTCATGCCCGCTTCGCGCAAAATCGCCGCGGCCTGCAGCAGCTCTTCGGTCGACAGGCCGAACTTCGCTCCGCCGCCGCTCGACTCCGACCATTTGCCGGCGCCCTTGCTAGCCAGGCGCAACCGCACACCGATCATCGGCTCGATCCCGACTTCCCTGGCGATATTGACGATGGCCTGCACTTCGGAGAGCTTCTCCGCGACCAGCAGCACGGTCTTGCCGAGTTTGCGGCCCAGGAGCGCCGCACGGATATAGCGATCGTCCTTGTAGCCGTTGCAGATGATCAGCGAGTCATTGTCGGTGTGCAGCGACAGGCCGGCGAACAGCTCCGGCTTGGAGCCGACTTCCAGGCCGTAGTGAAAGGGCTTGCCCGCATCGACGATTTCCTCGACCACTTCGCGAAGCTGATTGACCTTGATCGGAAAAACGCCGCGATACACGCCCTTGAAACGCTTGCGCGTGATCGCGGCGGCAAACGCCTCGTTCAACGCGCGCACGCGATGGTGCAACATGTCCTGGAAGCGGATCAGCAACGGGCTGCCCAGGCCTTTCGCGCGCGCGGCATCGACAACTTCGCGGATGACGATCTTGCCGCCGCGTCCTAGCAACGGAAGAACGATCATGTCGCCGCCGGAATTGATATCGAAATATCCGCCGCCCCATCGGTCGACGAGATACATCGCTTTCGCGTCTTTGATCGTCCAGCCGTCTTCGCTGAACTCGAATGATTCACGCTCTTTCGAACGGACATTCGCTCTGCCGAAAGAAGCCATCCTTTCCTCCGATACAACCGCCGTAAACAAATTCCGGCAATAACCAGTAATCGTCAAAGACGGGCAAGGATCAAGAGCCAGGGCCGTTTTCAAACTGTAACAATTGGCTCGGCGATTCGCGGAGGCCTCGCTTTTATAATGTTCGGAGCCAAATCTGCCTTTCAGGTGCGCCGGCCCGCTTCGTCGGCCGGCCTCGAAGAATAAAAATGGCGACCGCGATAAGTGCGCCCGCAATTCCGCCTCCCCGTCTGCCGACTCTTACTCCGATTCAGCGGCGAGTCTGGTTTTTGTCGGCGATGGGCGTGTTTCTGGATGGCTACGACCTTTTTATCATCGCGGCCGCGCTGCCGCTGTTGCACGTCCGCTTCGGCGCGAGTTCCTGGATGCAAGGCCTGATCGCTTCCGCGGCAGTGCTCGGCGCGATCGTGGGAGCGGTGTTGCTGGGGCGGCTTTCGGACCAGTTCGGGCGGCGAAATCTGTTCGTCGCCGATCTCGCGATTTTCGCCATTTCGACCGTCTTGTGCAGCGTCGCCTGGAGTATCGCCTCACTTATCGCGTTCCGCTTTCTGGTCGGCGTGGCCGTCGGCGCGGACTATCCGATCGCCGCCGCCTATCTGGTCGAATTCATGCCCTCCAAAGTGCGCGGCCGGATGCTGGTGGCGGCGTTCACGTTTCAGGCATTCGGGATGTTGGCGGGCGCGATCGTCGGCATCGCGATTTTGCTGATTCATCCGCATCCGGGCGCGTGGCGATGGATGTTGTTTTCAGGCGTCGTTCCGGCAACCGCCCTCGTGGTCCTGCGCAGGAACCTGCCGGAAAGCGAGCATTGGACGCGGCGTGCGACTCTGCGCGACGCGAACGATCCATCAGGCTCTTATTGGTCACTCTTCTCAGACAAATATCTCCGCCGCACCATTCTCGCGACGGTTCCTTGGTCGCTGATGGATATCACGCTCTACGGGGTCGGGATGTTTACGCCGACAATTCTGGCGGCGATGACCTTCGTCGGATTGCACCACACCGATTTCCGATCGCTCGATATCGCATCGTCCGAAGGGACCGCATTTTTGGACATCTTTCTGCTGGTGGGATTCGCGCTGAATATCTGGCTGGTCGAAAGCTGGGGGCGCATACGATTGCAACTGCTGGGTTTCACCGGAATGACGATCGGCCTGCTGCTGCTTTTTCTGTCGACGACTCAGCGCGGAGCCGGAAATCTCGCCCTGGTGCTGGCAGGATTTGCGATTTTCAATCTGATGGTGAATGCGGGGCCCAACGCCACCACCTATCTGCTGCCGGCGGAACTGTTTCCCACGCGGCTTCGCGGATCGGGTCACGGCCTTGCGGCGGCAGCGGGCAAAGTCGGCGCGGCGATCGGCATCTTTTTTCTCCCCGTGCTGAAAAGTGCGTTCGGTCTCGGCGTGACGGTTGCTGTTGCCGCCGCGATAAGCCTGCTCGGACTGATCATTACCTGGGTGTTCAAGATCGAAACGGCCGGTGGCGAGTTGGACGCCGCGCCGACCGACTAACCGGGCTACCCGGATTCCGCGCTGCCTTTGCCATCGCCGGAATGGGCGCCGCGTTCGAGCAGCGCCTCGACATCGCCGCCGGTTATCAGCCGCGCGCCGCGATCGTTACGCAGATATACCCAGGCCCACTCCGCGAGCACGAAGAAGCGGTTGCGAAAACCGATCAAGTACAAGATATGGATCGTCAGCCACGCAAGCCACGCCACAACTCCGGAAAGCCGAATGCGTCCGATATCCGCAACCGCCGCGCCCTTTCCAATCGTCGCCAGAACACCCTTGTCTCTGTAACGAAACGGCGCCGTCGCGGTGCCATCGATCGCATGCAGCACATTTTTCGCGACGTGCCGTCCTTCCTGCATCGCGGCCGGAGCCAGCCCGGGGACATCCTTGCCTTCGCTTTGAATAGAAACGAGATCGCCCGCCACGAACACGTTGGGCGCGCCGGGCACCGAAAGATCGGGATTCACCTTGACGCGGCCCGCGCGATCGAGCGGCGCGCCGAGGGTGGCGCCCAGGGGAGATGCGGTCACGCCGGCAGCCCAAATTGCCGTTCGCGAGCCGATTCGTCCTCCCTCGTAGCCGACGCCGTCGTCATCAACGGCTATCACCTTGCTGTCGACCATCACCTGCACGCCCAGCCGCTTGAGCTGCCGCGCAGCGTTTTCGGATGACTCGGGCGACATGGCGGGCAGCACCCGCGGTCCCGCTTCGAGCAGCACCACGCGCACCTCGTTGATTCTATGGAAATCGCGCTCGACCACCCGGCGCGATATCTCGGCGATTGCGCCGGCAAGTTCGACGCCGGTCGGTCCGCCGCCGATTATCACGAAGGTCAGCCAGTCGCGCTGAACCTCCGGATCTGGCTCGCGCTCAGCCGCTTCATACGCGATGAGCACGCGGCGGCGAATCATGATCGCATCATCGATGGTCTTGAGTCCGGGTGCGGGCTCCTCCCATTCGTCGTGACCGAAATACGAGTGCGTCGCGCCCGCGGCGACGATCAGGTAGTCGTACGAAATGCTGCCGTCGCGGAGAATGAGCGTGTTCGCGGCCACATCGACCGAGACTGCTTCGGCGAGAATGACGCTGACGTTTTTCGCGTGCCGAAAGATCCGCCGGATTGGCGACGCGATCTCGGCGGATTCCAGCGCTGCGGTAGCAACCTGATAGAGCAGCGGCTGAAACAGGTGATAGTTCTGGCGATCGACTATCGTCACATCGACGGGCTTCGAACTCAGCGCGTGCGCCGCGGCCAGTCCGGCGAATCCGCCGCCCAGGACGACGATTTTTGGGCGGCGGTGCTGATCGTTCTGTTCGCTCATCGTGATGGAGTCAGCACTCCAATTTCACTCTAGCCGCACGGTGCGATCGCAACCAATCGATTTCGGTAAATCTTCCGGCGATGGCCTGCGGTATCGCCGCCGTGCTTTATTGAACCGGCGAGGCGAAGGGAACAATCCGATGGACGTGAGTAAGATTTCTCCCGGCCGAAACCCTCCCGACGAAATCCACGTGATCGTCGAGATTCCGCAGGGCGGCGTTCCCATCAAGTACGAACTCGACAAGACCTCGGGCGCGCTGTTCGTGAATCGCTTCCTGCACACCGCGATGTACTATCCCGCCAACTACGGATTCATTCCCAACACGCTTTCCGAAGACGGCGATCCGTGTGACGTGATGGTGTTGTCGCAGGTGCCGGTCGCTCCCGGCGCGGTCATCCGATGTCGCCCCGTGGGCGCGCTCCTGATGGAAGACGAGCACGGCGTGGACGAGAAGATCCTGGCGGTGCCGGTCGATGAGCTGAATCCGTACTACGACGGCATTTCTGAATTGGCCGACGTACCGCAGATCATGCGCGATCAAATCGATCACTTTTTCCGCCACTATAAAGAGCTGGAAAAGGGCAAATGGGTGAAGGTCGTCGGATGGGTCGATCGCGTCGCGGCCCGCAAGCTTATTACCGAAGCGATCGCGCGTTTCAAGGCGCCTTGAAATCGGCACCTTGAAAATCGCGCAACGAACGCCAAGAGACTCTCGTGGAACGAAAACAAGTAAAAATGTACTCCGACTACAAGAGCCCCTTTGCGTACCTTGCTTTCGATGCCGCTTTCGAATTGGAGCAGCGCTATCGGATCCGGCTCAGATGGATTCCGTTTCAGCTCCGAATCAAGGGCAAGGGCGAGCGCAGCACCTATTCCGAATACAAAGCGCGCTACTCGTACCTCGATGCGCGCCGGTGGGCGGCTCCGCGCGGACTTACAATTCGCGGCCCGCTCAAAGTCTACGACACTACCCCCGCACTTATCGGCGGCCTGTTCGCTGAAAAGCACGGCCGGCTGATCGACTACAGCCGCAGGGTCTACGAAATGTTCTTTCGGCGCGAGCTGGAAGCCGACCAACCCGATGCGGTCGCGCAGGTGGTCGCGAGCCTGGGCCTGCCTGTCGATGAGTTCCGCGGCTACCTGTCGGGCGAAGGCAAAGAGGGTTACGAGCGCGCGCAGCGCGAAGCGGAGGAAGATCACGTATTCGGCGTGCCGCTGTTCTTCTTTGAAGGCGAGCCGTTCTGGGGCCACGATCGAATTCCGGTCCTGGAACAAAGGCTGACCGAGGCCGGATTGCTAATCGCGACCTGATCCCATAATGCGCACGGCCGAGTTCTACTTCGATTTCTCGAGCACCAACAGCTATTTCGCCGCGTTCATGCTGCCCGAGATTTGCGCACGCGCGGGCGCGACGATGCGATGGATCCCGCTTCATTCGGCCGCGCTGTTTCGCGGCACCGGCTTCGACGTGATGGCGATGACGCCGCGCAAGGCGCGTTATCTGTGGCGCGATCATGCGCGCTACTCGGAAGCGACCGGGCTTTCGTTTCGCCGGCCGAGCCGGTTCCCCATCAAGACCGCACTCGCGCTTCGATGCGTCCTCGCCGCCGATCATCTCAGCGGCGGAGGCGACGGTGGAGATCGGGCGCGGGTCGCGTTCTCGCAGGCGGTGTTTCGATCGTATTGGGAGCGCGACGAAGACATCGCGGACCCCGCGATACTCGGTGAGTTGGCGGCGGGAATCGGAATCGCCGCAGATTCGATGCTCGAGCAGGCCGATTCCACAGGGGTGCGCGAGGAACTGCACACCATAGGTGATCAGGCGGTGGCGCGTGGGGTCTTCGGTGTGCCGATGGTCTTCGTTGGCGATGAGATGTTTTGGGGCAAGGACCGGCTCGATTTCGTCGAGCGATGGCTCCGCCGCGCGTGACGCATAAGCTATGAGCGCCCAGAAGACGATCGCCGTCTACACCGACTACAAAAGCCCTTACGCCTACCTGGCGAAGGATCTCATTTACGAATTGGGGCGCGACTTCCCGGTAAAGATCGACTGGCTGCCGTACACGCTGGACATCCCGAGCTATCTCGGCAGCGCGCGACTGGATGAGCGCGGCAACGTCATCGAGTCGAGTCGCGATCCGCATCAATGGCGCAAGGTGAAGTACGCCTACATGGATTGCCGCCGACAGGCGCGCAAGCGGGGGCTTACGATCCTGGGAACGCGCAAAATCTGGGATTCGTCGCTCGCCGCGATCGGGATGCTATGGGCAAAGCGCCAGAACCACGCGGCGTTTCGCGCCTATCACGATCGCGTCTTCGAACGATTCTGGCGCCGTGAACTCGACATCGAGAATGCGGAGGTGATCGCGGCGACGCTGGTCGAAAGCGGTGCCGACACCTCCGGCTTTGCCAACTACCTGTCCGGAGAGGGACGCGCCGAACACGACGACATCCGCGCAAAAGCGGAAGCAGCGGGCATCTTCGGAGTGCCGACTTTCGTGATTGACGGCGAACTTTTCTGGGGACGCGAGCACATTCCCGATATTCGGGAGATGCTCTCTTCGCTACCCGCCAATCGCGCGCGCTCTCACAGAGACGCGTAAAGCGCGTCGATCAGGCGCGTCACGCGCGGATCGATCGTCACGCTTCCACCCATCTGATTCATCACGTAGCCGAACCCGATCTTCGCGTCGGGGTCCGCATAGCCGAGTGACCCGCCGGCGCCCGGATGCCCGCAGGAATGCGCGTTGGGTCCGAGCGGTATCGCCGGGCAATTGAGCATGAAGCCGAGACCGATGCGCCCCTGTACCTTCATGACCGCATCGACTCCCTTCGATTGCTCGGTGTAGCAGCGCACGATGCTTTCCTGCGTCAGCACGCGATAGCCGTCGACTTCACCGCCGCGCGCGAGCGCTCCATAAACGCGCGCCAGCGAACGCGCGGTCGCGTGGCCGTTGGCTGAGGGCAATTCCATCGCCCGCCAAGCGCGGGTGTTGGCGTCATTCACGATATCGATCGGCGGATTCATGATCGCCTTCGCGGACATCGATTCCGGATCGCGAAACATCTCGGCCATCAGATTAGGCTCGCCCGGTTTCGGCGGAGGCGCACCGATAATTTCCGCGGTGCGCGAGTCGTGTTTCGCATCGAGGCCGATATGCGCATCGAGTCCCAGCGGCTCTGCGATCTGCTCGCGGAAATATGTCCCCGGAGTCTTGCCGCTGGCGCGGTGAATGACCTCGCCCACCAGCCATGCGTATGTGAGCGCGTGGTAACCGAACTGAGTGTCCGGCTCCCACCATGGGCTCTGCTCCGCCAACGCCGCGCACATCGTGTCCCATTGAAAGAAAGCCTCGCGCGGCAGCGGCTTCTTGACCGCGGGGAGGCCCGCGCGATGGCTCAACAGGAGGCGCACGGGCATTTTTTCCTTGCCTGCCTGCGCGAACTCGGGCCAATAGCGCGCCACCGGCGCATCGAGATCGAGCTTGCCCTGGTCAACGAGCCGATGAGCGCACATCGCGGTGAGGCCCTTGGTGGTCGAGTAGACATTCACCAGCGTGTCTTTCGTCCATGGGCGCGTGCGGGCCTTGTCGGCGTAGCCCGCCCACAGATCAAGGACGGGCTTGCCGTCGATCGTCACGGTGACCGCGGCGCCAACCTCGCCCATCGTTTCGAAATTCGAAGCAAACGCGTCGCGTACGCGGCGATATTTCGGTTCGCAATTGCCTTCGATACTCGGTGCCATCGCCATGACCTCCCGTGTGCCGGCCGCCTCAGAGCGAGGCGTACAGCGCATCAATCAGGTTCGTGACCCGCGAGTCGATCAGCAAGCCCGACTGCATTTTGTTCATCACGTAGCCGAATCCGATTTTCGCGGCGGGATCGGCGTAGCCCAGTGAACCGCCCGCACCCGGATGCCCGAACGATCGTTCGTTCGGTCCGAGCATCGCTCCCGGCTGCGACATCATGAAGCCGAGTCCGAAGCGCGTGGAAAGGAAGAGCACTTCGTCGGGGCCGCTGGATTGCTCGGTGTGGCACTGCGTGATGCTTTTCGGCGTAAGCACGCGGTAGCCATCGACTACTTCGCCGCCGCGCGCGAGCGCGCCGTAGAGCCGCGCCAGTGCGCGCGCGGTTGCATGGCCGTTGGCGGCGGGCAATTCGGCGGCGCGCCATTCGCGGGTGTTCACCAGTCCCGGCTTGAACATCAACGGCGGATTGCCGAACGCCTTCGCGGTGACCGATTCCGGATTGTTAAGCACCTCGGCAAAGATATTCGGCTGTCCGGGCGCCGGTGGCGGCGCCGCGATCATCTCGGCGGTGCGCGAATCGTACTCGGCCCCGAGGCCGATATGCGCTTCAAGTCCGAGCGGCTTTGCGAGTTCGTCGCGAAAATAAGTGCCGGGTGTTTTGCCGGTGATACGATGAATCACTTCACCGACCAGCCATCCGTAAGTAATCGCGTGGTAGCCGTGCTTGGTGCCGGGCTCCCACCAAGGTTCCTGATCGGCGAGCGCCGCGGTCATCGCATTCCAATTGAACAGCGCCTCCGCCGGCAGCGGCTTTCTAACCGCGGGAAGACCGGCGCGATGGCTCAGCAGAAAGCGCACCGGCAGGTTCGCCTTTCCGGCTGCCGCGAACTCGGGCCAGTAGCGCGCCACCGGCGCATCGAGATCGAGCTTGCCCTGATCGACCAGGCGATGCGCGCAGATTGCGGTCAGGCCCTTGGTCGTCGAGTAGATGTTGGCGATCGTATCGCGCGTCCACGGCCGCGTTTTCGCCTTGTCGGCGTGCCCCGCCCAGATGTCCACGACCGGTTTGCCATCGAGCACGATGGCGGCGGACGCGCCGACCTCCGTGCCGCTTTCGAAGTTAGCCGCAAACGCGTCCTTCACGCGGCTGAATTTCGGATCGCAGGTTCCTTCTATCTTGATCGCCATACGCAAGACCTCTTTCGCCGCTATGGATAACCGGCGATGGCATCAGCGGATGGTCATACCACGCGCCGCAAATCACGACCAAGTGAACTCGGGAAAGGAAATCGGTCAGGCGATCGCGCCGCCGCAGCTCGAGCCCGCGCCCGCAGTGCATCCGAAGCAATGCGCTCCGGTTGCGATACGCGCGCCGGCCAGCATGCTGAGATCATCCACGTCGCGAATGGTCAGCGCTCGGCGGTCAACGCGCAGCGGCATCGCAAGCATCTGATTGAAGTCGCAGTCGTAGAGCCCGCCCTCCCATCCGACGCTGACTAGAGTCCGGCACATCAGGCCGGGCACTGTCGCGCGATTGAAGTGGTTGACGAGCAGCCCCATATATTCGGCGTACTTGCCGGCGCGGTTGAGCTGGTCGGCAAAGCGCGCGATCGGCATGTTGTTCAGCGTGAGCAGACGGTCGAAGCGGATGCCGAAGTTGCGCCACAGCTCATCGCGATAGCGCGCCTCGAGCTCATTCTGATCGGGCGCCAGGATGGGATTGACCGGATTGTAAACGAGAGCGAGCGGCAGATCGCCCTGCCCGTAGCCGGCCTCATTCAGCATCCGAAGCGCGGCGATGCTCCTCGTGAACACGCCAGAGCCACGCTGCTTGTCGACGTTGTCCTCGGTGTAGCACGGCAGCGAGCAGATCAACTCGACGCGGTTGCGGCGATAGAAATCCACCAGCCACGCCATCCCGTCTTCCAGGATCACCGTCAGGTTGCACCGCACGATCACGCGGCGGCCCATCGCGCGACCGCGTTCGACGATCATCGCGAAGTTGGGATTCAGCTCGGGCGCGCCGCCGGTCACATCCAGCGTTGCTATAGAAGGGCTTCGCGCGAGCAGATCGAGGACGGCCTCGGCCGTCGCCTGCGTCATCCGCTCGGTCCGCTTTGGGCCCGCATCCACATGGCAATGATGGCAGGCCTGATTGCAGAGCTTCCCGACGTTGACCTGAAGCGTATGCGGCATCTCGCGCGAGAGCGCGCCAAGACCGCTGTGCGCCAACGCGCCATCGAAGCTGGCAGATTCGCACAACGCACCCATCACGACAGTAGAAACATCGATGGCATCCGAAGACAAGCTATCGCGGGACTGCCCTTTTCTTCTCGGTAGGGCCTCGACTACCGATGACGCCGCCCCACGCGACGCTTTGCCCTCGCCCGCGCTAGCGACTTAGTCGCGAGCGCAAGCCGGGAGAGGGCAGCCGAGCGATTGGTCTACCAATCGCTCGGCGGGTGAGGGCCTGCGGCACGCTCGCTAATATTCGCGATGATTCCGTCGACCCTCATCCGGCGCGCAACGCACCACCTTCTCCTGGCGGGAGAAGGATTCCAAAAAAAGAGGAGCCGGAAATCCGGCTCCTCTGCTATCTCCCCCGTCGGGGATTCAGGCGTGGTAGCGGCTCAACCGTGCTTCTGGTGATACTGATCTTCGTGATTCATGAATTTATCGGGATGGTTCTTCCATGCTTCGCGCGCCACCGGATGGTTCTCCAGGTAATCATGCAGGCCCGGATGGCTCGCGATGTATTGCGGATTGTCGATTAGCTTCGGATCCTTGTTCAGTTGCTGCGAGACTTCCGGATGATGGTCAAGGTAGTTATCCGCCGTCGCGAACGGATGACCCCCATTGGCTACCCCGTGCCGATAGGCCTGCTCGGCCGCCATGAAACGCTCGGGGTGCTGCTCAAGTTCCTGGCGAACGCCTGGGTTCGTATTCAAATATTGGACGAGACCCGGATGCGTCGCGCGGAACTGCGGATCGTCGACCAGCTTGGGATTCTGCGAGAGCTGGTAAGCGACTCCAGGATGTTCAGCCATGTAGCCGTTGTCGAAGCGTGCGACAGATCCACCACCGCCGTATCCTCCCGGAGGTCCCGAATATCCCCCCGGACCCCCAGCGACTGGGCCGCCCGGACCACCCCCGTGCCACTGATTGCCGCCGCCTTGCCATTGATTGTGTTCTTCGGTGCCTATCATCCGCCCGGGATTCTGATGAAGCTCTTGCCGAACGCCAGGATGATTGGCAAGGAAAGTCTGCAATCCAGGATGGTTGGCCAGGTAGTTGGGATTATCGGCGAGCGCCGGATTCGCCTTTAGTTCCGCCGCAGTATTCGGATGGTTGGAAAGGTAGGTGTTGAAATTGTTGACTTCGTTCGGGGTGATACCCTGCGCCATCGCCGGCATCGCCAACCCGCCCGCCAAGACCATAGCCGACAAGATAACCAGCGCCTTTTTCATTTCGCGTGACCTCCGTCCCATAATAGCAATACGAACGTCATAAGCAGTGGTTTCAACGATGATGCCGAGGCTGATTGGCAATTCGCTACGTTCGAGAGAGGATCTTTAACCTAACGTTGGTTAAGAATGGTCATGACTGCCGTCTCGACAGGCATTCGCTTTCGCCCGCTTGAGCTTGACGATCTGCCGCTGATGCATCGCTGGGTCAACACCCCACACGTTCGCGAATGGTGGGACGCCTTGCCGACCCTGGACCAGGTCGCGGCAAAATACACTGCGCGAATCCTCGGCCGAGAACCAACGCACAGCTTCATAGTAGAAGCGTATCGAAAGCCGGCGGGTTACATCCAGAATTATCTTATCGTGGACTATCCCGATTACGCGCAGCATCTTGCGGCGGACGACAACGCCGCAGGCGTGGACCTGTTCGTCGCGGAATCGGAGCACATCGGGCGCGGGACGGGATCGGCGATATTGCGGGAATTTCTTCGCACGGTCGTGTTTGCGGACAGCTCGGTGACTGAATGCATCATCGGGCCTGAAATCGAAAATCGCCGCGCGATCCGGTCATACGAAAAGGCGGGCTTCACTTACTGGAAGACGGTTCAGATTCCTGGCGAACGCGCGCCCGAATATCTGATGCGTATCACGCGGCGCGAATTCGATCGTGATCGGTGACAAACCGGCGCGGCTTGGTCACGTCCCTGCCCGCGTGATACGAGCTAGTTGAACGACCCATGAGCGCGGCAACCACAGAATCGAAGACCTGGTGCGGCGGATGCCATTGCGGTCGGGTGGCTTTCGAAGTCACCGGCGCGATCGCGGATATCTCGGTTTGCAACTGCTCGATCTGCACGAAGAAGGCGTACCTCCACTGGATCGTTCCACGCGATTCGTTCCGTCTGCTTACGCCGATCGAAAATCTCTCGACCTACACCTTCAACACGGGAGCCGCGAAGCATCACTTCTGTCCCAAGTGCGGCGTCGCATCGTTCTACGTTGCGCGCTCCGACCCGGACAAAGTGGATGTGAATGTACGATGCCTTGATGGTGTCGATCTCTCCGCATTTCAGATCCGGCTGTTCGACGGCCAGAATTGGGAGACCGCTCTGAGCGAGCGCAACGCACGCCCCGGCAAGTCCTAGGCCGATGGCGACTCTCGGCTTCACGTACAACGACTTTCGCGTTTTCAAGATCGAGGACTTCAGCGCGCGGATGGACGAAATCTATGCGCGCATCCGCCCCAAGCTCCTGAAGCTCGGCGATGGGCTCGCGCCGGAACTCGGCCGCAAGCTGCACATGGAATTTTTTCCCCACGTCGCCAAACACCTGCGCCGCTCCGTCAATCCTCCTCCCGAAACCTGGGCGGCGTTCGGCCCATCGCCCCGAGGCTACAAACGCTACGGCTATCTTGCGCTGTGCATCTCGGCCGTGGGCCTGCACGCGCGCGCGGTCGTCAAATCGGAGGCGGACCGGCGTCCTGAAATGGCGGAAAAGATCGCGGCGTGCGCCGGGGAGTTGGAAAAATCGCTGCGCGGCACGCGAATCGCGCGATACGACAACTGGGAATGTGACGAACTGCCCGCGGAAGCGCCCGCCGATCGCGAATTGTTCGGCGCCCTCAGCGAGTCACTCACCGCAAGAACCGGTGGAATCGATCTGGGTTTCGGTTGGCCGGTCTCCGAAGCGGTGAGGCTCGATCGCGCTGAACTGCTCGATGCGTTCCGCGAACTGGAACCGCTCTATCGAATCCTGCGCTCGGTTGTATAGTTGTGGTGTCACCGACTCTGATCGTCGTCAGCGGGCCGCCCGGTTCAGGCAAGACCACCCTTGCTCATGCGATCGCACGAGCAGTACCGTGTCCGGCGGTATGCAGAGACGAGATCAAGGAAGGATTGGGCCACGCCGCCGGAAACAAACCCGCCGGAGATGCTCCACAGCGCACGTTCGAGACGTTCTTCAGCGTGCTCCGACTCCTCTTGAGCGCCGGCGTGACAGTCGTCGCTGAGGCGGCGTTCCAGGACAAGCTCTGGCGGCCTGATCTCGAGCCGCTGTTGAATCTCGCCGACATTCGCATAGTGCATTGCACAGTCAACCCTGCGCTCGCTCGCGAAAGGATCGCCCGGCGCATGGCAGACCAGAAGGCCAGTCGCGCCTCACACCCCGACCGCGAGTTGCTGGAGGCGCTCGACAGCGGAAGGCGGTCGCTCGAATCGTTCGAGCCGATCTCCATCTCCGGACCATCACTCCGAGTCGCCACGACGGACGGATACGATCCGAATCTCGATCGCATCATCGCCTTCGTTAATCAGAAGTAAGCGGCCATTGAGGACCATAGGCTGCACCAAGTCAAAGCCCTGATACAAATTTGATGTGCTGATCGATGGCATCGGAACCGACCCGAGTTGACGCCGGAGCGGATACTGAGTTAAGAATTTTACGTTTGCAAAATTAAGGGTGGGGAGTTCCGATTAGAATGCGTCTCAAGTCGTTGACGCGGCTGATCGCCGTCTCGAGTATCTCGCTGTTACTTTTGCTCTCCGCGGTTACTCTGCCGGTCTTGACAGGCGGCTTCGTGACCGCCGCGTCTGCGCAAAGCGCTGGCGAAAGCCCGTTGGCGAAAACAGCGAAGCCAAAGGTCAAAACCCTCACAGCCTCTCCAAACAAGCTTAACTTTGGCAATTTGCGTCCCTTTCAAGCGAGCGGGGCCAAAACGGTAACTATTCACAATCCGAATTCGACTCCGATCGATATCAGCTCGGCCGCATCCTCAAACTCCGAGTTCGT
Organism: Binataceae bacterium (SeqCode); assembly: GCA_052146355.1. Lineage (GTDB taxonomy): Bacteria > Desulfobacterota > Binatia > Binatales > Binataceae > JAFAHS01. The sequence goes on along the minus strand of JBKQNE010000129.1, from coordinate 21,554 downwards.
GCCCGCAGGCAGCTGCGTGGGCAGTCTGGCGGCGGATGGCAACTGCGAAGTTTCGATCGTCTTTACTCCATCGTCGGAAGGCAAGAAATCGGCAACCCTGACTATCGTCAATAACGCCAGTAGCAAACCGATCAGCGTCAACATGACCGGCGCAGGCAAGGGCACAGCGAGTCCCACCGCGACTGCAACTCCCACTGCGACTCCGACTGCAACCGCGACTCCAACTGCAACTCCAACGCCAACCGTAACTCCGACTGCGACTCCGACGGCCACGCCGACGCCCGTGTGTCCAAGCCCGAGCCCAGGGTCGTGTCCCTCATCGGGCGCACCGGCAATTTCGTCGTTAATTCCCAGTTCCGCCGTCGCCGCTGGTCCGGACGTTGCACTCGCCGCATGCGGGTGCAACCTTGCGGGGTCGACGGCAGTTCAGTGGAACGGAGTTGCGCAGAAAACGGTTTTCCTATCACAGAACGAAGTGCATACGTCGATTTCCGCTGCTGATATAGCCGACGTTGGCGTGGATCAGGTGACCGTTTCGGCAGGCTCGCAAGCGTCCGCGCCAGAGACGTTTTTCGTGGGCAGCACCGGCGGAACTGGATACGCTGAACTGGAAGTCAATCAGCAATCCAATGATATCGTGAACGATCCGGTCAACCAGGTGATTTATCTTTCAGTGCCCGGCGCCGTCACGCCCAATGGTAACACTATTTCGGTACTCAATCTGGCATCGGGGACCATATCGTCATCTCAGTTCGCCGGCAGCGAACCGGACGTGCTCGCGATATCGGATGATAGTCAGTTCCTCTATGCCGGGCTCGACGGAGCCGCGTCGGTACAACGCTTCACGTTGCCAAGCTTGACAGCGGACATTAGCTATTCGCTCGGCCGAACGTATTTTGCGCTAGATCTCCAGGTTGCGCCCGGCGCCCCTCACACCACGGCGGTTTCGCTCGGGAATATGGGAGTCAGTCCGGAAGCGGAGGGAGGAATCACGATTTTCGATGACTCCACGCCCCGTCCGACGGTTGCTGAAGGGTTCGGCGGGGGTGGTCTGTACGATTCGCTTCAGTGGGGATACAACGACACTGCATTGTACGCGGCGAATACCGAAGATACTGGTTTCGACTTCTATGCCCTGTCGGTGAGTTCAGCCGGGGTCGTATTGGCGGAGGACTACCCAGGGTCCTTTTCCAAATTCTTCCGAAGAATTCATTTCGATTCTGGCACCCAGCTGATCTACGCGGATGGCGGCCGGGTCCTTAATCCTTCCACGGGAAATCCGGTTGGAGCGTATTCCGGATCCAGCGGCGGCGTTATGGTGCCTGACTCCAGTCTGGACAGAGCGTTCTTCGTCAGCCAGTCGTCGTCGTCAGCTACGATCCAGGCTTTCGACTTGGAGAAGTTCAACCTGATCGGTTCCATCACAATACCGAATATTTCTAGTTATCCGCTTCGGCTAATCCGATGGGGCAACAATGGCCTCGCTTTCAATACCTACCAGGGGCCGGTCTACCTGATCGGCGGCAGTTTCGTGCACTAGCCGCGGCAGTCGTCGTTTCGCTCCTCAGGGCCTCCGCTTGGTGTAGACCAGGCCCCGAATGACAGGGCGATTCGTGAATCAGAGTCTTGACACAAAATTTGATGCGCTGATCCATGGGACCTGACGGGACCACGACAAGCGAGCGCCGTCTGAATAGCGTCGAATTGACACTGGAGTAGCTATTGAGCTAAAAATCACACGGCTGCGCAATCAAAAGAGGGGAAACTTTAATTACGATGCGTCTCGAGTCGTTGAGGCGGCAGATAGCTGGCCGGAGTATCTCGCTATTATTTTTACTCTCCCGGTTACTCTGCCGGTCTTGACAGGCGGCTTCGTGACTAGGGCGTCTGCGCAAAGCGTCGGCGAAAGCCCATTGGCGAAAACACTGAAGCCAAAGGTCAAAGCCCTCACAGCCTCTCCAAACAAGCTTAACTTTGGCAATTTGCGTCCCTTTCAAGCGAGCGCGACCAAAACGGTAACTATTCACAATCCGAATTCGACTCCGATCGATATCAGCTCGGCCGCATCCTCAAACTCCGAGTTCGTCCCCGCAGGCAACTGCGTGGGCAGTCTGGCAGCGGATGGCAACTGCGAAGTTTCGATCGTTTTCACTTCATCGTCGGAAGGCAAGAAATCGGCAACCTTGACGATCGTCAATAGCGCCAGCAAATCGCTCATCGTCAGTATGACCGGCGCAGGCAAGGGCACAGCGAGTCCCACCGCGACTGCAACTCCAACTCCGACGGCGACTCCGATTCCAACTCCAACTCCAACTCGGACTGCAACCGCAACTCCGACTCCAACTCGGACTGCAACTGCGACTCCAACTGCAACGGTAGCTTCGACTCCTACTCCAACGCCCGGAGGCAGTCCTACGCCAACGGTTACTCCAACGCCCGGAGGCACTCCTTCGCCAACGGTTACTCCGACGCCGACGGCGACTCCATCGCCCGGCGCGTGTTCCTCGCCGGGCGCACCGACAATTACGTCGTTACTTCCCAGTTCCGCCGTGTCCGGCGGCCCGGACCTCTCGCTTGTGGTCAACGGGTGCAACCTTACTGCGTCAACCGCGGTTCAATGGAACGGCGTTGGGCAGACGACGAGCTTCGTTTCCTCGAGTCAACTGAACGCATCGATTCCCGCTGCTGATGTAGCCAACGTCGGCGTGGATCAGGTGACCGTTTCGGCAGGCTCGCAAGTGTCGGCGCCGGAAACATTCTTCGTCGGAAGCAGCGGTGGGGCTGGGTATGCTGAACTGGAAGTCAATCAGCAATCCAATGATATCGTGAACGATCCCGTCAACCAGGTGATTTATCTCTCAGTACCCGGCATTGTGACGCCCAATGGCAACACTATCTCAGTACTAAATCTGGCATCGGGGCAGATATCTTCATCTCAGTTCGCTGGCAGCGAACCGGACGTGCTCGCGATATCGGATGATAGTCAGTTCCTCTATGCCGGCATCGATGGCGCCGCATCAGTACAACGCTTCACGTTGCCAAGCCTGACGATGGACATCAACTATTCGCTCGGCCGAAATTCGTTCTTTGGCCCCTACTTCGCGCTGGACCTCCAGGTTGCGCCCGGCGCGCCTCACACCACGGCTGTTTCCCTCGCGAATATGAATACCGACCCATCAGCGACGGGGGGAATCGTGATTTTCGATGACTCGACGCCCCGTCCGACGATTGCCGGAGGGTGGTGGTCGGGTGGTGAAGCTCTATACGGTTCGCTTCAGTGGGGATCCAATAACACCGAATTGTACGCGTCGGATACTGAAGACTCTGGTTACGACTTCTACATCCTGTCGGTAAACTCGGCCGGCGTCGTATTGACAAATGACTATCCAGGTTCCTTTTCCGGGTATGGCGCAAGAATTCATCTCGACTCCGGTACCGGGCTGATCTACGCAGATGGCGGCCAGGTCCTTAATCCGTCTACGGGAAATCCGGCTGGAAAGTATTCGGCATCGAGCGGCCTTATGGTGCCCGACTCCAGTCTGAACAGAGCGTTCTTCATCAGCCAGTCGGGAACCACGGCTACGATCCAGGCTTTCGACTTGGAGAAATTCAACCTGATCGGTTCCATCACGATACCGAATATTTCGGGCACTCCGATTCGGCTAATCCGATGGGGCAACAATGGCCTCGCTTTCAATACCTACCAGGGGCCGGTCTACCTGATCGGCGGCAGTTTCGTGCACTAGTTGCGGCATTCGTCGTTTCGCTCCTCAGGGCCTCGGCTCGGTGTAGACTAGGCCCAGAATGATGGGGTGATGCGATGGCATTTGACGGAACCACCGCAATCTTTGGTGCGGGCGCGTGGGGCACCGCCCTGGCGGTGATGCTCGCGCGGCGCGGGTTGCGCACGATTTTGTGCGCGAGGCGCGCCGCGCAGGCCGATGCGATCCGGCGCGCGCGGGAGAACACGGCGTATCTCCCGGGAATCGCGGTTCCCGGGAACCTGGACCTCACCGCCGATTGGCCCGGCGCCGCGGCGTCCGCGGACGTACTCATCCTCGCGGTTCCCTCTCGCCATGCACGAGTGGCGTTCGCGCCGGCCGCAGGCGCTGTTCACCCCGGCGCGATCGTGGTCAGCGCTACCAAGGGTATCGAGGATGGAACCCTGCAAACCATGACGCAGATGCTGGCGGAGATTGCCCCCGCCGGCGTCAAGCTCGCTGCGCTCTCCGGCCCCGGCTTCGCGGCGGAAGTCGCGCGCGATCTGCCGGCCGCGCTGGTGGCGGCGGCGCACGACGAACCCGTGGCGCGGCGCGTGCAAGAGCTTTTTTCGGCGCGATCGCTCCGAGTCTATTCGAGTGGCGACGTGATCGGCGTCGAGGTCTGCGGCGCGGTCAAGAACGTCGTCGCTATCGCGGCCGGCGTCAGCGACGGCCTGGGACTCGGGTCGAGCGCGCGCGCAGCAGTCATCACGCGTGGCCTGGCCGAAATAATGCGGCTGGTCGAGGCGGCGGGCGGCCGGCGCGAAACCGCCGCAGGCCTGGCGGGATTGGGCGACCTGGTGCTCACTTGCACGGGCGATTTGTCGCGAAATCGCGCCGCCGGACTCGCTCTTGCCCGCGGCGAGCGGCCGCGAATCGATGACGGCGGCGAAGGCCGGCCGATCGCCGAAGGTATTGCCAATGCGCGCTCGGTGCTGGCGCTGACGCATCGGCTCAAAGTCGAGATGCCGATTGTATCGACCGTCTTTCGCGGCCTCTATGAAGGACAGGCGCCAAACGCTATGGTCGAGGCACTGCTAAGTCGCGGATTAAAGGCCGAGTTCTGAACTCGGCGTCTGGAAAAGGAACTCATGGCAAGCGAAGGAACCTGCAAGGCTACTGATTGCGAACGCGCGGCATTCGCGAAGAATTATTGCCGCAAACACTATCGGCTCTGGAAGGCGGGCGAGATGCCCAAGGCGCGCTACAAGACCTGCACTTTCGAAAAGTGCCGCAAGAAGCGTTTCCGACTCAGCCTCTGCGAAGAACACTACAACACCAAGACCGGCAAGGGTGCGGCCCCGGCTGCGGCCGCTGCGGCGCCGGCCGCGTAGTAACATCCACATCCATCCGCGCGGTCTCGCCGCGCGCCGAACGGGATTTTCGCCATGGCAAATCTGATTGTCGCTGGAGCAGCGGGCAGGATGGGCCGGGTGTTGATCGCACTGATCGCGCACGACCCAGCACACAAGCTGGCCGGTGCAATCGAGGCCAAAGGCGTCGCGGCCGTCGGCGCCGATGCGGGCGAAACTGCGGGAGTCGGCACACTGGGTGTACGTATCACCGACGACTACGCGTCGATCGCGAAGCCCGACACGGTGACGCTCGATTTCACCAACGCGGCTGCATCGATGGATCATCTCGCGGTCGCGTCCGCCAAAGGCGCCGCTATCGTAATCGCATCGACCGGCTTCAATGCCGACCAGGAAAAGCGCGCCCGCGAACTCGCGCCACGCACGCGCACCGTAATCGCGCCGAATATGAGCATCGGCGTCAACGTGCTCACCAAAATCGTCGAGCAGGTCGCCGCCGCTCTGCCGGACTTCGATGCGGAAGTGATCGAGATTCATCATCGCACCAAGGTCGATGCACCCAGCGGCACGGCGCTCGCGCTCGGCCGCGCCATCGCGTCAGCGCGCAAGCTGGATTTCAAAGAGAACGCGGTCTACGGGCGCGAGGGAATTACCGGCGTACGTCCCACCGATCAGATTTCGGTGCTGTCGCTGCGCGCGGGCGATGCGGTTGGCGACCACACCGTCATCTTCGGTGGACAGGGCGAGCGGCTGGAATTAATCCATCGCGCGCAGAGCCGCGATTCGCTGGCGCGCGGCGCGCTCCGCGCTGCCGCGTGGCTGGAGAAGCAGAAACCCGGCCTCTATTCGATGCGCGACGTGCTGGGGCTGTAACTCTCCGGCCTTCGAATAACAACGCCGCTCCCTTCTTTCCGAGTAGCGGCAGGCGGCTCGCCCGCCGCTACTCCAAGACAGGGACTCGTCAGGACGCGTCGATACAAGGACTAGGCTTGTTCGCGATGATGCGCGTGGCCGTTGGCGGGATGCCCTGGCCCCGGCTCCGGAAACGCCCCGACCTCGGCGCCATCTATGTCGAGCGTGGCCCATCGCTCGACCAGCTTGAGGCGCAACCCGCGATGCCCGCGCAGAAAGTAGGCGGTCATCGCCAGTAAGGCGAGGATGTTGCCGGCGACGATCTTCCACCATCCCAGCGCGGAAACGACCGACTGATCGAGCAGCGTCACGAACCCGACGAAGAACACCTCGAACACGGCGAACAGCAGAAAGACTCCCAGCGCGAGAAAGGGTTCCCATTCCGATGCGGCCAGCAGAACCGCGATCATCAGGCCGAACACGATGAACGCGAAGAAGTGCAGTACCGTATAGCCAAGCACGAGGGCCAGCGTTGCGGTGGTACCCTGCACGTCAGTGGCACCCTGGAAGATCATCGCACCGAGCATCGCCGGCGTTTTGAATGAATCTCCGGATGCGAGGTCATAACCGAGGAACCAGAGCGCGACCACAACTGCGCCGACGATTCCCGCCATCACGCCCTCGCGCGCGACGCGCAGCCACGCCGAGCCGAGGACATTGCGCGCCAGCATCGGATGCCGCCCGAAAAAGTAGGTGACCATCGCGCCGGTCGCGAGCAAGTTTCCGACGATAATTCCCCACCAGGTCAGGGCAGCCATGACGGCGGGGCCGAGGAACAGAACCACCGCGACGAAGAACACTTCAAAGGCGCCGAAGAAAATCAGCAGCGAAAACAGAAATGGCGGTTCGCTCTCGGCCGCTTCGAGAAGCAGCGCGCCCACCACGCCCACGATGACGAAAGCCGCGAAATGCAGGACGCTGTACTCAATGCACAGGCGGAGCATCCCGTGATGAAGATGCGGGTCGCGGACGCCGTGAAGAAGAGTGACCGCCAGGAGCGCGGGGGTTTCCAGCGCGCGGCCGCGCGCGATATCGAACAATAAGAACCACAGCGCGACGACCACAGCGCCGATTATGCCCGCCACCGCACCATCGATGATGATCCGCGTCCTCGAATGTTGCATCCGACCTCCGACTCCGGCCGAATATGGACCTGATGGGCTGGCTCAACCGCGAAATTTGCTCACAGGTCCGATCCGGGAGCACAAATTGCGTATCTACGAAAACAACTACTCCTTTCGTCGCTAAACCATCAAGCGCACAGAAGAATTCCTTTTCAGGTACATAAGTCGAGATGATGAGAAAGCGATCGCTTGTTTAGTAGGGCTTCTGAGGCGCATAAGCGATAAAGGAGTGGCCGCCGGCGCTTTCGGAGCGGCGGCAATCCGTCACATATCGGAAACGGACTTTATCGCATCAGCACGAGGTAGGCGGCCAGTATCAGTCCGAGCGCTGCCACGGTCAGCGCCAACGCGACCGCGATGGCGGACGGCCGCCCGATGGGCTCCCCTCGATTGAGCTGGCCGACGAGACCGACGTGATGGATCGCAGCGGCGATGTTGATGGATACGCCTATGAGCAGGAGCGCGGTTCCGGCCCAAAGCGAGACGCCGGTGGACTCGAACGCACTGGTTTTTGTGCTCAGTGCGATCTCGCGCAGAAACAGCCCGAAGCGCGCGACCACGAAGCCGAATCCCATCAGTGCCAGACCCGTGCGGATCCAGGCGAGAAAGGTTCGCTCCGCGGCCAAATAGTCACTGGGAGACGCGCTGCGGTTTTCCGCCATCGTTTTCGTATCGCCAAAATTATGAGGTTACGCAACCCGCCAGGGCTGACCCGTTATCAGCGCCCCTGCAGGTTCGGATCTTTTTCAGAATCTTTTATCAGAGTCTTTTAATAGGTGGCGCGGGCGTCCCTGCCCGTGGATCGATGCACGGGTGTTTTTCCCGCGCCTCCATTTTATTATTTAAAGCCTGATGGCCGAAGAGAGTTACTACCGCAGAAGGTTGCCTCACTGGAGGGAGACCAGCGCCGTTTACTTCGTAACTTGGCGCCTTGCCGACCATCAGCCCGAACTGTCGGTTACCGAGCGCGATACTGTTGCCTCTGCGCTCAAAGCCTTTGACGGCAATCGCTACGTGCTTTTGGCTTTTGTGGTCATGAACGATCACGTTCACGTGCTACTCAATGAATTGAAAGGTCATTCGTTGGAGGAGATCGTTCACTCCTGGAAGTCGTACACCGCCAACCAGCTGCAGCGGGCGCACGGCAGGATCGGGCGAGTGTGGCAGGATGAGTTCTTCGACCGGATCGTCCGGGACAAGCGCGAGTTCAATGAGAAGATATATTACGTGCTAGGCAATCCGATCAAGCGATGCCCGGAAATCGGAGCCTATCGCTGGGTATGGGTTCGCGAAGAGCCGTGACTTTAGCTTTGTGGCGCGGACAAGAGTCCGCGCATCGATCCGCGGGCAGGGACGCCCGCGCCACCTATTTTTTTCTCTGCGCCACCTGCAACAAGCGGTGGTAAAAGCTAGGCGCGGGCTGGGCGGTGGGGGCGCACTACTTGCAGTTGCGGACGTGGGGACTCGGGTAGCGACGGGGCATCCTGGTCTTCGCTGCGCGACCATCGGTAGAAAATCGCGGTGAACACCAGCATCAGATAGGTGCCCTGCCCTATCCACATCAGCAAGCCGCCCAGAACCTGATCATCCATCGGCTTGATGCCCCATCCGTGCGGCCCTTCCAGGTACCATGGGTAGATCACGTGGGTCGCCAATGTGATTGGCGCTGCCACTGCGGTCATCGGGATCATCAGAAGGAACAGGTACATGATTTGCGCCGGGTACGGCAGCCGCGGCATTTCGGGCAGCGGGCTCAAAATCGGCCACCACATCAGGATGCCGGCCGCCATGAAGCATACGTGCAGAAAGATGTGAAAATTTTCGTCGCGGCACATCAGGTCGAAGACCACCGGGAAATGCGCCGTCACGAACACCGCGGAAAACAGCATGAACGCGACCACCGGAGTGGTGAAGAACCGCGCGAGCGGCTGCACCCTACGGTTCATCACCCACGGACGGAGCATCCAGTCCGGTGTACCGAGCAACAGCAACGGCGGGATGATGAAGGTCTGCAGCAGATGCTGCAGCATGTGCATGAAGAAAATCCGATCGTCCGCGAATTCATCGATTCCCGTGTGCGTGTAGAGAATTACGCCGAGCGCGAGCGCGAACCATCCTGCCTGCCGCCGCGTCGGACGCCGGCCCGTAAGCCAGCACGCGCCGCAATACGCAATCGCGAGCAGTGCGCATCCGATGGGAACGCTGGGATGCTCGCCGAGAAAGTCGAAGTCCATCGTTAATCGTCCTCGCGCACGCGCCTCACGCCATATGATGAGACAGGTACGCGAATAACATCAGCAACGACGCCGTCAGCACGGCGGCGACCGTCAACGGAAAAATGAATACTCCGCTCAGCATCCAGCTGTCGTACTTCAGATGCATGAAGAACATCGCGATCAGCGCGAACTTCGCCGCGGCCAGAATCAGCAGCACCGGCACGATGACCGTCCTCAGCGCCGGCACATAAAACACCGTGATCTCCATCGCGGTCAGCACGCACAGAAATGCCGCGACGATAACGTAGATGGCGACGCTCGGATGAGACCCTTCCGCGTCGTGGCCCTGCGCGCCGATCGTTTCCGCCGTTTGCGTCGCTTCGCTCATGCGCCCTTAACCTGCTGCATAAGATAGACCAGAGTGAAGATTATCACCCACACGATATCGACGAAGTGCCAGTACAATCCCGCAAGCTCGACCGAGAGCGACCGCAGCTTGTCGAACTTCTTGCTGAACGAGGCGAACCAGATCGTCGAAAGCCAGATTATGCCGATGGTGACGTGGAAGCCGTGAAAGCCAACCAGCGTGTAGAACGATTGGCCGAACAGGTCGGTCTGCATCGAAAGGCCTTCATGATAGAAGTGCGTGAATTCGTAGGCCTCGACCCCGATGAAGACAAGGCCGAGCGCGATCGTGCACCCCAGCCATGTTCGCATCCAGGTTTTGTCGTTGCGCTGGATCGCCGACAGCGCCAGCACCATCGCCAGACTCGACATCAGTAGCGCGAAGGTACTGATCGAGGTGAGCGGAATCTCCAGGATATCGGCGCCGGGGCCGCCCAGGTTGCGGCTCTTGTAAACGATGTAGGTGGAGATGAGGCTGGCGAAGAAGACGCACTCGTTGCCGAGAAACGCCCACAAGCCGACCTTGCGGATATCGACACCGCCGGAAGATGGCGCCACTTCGGGATCGTGGGACTCCTGCCCGTAGCTCGGATATTCGAAGCCCATCCCGATGACCGATGCGATCAAGGTCAGTACGCCGATGGCGATGATGCGCCATTCTCCGATGACCAGGCCCGATCCCATCAGCCCGATTCCCAACGCAACAATGAGCGGAAGGATCGAAGGCGCCGGCATGTGGATCGCTTCGGTCGGCACCGCCTGCTGGCTTTCCGGAACGGGCGGCGTCTGCCCCGCCATGAACATGGCGATACCGCGCGAGCCAGCGCGGCCATACTTCATGACCCAGAACGCATCGCGGCCGCGAACCTCCGGGACTTTGGCGAAGTTGTAGGCGGGCGGAGGCGACGCGACCGACCACTCCAGGCTGCGGCCATCCCATGGATCGGGGGACGCCACTTCACCCGAGCGGGTGCTCCAGATGAGGTTGATGTACATCACCAGAAACGCGAGTCCCAGGATGAATGCCGACACGGTTTCGAGCTGGTTCAGATGCGTCCAGCCGAGTCCGGTGCCGTAGGTGTAGATGCGCCGCGGCATGCCCCACATTCCCAGTATGTGCATCGGGAAGAACGTGCCGTTGAATCCGATGACGGTAAGCCAGAACTGCAGCTTGCCCAGCCGTTCATTCAGCATCCGGCCCGTGATTTTCGGCCACCAGTAGTAGACCGCCGAGAGGATCGCGAACATCACACCGCCGAAGAGCACATAGTGAAAGTGCGCGACGACGAAATAGGAGTCAGTCTGCTGCAAATCGATCGGCGCCGACGCGTGCATGATTCCCGACAGGCCGCCGAAGGTGAATTCCAGAATCATCGCGAGCGCGAAGTAGAACGCGGTCGTCATCCGCAGCGATCCGCCCCATACCGTCGCGATCCAGCTGAAGATTTTGATTCCGGTGGGAATCGCGATCAGCATCGAGGTGATCGCGAATGCGCTGTCCGCCACCGGTCCCATGCCGGTCGCGAACATATGATGGCCCCACACGCCGTAGGACAGGAACGCGATCAGCACCAGCGAGTAGGCCATCATCGGGTAGCCGAACAGCGGCTTGCGCGAGAACACCGGCAACACTTCGGAGATCATCCCGAAGGCCGGCAGCGCCATGATGTAAACCTCGGGATGCCCGAACAGCCAGAACAGATGCTGCCAAAGAATCGGCGTGGCGCCGTATGCGGCCTGGTAGAAGTGCGTGCCGAAGAACCGATCTAGCGTCAGGAAGATGAGACCAACTGTGAGCGGTGGGAACGCGATCAGGATGAGTACGACCGTGACCAGCAACGCCCAGGTGAACATCGGCATCCGCATGAAAGTCATGCCGCGCGCGCGCATCGTCACGATAGTCACGAAGAAGTTGAGGCCACTCAGGACAGTCGAGGTGCCGAGGATGAGCAGGCCGACGACCCAAAAGTCGAGGTTGAGGCCCGGCGAGAAATAACGCTCGGTCAGGTTTGCATAGCCGAACCATCCCGCGTCAGGCAGCCCGCCCCACAGCCATCCGAGATGCAGGAAGATCGCACCGACGAGAAAGACCCAGAACGAGAGCGCGTTGATACGCGGAAACGCCACGTCGCGCGCGCCGATTTGAAGCGGAAGAACGAAGTTCGCGAAGAAACCAAGCTCCAGCGGCATAACGACCAGGAAGACCATCGTCGTGCCGTGCATCGTGAAAAGCTGATTGTAGAGCGCCGCCGAGATGAGGTGATTGTCTGGCGACCATAGCTGCATCCGGATGAGCATCGCCTCCAGGCCGCCAACCGCCATGAAAACGAACGAGGCTACGGCATAAAGGACCGCGACGCGTTTGTGATCGATGGTGGTGAGCCATCCGACCAAACCACCGCCCTGAAGGTAATTCTGCGGTTCTATCGGCAAAGGTTTTGGCTGGGCAGCCATCGAGGGAACTCCGCTATTTCAAACTCTCTAGATAGGCGACCAGGTCGTCGAGTTGTTTTCCGCTGAGGCCGAGCTTGGGCATCAGCGCGCCCGGCTTGAGCTTCTCGGGATCGGTGATCCACTTCGCCACGTTGTCGGGCGTGTTCGGCATGATTGCGCCGGCCAGCGTGGTGCGCGCGCCGAAGTGCGACAGGTCCGGTCCCATGTATCCTTTGGAAACGCCGTCGATACGATGGCACGACGTGCACGGGCTGTTCGCGAAGATCTCCGCGCCGTCCGCCGCCGCGGGATCGACAGCCTTGTCGGCGGCCAGCGGCGGCGCCAGCTGCGTCTTTTCCCACATCGCAAATTGATCCGGCGTGTCGACCATTACGCGGAAGCGCATGTTCGCGTGCGACAGTCCGCAGAACTCGGCGCACTGTCCGAGATAGGTCCCCGGCACATCGGCTTCCAGCGTCAGTTCGTTGATCTGGCCGGGAACGACGTCGCGCTTGCCGCCGAGTTGCGGCACCCAGAAGCTGTGAATGACGTCGGCCGATTCCAGGTTGAGCCGTATCTGCTGGCCAATAGGGAGATGAAGTTCGTTCGCGGTCTTAATGCCGGACTGCTCGTATTGAAATTCCCACCACCATTGATGAGCGATCACCCTGATCTCGAGCGAGCCTTGCGGCGCGATCCTCGGCTGCGAACGGAAGATGGTCCGTACCGTAGGAATCGAGATCATCAGGAGCACCAGCGCCGGTCCGACCGTCCACGCGACTTCGAGGCCCAGGTCCGATGCTACCGAGGAAGGCGCGGCCGCCTCGCCGACGCGCGTCGAGAAAACGAATACCGCGAGGATAAACGCTACGACGACGATTGCGAGAATGCCCGCATCCCAGAGCGTGACTTCGAGGAACAGGCTGTAGATCCATTGTGCGAGGTCCGACTTGGGCGCGAGCGTCGTCATCGGCGGCTCGTGCCTCGCGGTGCATCCTGCGACAAACGCCGCGAGCATCATGATCGCGGGCGCGATTCGGGCGGGGGACAGGCGGCGATTCATTCGTGCCCCTCCTGCATCTCGCCCGAGGTTGCGGCGGCCGCGACGAGATCGAGCCCCGGCAGCGCGCAAAGCACGAAGGCGCCGAGAAATCCCAAAGTGATCAGCAATTCGACCCATCCCAGTGGAAGCACGTGCTGTGAAAGTGACGGCACCACCAGCAGGTAGCGTTCGAGCCATACGCCGACAATTCCTCCGAAAGCGATGGTGCCGAGAATCGCCGGCGTCTGCTTGGGCCGCACTCCGAGCAGCGTCACGAACGGCGCAGCCCACATCAGGAAGACGACGATGTAAGAGATCGCCTTCCACGGCATGTAGTAGAAGCGATGGACGATGAAAAACGTCTCGGTTGGAATATCGCCGTACCAGATGACGATGTATTGCGCGAAGACGAGGTAGATCCAGAAAATCGAGAATGCGAACACCAGCTTGCCGATATCGTGCAGCACGGCCGGATTGCGGAATACGTTGTGCTCACCGAGACGGCCGCGCAGAATCACCGCGGTCAGCGCGCAAGTGACGATGGCGCTCCAGAACGCTCCGCCGAAAAAATACCAACCGAAGAGCGTGCTGTGCCACGCCGGCGAAAGCGACATCACCAGGTCGAACGCGATCAGCGTATAAATCACGGCGAAGCAGATGGCGAGTGCAGGCGCGACCTTGCGCAGAATCGGCGGCGGCAGATCGATATCGGAAGAGCTGAGCTGCCAGGCGCGCGCTTCGGGTCCCCGCGAAATCCTGACCAGGGCGATGCTCAACAGCGTCATGATCGCGAGCCCGAGTCCGTCGCGCGCGAACAAAAATGGCGTGTTGAGCCACGCGGCTTTCTGCGCGATTGGATGCAACACCCATGGAAAAATCAGCGTGCGGCCGAAATAGAGACCCCAGAACAGAATAAACCCCAGCGGAATGAAGCCCGCGAACGCTTCCGCCAGGCGAAACTGCGTCGTCCCGGCCCATCGCCCCTGAGTGAGATAAAATGCGGCCGACAACACTACGCCGCTCTGCGCAATTCCGAGCCATACCAGAAAATTGACCAGGTATGCCTGCCACGCGCGGTCCGCATTGCCGCCCGAAAGCGCCGCGGCGAATCCGATAATTCCCACCAGGACGAGCACGACGAGCAACCCCTTGAACGCCGCGCTTGCGACAGGAACAGCCTCGTGCGCAGCCGATGCTGACGATGGAGGTTGATGGGCGAGGTTAGCGCTCATGATACGACTGCATTCCCATCGGTGCGCGGCTACGCCGCCTCACACACAACTTCTTCTGCACCAGACTCTCTCAGGATCGATTCAATGCGCGCGCCGTTAGCTTCATCGCAGCGCACGATCACGCCGAAGCGGTCTTCGCTGAAGCGCGACGAATAGCCGTCTGCGATTTCGAACGCGGGAACGCGCGCATTGACCAGAAAGCTCAACACGGCCGAAATCCCGCCAAACAGAACCATCAATTCAAACACGATGATGATGAACGGCGGCCAAGACACGACCGGCTTGCCGCCCACATCCAGGTTCCACTCCCACGAGGTGCCGATCGTAAGCGCGAGCGCGGTGATGATCCCGAGAATGCCGCCAGTGAGCACGAACGCGCGCACGCGGCTCTTGGGCTTGCCGATTGCGTGCTCGATACGATGGCTCGGGATCGGCGAGAAGACCCGCACGCCGCCAACTTTCGCCTCGCGCAGTTTCTCGATGCCGAGGGCGCATCCGATCTCGTCGGTAAACGAACCGACTATTTCGAGCGATCCGCTCATGCCGCTTTTGCGTAATCCTTTTGACGCGCCTTGCGCAGCCACGCGATGCCTTCTTTGAGTTCGGTCATGGATACGATCGGCAGAAAGCGCGAAAAGAGCGAAAACAACCCCAGGAACCACGCGAAGCTGCCTATCGTGATCATGATCTCTGTGATCGACGGCCGGTAGAACGCCCATTGCGACGGGTTGAAATTTACGGCGAGCGAGCCCGCGATAATCACGAAGCGCTCAGCCCACATCCCGATATTCACGAAGATCGAGATGATCCATAGCGCCCTCAGGTTGACTCTGATGCGGGGTGAGAAAAGCAGCAGCGGGATCAGGCAGTTGCACAGCACCATCACCCAGAACATCCATCCCCACGGCCCGAAGTAGCGCATGTGGAACGTCATCTGCTCGATCTTGTCGCCGCTGTACCAGGTCATGAAGGTTTCGGTCGCGTACGAGTAGCTCACGATGAGCGAGGTGAGCAGCACCACCTTGGCCAGGTTATCGAAGTGCCAGTGCGTCACCAGGTCCTCGAGGTGCAGCCATTTGCGCATCGGAATCAGCAGCGTCATGACCATCGCGACGCCGGAGAAAATCGCGCCCGCGACGAAATACGGCGCGAAGATGGTGCTGTGCCATCCGGGCAGTTGCGCCATCGCGAAGTCCCACGAGACGACGCTGTGCACCGAGAGCACCAGCGGCGTCGCCAGACCGGCGAGCAACAGATACGCCATCGAGTAGTGCCGCCACTGCTCGTCCGTCCCCTGCCATCCCAGCGCAAGAATCGAGTAAAAGGTCTTGCGCCAGCCCTTGGATTGTTCGCGCGCGTTGGCAACGTCGGGAATCAGCCCCATGAACAGGAATAGCGCGCTTATAGTCAGATAGGTCGAGACCGCGAACGCGTCCCACACCAGCGGCGAGCGGAAGTTGGGCTGCAGAAAGCGCTCATTCGGGTACGGCAACAGCCAGTAGGCAAACCACACCCGTCCGAGGTGAATCAGCGGGAACAATCCCGCCGTCGCGACCGCGAACAAGGTCATCGTCTCCGCGGCGCGATATACCGCCGTGCGCCATCGCGTACGGAACAGGAAAAGGATCGCCGAGATGAGCGTGCCGGAGTGCGCAATACCGACCCAGAAAACGAAGTTGGTGATGTAAATCGCCCACATGACGGGCTGGCGCAGTCCGGTCACGCCCAAGCCTGAATATATCTGGCGGGTCCATAGCGCCGCCGCGATCCCAACCAGCGAGAAGCAGAACGCAATCCAGATCCAATAGGCGGTTCCGGGCATCTCCATAACGCGGAGCACATTGCGATCGATATCGCTGAAAGTCGGAGTGGAGGGCTCTTGTACTGCGGCAGCCACTTAAGCTCTCCCTTTCTCGCGATAAAGGTCGCGCAAATAGACGACTGCCGGCTGGGTGTTGAGGTCCTCGAGCGCGCGATAGTCACGCAGCTTGTTGTCGACGCGCCGCCGCATTATCGCGCTCTGAGGATCCTTCATGTCGCCGAAGGTAATCGCCTTGGTCGGACACGCCTGCGCGCACGCGGTGATTATTTCACCATCGTGCAGCGGACGGTCTTCGATCTTCGCGGTGATCTCCGCGTGCTGGATACGATGGATGCAGAAGGTGCATTTCTCCATCACGCCCGCGCCGCGCACGGTCACGTCAGGGTTAAGCTGCAAATTCAGCGTCTCCGGCCACTCGGGCAGAAACCAGTTGAAGCGCCGCACCTTGTACGGGCAGTTGTTTTCGCAATACCGCGTCCCGACGCAGCGGTTGTAAACCTGCCCGTTCAACCCTTCCTTCGTATGGTACGACGCGAACACCGGACACACCGGCTCGCACGGCGCGTGATTGCACTGCTGGCAGAGCATCGGCGACAGGTACACGTTCGGCCCGGGTTCCTGTTCCGTGGGGTAATAGCGCTCGATGCGGATCCACGACATGATCCGCCCGCGGCTCACCGCGTCTTTGCCCACCACCGGCACGTTGTTCTCCGCGTAGCAGGCCGCGACGCACGCGCTGCATCCCGTGCAGGCGTTGGCGTCGATCGTCATGCCCCACTGATGCTGGTAGTCGTACTGCGCGTACATTTCGTACGGCTCGGGCGCGAGCGGTTCCTCCTCGCGTCCTCCGCGAGCCAGCTCCTCGACGCTCATCGCCTCGACGATCGATCGTCCCAGCGTCTCGCTCTTGCCCAGCGGCGTGATCAGTTCGCGCGTCGCGCCCGTCGCGTTTGCTCTGACGGCGATGCGCAGCGAGCCCGGCGCGAGAATCTCCCATGGGTTCGAGCCGCGATCTTTCGCATAGCGCCCGTACGATCGATGTCCCTGCCCGAGAGGAACCGCCACGATGCCGGGATGGACGCGCGGAGAAATAAGCGCAGGCGCTGAAATTACGCCGTGCTCGGTCTTCAACTCGACGATCTGATCCTGCACGACGCCGAGCGATTGCGCGGTCGCCGGATGAATCTCCGCCCAGTTGTCCCACACGATCTGCGCGACCGGTTCGGGAATCTCCTGCAGCCACGGCTTGTCCGCGCCCGCGCCATCATAAAGAAAGATGTGCGGATAGGTGACGAACGTCAGATCGGACTGCGCCTCCGCGGGCGGCGGTGTGGTAAGCGCCGAGGTGCTGAGCTTGACGGCGGAAGTCTTCGCGTCGATGAAATATCCGCCTTCGCGCCGCGTGATGGTCCAGAACTCCTGAGCGTTCGTTCCCGCTTGGGAAGCCAACGCCATCCACTCGGCTTTGACCGCTTCTTCCGCAGTCTTTCCGGGAAGGTTCGATGCGCCCGCGGCCTGCGCGGCGGCGAGCAGGATGTCGCCGGCGGGCCGCGAAACAAACACCGGCTGCATGACCGGCTGCCCGAGCCCGCGCACTCCCGCTCGCGGCCACGTGTCGCGCCACGATTCGAGCGGATGATGAACCGGCAACAGCAGGTTCGCCATCGCCGCGGTTTCATCGGGCACACCGCCGCACCACACGACGAACGGAACTTTCTGGAGCGACTCGGCCGCGTTCATCGCAGGCGGCATCGTGAAAATCGGATTCGACCCGGCGATGACGAGCACGTCGACTTTGCCGTCGCGCATCGCGGTCAGCGCCGCTGCCACATCGTCGGGCGCGGTGACGTCCTCGTCGGGCGATCCGTCAAGGAACACCATCGTGCGGCCCACGTTGCCGCTGACCGCGTTCAGGACGTAGACCGCGAGCTGCAAAAGCTCGTCGTCTCCGCCTCCGATCGCGACTGCACCGTCGGCCTTGCCGAACGCTTCCGCCATGCTCGTGATCGCTTCGACCGGAACTCCCGTGCGCTGGCTGGCTGCGGCGGGATCGTACGCACTCACCATCGTCGTAAGCGCGTTCAAATCGACGCTCGAGTTTTGCGATACCCAGCGCTGCGCGACGAGAACGTGGATGATGCTCCACGCTATCTGCGCCTCGTCGCCGGGCGCGACCGATACCCACCGATCGCACCTGCCCGCCGTCATGCTCATCCGCGGGCCGACGTAGAAGGAGCGTCCCATGTCGAGACCGCTGCGATGCTGCCGTGGGGCGCGGAACGCGGCGAACTGTCGCGCGTATTCGACCGGAGAATCGCCGGTCTCGAGAAAATCTGAGCTGAAGGAAATGAGCGTCTCGGCCTGATCGATGCGATAGACGGGCAGATCGCGCCGGCCGAACAGCGATTTTGCCGCTGCGCGCTGCGGCTCTGTCGTAAGCGATTCGTAGAAGACGGCGCGCCCCGAACCGTGCGCAGACAAAAATGACTGCACGATCTTCGCAAACGTCGGACCCTGCGGCGTGCCGAGGAATACCACCCGATCTTTGCCGGCCTTGGCCGCGGCGCCCAGATGATCGTTCAACTGCCGCGTGGCTTCGTCCCAGGTGATACGCGTGAGCGACCCACCGTCGCCACGAACCATCGGATAGGCAAGGCGGTCGGGATTGTAGAGACCTTGCAGCGCAGCCTGTCCGCGCGCGCAAATTGCGCCGGCACCAATCGGATCTGCGGGATTTCCTTCCAGCTTGATAACGCGTCCTTCCCGCACCGTCGCGACGAGGCCGCATCCTGCGGAGCATTCGGCGCAGGTCGTCGCATAGAAGGTCGGCATTCCCGGCGTGACGTTCTCATCGGGAACGACGTAGGGAATGAGCTTGCGCGCAGCCGGTTCGCATCCGGGAACGGCAGCCGCTGCACCCGCGGTTGCGGCGAGTTTTATGAAAGTTCGCCTGGACAGGCCCTCAGGCATTTGCTTCCTCGCTCAATGATGACAGTCGACGCAATCCAGCGTTGCTTTGCGCTGCGTGTGACATTCCACGCAGAAGCCCATGTTGATCTCTTTAACCGGCACCACGCGGTCCATCGTCTCGACCGGCCCGTGACACGCCTGGCATTCAAGGCCCGCGTGAATATGAGGGCGATGCGTGAACTTCAGGAAGTCGGGAAGCGTGTACACGCGGTTCCATCGAATCTCGAATGGCGGTTGCTCGTGGTCGTTCCACGCGCGCGTAACGGGCTGAATGCCGCCGGTAATTCCGCTGCCGTGGCATCCGACGCATCGCGCGACCGGAGGCACACCGGCATTGTCGGAGCGGCGGGCATACTCGTGACAATACTGGCAGGGGATCTTGTTTACCCCGGCGTGGACCCGATGGCTGAACGGAATCGGCTGGACGACATCGGCGCGCGGCAGCCAGGGGCGCTCAGACAAAGCGATGGCGCCGGCTCCGCTAATCAAGAGCACAGCCACAAGCGGCAGAAGTATCCGGTTCATCTCGGCATACAGCGGTCAGACTGCGGCCGCACGCGGAGTCCAAGGATGAGCCGCGCAATCGTCCGATCTTTCCAATCACAACGCCGGACAAAAAACTGCGCGCGCTCCGGTTTTCACAGAAATCAAACGATTCGACTCCTGATTATGGTCAAGCGCGCGCAAAGTTCCAGCGTTCGCACCTAAAAATGTCTAAAATAACGATCTCTGTCAATTGAGAAAGATTAATAGTTCTCCACAACTCCACTCAACTCGCAGAACCCGGTCTCATTCAAAAATCGCTCATTTCATCTCGTTGGGACAACGCTTTTTCGCATAGAGCGATTAGCACCGCGGGCGCGGCAGACATCCGTACGCGCCCGATCGCCCTCCAGACACGCACAATTCCAGTCACCGAGATTTCGCATCACGATCACAATGATGCCGCCGAGACAGGTTGTGGATTTAGCCTCGCCCTGTGTGGAAACGGAAAGGCAGGCTAGTTTCGGAGCCGTTCAAAGTATGTTACTTACCAAGTTATTCTTATTTTCTGAGGCTTTGTCTCAAGGTGCAACTCAAGACCGCCACCCGGCTGACCCGTTTGCCTCCATACCTCTTCGCGGAGCTGGACCGCCTGAAAAAAGAGGTCCAGGCGACGGGTGTGGATGTGATCAGCCTCGGTATTGGGGATCCCGACCTTCCCACACCACAACATATTGTAGATAGCCTCAAGCGCGCGGCCAGCGAACCCAAGAATCATCGCTACCCCGACTACGAAGGGCTCGAATCATATCGACGGGCGGCAGCCGATTGGTATCAGCGGCGCTTCGGTCCAAAATTCGACCCCCAGCGCGAAGTCTGCGCTCTGATCGGAACCAAAGAAGGAATCGCGAACTTCGCGACCGCGGTGGTCGACCCCGGCGATATCGTTCTGATCCCCGACCCTGGCTATCCAGTTTATTACTCCGGATGCGTCTTCAACGGTGGAGAGCCGTACTTCCTGGTGCTCAAGAAGGAGAACGGCTTCGTTCCCGATCTCGATTCGATTCCCGCCGAAGTCGCCAAACGCGCGAAGCTGCTGTGGCTCAACTATCCGAATAATCCGACCGGCGCCACGGTCGATCGATCGTTCTTCGAGCATGCGGTCAGGTTCTGCCTGAAGAACGACATCATCCTCGCGCACGACAACGCCTACTCTGAAATCGCGTACGACGGTTATCGCTCGCCCAGCGTGTTCGAAGTCGAAGGCGCGCGCGAATGCGCCGTCGAGTTCCATTCGCTGTCGAAGACATTCTCGATGACCGGATGGCGGGTGGGATTCGTGCTCGGTAACGCGACGCTGGTGGCGGCGCTCGGCAAGGTGAAGACCAATTTCGATTCGGGAGTCTTCCAGGCGGTACAGGAAGCCGCGATCACCGGACTCGAGGGCGGAGACGGCGACAAGCTCGCCGCCTACTGCGCAATCTATAAAGAACGGCGTGATCTGCTGGTGGGTGCGCTGCGCACTCTCGGTATCAAGTGCGATCCGCCCCGCGCGACTTTCTACATCTGGGCGGAAGTTCCGAAAGGCTACAGTTCGGTGTCGTTCAGCGAGCGCGTGCTGAAGGAGGCGGGAGTTTTGATCACGCCCGGCTCCGGGTTCGGCAAGGGTGGTGAGGGGTTCGTTCGCTTTTCACTGACGGTGTCGAGCGAGCGTTTAAAAGAGGCGGCGGAAAGAATTAAAGCGCTTCGGTTTTAACGACAGGGATGCCCAATAGGGCTTTCATCGGAATAGGCAGTAATCTAGGCGATCGAGCCGGCAATTATCGCGAGGCGATTGCCCG
>JBKQNE010000128.1:0-53212 GCA_052146355.1 Binataceae bacterium (SeqCode) | reverse complement strand
TCTCGGCGATCGAGTTCAAAGGTTCTCACACCCACGGGATTCCTCGGAAAAGAACCTCGGAATGACACCACTTTCCTATAATGGTTGAGTGATTTTGCGGGAGAGACGTGCCACTGGCGAACGACACCTGCAGACAAAATCGTCGCGCGGCGCGACTAAAGTCGAGAATAGCAGCTCAGGGCGGGCTCTGTGGTTCGTTGCGCCACGCCGAGGGCGATTTCCACCTTTGCAGTTGGTAGGCAATCCCAATATTTTCGTGAGGACATCGGGTGGCGGCGTTTGCCGAACTTCGATTGTTTGTACGACGCGCAGTGCGGTCAGACGGGCTTTGCCGCGTGCGATAGGATGGTGCGATGGGAAGGAAGACGACTTTGACGCGGTTTTCAAAGGCTCTGCTGATATTGGCGTTGCTGTGCGCCGCAGCATCGCTGGCTCGGGTTGCGGCGCAGGCGCAGGCCACGGCGGCGATTTCCGGAAACCATCCGGCGGTGATTCCGGCGGACTGGACGCCGGCCCCGGACACACAGCAAATCAATCTCACCGCGGTGCTGGCGCTGCGCAATACCAGCCAGCTCGCGCAACTCGAGAGCGATCTGCAGAATCGTCATTCGCCGAACTATCACAAGTGGCTGACGACCGACCAATTCGTCGCACAGTTCGGGCCCACGAGCGATCAGATGTCGGCGGTAGCCGCGTGGCTGACGCAGCAGGGCTTCAACGTAACCGGCACTAATCAGCGCACGCGACGCGTGTTCTTTACGGGAACGCCGGGGACAATCAAGCAGGCGCTGGCAACATCGATCGTTACCGACGGCACGAGCTACGCGAACATTTCCGATCCGATGGTGCCGGCGGAACTGGCGCCTACGATCCAGGCGATTCTCGGGCTGAGCAGCTTGCCTCAGCCGTCCACTACCGAGTCTGCGGCCGCACGAAAAAATTCGAAGGCGGCGCTCGCGGCATTATTGAGCGACGAAATTGTGACCTACAAGGGGGCGACCAAGGGACCCAACTTTGCGCCTTCGGATCTATACACCTTTTACAACGAGACGCCGGTGCTGAATGGCGGAAACAGAGGGACGGGAGCGCCGGATTGCGTGGGAATCCCAGAACTTGGCGATGTGACTACCGCGGCGTTCAACAAGTTCAACGCGCAATTCAACCTGCCGCCTGTCGTGCTCAAGAGAATTCTGGTTAACGGAACCAATCCCGGACTCCCTTGCGATTACGAGCCGGCGCTCGACGTGGAATGGGTTCATGCGGTCTCGCCGAACACGCCAATTTACTTTTACCTGGCGAATTTCAATACGACTTCGACACCTTATCTTGATGCGATAACCCGTGCGGTGGATGACAACAGATGCGGCGCTATAACCAGCAGCGTCCAGGACTCCTGCCCGAACGTACCGACCATCCAGGTCTACAACGCGGAGGTGGAGCAGGGAGTGGTGCAGGGCCAGACCTTCTTTAAATCCGCGGGCGATTACGGGGACAACTGGTATTGCGGCAACCCCAGCCCGATGCTCGTTCTCCCCACCGCGGCGCCGACTCCGACCGTCTACGATCAATCCAGTTGTAAGAAATACATCGTCCCCAGTAGCACCGGCTCACAGCCGAGTGTGGATGAAGAAGCTACGAGCCCCTTCCTGACCTCGGTTGGCGGCACGCAATTCAGCCCGGCTTATGTGGCGAACTTCGATGCGAGCGTCGTCGACGGCGGCCTCGAGACTACCTGGAACGAAGGCGGGAGCGAGGGTGACCACTGCCCGGTTAAGGACTCCACCGGGGGCGGGAAGAGCGTAGTGTTTGCCAAACCGTCTTGGCAGACGGGGCTCACCGCGGATGACGGTGCCCGCGACATCCCGGATATCGCGATGGGGGCGAACGGAGACGACCAGCCGGGATATTTCGTTTTCGGCAAGACGGCGGGATCATGCCCGACCCCATCCAATGGGGTGGCACTGGTCGCTACCGGCGGCACCAGTATCGCAACTCCGATGTGGGCGGCGATCTCGCGGCTTATTGCGCAATGGCAAGGAGTCACCCGCCTCGGCAATATCAACCCGCGCTTGTATGAGCTGGGAAATCTACAATCGCCGGGACTTCACGATATCACCGAAGGCAACAACGACGACGGCAACGTTCCCGGCTACAGTGCGGGGCCCGGCTACGATCAGGTGACAGGATGGGGGACGCCCAATATAGCGTTGCTGGTGAATACATTTTCAGGCGCGGTGCTGACTACTCAGCAGGCGTCAGTAACGGTCGCGCGGGGAGCGTCGGCACAGGCAAGCACCTTCACGATCGAAAACACGACGGCTGATCCATCGCAATTGAACGGCGTCACTGTCGCGGTGACTTCGCCAAAACTCTTCTCGTCGTTGCAGGCGAGCGCGACCGCGAACGGCGTAACGCAAAGCGTGACGGTGACACCCTCCAAGCAAACGGTGTTAACCTTTCCGTCGCCGCTTGCGATTCCGGGGGACAATCAGACGGCCCTGGTTACGTTGACCATAACGGCGGCAAAGAAAGGTGGCCCGTCATCTCTGTCGCTGCCATCGGGCTCGGTGAGCGTTATCGATGACCAGGGCAGAATCGTCATCGTGGGAGGAGTGCCCACGGGCCTGGCGACAGTGACGGTGCAATAGCGGCGCCGGCTTTTCCGGGCGCCGCGCCGGAGCCGTCGAATGCAGGCTCGGTACCGTCGACTACTATTCCACTCCGGATTTGCGGTGCTTTGCGTGCGCCAATGCGTCGGGATTTACCATGCGGGTCGGTGACCCGTTTGCGAAAGCCACGATCGCGTCCAGCGAATCGGAATAGAAGGCGATCAGCGTCTCGGTCGTCACGTAGCCGAGGTGGGGCGTGATAGTGACGTTGTCCATCGTTCGAAAGGGGTGATTGGCCGGGGGCGGTTCTTCATCGTAGACGTCGACCCCCGCGCCTGCGATGCGGCCGGTGCGCAGGGCAGCGATCAGATCGGCTTCGACTATGATCGGTCCGCGTGAGGTATTGATCAGGTAGGCTTCGGGTTTCATCAGGGCGAGTTCGCGTGCGGTGACCAGCCCGCGAGTTCGTGCGCTGA
Source organism: Binataceae bacterium (SeqCode) (assembly GCA_052146355.1). Lineage (GTDB taxonomy): Bacteria > Desulfobacterota > Binatia > Binatales > Binataceae > JAFAHS01. The sequence continues at coordinate 50,127 of JBKQNE010000128.1, read as the reverse complement.
GTTGGACATGGATCGAGACCACGTCGGAAAGGCGGAACAGATCGTCCTTTTCCACGCGCCGCGCTCCTGCTACAGCGGCCGCCTCGGGCGTCAAGTTCTGGCTCCACGCGATTACCGACATGCCAAATGCGCGGCCATACGCGGCCATCCGCTTTCCGATCCGCCCCAGGCCCAAAAGCCCGAGGGTGCGGCCGGCCAGGATTATTCCAGTCGTGCTCTGCCATGCGCCATCGCGCATCCGCCGGCTCTCGAGCTGCATATGACGAACGGTCGCGATCATCAGCGCCCAGGTCAGCTCGGGGGTCGCATTGGCGATATTGGCGAAGAGCGGATTGGTGAAGTTGGAGTGGGCGACGATGACGCCGTGCTCCGTCGCGGCTGCGAGGTCGAGGTTCGGCAGCATAAGCCCGACGATGGTGACGAGCTTGAGATTGGGCAATCGCTCGAACAGCGAGCGTGGCAGGCTCATCCGCTCGCGGACCGTGCAGAGCACGTCGAAGGGTTTAAGGACGATGGCCGCTTCGTCCTCAGAAAGATGCCGATCGAAGACGGTGATCTCCGCCTTTCCGTCGAGGACGGACCAATCGGCGGACCGGAGTGCGACTTTCGCGTAGTCGTCGAGGATTGCGACTTTGAGCATCGTGCGATGACCCCTTAGCGATCGCGCGCCTTTATCTTACCGGCTTTTATCGCTTTCAGGAGTGCGGCGTGATCCTGTTCCGTCTGATCCGCATACGAGTTGGCGAATTTGGCGATCGCGAGATCGAAAACATCGCTTGCGCCCAGGTAGCCCGCGACCATCCGCGCGTTTCCTGACTTTGCATGCGCGCGAGCGAGAGTCCATCCGCATAGCTCGGAGTGGTACGCCAAGTCGCGAGCTTTCATCGTTTCGACATCGATGGAAACCTTCATATCGCAGAGCTGGCGGATATAGAAATGACGATTCTTATCCAGTCCGGTCGTCCAGCCCAGAAAGATATCGCTCGCCGCTTGCATCATGTGCTGCCCAACGACCACGCGCTGGCCGTGATTCTGGAACTTGCTCAATCCGCAAAAAGGCTCGAGGACGGATTTGCGGGCTTCCTTGATTTGGAGGAACAGCGCCTGCTTGTCGGCTGACATGAAGAGCGCGATTGCGCAGAAGGTTCCCACGCTGCCGATGCCGACTACTTTCATCGCGAGATCGCAAAACGTAAATTGCCGGACCAGGACTCGGAGATGCGCCGGCAGCGATTCCTGATACGCGCGCATCACGTCGATGACGCGCTTGCGATAGCGGATTCTTCGCTCTCCGGTCGGATGATAAATGAGGGGGAGTTGTTCGCTGATCCGGGCCGATGCTCCTTTGCCGGTGGCCAATTTGGGGAAAAGATGCGAGGGGACATTGTGGGCGCGGGCCTTTGAGATGTTCTTTTTCGTGCGCTTTCGATCGCGCCTCGCCTTGAATCGGTCGGCAAGACGTTCAAAGTCCAGACGGTCGTACCAGATTTCGAGCGGTTGCATCGCCGCGTATTTGCGAGTGCGTTCCCGATACGAACGGACCATCGCGAGAACGGCGCGCTCGCGCGCATCGGGACCGAAGCCCGCATCGCGTCCGGCCAGCTCGATACTCGTGGCGAGGCGCTTCAGGTCCCAATCCCACGGCGCGGGCGTGGTCTCATCGAAGTCGTTGATGTCGAAAATCAGGTTGCGCTCGGGCGTCGCGAACGCTCCGAAATTCATCAGGTGACAATCGCCGGATGCCTGCACCTTGATTCCGGTCGTGGGCACACGGGACAGGTCCGACGCCATCACCGACGAAGCGCCGCGCAGGAAGGTGAACGGAGACTTCGCCATCCGCCCGTAGCGAATGGGCATCAATTCCGGGATCAGTCCTTCGTTCCAATCGATGAGTAGATCAATCGGATCCGGCCGGTCTTTCGGCGGCTTCCATTTCCCGTGCGCTTTTCTCGGTATTCGTTCGCGGATGGATCGGCCGGCTTGTTCCTGCTCGGCCGGTGTCTTCGCGTCGGGCTTGGCGATGTTACTCATAGGCGTCGCGATTTTTCAGGCTGTGCCGCACCTTCGCATGCCCCGGGCGCTATCGCAAATCCGATGCTTGGCGGTAGTAACCAGTCTACAACTCGCGATCGTCGAATGGATTTTCAAGCCGGCGAATCTCCGCAATTTGATTGCCCTCACGGCTCCAGGCGATTCAGATCTCTCGGGTACAGCGCCGCCTCGCGTATATTCTTCAGTCCCAGGATCTGGCAGGTGAGGCGTTCAAGTCCAATGGCAAGGCCGCCATGCGGCGGCATTCCGAGATCGAACATTTTCAGGTGACCCTGGAAACCTTCGCTTGAAATTCCCCGGTTTCGCAGAGCGGCTTCCAAATCTGCGCGGCGATGAAGTCGTTGCCCGCCGGTCGTCACTTCCATTCCCCGCAGCAGCAGATCGAATCCTTCGGCGTGCAGACCGTCCGGAGCGGGATGGGTATAGAAAGGTCTGCCGCTCAGCGGGAACCCGCGCACGAACACCGCGGCAACGTTGGCCTCTCGGGTTGCTATCTCGCAGAGCTGGCGCTCTGTCGGCGGATCGAGGTCATCTGAAAGGTGGGAACGCCCGTATTCGTGCTTCAGCCGATCAAGGCATTCGCCGAAACTCCATATTGGTACGCGATCGAGCTCCGGTAGGTAGGTATCGAAGGCACCGAGGTTCGGACAGTTCGCCCCGCACGGCGGCGAATATCTCGGTCAGGATCTCCCGCTCTGTTTCGATCACGTCTTCGACGCCGTCGATGAAACCCATCTCGAGATCGAGCGAGTAGTATTCGCAGAGATGGCGCGACGAGGCATGAGGCTCCGCCCGATAGACATGGCCGGTTTCGAACACGCGCTCCAGTCCGGCGACGCCGTGCTCTTTGTAGAATTGGGGACTCTGCGCGAGATAGGCGGCGCGATCGAAATATTTGATCTCGAACAGGTTGGTACCGCCCTCGGTTCCGGTCGCAACAATCTTGGGAGTAAAGATCTCCGTGAAGCGCCGTCGCCGCAGCGCCGAACGGAAGGCATCGGCCAGTTCCGCCTGAACGCGAAAGATCGTCGAACCGCGCTCGTTGCGCAACGACAGCGGCCGGTAATTGAGGAGGATGTCGGGGGACATGTGTTCGAGATTGGTGGTCGAGGTGAATGGAAGGTCTTCGACGGCGGAATTCAGAATCTCGATTTCTTCGCAATCGATCTCGAGCCCTCCCGGAGCGCGCTCGTCGCGCCGAGGTGCGCCAAGAATCGCGATTGCAGATTCGACCCTGAGACCGCGGCCTTTGGTGGTCGCAGGATCGGCCACGACCTGAATGGTGCCCGAGCAGTCGTGGAGAAGAATGAAAGTCGTCGACTTCGTTTCTCGAATGCGGCGAATCCACCCTTTGAGTAGTACCCGGCGCGATTCGAACGCGGTGAGTTCGGCGATCATCGTTCGCTGCATGCGGCATCTCCAAGGCCAAAAGAAAGAGGCCGCAGGCGGTTGGTGCCTGCGGCCTCTTCTTGCGACCGGTTATTTCGTAAGTTGATCACAACACCGGCACGCAGGCATTGACGCGTAAGCGCCAATTCGCGTCTGCGTTTCGGTTGTCGCGATTTAAAACCATCACGATCGCTTTGTAATCTGACCGCCAGGGACGGTCAACCCACCGATTGTTCACCTGGCCGAAACAATCGAGAGCCGATTTTGAAGCATCACGCGTTGCGGCGATACCTTCGAACGATCTACGGTCGGGCGTTATAGGGAGAGGTTGGGATGCGACGAAGAAATGCCGCGGTCGTGATTGCGATATTGCTCGCGGGCGCCCTTTCGTCCGTCGCGTCGGCTGCATCGACTGCTCCGACGACACCGATCCGGCATGTGATTATCGTCGTGGGCGAGAATCACAGCTTCGACAATTTGTTTGGCGCCTACCGGCCATCGCGCGGCCAGAGCGTGTTCAATCTGTTGACCGAGGGGATTATCAATCAGGACGGAATGCCGGGGCCGCAGTTCAGCAAGGCTCGGCAATGGCAGGCGATCGACAACGACAAATATTCCATCGCGCCCATGCGGACGAGTCCCTTTGCCGCGTTGCCGCAGGCGAATACGACCTTTGCGTTCGGGCAACCGTTGGACATTCCCGACTCGCGATTTCCCGCGGACTTGCCCAACGGGCCGTTCCAGCTCAGCAAGTACACGGCGTATCAACTTTCCTATACGGGAGATCCGGCGCATCGCTTTTTCCAGATGTGGCAGCAGTACGACGAAGGCCGCAACGATCTGTTCGTGTGGAACGCGGTAACGATCGGCATGGGCAGCGACGGAAAACCTCCGCCCACGCCATTCAACGATCAGAGTACGCATCAGGGCGGCATCGCGATGGGCTTTTACAATATGAGCCAGGGCGATGCGCCCGTGTTCAGGTTCATCGCGGATCACTACGCGATGAGCGACAATTTCCATCAGGGAATAATGGGCGGCACCGGCGCGAGTTTTATCTACCTGGGAACGGGCGACCTGGCATTCTACAGCGACGGCCATGGGAACCCGCTCAGGCCGCCGGCCGCGTTAATCGAAGATCCGAATCCGTGGCCCGGTTCCAACAACTGGTTCAAGCAAGATGGCTTTCACAGCGGATCGTACGTGAACTGCGCCGATCGATCGCAGCCCGGGGTCGCGCCGATTCTCGACTATCTGAATTCGCAGCACCGGCAGTCGAACTGCGACGCCGATCATTACTACCTGGTCAACAACTACGGGCCTGCGTACAGCCCCGATGGTTCTCTGGTCGACGTGAAGGTCCATCCGTATACGCTACCGCCGCAGACTCTGCCGAACATCGGCGAAGCACTGAGCAAAGCGGGCGTGTCGTGGAAATACTATGTCGGCGGCCTGAAACCGGGCGGCGCCAATGACGCGTGGTGCTCGATCTGCAATCCGCTGCAGTATAGCAAAGCGATCATGGGCACGGCGCTGCGTGCCAATATCACCGGAGCGCAGGATTTCTATCGCGATGCGGAAACGGGGAAGCTGCCGGCGGTGTCGTTTGTGCGGCCATATGAGCCGTACTCCGGCCATCCTGCCAACTCCAGCATGTCCGCTTATGAGTATTTCGTCCTTAGTCTCGCGAACGCGATCATCAAGAAGCCGCAGCTGTTCGCGGACACGGCGATTTTTGTCACCTTCGATGAAGGCGGCGGCTACTACGATTCCGGATATATCCAGCCTCTCGATTTCTTCGGCGATGGCACGCGTATTCCGATGCTGGTGATTTCACCGTACGTGAAGCCGGGCGCGATCGATCATACGTATGGGGACCACGCGTCGCTGTTGAAGTTCATCGAGGCGAACTGGGGGCTGCCGCCGCTTTCGCCGCGCAGCCGCGACAATCTGCCTAATCCGGTCGCGTCCGAGGGGAACGCATACGTGCCGAGCAATGGTCCCGCGATCGGGGATTTGCGCGGCATCTTCGACTTTGCGCATAAGCGGACGGATGCGCCGCTCATCATCCCCGGCGGGGTGTAGTCGGAAGCGCGCGGCGATCCGCAACGAGGGCGGGCGGGCCGCCCGCCGCTACTCGGAAAGAACGAACCCTTTAGAGTAGGGCCGGCGGCCTCGCCGGCCTGACACTGCCATTGCGGGTCACAGCCTTCATGAACAAAATGTCGGCAATTCCTACAGCAAGGCGCGGCGCATGTCTGCCAGGACGGCTGCGAGATAGCTGGTGAAGCGGGCGGCCACGGCGCCGTCGATTACGCGATGGTCGTACGACAGCGACAGGGGCAGTATCTGGCGCGGCACGAAGGCGCTATCGCGCCAGACCGGCCGGGTTGCGAGCTTTGAGATTCCCAGGATGGCGACTTCGGGGGCGTTGATGATCGGCGTGAACGCGGTGCCGCCGATTCCGCCGAGGCTCGACACCGTGAAGCATCCGCCCTGAATATCGGTCGGCTTCAGCTTGCCCTCGCGCGCCGCCGCCGCGAGGGCGGCGGTTTCGCGAGCGATTTGCATCACGCCTCTTTTGTCGACATCGCGAATGACCGGCACGATCAATCCGTCGGGCGTGTCCGCGGCAAACCCGAGATGAAAATATTTCTTGAGGATCAAATTGTCGCCATCGAGCGACGAGTTGAAATCGGGAAACTCGGTCAACGCGGCGACCAGTGCCTTCAAGACGAACGCGAGTATCGTAACGCGCGCGCCATCTTTCGCGGCCTGATTGATTTCGCGGCGAAAAACTTCCAGGTCGGTGACGTCGGCTTCATCGAACTGGGTGACGTGCGGGATCATCACCCAGTTGCGCGCGAGGTTGGACTTGGAGAGGCGCCGGATACGAGAGAGCGGTTTGGTTTCGATTTCGCCGAATTTGGTGAAGTCGATTTTCGGCCACGCCGCCAGCTCCAGCGTTGTCGCGCCCGCGGTCCGCGCCGGCTGAACCATCGCGGATTTGATGAAGTTCTGCACGTCGCTGCGGAAGACGCGCCCGTTCATGCCGGTGCCCTTGACCTTGGCAAGATCGACGCCGAGTTCGCGCGCGAACTTTCGCACCGCGGGACTCGCGTGGGGCTTGCGCCCCGCTGACTGCGTATCGATAGCGGAATCGATTGGAACGACCTTCGCCGGCGCGGGTTTGGCCAATTCCAGGGCCGGCCTTTCGGCCTTTGGCGGCGGCGTCGCGCTTGCAGGTTTCGCCGGCGTTGCTGCGGCCGACGGTGCAGCCGCGGGTGGTGCTGCCGCCGGCGGGGCGGCAGGCTGGTTCTCGGCAGGCGCTTCCGCAGTCTCGAGCACGACGATCGCCGATCCTTCTGAAACGCGATCGCCGACCTTCACTTTCAGTTCCTTGACGACGCCGCTCTCGGTGGCCGGCACTTCCATCGAGGCTTTGTCGGACTCGATAGTGATGAGCGAGTCGTCGACATGGACCATGTCGCCCGGCCGGACCATCACCTCGATAACTTCGACGTCGTGAAATTCACCGATGTCGGGGAGCTTGATACTTACGAGGCCGCCCATCTGATCACACCGTGGCGGGATTCGGCTTCTCGGGGTCGATGTCGTACTTCTTGATGGCGGCTGCCACGCGCGACACGGGGATTTGTTCTTCGTCGGCCAGGCTCTTCAGTGCCGCGAGCGCGACGTAGTAGCGATCGACCTCGAAGAAGTGGCGCAGGCGCGCGCGATAGTCGCTGCGGCCGAAACCGTCCGTGCCCAGCACCCGGTAGCGGCGCGGAACGAAGGGGCGGACCTGGTCGGCAAAGGTGCGGATATAATCGCTCGCGGCGACGACGGGTCCCGGATGGTCTGCCAGGCACGATTCGATATGGCTGCGGCGCTGCTTGGCCGCAGGATGCAGCATGTTCCAGCGCTCCACCTCGATACCTTCGCGGCGAAGCTGGGTGAAGCTTGGGGCGCTCCACACATCGGCGGCGACTCCAAAATCATTTCGCAGCAGCTCGGCACCGGCCATCACTTCGCGCAGAATCGTGCCCGACCCCAGCAACTGTACGCGAGGCGCCTTGCCGTCAGCGCCATTTTGCAGCAGGTACATCCCCTTCAGGATGCCATCCTCGACGCCTGCGGGCATCGGAGGCTGCACGTAGTTCTCATTCATCAGCGTGATGTAAAAGAAAACGTCCTCCTGCTCCTTGAGCATTCGGCGCAAGCCGTCCTGGATGATGACCGCGAGTTCGTAGGCGTAAGTCGGATCGTAGGCGATGCAATTGGGAATCGTCGACGCGAGCACGTGGCTGTGGCCGTCGGCGTGCTGCAATCCTTCCCCATTGAGGGTGGTGCGTCCGGCAGTGGCGCCGAGCAGAAAACCACGGCATCGCGTGTCGCCGGCGGCCCACGCCAAATCGCCGACGCGCTGAAAGCCGAACATCGAATAGAAAATGTAGAACGGGATCATCGGCAGGTTGTGCGTGCTGTAGGAGCTGGCGCCCGCGATCCACGACGACATCGCGCCCGCCTCGCAGATTCCCTCTTGCAGAATTTGGCCTTTCTGATGCTCGCGATAGAACATCAACTGGCCGGCGTCCTCCGGCTTATAGAGCTGGCCCACCTGCGAGAAAATTCCGAGCTGACGAAACATCCCTTCCATGCCGAAGGTGCGCGATTCGTCCGGGACGATTGGAACGACGCGGCTGCCGAGATTCTTGTCGCGGATTATCTCGGCCAGGATTCGCACGAACGCCATCGTGGTGGATACTTCGCGATCTTCGCTGCCCCGCAGCTGCACTTCGAAGGTCGGGAGGGGAGGCACTTCGAGCGCGTATGACATGCGGCGGCGCTGCGGCAGGCTGCCGCCGAGTGCGGCGCGGTGCTCGCGCAGATATTTCAATTCGATGCTGTCCTCGGCGGGCCGGTAGAACGGCACGTTGGCGATTTCGTCGTCGCCAATCGGAATCGAGAAGCGGTCGCGAAACGCCTTTAGTTCCTCGAGTCCCATCTTCTTCTGCTGATGGGTGATGTTCATGCCTTCGCCGGCCGCGCCCATGCCGTAGCCCTTGATGGTCTTGGCGAGAATGACGGTGGGTTCGCCGCGATGGTTCACCGCCTCGGCGTAGGCGGCGTAGACTTTGATCGGATCGTGGCCGCCGCGCCGCAGCTGCCAGACTTCCTGGTCGGTCATGTTGGCGACCAACTCGAGCAGTTCCGGGTACTTGGCGAAGAACTCTTTGCGCACGTAAGCGCCGTCGCGCGCCTTGAACGCCTGGTACTCGCCGTCGACGGCTTCTTCCATCCGCTTGCGCAGAAAGCCGAGCTTGTCGCGTTCGAGCAGTGCGTCCCAGTTGCTGCCCCAGATCACCTTGATGACGTTCCATCCGCTGCCGCGAAAAACGGCTTCGAGTTCCTGGATGATCTTGCCGTTGCCGCGCACGGGCCCATCGAGCCGCTGCAGATTGCAATTGATCACGAAGACGAGATTGTCGAGTTTCTCGCGCGCGGCGAGCGAGATTGCGCCGAGCGATTCGGGCTCGTCCATCTCGCCGTCGCCCATGAACGCCCACACCTTGCGATCGCCCATTTCGGCGAGGCCGCGGCCTTCCAGGTATTTCATGAAGCGAGCCTGGTAGATCGCCATGATCGGCCCGAGTCCCATCGAGACCGTGGGGAACTGCCAGAAGTCGGGCATCAGCCACGGATGCGGATACGATGACAGTCCCTTGTGATCGACTTCCTGGCGGAAGTGCAGCAACTGGTCTTCGCTGATGCGGCCCTCGACGAACGCGCGCGCGTAGATGCCCGGCGAGGAGTGTCCCTGGATATAGATGATGTCGCCGCGATGCTCTTCCGACGGCGCGCGCCAGAAGTGGCCGAAGCCAATGTCGTACAGCGTCGTAGCCGACTGAAAGCTGGCGATGTGTCCGCCCAGCGATTCATGATCCTGGTTGGCGCGTACCACGGTCGCGAGTGCGTTCCAGCGGATGATCGAGCTGATGCGGCGCTCGATCTCGCGATCGCCCGGATAGTGCGGCTGGCGATCGACGGGAATTGTATTCACATACGGCGTGTTGGCGTTATAGGGCAGGTAGGAACCGCGCGAGCGCGCCGTGGTGAGGAGATTTTCGATCAGGAAATGGGCGCGATCGACACCTTCGGCATCGATGACCGCTTCGAGCGCATCGAGCCACTCGGTGGTCTCTTCAGGATCGATGTCCCTGGGAAGTTCCGGCGCAACTTTGGATTCGGTGGTATTCACTGCTTTGAACTTCTCCGCAAAGTGCCGTCCTGTCTTCGAGAATAGCCCCGCCGAAAGCCGCTGTCAGCAGCAGGCCGAATTGGAAGGCTAATGAAGACGCAAAGCGGCCGTTATAGCGGGGGAGTCGGCGTCATCAGCCCGGTTCGATTTACAGAAAGCCTTCCGCCTTGAGGCGCTCTCTTATGCCTCCCGCGCGCACGATCGCTTGCAGGAACTTCGGCATCGGCGGGACGCTTCGCTTGCCGCCGCGGGTAAGGTTCTCGACGGTTCCCGCCGCGAAATCGACGCGGAGCGTCTCGCCCTCGCGGACCAGCTCGCGCACGCCCTCGCACTCCAGCGCGGGTAGCGCGTAGTTGATGCAATTGCGGTAGAAGAGGCCGTTAATCGTCTCGGCCACCAGCGCGACGATTCCGAGCTGCTTGAGCAGTAGGGCGCCGGGCCGGCTCGACCCGGTTCCGAAATTGCGGCCACCGACGATGATGTCGCCCGCGCGGACCTCATCGACCCATCCGGGTCGATGCGTCGCGAAGACTTTGCGCAACTGCTCGGCGATCGGTTTGCCGAAAACCGATTGCGGCATCATCAGGTCGGTGTTGAGGTTGTCATCGGGGAACAGCCAGACCCTTCCCTCTACGACGTGTAAATCGCTCATCGTTCGTCTCCAAGGAACGGCGTCGGGTCGGAAATGTGACCGGCGACCGCGGAGGCGGCGACCGTCGCCGACGATGCCATATAGATTTGCGCGGACGGACTGCCCATCCTGCCCTTGAAGTTGCGCGTGCTCGAAGTGATGCAAACCTCTTTCGCTCCCAGCACTCCCATGTGTCCGCCGTAGCATGCCCCGCAGGTCGAGTTGGTAACGACCGCGCCCGCATCGAGCAGCGTCTCGACGTACCCCCGGCGCACGGCCTCCTTCAGAACCTGCTGCGAAGCGGGCGTGACGATAAAGCGCACGCCGGAGGCGACCTTCCTGCCGCGCAGAATCTGCGCCGCGATGCGGAAGTCTTCGAGCTTGCCGTTGGCGCATGAGCCGACGAACGCCTGGTCGATCGCGATTTTCTCGCCGAGGTCGGTGACCGGCAGCGTGTTGTGCGGAATGAAATCGGGCTTCGCGACGTATGGCCGCAGTTGCGCGAGGTCTACTTCGTAAGTTGCAGCGTAGATTGCATCGGGGTCGCTCTCCGCCGGCTCGAACGGTTCGTCGGTGACGGCGCGCAGATGCTCGATCGCTTTTGCGTCGGCCGGAAAGGTCGCGAACTCGGCGCTCAGCTCGGCGGCCATGGTTGCGAGCGTGGCACGATCGTCGAGCGTCAGTTCCGCGATAGCGGGTCCCGCGAACTCGATATTGTGTCCTTCGACGCTGCCGGCGACGCCGGCGAGATAGAGAAAAATATCTTTGCCGAACACGTTGCCCGGCTTGCGGCCGTGCAGCCGGAACTTCACCGTCGGCGCGACCTGGTACCAGGTCTTGCCGGTGCACATGATCTGGAGCATCTCGAGCGGTCCCATGCCGCGCGCGACACAATTGAAAGCGCCCGACGCGCAGGTGTGCGAGTCGGCGCAGGTCAGTATCTGGCCCGGCAGTGCCAGCCCGTTTTCGAGAATCACCTGATGGCAGATGCCGTGGCGGCCGACGTCGTAGAATTTCTCGATGCCGAAGCGCCTGGCAAACTGGCGGGCGATCGCTTGGCCATCCGCATCGCCGATGGTGGGCGCGGGAACCGCATGGTCCAAGATAATTGCGACGCTACCCGGGTTCGCGATTCGCTTGGGCATGTCAGCGGAGGCGGAGAACATCAGGTCAATCTGCACGATCTTGTCGACGTCGCAGACGACGATATCGCCCGGGCGCACGGGACCATTCCCGCTGTGCCGCGAGAGAATCTTTTCCGCCATCGTCATTCCCATAGGTTACGCTCCCGAAATCTGGCGGCCCGAACTGCGCGCACTATAGATGAGCGGCGATGCAGATCGCTTCGTTCTCCATATGGACGACGCCGGAAGGGCCTGCGAAACGGCGTGCCTCCTCGGTGACTGCGGCGAGGATGCGATCCTGCATCTCGGCGGGCTGATTGGACAGCAACGCGCGGAACTGAGCCGACATCGCGCGGCGCTGCTCAGTGAAAGCTTCTGCCGATGACCACTCGAAGCGCACAATGATCGGTTCGCGGCGAATATCCTTGAAACCGGCCGCGGCCATCGCTTTTTCGAGCGGGGTAGTGTCAGCCAACCGGAGAGGATGAGGGGCACCGGGGGGAGGAGCGGGAGTTTTGGCGAGAGTGCGGATTACTTCCTCACCGACGCTGATCATCGGCACTTTCTCGGGCGGGCCCCAGACGGCAGTCGCGAAGTTTCCGCCGGCGATCAGCAATTGGGCGATTCGGCGCGCGGCGGCTTCCAGATCTGGCACGAACATGAGGCCCCATCGGCAGACCGCGGCATTGAAACCGCTCTCCTCGACCGCCAACGTTTCCGCGCCAGTCTCCTTGAAGGTGATATTGCTGATTCCAAGCGCGGCTGCTCGTTCGCGCGCGAGAGCAAGCATCGCAGGCGAGACGTCGGTGGCAACGACTCGTCCGGTGGGTCCGACCTTGCGCGCCGCAGTGATTCCGGGTTCGCCGGAACCGGTCGCGATATCGAGCACACGGTCGCCGGCCTTGATTCCGGCCAGCGCCACGAGCCGATCGGACACGTGCTGGGCAGCGCGATCGAGCGTGACGAACATCTGCTTCCAGCCGGGCGCCGCGCTATTCCAAAATTCGCGCTGCTCCCGCCTGACGCGCTCAGGATCTAAAGACTGTCCGCTCATCAGAGCCTCCTCGGTACGCTCTCGCCAGGGCAGTACGCTGACCCGGGATTCCGCCGACACCCACTTGCCGGATCTGGGCAGGGCTTAGGCTCCAGGCAGCCAAGCTCACGTGATTAAATTTTAGGCAAACCCAAATAAATGCAGGAAAATCAAGGATAAATTGGGTTCGTTTTGTAGAAAAATATTTTGGCTTTCCTCCGGTTCGATCAATTTTGACGATCTGTCACTCGAAGTAAGCGGCCCGTAATTTTATGGAGCGGCGCGATGGTGGCAAGAAAAATGATGAATATGCTGAGCTGGTAGCGGCCATTTGCGGGAGACTACGCGGCCCTGCATTACATATCAACTTCCAAAAAAAGTTATCCACAGCGGGCAGCGGATGTCCTTTTCCTGCGGCGAAGGAATGCCGCGCGAGATCGCGCGGCGCGGGCTTGCGCCCGCAAACAAAGAGGCTGTCTCGGCGATCGAGTTCAAAGGTTCTCACACTCACGGGATTCCTCGGAGAAGAACCTCGGAATGACACCACTTTCTTATAATGGTTGGGTGATTTTGCGGGAGAGATTTGCCACTGGAGAAGGACACTTGGAGACAAGATCGTCGCGCCACGCGACGAAGCTCAGAAGTAGTAGATCAGCGCGGGCTTGCGTGCGCAACACAGAGACACTGTCTCGGCGGCTGCCCTGAGCGAGTTCTGCGACTACTCGATAGAGCGGTGGTTGCGGCGCGAGGACGCGCCGCGGCCCCTCCCCCGTTCGGCTTCGCGCGGCCTCGGCTCACCCGGCAGCCTCCGGTCGGGATGACATTCTGTGATTCTCGATGCTTAGAGCTGAATTCTCTTATGGTGGCGCGAGCGCGAATTCGAAGATGAAGGTGTTTCCTCTTTGGACGGGTTTCGCTCGCACTTTCGCGCCGACTTTTACCTCGCTGGGGTCGCAGCCGGTTATTCGGCCTGGCATTCTTGGGCCTTCGGCTAGTTGCAAGATCGCGACTACGTACGGAGCTTCGGCGCGGAAGCCGGGGACCATCGCGGTGCGGTCTATCGTGTAGCTCACTATCGTGGCGAGGCCGCTGGCTTGTTCCCATGACCAGTCGGTGCCGAAGCAGCGGGGGCATCGGTTGCGCGGGTAGAAGAAGAACCCATCGCGTGGGCAGCGTTGGAGCACCAGTTGTCCGCGCCTGGCGGCATCGAAAAAAGGCGTCGCGATCGGAGTCGGTATCGGAATCGGCTCTCCGTGGGGGCCGAAGTCGAGACCGGAATTCGTGGGGCGGGGCGGCGCAGGTTTTTGTTCCGGAGCCATGCGGTTACGCGCCTTCCAGAACCAGAGCGACCTGTTCCGCCATCATTCCGCCCGTCCCGTTCACATAGCCAACATTGGCGCCTCGTACCTGATGGCCCTCCGCGCGTCCCTGGATTTGAAGCACGGCGTCGGTGATGTGTGACAATCCGCCGGCGTAGCCCGGTTGACCTGCGCCGAGTTGCCCACCGAAGGGATTGATCGGGAAGTCGCCATCGTAGTGAGTATCGCGCTCGCCCATCCACGCGATGCCTTCGCCCGGCTTGCAAAACCCGGCGTTCTCGATCGTCAACGGAACCGTGACGGTGAAGCAGTCGTAGACCGATGCGAAATCGAAAGCATCGTGGGCGAGGCCGGCCATCTTGAGTGCGCGCTGCGATGCGAGCTGGAGTGGAGTCCTCATCAGGTCTTCGCAGTAGGTAATGCTCTTATGCGTGATGCGCTCACCGTAGCCGGTGAGCAGGACTGGGCGATGCTTGAGCCGGGCCGCGCGCTCTTCGGAGACAATCAAGAGCGCGCCGCCGCCGTAGCACGGCATGACGGTCTCGGGCAGCTTTACCGGGTCGCAGATCATCGGCGAGTTCATGACCTGCTCGACGGTGAGCGGCTTGCCGTAAAAGATCGCGCCGCGATTTCCCTGGGCGTTGTATCTTTCGTCGACGGCTACTTTTGCCAATTGCTGCTCGGTGACGCCGAACTCACTGAGATAGCGCCGCGCGACCATCGCGAAGCTCGGAATCGCCGCGACGATACCGCTGGGAAATTCGTACTGGGCCTGCGGAGCGCCCCAGAGATCGCCGCCGAAAAAGGGAGTGAGCGCCAGCTTGCCGCGCGTGGTACCCGGCTTCGCGGGCGGATGGGGGGAAGGAAATAAAATCAGGCCCGCGTTGCAGAGGCCCGCGGAAATCGCCATCGCGGCGCGCCACACCGCGGCGGCGGGCGTCGCGCCGCCGAGATCGACGATCTCGCCCATGTTCAGGTGCATCCCGAGATACTCGGCGACGCCCGATGGCGCCATCATCGGCTGCTCGGGAACCTGCGGGAGAAAGAGTCCGTCGACTTCATCTTTTTCCAGGCCGGCGTCCGCGATCACTTCGGCGGCAAGATCGGCCGCCGCTTCCATCCAGAATTGGTCCCTGGTCGGAGTGCGCGTGTTCGGCCATTGAACGGCGCCGCTGATTGCTGCCCTGATTGTCGGCATGACTGTCCCCTATGGGAGCGTTGCAAAACTACGGAGCGCTTCGCGAACACGGTACCGGGTTCGCTCGGGCGAAGCTGGCCGGAGGCCAGAAGCCATGTCGACTTCGTAGAGAAGCTCCGTCGTCACGTGCGTTCCTCAGGACTCCTCGCTAGCTCGTCGGCAGCTCACTTCGCTCAGGATGACACCCATGGCGTCCGGCGCTGTTCGGCAGTTTTGCAAAGGTCCCCCTATGCTGAGAAGCATTGCACCGTGCGCCAGCCGGGCGTCAAGGTGCGGCGGATGCCAGGCAGTTAAGCCGCTTTGGGAAGGATAGTCCCCGCCGGTTCACAGGGCAGCCGGGAGGGTTCGGTTGCGCGCTCGGAGCGCGGTGGCAGCAGGCGCGCGGAGTTCGCGATGAAGGTCAGCTCCGAGGCGACGTGAATGAACGCCGCGAGGGGAGGATTCAGGAAGCCCATCGCCGCGAGGACGATTCCGATCGCATCGACGACGATCGTGCCCGCGAAGTTCTGCCACACAATCCGCCTCGTCCATCGTGCGATGGCAATCGTCTCGGCGAACTTGACCAGGTCGTTGCCGAGCAGCACCACATCGGCGCTTTCGCGTGCGAGGTCGGTGCCGGATCCCATCGCGACGCCGACGCTGGCTTCGGTGAGCGCGGGCGCGTCGTTGACGCCATCACCGACCATCGCGACGATGCGCCCGCTTGCGACGAGATCCTTCACTCGCGCGAGCTTGGCCTCCGGCAGCAGGCCGGCTTCGACTTCGGTGATTCCGAGCTGCCGGCCGACGGCGTTGGCCACCGGGCGCGCGTCTCCGGTCAGGAGGATGCTGCGGATACTCATGGAATTGAAGGAATGAATTGCACGGCGGGCTTCCGGCCTAACGGTGTCGGCGACGACGATAGTTCCAAGCAAGCGTCCATCGCGCGCAACCATTACTTCCGACGCTGCGCTTCCGAGCGCCGCAGGCGCATCTACCTGATGCGCCGTCATCAGAGCGCGGTTGCCGACCAGGATCGTGGCGCCATCGACAATCGCGACGATGCCGCGCCCAGGTGTGTAATCGAATCGCTCGGGCTCGCTGATGGGAGGGCACTTGGCAGACGCGTAGGCGACGATCGCTTTGCCGAGCGGATGCTCCGAGCGCAGCTCGGCCGCACCGGCAGCTTGTAGAACCTGCGCTTCGGAGATGCCGGGCGCCGGCAGCACGGCTCGTACTTCCGTGCGTCCGAAGGTGAGCGTGCCGGTCTTGTCGAGTACGATCGTGTCGACGCGGCCAAGAGTTTCCAGATGAAGGCCGCCTTTGATGATCGCGCCGAGCCGGGCGGCGCGGCCGATTCCGCCCAGAATCGCCAGGGGAGTGCCGGCGGCGATTCCGCACGCGCCCGCCACGATTACAACCGAAATCGTGGAGCGGATGTCGTGGGTGAGGAATAAAGTGAGAGCTGCGGTTGCCAGCGTGAAATAGACCAGGTACCCGGCCAGCCGATCAGCCAACCGCTGCACCGGCGCGCGTGATTGTTCGGCGCGCTCGACGGTCTCGATGATTTTGCCATAGCTGGTGTCGCGGCCGATTCGATCGGCGCGAACTTCGAGTGCGCCGGACTGATTGATGGTTCCCGCGAATACGGTCATCCCGGGCGACTTTTCCGCGGGCATCGACTCGCCGGTGACGCGTGCCTGGTCGACGAACGAATGACCGCTGATCACGACCCCATCCACGGGGATCAATCCGCCCGGATTGACCAGCACGGAATCTCCCGCGCGCAGATCTTCCGCGGACGTTTCGCGAACGCCGCCGGCGCGCCGGACGATAACCGTGCGCGGCAGGAAATCCATCAAGTCGCGGATCGCGCGGCGGCCACGCGAGACGGTCATGTTCTCGAGAACCTCGGCCACGAGCACGAAGAGCGTGATGATGAGCGCGGTGAAGAATTCGGAGATAGCGGCGGCGGCGACGATGGCGATGCTCATGGACAACTCCATGGTCATTCGCCGCGCCGCGATATTTTCGGCCGCCTCGCGAAAGATGGGCCATCCGCCGAACAGGACGCCGAGGATCGCGATCAGGCTGACGCTGGGGAAGTGAAATCGTACCGCGATCGCGCTTGCGGCGACTGCGGCGATGCGGGTCGCATCGAGCCACCCGAAGCCGTGCTCGGCCTTCGGTTCGGCGGAGGCAGCAATGCCGATGGGACTTTCCTGATCCATTGTCGTGAGGCCGCAGCTGTCACTTCAAATAGGACTGAACGATGTCGATTAGTTCTTCCGCGCCTTTGGCCCGGGCCCCGCGCTCGCGCGACGGGTCGACGACGTGCACGCGGATATGGTCTTCGATGATCTCGGCCATCAGGCTGTTCATGGCGCCGCGTGCCGCGACGACGAGGTGAAGCACATCGGTGCAGCCCTTTTCTTCGGCGATGGCACGTTCCAGAGCCTCGACCTGGCCGCGGACTCGGCGGACCCGGTTCAGCAGCTTTTCTTTTTCGCGAATCGTATGGCTCATACCATACCCGGTATAGTATTAAGCTGGAGTTCAGTAAAGCCATCGGGCGGAGCGGGATTAAATGGTGCGCCGCGAGAGGATGGGCGGTCTGGGCGCCGTGCGGTCTTTCGTCCTCAGCGCGGGCTAACGCCCGCAATCAAAAGAGGCTGTCTCGGCGATCGAGTTCAAAGGTTCTCACACTCACGGGATTTCCATTCGTCGCCTGCGGCTCCTCAGGACGGGCTCTCGGAAAAGCGCCTCGGAACGACACCACTTTCGGACGATGGTTGCGTGATTTACCGGGAGAGATGTGGCACTGGCGAACGACACCTGGAGACAAAATCCTCTCGTCACGCGACGGTCCAGATCAGCAGGGCATTATAAAAGGAGCGCTTCGCGAACACGGTACCGGGTTCGCTTACGCGAATCTGTCCGGAGGCCAGAAGCCATGTCGACTTCGTCAGCGTTGCTGACTTCGCTCAGGATGACACCCGGGGCGAACGACACCGGGAGACAGAATCGTCGCGTCACGCAACGAAACTCGGAAGTAGTAGCCCAGAGGCTGGCGAGGATATCGCTTTAACCCAACGAATCAGAGGAATATGGAGAAGCTGAGGAAAAAGATCGGCCGTGTCCCCGATTTTGAGACTACTTGATCTTGCAGGTGACGTCGGGCTGCTCCTGTGGGGCACGCACATGGTCAGCACCGGAGTGCTGCGGGGTTACGGCAGCAGCTTCCGGCGCTGGCTCGGGCAGAGCCTCGACCATCGTCTGAATGCGTTTCTGGTCGGACTGGCGGTCACCGCCGCGCTGCAAAGCAGCACTGCGACCGGATTGATGGCGACGTCGTTTGCCGCCAGCGGCATGCTGGGTCTGGTTCCGGGCCTGACTGTCATGCTGGGAGCCAACGTGGGCACGACGCTGGTAGTGCAGGTGTTGTCGTTCGACATCGGGCTGGTGGCACCGGTTTTCATTCTCGTCGGCTTCGTATTGTTCAATCGATGGCACGACGGCCGCTTCAAGAATCTGGGCAGGGTGTCGATCGGGCTGGGGTTGATGCTGCTGGCGCTCCATCTGCTGGAAACCACGATGGCGACGGTCGAGCAAGGCGCTGAGCTTCGGCCGATCCTGGACGCCGTCGTGAGTATGCCGATCCTGGCGCTATTAGCAGCCGCGATCGTGACCTGGCTGTGCCATTCGAGCGTGGCGATCGTGCTGTTGATCGTTTCGCTGATCAAATCGGGTGTTATCGGGGTGACGCCGGCACTCGCGCTCGTGCTGGGCGCGAATCTGGGCGCCACGCTCCCGCCCTTGCTGGAGGCGAGTTCATCGACCGGTCGCCGCCTGCCGCTGGGCAACATGCTGATTCGAGGAACGGGCTGCGTGGTGGCGTTGCCGTTATTGAATCCAATCTCGCAGCTGCTGGCGCGAATCGATCCGAATCCCGCCCGTATCGTCGTGAACTTTCACACCGCATTCAATCTCGCGCTGGCGATCGTGTTTATCGCGCCGATCGGCAGGATCGCCGGGATGCTGGTTCGGTTGCTCCCCGACCCGGCTCCCGCAGCCGATGCCGCCACGCCGCTATATCTGGAAGGTGTCGCTCTCGGCACTGCCAGCGTTGCGCTGGCAAACGCAACGCGCGAAGCGCTCCGAATGGCCGACATGGTGAAGGCGATGCTCAAGGGCGCGCTCGAGGTCTTTCGCAGCGGGGATCGGAGGAAAGCATCCGAGATCATCCGCATCGACCAGACGCTGGACCGTCTCGGCGCCGCGATTCGGCGTTATCTTGCGCAAATCAGCGGCGACGAGATGAGTCAGGAAGACAGCATCAGGAACCAGGAAGTTTTCACTTTCACGATCAATCTGGACTACATCGGCGACGTTCTTGCCAATATGCTGGCGGAATTTTCCACGACCAGGCTCAAGCAGGGTCTATCGTTCGCAGACGATCAGTTGAAGGAAATCGCCGAGATGCAGGCCGAGGTGATGGACAGCCTGAATCTTGGGATCGCGGTTTTTTTACACGGCGACGAGCAGACGGCGCGGCAACTCATCGCGCGCAAAACCTTGATTCTGGAGATGGAAACCAAGGCTGCCGATCGCTACTTCAAGCGGCTGCGCGAGATGCGCGGCGAGGACGGGGCGGCGGACGATTTTTACCTTCGGATTTTGCGCGATCTGAAACGAATTCACTCGCTGATCGCGGCGCTCGCGTATCCGATTCTCGACCGCGCCGGGCATCCGCAGAGTCGGACGGTCCAAATCTCTGAGGGCACGTAATCCGAAGCGGTGGACGCAACCTCGAAGGAGGCGCGGTCGCGACAGCCGCCACGAACGCGCGGCAGGCGGAAGCAGAACCCTCACCCTGACCCTCTCCCGCTTTTTCGGGCGGAGGCTTCGCGTGCGCGGGCGAGGGGCGGACGTATCGCTTTCGTTCTGCAGCGCGGGCTTTTGCCCGCAACGCAAAGAGGCTGTCTCGGCGATCGAGTTCAAAGGTTCTCACACTCACGGGATTCCTCGGAGAAGAACCTCGGAATGACACCATTTTCTTATAATGGCTGGGTGATTTTGCGGGGGAGATGTGCCACTGGGGAAGGACACCTGGAAAGAAAATCGTCGCGCCACGCGACGAAGCTCAGAATTAGTAGCGCAGCGCGGCTCTGTCGTTCATAGCGGGCGAGGGGCGGGAATATGAGAATTGCTCGCGCGCGGCAGCCACGCGCGCGGGAATGACAAACGGGCGGGCTCCGTGTTGCTGTAACTATTTTATGCTGGGCTCAATAGATACCGCGGCGTTGGCGAAGAAACTATGAAGATCAAAGATTCGAGGCGGCCCGGTAGGGTTCGATCTGCGCGGGGTGCACTAATAGAATGGGTCCGCTGATTTTGCGGCGCCGCTGGCGAGAACGGCGCCGGCGATCTCGCTCTCAGGTTTGAGAGCCATTTTGGCGCTTCCCCACTAGATGATCGAAACGGAACAAACAGCAGCCCAGCCTGGCGCGGGCAACAACATCACGCCCGCGCTGGGAAAGGCGGGCAAGTTTCTTGTCGTGCTGATCAAACCGTCGCATTACGACGACGACGGGTACGTGATCCAATGGTGGCGCGGATGGATTCCTTCCAATTCGTTGTCGTGTCTCTACGGGCTCGCGCTCGATTCCAAGGCGCGGCGTGTGCTCGGGCAAGACGTCGAGCTGGAAATCGAAGCTTACGATGAAACCAACTCGGCGATTCGGCTGCCGCGGATCATCCGGCGCATCCGCCGCAACGACATGGGCGGCGTGGTCTTCATGGTGGGCGTGCAGAGCAACCAGTACCCGCGCGCGATGGATATTTGCGCGGGTTCTGCGCAAGGCAGGAGTTCAGGTCGTAATAGGAGGCTTTCACGTCAGCGGATGCCTGGAGATGCTGCCCGAGGTCACTCCGGAGCTGCAGGAAGCGCTCGAGGCCGGCATCACGCTGTTTGCGGGTGAAGCCGAAGGCCGGATGGACATGATACTGAAAGCCGCCTACGAACGGCGGCTCGAGCCCTTGTACAATTTCGTAGACGACCTGCCGGTTTTGGAGGGGCAGCCGTCGCCGTATCTTCCGCCGCGCGTGATCCGGCAGAACCTGGGTAACATCAGCGCATTCGACGGCGGCCGCGGATGTCCGTTCAGTTGCAGCTTCTGCACGATCATCAACGTGCAGGGACGCAAGTCACGCTATCGCAGCGCCGACGACGTCGAGCGGTGATCCGCGCGAACAACGGCGCGGGCGTGAAGACCTATTTCATTACCGACGACAATTTCGCGCGCAATCGGAATTGGGAAGCGATCCTGGATCGCATCATCGAGCTGCGCGAGAAACATCGCCTCAAGATTCATCTTACGATCCAGGTCGACACGCTGTGCCACAAGATTGCGCGTTTCGTGGAAAAGGCGGCGCGGGCCGGATGCAAGCGCGTGTTTATCGGACTGGAGAATATCAATCCCGACAGTCTCAAGGGCGCATCCAAGGGCCAGAACCGCATCACCGAATACCGCGCGATGCTGCAGGCGTGGCACAAGGCGCGTGTGCTGACCTACGCAGGATACATCCTGGGGTTTCCGAACGACACTCCGGAAAGCATCGCGCGCGACATCAAGATCATCCAGCGCGAGCTGCCCATCGACATGCTGGAATTTTTCATGCTGACGCCGTTGCCCGGCTCGAAGGACCATCTCGACCTCTATCAGCGCAGCGCGTACCTCGATCCGGACCTCAACCGGTACGACCTCGAACACGTCACGGCCGACCATCCGCGGATGAGCGGCGCGGAATGGCAGGCGATCTACGATCGGGCGTGGTCGCTGTATTATTCGCCGGAGCACAACGAGACGTTGATCAAGCGGGCGATCGGCAGCGGCATCAATCCCGCGCGGCTGACCTCGATGATTTTCACCTTTTACGCGAGTCACGAATTCGAGAAGGTGCATCCTCTCCAGTGCGGAGCGTTCCGCCGCAAGCGGCGCAAGGACCGGCGCTCCGACCTGCCGCGCGAAAACCCGATGGTCTTCTATCCGCGGCGGGCGGTCGAGATAGTGCGCACTTATGTGCCGGCGCTGCGCTTCCTGTGGCAGCTGACGCGCCTGCGCCATCGGCTGACCAAAGATCCGGCGATGCGGCAGTATCGGGACCTTGCGACGACTCCGCTCCAGAACGAATTGGACGAGACGCTTGGCCTTTACGAGGAGACCGAGGGCGGCCGCAGAGTGGCGAGCCAGGCAAGACTGCGGACAGCCGCCGCGCGATCCTGATCCATCGAGAGGCCGTTCACTCGCGCGCGATCACGAGCTTCGTGGGCGGATCCGACAGCGCATCGACGGCGTCTTCCCATTGCACGACCTTGGTGGTCACCTTCGCAGGCTGAATCTTCCCGCTGCGCGCCAACTCGAGGACCTGCGGAATGACCGCTCGCGAATTCACGCGGCCGGTCACGAACGTCATGCCGGTGATGTACATGTCGAACAGCGGCATCGGCGTGGTGTCGCCCGGATGGATGCCGACGCTGGTGCATATGCCGCCGGGTTCTGTCGAACGGATTGCGCACTGAACGCCGTCGACCTTGCCGCTTGCCTCGACCGTGATCGGGTAAGGACCGGTCCGCCGCGGCACCGCACCATCGCGCACCGTGGCTCCCAGTTCCTCTGCGAGCCCCAGCCGAGCCGGGTCGCTATCGAGGTAGTCGACGCGCGATGAGCCCGAGGCGAGTGCGATCTGTATCGCATACAAACCGATACTGCCGCCGCCGAGAACGAGGACGGGGCCATCCGGAAACTGGCGCAGCGGAGGAACGACGGTGCGCCACGCGTCGGCGATGTTGTCGGCGAGACTGGCGACATCGGGCGGCGCGAGTTCGCCGGGAAGCTTCACCAGCATCCCGCTCGCATACGGAATCTTGAGCACATCGGAGAGCGCGCCACCGAAGTTGCCCCCGAGCGCGCCGATTCCGTACATCGCGGTGCCGCGAATTCTTTCGCAATTGCCGGTGAGTCCGCGGCGGCATCTGCCGCAAGTGCCGCAGTTGATTTGAAAGGATGTGACTACAGTATCGCGGGGACGAAAGGGTCCCGAATCTTCGCTGACCTCGAGAACTCTGGCGACGCACTCGTGGCCGAAGGGAAAGCCCGCGCCGAACATGGGTGTACCGCCGCGCAGTAGGATCACATCCAGATCGCAGGTCGCGACGGCAAGCGGGCGCACCAGCGCCTGATTGGGACCATCCAGCAGCGGGGCCGGCGCGTCGCGCCATTCGACTTTGCCGGGGCCGAGAAACATCAATTCCTGCATGAGCCTTCTCCTGTGAGAACAACTCAATGTTCTTTTATGCTCAGCGCTTGAACCAGCCTTTTCCATGCAGATTCACTCTGCAAAAATGCAGACATGCAGTGGGACGATCTGCGTTTTTTCCTGGCGGCCGCGCGTGGTGGCAGCCTGTCGGCGGCCGCGCACGAACTGAGCGTGAACTATACGACCGTAAGTCGCCGGCTTGCCGCTTTGCAGCGCCGCCTCGGCGCGACGCTGCTGCAACGGACGCCAGACGGACTGGCGCTGACGACTGCGGGCGAGGCGGTGATGGCGTTGTGCGAGCGGATGGAGGGAACGGCGACGGAACTCGAGCGCCGCGCGGCGGGAAAGGATCGTGCGCCGGCGGGCCTGGTCAGCGTGACGGCGACAGAAACCTTCGCCTCGCGATTCATCATTCCGGCGCTGGCCAGCTTGCGCGAGAGACATCCCGAGATCGAGATTGAACTGATTCCCGACTATCGCCGGCTCGATCTTTCACGGCGTCAGGCAGATCTCGCGATCCGGAACTTAAAGCCTGACGATCCGCGGCTGGTTTGCCGGCGTATCGCCGGGTTTGGCCTCTCGCTGTATGCGTCAAGCGACTATCTCGCGCGGCGCAGGAAGCCACGACGCGGTGAAGGATTGGCTCATCACGAGTTGGTCGCGTGGACTTACATTCTGCCCGCGCGCCGATCGCAGTTCATGGGCGAGAATATCGATGGTGCGCGGATTTCGTTTCGGAGTAACAGCACCAGTGCGTTGGTGCGCGCGGTGGCCGAAGGCTTCGGGATCGGGTTCCTGCCGTGCTACCTCGCCGATGCGGAGCCGGGTCTGATCCGGCTCTGGCCGGAAGTGCCTTCCGTGATGCAGCCGCTGTGGCTGATCCATCATGAGGATCTGCGCCGCGTGGCTCGAATCAAAATCGTCGCCGACGCGATTGCGGATGCCTTTCGGCGTGAGGCGCGCGTCCTGCGCGGCGAAGCCGCAGTGCGGCGGTCGCGCTGAGGCTCGGCGTTGCTTGCCGGGGACCGCGCCGGGTGGTGTATAGGTAACAAATCCACGATTACGGCATTGCGACTGGACTTGCGGCCGGCCGGAAAACGGCGGCCCTACGCGGAGGCGCGAGATGCGAATCGGATTTATCGGATTAGGCAACATGGGCGGCCCGATGGCGCTCAACATGATCAAGGCTGGGCACGTGCTGACGGTCTACGACGTGCGGCGCGCGGCCGCCGATCCGCATCTGGCGGCGGGCGCGCGATGGGCAGACTCGCCGGGGGCGGTGGCAGCCGAGTGCGAGGTGGTGATGACCTCGCTGCCCGGTCCGAAGGAGATCGAGGAAGTCGCGTTGGGTGAGGGCGGAATAATCGGAAGGCTTCCGCGCGGCGCCATTTACGCCGATCTCTCGACCAATTCGCCCGCCGTGATCCGCCGCCTTCATGGGGTCTTCAAGGAGAAGGGCATCGAGGTACTCGATACTCCCGTGAGCGGGGGAATTCCCGGCGCGCGCAACGCGACGCTCGCGGTGATGGTGGGAGGAAGCCGCGCGGCCTTCGAGAAGATCAAACCTGCGCTGGACGCTATTGGCGACAAGGTCTCTTACATCGGAGAGAGCGGGGCGGGTTCAGTCGCGAAGCTGGTTCACAACATGATCGCGATTTGCTCGACGCAGCTTCTGGCCGAGGCATTCACGATGGGGGTGAAGGCGGGAGTCGCGCCCGAAGCGCTGCTTAAGGTTGTGCAGGACGGCGCTTACGGGCAGGGGATGCTGCTCACGGGGACGCTGCCGAAGATGGTTTTTCGCGGCAACTTCGATCGAGTGACGTTCGCGCTGAAGCTGGCGCGCAAGGACCTGGGCCTCGCCACCGAAGTCGGGCGTGAACTGAACGTCCCGATGCCGATAGCGAGTCTTGTCGAGCAGGATTTTCTTGCGGCGCTCGCGAACGGCCTGGGCGAGAAGGACTCCACCGCCGCGGTGACGATTCAGGAAGACAGGGCGGCAGTGAAGATTCGCGTCTAGCAACGCGGACGCATCGGATTCGAAACTCAAACCTGGAGGTAACATCACGATGGCAAGCGAACTGGAAAAGAAGGGGCTCGAGCTGCGCGCCAAACTGTTCGGCGAGAAGCAGGCGGCGGCGGGCCACGAATACCTGAAAGAGTTCGACGAAGATTTCGCGCGGTTTCTCAACGAGCAGCTTTTCGGCGGAATCTGGACGCGGCCGGGGCTGGAGACCAAGACGCGATCGTTTATCACGATGGCAGCGTTGATGGCGCTGGGGCGCGGGCCGGAACTGCGCATCCACATGCGGGGCGCGCTGAATCTCGGCATCAAGCCGGCGGAAATCAAGGAGCTGATCTTCCATCTGTCGCAGTACAGCGGAGTCCCGACGGCCGTCGAGGCAATCCGCGCGTTCCGCGAGGTGACGGAACCGAAGAAGAGCTAGGCGCTGGCTCCAGCCACGTCGCACCGGCTGTGCGAGCGACCGCGCAGAGATGGGTGGGGGAATCACGCTGCGCGCAGCTTGATAACCGGGCGTGCACCCGTTGCTTTGGCGAACCGCAGCAGGGTCTTTACGCTTGGAAGCTCGCTTTCGAGTCGTGCGATCACAGACTGTGTGGTTTCCATGCGTTCTGCGAGTTGCGTTTGGGTGAGCCCGCTCGGACCCGGGCTGTTATCAACTCACGCGCCAGACCAAATTCGTCGGCCATCGCCTCGTATGCCGTGCGGGTTTCTCGGTCGGCCAGAATCTTTTTCTTCAACGACTGCAAACGCTTCGTCACGGAGCAATCTCCTTCATGCGCTTTTAAGCCGGTAGCATTTTTAGGGTAGTGTCTCGGTTTGAATTTTCGCTCCCGACCCAAAGTGGATGCCGGGATTCCTCGCGCGGCAGCCACGCGCGGGAATGACAAGAGTAGAGCGCGGATTTGCAAGAAGATTCAATCACTCGGGATCCATTTTTGCGATAGTCGAAGCCAGCACTTGGTCCAGACATGAACCGTGCCTTGCGTAGCAGCGATGTTCCCTCAATGATCAGATGTCATGGCCGATTTTCTGATCGACGGACCAAAGACCGGGGCGATGACGCTGGTGCTGGCGCATGGCGCCGGCGCGGCGATGGATTCTCCGTTCATGCAGACGATCGCGCATGGCGTTGCAGCGAAGGGAATCAGGGTGGTGCGTTTCGAGTTCCCGTACATGCGGCGGCGGCGTGAAACCGGCAAGGGTGGGGCGCCCGACCCGCAGGCGGTACTGATGCAGTCGTGGCGCGATACTATCGAAAAGCTTGGTGGCGGCGACCGGCTGGTTGTGGGCGGCAAATCGCTGGGCGGAAGAATCGCCAGCATGGTCGCCGATGAAGCCGGCGTGCGCGGCCTGGTCTGTCTGGGCTATCCGTTCCATCCGCCGGGCAACCCTGCGAAGACGCGCACCGCGCATCTGGAGAAAATGCAAACGCGCGCACTGATCCTGCAAGGCATGCGCGACACGTTCGGCAAGCCCGACGAGGTGGCGAAGTACAAGCTGTCCCGCGCCATCCGGATCGGATGGATGCACGACGGCGACCATTCGTTCAAGCCGCGGGTGAGCAGCGGTCGCACCGAAGCCGACAATCTTCGCGCGGCGATCGGGCTCGTCGCTGACTTCGTTACTTCGCTTTGACGGATTTCTATTTGGCGTTCAGGACCGTGAGCGTCGTTACGCCGCGGATCCATCGCCCGTGTCTTTTTTCGCCGGGAACGATGATTCGGAACGGGCCTTCGCGCGCATCCAGAGCCTTTCCGTTGCGGCGATCGGCGAGAATAATCGTGCGGTCAGTGAAGCCCGGGTCGAATTCCGCAAGCGCAAAGACCACGTGATAACCGTCCGATGCACCGGCGACGACGCACAGCGTCATTTTGGGTCCGCGCAGGTCCTTGCCCAACGGCGCGCCCGCCCGGCGAAGGATTTCCACGACCGGAGTGCCCTCGTACACCGCTTTCGCACCGCTATCGTCGGCGACGCCCAGCTTGGTTCGAGGGAGAGCCGCGATATCGGCAGCGCTGAGCGAGAGAGGAGTGGGAACTTCGCCGGCAACCCGGAGTGATGGGACAGGCTGCGCAAACGCATCAGCAGCCGTCGCGGCCACGATCACGCAGAGGGCCGCCGCGAGAAAATGCCAGCGCACCCTCAGCAGCCCCAGGATGCGGCGTTGGAGTGCGTCGCCGGAATGATTCGGCACCGCGGCACTAGTCCTTTTGGATCATTACCTCGGTGGCTTTGATGACGGCGGTGACTTTGTCGCCCTTCTTCGGGCCCATTTCTTCGGCGCTTCTTTTGGTGATGACTGATTCGACGTCGTTGTTGCCGACTCTCAGCGTGATTAACGCCGTGACCGTGCCAAGCACGACTTCGGTAATTTTGCCTGTGAGATGATTGCGTGCGCTAAGTGCCATGGATTTTCTTCCTTTGCTTTGGGGTTAGACGGGCCGGTCAGGCCTTTTATTCTAGCAGCTTTTCGGGGTCCCCCATTGGGGGTCAGCCGCGCTTTCGCGATCACTCCTAATGCCATTAAGATGGCAGCCTGCTTGTTAAATGGCCATGTGCCGCAGGCGATGCGCGATTAACGGGCAGTCGGACGGATCGGTCTGGATCGAATTGCCTGTCAGGCAATATGATTTTCCTCTAGGCAAGCGACCTGGCAAGTCGGCGCGTGCTTTGCATTTGAGGAAGCCCGAGGAGGCGAAAAAATGGGACAGGCAAATTTCGCGGAACTGGAACGGACTGGCGACAATTGGTCGTTCGATGCCCTGATGGGGGCGCGGGCCAAGACCAAAGCCGCAATCGCCGCGATCGCTGAAAATATCGCGCCCGGCATGCTCGAAGAGGACGCGCGCCAGATGGCCAAAGGAGTGCTGGAGGCGGCAGGTTCCACCAAGGGATGGCACAAAATCCTGGTCCGGTTCGGCCCGAATACTATCAAGAACTTCGAAGATCCGTCCGAGCGGGGTGTCGCACTCGGCGCGGACGACCTTTTCTTCATCGATATCGGGCCGGTATGGGGCGACACCGAGGGCGACGGCGGCCAAACGTTCGTCACCGGGTCCGATCCAGACATGGTGCGATGCAAAGATGCCGTGAAGCAGATTTTTCATCTCGTACGCGAGAAGTGGCTAACGACCGGAATGGGCGGCGCGGCGTTGTATGAATTCGCGCAGAAGACCACGGCCGACATGGGCTGGATTCTCAACATGGAGCTGACCGGTCATCGGTTGTCGGAGTTTCCGCACAGCGCCTACTACGACGGAACGCTCGCGGCGGTATCGATGAGGCCATCGCCGAATTTGTGGGTGCTGGAAGTTCAGATCAAACATCCAACCAAACCGATCGGCGGTTTTTTCGAGGATTTGCTGCTCGAAGACAAGGACTATCGATAAAACGCAGCGCGCGGCAGTACAAATACAAGAGCGGCGGCTCCCGATGGGCGCCGCCGCTCTTTTTCGTTCGATTTCGGAATGCCTGAGCTTCAGGAAATTACAGCTTCAGGTACACCGACTTCACCTGCGTGAACAGTTCGATCGCATAGCGTCCGTTCTCGCGGCCGAAGCCTGACTGGCCGCCGAACGGCATGCCCGTATCGCCGGCGCCATAGCAATTGATCCAGACGGTGCCGGCCTTGAGCGCGCGGGCGACCTTGTGCGCGCGGCTGATGTCGCGGGTCCATACGGCAGCCGCCAGGCCATAGGTCGTATCGTTGCTCTGAAAGACGGCGTCGGCTTCATCCTTGAAGGGAATCGCCGCAGCGACCGGGCCGAAGATCTCTTCCCGCGCGATGCGCATATCGTTCTTCACGCCGGTGAACAGAGTCGGCTTGACGAAATAGCCCTTGCCCGATTGCGCGGTTCCGCCGGTCGCGATCTGCGCGCCTTCTTTCTTGCCGATTTCGAGATAGTTGTTGACCCGATCAAACTGCTCCTTCGACACCAGCGGCCCGAGACGGGTCTTGGGATCGAGGGGATTGCCCACGGTCATGCGCTCGCTCGCCTTCGAGAACTGGTCAACGAAGTTGTCGTACATATCGTGCTGCACGAAGATTCGCGTGCCGGCGACGCAGACTTGTCCGGAGTTGAAGAACACGCCGTTCATCGCGGTCGGAACCGCCTGTTCCAGGTCGGCGTCCGGAAAAATGATGTTCGGCGATTTGCCGCCCAGTTCGAGCGAGACCCGCTTCAGGTTCCCAGCGGCAGCCTTCAGAATGATCTTTCCCACTTCGGTCGAGCCGGTGAAGCTAACTTTGTCGACATCGGGATGCTCCGCGATTGAGCTGCCGGCGCCCGGTCCGAATCCGGTGACGATATTGACGACGCCTTCGGGAAGTCCGGCTTCGAGAATCAGCTCGCCGAGTCTGAGGGCAGTAAGCGGGGTCTGCTCGGCGGGCTTCAGGACGACGGTGTTGCCGCATGCGATAGCCGGCGCGATTTTCTGCGACGCCATCATCAGCGGGAAATTCCACGGCACGATAAGGCCGCAAACGCCGACCGGCTCGCGAAGCGTGAAATTGAACATCGAGGGATCGGACGGATTAGTTTCGCCGTAGATCTTCGTGCACCATCCGGCGAAGTACTGGAAGAATCGCGCCGAGCCGGCGACGTCGATCGCTTTGGATTGCGAAAGCGGCTTGCCGTTGTCGAGCGATTCCAGTTCGGCCAGTTCGTCGGCGTGCTGTTCGATCAATTCCGCGATCCGGAGCAGATAGCGCGTGCGCTGATGCGGATTCATGCCCGCCCACTTGCCCTCTTCGAACGCTTTGCGGGCGGCCTTGACGGCTTCATCGACGTCGGCCTTGTCGCCTTCCGCGATCAACGCAAGCACTTCCTCGTTGGCGGGGTTGATAGTCTCGAAGGTCTTGCCCGATTTGGCGGGCACCCATTTGCCGCCGATCAGCAGCCTGGCGGGAGATTTCCTGAGAAACTCAAGAGCCGCGCTGGATTTCGCCCCGAGCGTTGCTCGTTCCATGGATGATTCTACTGAGCCCATAATGATTCTCCTTGCGTGATGCCGGCGAAGTTCTAGAGCTTCGTGTACACCGACTTGATCTGCGTATAGAGCTCGATTGAATGCTTGCCGAGTTCGCGGCCGATGCCGGATTGTTTGTAGCCGCCGAACGGCGAGATCGGATCGATGTTGTTGTAGCAGTTGATCCAGACCGTGCCGGCCTTGAGCGCACGCGCGACCTTGTGCGCGCGGCTGATGTCTCGCGTCCATACGGCGGCGGCCAGGCCGTAGGTCGTATCGTTGCCCTGTAGAACCGCGTCGTTCTCGTCCTTGAACGGAATGACCGACGCGACGGGGCCGAAGATCTCTTCGCGCGCGATCTTCATGCTGTTGCCGACGTCGGTGAAAATAGTCGGGTCGACGAAGAAACCCGGGCCCTTTCTCACCTCGCCGCCGATCGCGGTCTTCGCGCCTTCGTTCTTGCCGATATCGAGGTATCCCTTCACGCGGTTGAATTGCTCTCTGGAGACGAGCGGGCCAATCGTGGTGGCCGGGTCGAGCGGATCGCCAGCCTTGACGTTCTGGGCATAGCGGGTCAGATGCTCGACGAAGCGATCGTGAAAATCGCGCTGGACAAAGACTCGCGTGCCCGCGCAACACACCTGCCCGGAGAGCATTGTGAATCCGAACAGAGCAGTCGGCACGGCTTCTTCGAGATCCGCGTCCTCAAAAATTACTTTCGGCGATTTGCCGCCGAGCTCCAACGAGACCCGCTTCAGATTCCCGGCGGAAGCCTGCAGGATAAGCTTGCCGACCTCGGTGGAGCCGGTGAATGCGACCTTGTCGATATCGGGATGAGCGGCGATTGCGGCGCCCGTGGTTTCGCCGAACCCGGTGACGATATTGACGACGCCCTCCGGAATGCCGGCCTCAAGGATCAGTTCGCCAATCCTGAGCGCGGTGAGCGGGGTTTGCTCGGCAGGCTTCAGCACGGACACGTTGCCGCAAGCGAGCGCGGGCGCGATCTTCCATGCGAGCATCGCGATCGGCCCGTTCCACGGGATTATCTGCCCGCAGACTCCCACCGGTTCACGCAGCGTGAAGTTGAACATCGAGGGGTCAGACGGGTTGGTTTCGCCGTAAATCTTGGTCGCCCATCCGGCGTAGTAGCGGAACGTGTCCGCCGCGCCGGAAACCATCCCGCGCGCCAGCGAAATGGCCATGCCATTATTCAGCGTCTCGAGGGTCGCCAGCTCGTCGGCATGCGCTTCGATCAGATCGGCAATCTTGAGCAGGTAGCGCGAGCGTTGATGGGGATTCATGCTCGGCCATTTGCCTTCTTCGTAAGCCTTGCGCGCCGCCTTGACGGCTTCATCGATGTCCGCCTTGTCGCCTTCGGCCGCCAGCGCGAGGACCTCCTCGTTGGCAGGGTTGATGGTCTCGAAGACCTTGCCCGACTTCGCGGGCACCCATTTGCCGCCGATCAGGAGTTGTTTCGGCTTCCTGAGGAAGTCGAGTACCGCCGTGGACGTGATGCCGCGGGCGGCTTTTTCGAGTGATGGAACCGCTGCTGCCATATGCATTCTCCTGCGAGAGCTTCGCGGACCCGCAGGAACACGAATCACGCCGGAGCCTCTCGCTATTATAATTGTCAGATCGCCCGACTAATGGCATACGTGGGTCTGGATGCAAGCCGCCACGAGGCGGCATACGCGGCCTCACTTGTGCAATGCTGAGGCGCACCAGAACCCGGACGCGACCTACCGATGGAGTGCCTATGAGGAACGGATTTGCCGGAAAATGTTTTCGAATCGCTGGCGGTGCTTTGGCGCTGCTCCTGCTCGCCCAGTTGCGGCCCGTGGAGGCGAGGGCGGAGCAACTTACGGTGGCGGCGGCCGCGGATCTGACCTTTGCCTTCAAGGACGTGGCGGCGCAATTCGAGAAGCAGACCGGAAACTCGGTGCGGGTTTCTTATGGCTCGTCGGGCAACTTCTTTTCACAGATCAAGAACGGCGCGCCGTATGACGTGTTCTTTTCAGCCGATATTCAATTTCCCCAGAAACTCGAAGCGGCAGGTCTGATCGAACCCGGCACGATGTACGAATATGCGGCGGGGACGATCGTCATCTGGGTGCCGAATGCATCGAAGCTCGATCTCAGCCAGGGGTTGGCGGTGCTGCTGGATCCCGCGATTCACAAAATCGCCATCGCGAATCCTCTCCACGCGCCGTATGGCCGCGCGGCAGTGGCGGCGCTGCAGCACGAAGGCATCTACGACAAGGTCAAGGACAAGCTGGTGCTCGGCGAGGACATCGCGCAGACGGCGCAATTCGTCCAATCGGGCAACGCCGATGCGGGAATACTGGCGCTCTCGCTGGCGCTCGCGCCCGCGATGAAGGAGCGCGGCCGCTACGTCAAAATCCCGTCGGCTGACTACCCGCCAATCATCCAGGCGGTGGCGATCATCAAGGCCACGCGGCACAAGGAACTCGCAGAGCAGTTTCTCAAGTTCATCGAAGAACCGGCGACGGTAGCGCTGATGGAGCGGTACGGATTCGTGGTGCCCAAGGATGTTGCCGGCAATGAGTCCAAAGCGCCGAACTGACGATGATCGAATGGCGTCCAATATTTCTGACGCTCAGGCTGGCGGTCGTCGTATGCTCGGTCCTGTTCATCATCGGGATGCCGATCGCATCGTGGCTCAGCTTCACGAAGTGGCGCTGGAAGTTCCTGGTCGAATCGGTCGTCGCGCTGCCGCTGGTGCTGCCGCCCACGGTGCTGGGCTTCTACATCCTGGTCGCGCTGGGCTCGAACAGCCCCATCGGGCGATGGTACCGCGGCCTGTCGGGACACGGATTGCCATTTACGTTTGAAGGACTCGCGATCGCTTCGGTCATCTACAGCCTGCCGTTCATGGTGCAGCCGATGGCGGCGGCGTTCTCGCAAGTGGACCGCAACCTGATCAGCGCATCGTCGATCCTGGGCGCATCACGATGGCGAACATTTTTTCGAATCGTGCTGCCGCTGTCGCTTGGCGGAGTGATCACGGGATTGGTGCTGACCTTCGCGCATACGCTGGGGGAGTTCGGGGTCGTGCTGATGGTGGGCGGCAATATTCCGGGCGTGACCGAAACCATTTCGATTGCGATCTACGACAACGTGCAGTCGCTGAACTACGCGGCGGCGAACCATATGGCGATTCTGCTGATGGCGTTTTCGTTCATCACGCTCTCGTTGACCTATGCGCTCAATCGCCGGGTATGGGCGGTGTGGCCATTGCATCGCTAGCCTTCGCGGACGTAACTGATCTCGCGGTGGCCAGCACGACGCGTTCAAGTCCCGATTCACGCTTATCGATCAAGATCGCGCGGCGCGGATCGGAAGGCTTTTCAGTCGAAGCAGAATTCGACGCCGGGCCCGGCTTCACGATGATTCTCGGGCCGTCGGGCTCAGGAAAAACAACTTTGCTCGATTGTATCGCCGGACTGATACGACCCGACTCGGGACGTATCACGATCGGCGCCCGCGTGATGTTCGATGGCAGCTCCGGCATCGATGTGCCGGTGGCGGATCGCCGGCTCGGGTATCTATTTCAAAACCTGGCCCTGTTTCCCCATCTCATGGTCGAACAGAACGTGCAGTACGGCATCGCGAAACAGAAGCCGCAGGAACGCCAGCGCCGGATGATGGCGCTGCTGGAGTCGTTTCGAATCGCTCATCTGATCGGCCGCAAGCCAGGTGAGATCTCCGGCGGCGAGCGGCAGCGGGTAGCGATCGCGCGCGCCCTGGTGACCGATCCGGTGTTCCTCCTGCTGGACGAGCCGCTTACGGCGCTCGACAATTCGACCAAGTCGAAGATTCTCGACGACTTGCGCAAATGGAATGCGGCCCATCGGATTCCGATCCTGTATGTGACGCATGCGCCCGAAGAAGCATTCGCGCTTGGCGAGCGCGTGGTCGTGATGGAGGCGGGCCGGGTGGTAGCGCAGGGGATGCCGCAGGAGGTGCTGAAGTCGCCGCGGCACGAGACGATTGCGCAGATCGTCGGGTTCGAAAACGTATTCGATGCGACCGTGACTTCCTTGATGGAAGTGCAGGGAACGATGCTCTGCCGCTTGCCGGGGAATCATCTGGAACTGGAGGTCCCGCTCACCAATGCGAGCGTTGGTTCCGCCGTGCGAATCGCGGTCCGCGCCGGAGATATAATGATAGCGGCGCAGCGGCCTCAGGGTCTGAGCGCACGCAATACTTTCGAAGGCCGCGTGACCGAGATCCGCCGCGAGGGCGTTACCGTGATCGTGATGATAGATTCAGGCGTGACATTTGAGGTTCACGTCACGCCGAGCGCGGCCGAGGAACTTGGACTCACGCCCGGCCGCCAGGTGTGGCTGATACTCAAGACTTATTCCTGCAGCCTCCTGGAACGCTAAGTGCGAGAATCCATCAAAGCTCCGAGAGCGATCCGGTTTCTTTGCGGATTGCTGGTGATGGTGATTACGATGGCGAATGGTGAAAGGCGCGGCTACGGCGATATGACCGCTCCCGAAATTGCGCGGCCGGGGCTCCAGTGGTTCAACGTGCCCGCGCCGTTGCCGATCGCGAGTCTGCGCGGCCGCGTGGTGATCCTGGACTTCTGGACCGAGGGCTGCATCAACTGCATCCACATTATTCCTACGCTGCGGCGCATCGAGGAACGGTTTCCCGAGCAGGTCGTCGTCATCGGCGTTCACTCACCCAAGTTCGCCAATGAGAAGAACGCGGCCAGCGTCAAAGACGCGATTCGCCGCTATGAGATTCATCATCCGATAATCCACGATCCCGAAATGACGATCTGGCGCGCCTACGGCGTGCAGGCATGGCCGACCCTGGTCGTGATCGGGAGCGATGGAACCGTGGTGGGCAAAGTCCCGGGCGAACCCGATCCGGATCGATTGATGGCCGCGATCGAGAACCTGGTCACTAACTATGAAAAAGCGGGCAATCTGAAACCCGCGCGGCTGGAACTCACGCCGCTGACCGAACCCAAGGGCCGCTTTCTCTTCCCCGGCAAGTTGAAGAAAGTTCCGGGTGCGAACGCGCGATGGGCGCTGGCCGACGGCGGCCATAATCAGATCGTGCTGCTCGATGACAGCGGCAAGGAGCTCGAGCGCTTCGGAAGCGGCGAGGCCGGACTCGTTGATGGATCCAAAGAACAGGCGCACTTCAACCATCCGCAGGGCCTGATCGCATCCAGCGATGCGATCTTCGTCGCGGACACAGAGAATCACGCTATCAGGCGCATCGAGCTCGCGACCGGCGCGGTGACGACTCTGGCCGGGACCGGGCGTCGCGGGCAGCAGCTCGGGGTTCCGCAACCGGGTCATACAGCCGCGCTCGCATCGCCGTGGGACCTCGAACTGAAGGGCGAGCAGCTTTTCTTCGCCAACGCGGGGACACATCAAATCGGCGTGCTGGATCTTAAAACCGGCACCGTCGCGCGATTTGCGGGATCGGGCGAAGAGGCACTGACGGACGGCCGGGCCGCCGAGGCCGCCCTGGCGCAGCCCAGCGGCCTCGCGCTCAGCGCCGACGGCAAGAACCTTTATTTGGCAGACAGCGAAAGTTCAGCCGTGCGAACGGTGGTGCTCTCGGACGATCCGCGGGTCGTAACACTGGTCGGTGTCGGGTTATTCGACTTCGGATGGATCAACGGTGATTTTCACAAGGCCCGCTTGCAGCATCCGCTGGGAGTCGCTACCGATGGCGACCTCGTGCTGGTGGCGGACACCTACAACAGCACGATTCGCGAGCTGGACCTGGAAAAGCACGATGTCGCCGATTTCGATGGCGGCAAATTCACGTGCGTCGATCCGGTGTGCGTTCCCACGCGGGAACCAGCGGGAATAGTGGCCGACAGCCCGGACCGGATTTTGCTGGTCGACACGGGGAACCATCGAATCGACGAGTACCGCCCCTCGGCCAAGACCTATCACACCTGGGCGCGCTGACCGCCCGCGACGCAGCCGGCCACGCGGAGGGCGCGACTGTCGCTTCATTATTTTCACAATATTGTGAATATTCTGAATCTTTGATAGACAAGTAAACCTGACTGCGGGAAAACACTTCGTCCGCGACCCCAGGGCGGTGTCCCAGTTCGTCGAGAGCCTGGCGGCCGTACTTACGGAGGCCGGCTTTCCACCGATGCCCGCACGGGTGTTCGCCGCGCTGCTGGCGACCGACTCGGGAACGATGACCGCCGCGGAACTCGCGCACCTGCTCAAAGCAAGTCCCGCCGCGATTTCCGGGGCGGTCCGCTACCTGATGCAGATCAATCTTGCCAGCCGCGAACGCGAGCCGGGCTCGCGGCGCGACCGCTATCGCGTGCACAGCAACGTCTGGTACGAGGCGATGGCGCGGCGCGATCGAGTGCTCGCGCGATGCGAGCAGAGCCTGCGCGACGGTATCGAGGTGCTGGGGCGCAACACGGGAGCCGGCGCGCGGATGGCAGAGACGCTGGCGTTCTTCGAATTTATACAGGCTGAGTTGCCGCGGCTTCTGCAGAGATGGCGCGAGCGCAAGAGCCGGACAGATTTCGGCACCGCCAGGGGGGCGTCATCCGCGCGATCCAGAAGACAATCGGCCGGCGCGTAGCATCCTTCCGCACAAATGTGCGGCAATCGGGTGTTTTCCGAAGCGAGGGAAGCATGCTGCTTCTGAAATTGATCGTCAGCGCCATCGCACCCGTCTTTATTTTCGGCGCATTGCTGTTTCTGCCCGCGGGCACTCTCGATTGGTGGCGGGCCTGGATATTTCTCGGCGTGGTTCTCGCCTGCGGCGCGGGAACGATGGTTGGAGTCTTCAGGAGCAACGAGGCGCTGCTCGATGAGCGTTACAAGAGTCCGATCCAGGAAGGTCAACCGCTGGCCGACAAGATAATAGCGAACCTCTTTGTGCTGTCATTTCTCGGCGTGATCGCGCTCATTCCGTTGGACGTCTTCCGGTTTCATGTGATGGGGACGCCGGGACTGGTCGTTTCGTGTGGGGGACTCGTGCTGTTCGTCGCGGGATGGGTGCTTATATCGATGGCGTTTCGCGAGAATACGTTTGCGGCCCCGGTGGTGAAGCATCAGGAGGAGCGACACCAGACCGTAATCGACACGGGACTCTACGCGGTCGTCCGGCATCCGATGTACACGAGTGTCTTCCTGCTGCTGCCCGGCATGGCGCTGTGGCTCGGCTCGTATGCCGCCGCGCTCGTTGCGATCGTGCCCGTCATGCTGATCGCCGTGCGGATAGTTTTCGAAGAGCAGTTCCTCAAGCGCGAGTTGCCCGGCTATGAGGCCTACACGCGCAAGGTCCGCTATAGAATGATCCCGTTTGTCTGGTAGACAAATGAGGACATGAGCGCGCGTTTCAAGGTCGTTTCGCTGGGCCCGGCTGGGCTCCATTTTATTTTCGATCCGACGGTCGACGGTCTGCGCGAGCGCGGACACGCGGTCATTCACTACACCGACTATTCGAGATTCGGACGCGAGTCCGCCGGCGTTCTGAAGGACGCCGACGTATTCGTCGCGATCGGCAATTTCGCCTGCACCAGGGAGTTGATGATGAAGGGGCCGCGGCTGCGCGGAGTCGTTTCACCCTTCATCGGGACCGAGGGATTCGACGAGGCTGCGGCGACCGATCTTGGAATCATCGTTGCCAACGGCGCGGCGCCGGAAAACTTTCTCAGCATGTCCGAGTCGACCATCCTGTTCATTCTCGCGTCGCTGTACTCGCTGCACTGGTGGGAGCATCGCCTCCGCGAGAATGCTCCTCATCCGCCGCAGGTTCCGGGCAGGATGCTGCGTGGCAGAACGGTCGGACTCATCGGCTTTGGGCAAATCGCGCGCGGAATGGCGAGCCGTCTCAGCGGATGGGACATCCGCGTGCAGACGTACATCCCGCGGCTTCGCGCTCCGCTGCCGCCCGAGGTAGCACGGGTCGGTCTGGAGGAATTGCTGCAGACCAGCGACGTCGTATGTGTCCTCGCCCCGCTGAATGCAGAGACCAAAGGCATGCTCAACCTGGAGCGCCTGCGCCTGATGAAACCTGACGCCGTCCTGATCAATACCGCCCGTGGTGGAATTATCGACGAGGCGGCGTTGGCACAAATCGCGCGCGAACGGCCAGAATTCAGAATCGCGTTGGATACGTTCGCTGAAGAACCACTGCCCGCTGACAGCCCGCTGCGCGATCTGCCGAACGCGATCCTGACTCCGCACGCGATCGGCCATACGCAGGAGAGCCTCGATGCGCTTCCGGTCGCCGCAATCGAGAACGTCTCACGAATTCTGAAAGGGGAGCCGCCGCTCTTCGTGCGCAATCCCGACGTTATTCCCGCCTGGACGCGCAAGTGGTCGCCGCAGAGTTGAAGAACTTCCGTCTTTTCTTCTCCCTCCGAGGGCCAACTGACCGGCGTTGACAAGATTGTTTTTCAATCGGATGCTGCCTCCGAGGCCTGCGTGCTTTACAATCCAGAGCGCCACGAAACTCTCTCCTCTTCGCGGTGGGATGAAGGCCTTGCGAGGACGACGATCGCCGAGATCGTCGGCGACACCGAAGCGCACTTCGATCGCGAATGCTTTTGGCCGGTTCATGGGCGCGAGGATGCCCGAGGCATTCTCAAATGCCTATGGTTCGGTGCGGCGGGCGTCATTTGGGCGTTGAGACACCTCGCCGAGAGCGGAGCGGCAGAGACGCAAATTGATCTGGCCGATGCTATCGACCGGGTTCGCGCGAAGTTCCGAGCCGAAGAGGATCCGCGCACCTACTCCGGATCCTTTCTGATGGGAGAGGTGGGCTTCCTGCTGGTGTACTGGCGGGTAACGCGGGAACGCGGGGCGGCCGATCAACTGTTCAAGTTGATCACGGACAACGCTGAGCAACCGACGGACGAACTGATGTGGGGCGCGCCCGGTACTGCGCTGGCTTCCTCGTTCATGTGGGAGTGGACGAACGAGGAGCGGTGGCGCAGCGTCCTATTAAGGAAGATCGAGGAACTGTGGTCGCGCTGGAAGTACCGTCCCGAACACAATTGCTTTTTTTGGAGGCAGCGCCTTTACAGCCCGGAAGCGCGCATCTTCCTTGGGCCGGTTCACGGCTTCTCGGGCAATGCCTGCGTATTGATGCGCGCGGCTTCGATGATGGCGGAGGAACGGCGAGAGGAGATGTACGATCGTATCGCGCGCGCGATACGGGCAACTGCCCAGGTCGAAGGTGTTCAGGCCAATTGGCTCGGGTTGGTCGATTCGCCTGCGCCGGACGCGGTTCGCCCATGGCTGGTGGATGGAGTCGGATGGCTGGTTCAATGGTGCCACGGAGCGCCAGGTACGCTCGGCGCGCTCTCGGCATTTCCCAAAGATCGCGACGGGGAGATGGACTCGCTTTTTGCGGCTGGTGGGGAACTGACGTTCGCGGCCGGTCCTCTGACCAAGGGACCGAATCTATGTCACGGTACCGGCGGCAACGGAATCCTGTTTCTGAAGCTGTATCAACGCACCGGCGACACGAAATGGCTGCATCGCGCCCGGGCTTTCGCGATGCACGGCATCGAGCAATATCAGCGTTTGAAGACTGAATACGATCAGGGATGGTATTCGCTTTGGACGGGGGACCTCGGCTTCGCGGTGTACTTGTGGCAATGCATCACAAAGGAATCCGGATTCCCGAGCATGGATTTCTTTTAGATCCTGGCCAACCGAGCAACGATCGGATTCGCCGCCCCAGGCCCAAAAAGAAGTGCTTCGCACCGCCGGCGGGACGCCACCGCCACTCCAGGATCCGGCGACGTCAATCATCGCGTTGGTCAGGAGCAGGTTCCGATTACCAGTCAGATTCCTGAATCTGTGAAATCTGCGCAATCTGCGGATTCTGCCTGATTCCTACGCTGCTGACTTTCTGGCGGTCTGTTGCTCGGCTTGGATGCGGCGCAGCTCTTCCCAGCTCAGGTACGACGTGAACCCGTTCTCGTTGAAGAAGAGTACCGGACCATTGCAGATGAACAGGTACTCGGTGTCTTCGAGCGCAGTCGTGGCGCCATGCACCATCCCGTTCGCTTCGTATACGTAGTCGCCGGCGTTGAGGACACCGGTGCGGACCTGCAACTTGCCCGACAGAATGAACGTGTGCGAGGGGCTCAGGTGCTTGTGCTGTGGCGCGACATAGCCCTTCAGCCAGCGGAGCAGCACGGCCCAGGTGCCGGACTCGGAGCCGGTCCACAAAATTTTCATGAAGGCGCGCTTGGGATCATCGGCGGATGGAATCCAGTCCATCTTCGATGCTTCCACGAGTGTGTCCATCAGTTCGGGATTGAACGGGCGAATGTCTTGCGGGAGCGCCATGGTCTTTCTCCTTCGCATTCAGCGCGAGTCGCTTTTCGAATCGTTAGTCCGAAGCCCGACGATTATCAAGGACAGTGAGATTAGATTGACCGGACCAGGCCGCCGTCGATTCGGATCATCGATCCCGTCACGTACGACGCGAGCGGGCTCGCCAGGAATGCCGCGACTGCGCCGAATTCCTCGACGGTTCCCAACCTGCCGACTGGAACGGCCGCGCCCGCGCGCTTGACTGCTTCTTCGGGCGAGATTCCGCTGCGTTCCGCGGCGGCGCGATTGAGCTGAATCAACCGATCGGTCGCAATCGTTCCCGGCAGCAGCGTGTTGACGGTTACTCCGTCGCGCGCGACTTCGCCGGCGAGAGTCTTGGCCCATCCCACCACCGCGCCGCGCAGCGAGTTGGAAATTCCGAGATGCGGAATCGGTTCGACCACGCTGAACGACGCCACGTTCAGGATTCGTCCCCATTTGCGCTCGCGCATCTCCGGCAGAACCATCTCGGCTATCCGGAACAGCGCCAGCACCATCGCGCGGAACTGCGCCTCCCATACTTCCGGCTTCACGCCCAGCGCACCGGAAGGCGGCGGCCCGCCGGAATTGTTCAGCAGGATATCGATCGATCCGATTTGCTGGCGCGCCGATTTAACCGCGTTTTCGACGCTGGGCCAGTCGCCAAGATCGGCGACCAGTCCGACGGCACGTCCGCCTCCGCGCGCGTTGATCTCAGCCACCGAACGATCGAGCGTTTCTTTCGACCGCGCGACCAGTGCCACGTCGACACCTTCCGCCGCGAGCGCATCTGCGATTCCGCGCCCGATGCCCTTGCTGCCGCCGAAAATCAACGCTTTCTTTCCTTTCAACTTCAGATCCATCGTTCTTTCTCCCTATGCGTCGTCGGAGATCGTCAGCGCACTCTTGCGCATCTGCGCGATATTGGTAAAGCGCTCGCGAGCAGCATCACTTCCGTTCATCTGCGGGTGCGATGCTTCCTGCCTCGACAACACTATGAACGCAGTTAATCGCGGCGTCGATGATTATTGATAATTTTGTCAGTTGGTTGTAGGACTCCCGCATGACGGGAAAATTGCCCGCGTGGAAATCGAGCGGTTTCTGCAGCCCCGGGTGGATGACACGCTCGGGCAGAGCAGCCCTGTGCGCGTATGACATTGAATGCGAAAAGTGTTGAACTGACGGTTCTCTGTTCGGACGGAGGTGCGCGATGAACTCGAGCGCGAACGGTCATAACCCAGTGCTGCGCAACCTGATCGATGAAAAGTCGGGGCGGTTCGATCCCCGCATCTACTGCGATCAGGCAATCTACGAACTGGAGCTCGAGCGCATCTTCGCGCGTTCTTGGCTGTTCCTGTGCCACGAGAGCCAGCTCCAGAAGCCGGGAGATTTCTTTTCAACCTACATGGCCGAAGATCCCGTGCTGGTCGTGCGGCAGAAGGACGGATCGATACGCGCCTTCCTGAACCAATGCCGTCATCGCGGGATGCGCATCTGCCGGGCGGACTGCGGCAATGCGCGCGCGTTTACCTGCTCGTACCACGGCTGGGGCTACGACATCGGCGGCAACCTCGTATCGATTCCCCATGAGGAAGACGGCTACCGCAACGAACTCGACAAGAGCCAGTGGGGGCCGCTGCAAGTGCCCCGCATTGAGAAGATCCACGGACTGGTCTTCAGCAATTGGGACAAGAACGCGCCCAGCCTGCGCGAGTACCTGGGCGACATGCTCTGGTATGTCGACGGATACTTCGATCGAACCAACGGCGGCACCGAAGTGATCGGCGGGATGCATCGATGGGTGCTCAAGTGCAATTGGAAATTCGCCGCCGAGCAGTTCTGTTCGGATATGTATCACGCCGACTACAGCCACCTCTCGGCGCTGATCGCGCAACTGCCGGAAGGGACCGACCCGAAATTGGCGCGCTTGCCGACGATCGGAACACAATTCAGCTCGAGCAACGGACATGGGACGGGATTTTTCACGCAAGCAGGTGCCGCGTCCCAGGCCATCAACGGCCCCGTCGCTTCGGCGTGGTACACGGGACCGGCGGCAGCTCAGGCAGCTCAGCGGGTTGGCGAGCCGCGCGCATCGAAAATTTTCGGCGGGCACATGACCATCTTCCCGACCTTTTCGTTTCTTCCCATGATCCAGACGATGCGCGTATGGCATCCGCGCGGACCCGGCGAAATCGAGGTCTGGGCATGGGCGGTCGTGGATCGCGAGGCGCCAGCGGAGGTCAAGGAGGCGATCCGCCTTGGCGTGCTGCGCACGTTCAGCGCAGGCGGCATCTTCGAGCAGGATGACGGCGAGAACTGGCTTGAGATACAGAAAGTGCTACGCGGCCACATGGCCCGTCGCCAGCAATTGAATTTGCAAATGGGGCTCGGCCACGCGCGCACCGACGATCCCGAGTTTCCCGGCAAGGTCAACAACGTGTATGGCGAGGAAGCGGCGCGCGGCTTTTACCGCCGCTGGGCGGAAATGATCTCCGCGGAGGCGGGAGCATGAGCGCGGGAGCGGCGACCCGGCCGGACACGGCAAAGGCGGAGCGCGTCACACCCGAACTGCAGCAGGAAATCGAGCAGTTCCTGTATTACGAGTCGCGGGTCCTTGATGATCATCGCTTTGAAGAATGGTACGACCTGCTCGCCGACGATCTGCATTACTACATGCCGACCCGCTACAACCGACTGAAACGCGAGGCTGACAAGGAATTTTCCGCGCCCAATGAAGCGGCGTTCTTCGACGAGGACAAGAAATCGATCGCGATGCGCATCCGGCGGCTCAACACCGGGATGGCCTGGGCGGAAGATCCACCATCGCGCACGCGTCATATGGTTAGCAACGTCGTGATACGGCCGCGCGGCAACGGCGAATACGAAGTCGACTGCTACTACCTGCTTTATCGGTCGCGGCTGGAGCGTGAGATCGAGATATTCGTCGGGATGCGCCAGGACGTGCTGCGCCGCGTTGCGACGCCTGCGGGATTCCTGGTTGCGGGCCGGACGATAATTCTGGATCAGGCGGTCCTGATGGCGCGCAACTTGAGCTTCTTTTTCTAGAAGGGAAGGGCGCGATGGCCTGGACAAGAGTTTGCCGCGCGGACGAGATCGCGAACGAATCCGCGCTCAAGATCGCGCGGCCGAATCCGATCGCGGTTTTTCACGTGGGCGACGAATTCTTTGCCACCGACGACACCTGCACGCATGCGAAATTCTCGCTGGCCGACGGTTATATCGAGGGCGCCGAGGTCGTGTGCGCGCTGCATGAAGCCCGCTTTTGCCTGCGGACCGGCAATGCCCTTTCGCCGCCGGCGACGGTTGGGCTGCGGACGTATCCGGTGCGAGTTGAAGGCGGCGAGGTATTTTTGGAGCTCGAATAGGAGCGGCTATGGGATGGCTTGAGGGTAAGGTCGCGATCGTCACCGGCGGAGCTTCGGG
Source organism: Binataceae bacterium (SeqCode) (assembly GCA_052146355.1). GTDB lineage: Bacteria > Desulfobacterota > Binatia > Binatales > Binataceae > JAFAHS01. The sequence continues at coordinate 6,040 of JBKQNE010000128.1, read as the reverse complement.
GCTCGGCCGCGCCATCGTGGAGCGCTTCGTTCAGGAAGGCGCGCGCGTTGCGATTCTGGATCGATCGCGGGAGCGTAGCGAGGTACTGGCGGCGCAGCTCGGCGCCGATGGCGCCGCGATCGTCGGCGACGTGACCGTGCTCGCGGACAACCAGCGCGCGGTGGCAGAAACCGTGAAACGCTTCGGGCGGCTGGATTGCTTCGTCGGCAACGCTGGAATCTGGGATTTCTCGATGTCGTTGGCCGATCTGCCCGACGATCGAATCGGCGCGGCGTTCGATGAATTGTTCGCGGTCAATGTTAAGGGATACCTGCTCGGCGCGAAGGCGGCTTATCGCGAATTGGCGAAGAGCCGCGGCAATATTATCTACACGGTTTCGAATGCGGGCTTTTATCCGTGCGGCGGCGGTCCTTTGTATACCGCATCAAAGCATGCGGTCGTCGGGCTGATTCGCCAGCTCGCGTACGAATTGGCGCCGAAGATTCGCGTCAACGGAGTCGCGCCGGGCGCGATTCCGACCGACCTGCGCGGGCCGCGCTCGCTGGAGATGGCTGAGCGTTCGATCGCATCGATTCCCCTGAAAGAAGCGGTCGAGCGCGGCATCCCGCTCGGCAAGCTTCCCGAACCGCGCGATTACACGGGTTCATACGTATTGCTCGCTTCGCCCGAGAATTCCTCGACCGCGACCGGCGGCGTGATCATTTGCGAGGGTGGCATGGGGGTACGTGGATTTGGCGATGCGGCCGGCGGCGGGAATCTGTAAGACGTTCCCTCGCGCTCGGGGAGAGGGTGGCTCGCGGTGCGAGGCGGATGAGGGTCGGTTGCACGCCAGCCAATATTCGCGATGATTCCGCCGACCCTCATCCGGCGCGCAGCGCGCCACCTTCTCCCGGAGGGAGAAGGGCTGCGGAGCGTTGGTGTAGAGAACTATACGGAGGGCTAATCGCATGAGCGGGATAAGAAGCCTCGGCTACGTCGGCCTGGGAGTGAAAGACCTCACTGCGTGGGAGCGCTTCGCGACCCAGGTGCTCGGCTTGCAGAGCGCGGGAGACAGGGGTGATGGCGTACTGAGGCTCAGAATGGATGAGTATGCCTATCGCTTCGCGCTGCATCGCGATGACGCGGACGATCTGGCTTATGCGGGATGGGAGGTGGCGGATGCTGCCGGGCTCCGCGACACGGCGGAGCGTCTCCGCGCCGCCGGAGTGGCGGTGGAAACGGGGTCGGCCGAACATACCGCGGCGCGCGGCGTTGCAGAGTTGATCCGCTTCTCCGACCCCAACGGTATCGCGTGCGAAGCGTTTTACGGTCCTTCGGTCGAGTTCGAGAAGCCGTTCCATTCACCGCGCGCCATATCTGGATTCAAGACCGGAGAGCAGGGCGCCGGGCACATCGTTGTCGCGGTCAAGGATCTGCAACAGAGCCTGCGTTTCTATTGCGATGTGCTGGGCTTTCGCGTCAGCGATTTCATCGAGATGAAATTCGGCCCGGCGCGTGTGACGATGGGATTTCTGCACTGCAACCCGCGCCATCACACTCTCGCGCTGGTTCCGGCGCCGGCGCCGCGGCGCTTGCATCATTTCATGCTGCAAACACGATCGATCGATGACGTGGGCGCGACGATGTACCTGGTGCAGGATAGCGGAATCGAGATCACTTCATCGCTGGGACGCCATACCAACGATCACATGCTGTCGTTCTACATGCGCACGCCATCGGGCTTCGAAATCGAGTACGGATGGGGCGGCCGCGAAATCGACGACGACACCTGGCGCGTGCAGAAGCATCACGCCCCGAGCATCTGGGGCCATCGCCGTAGCGCGCCGCGATAGCGCGCGCCTGGACAATTAGCGGAACGCGTTCACGCCTTACTTTTCGTTGCTCGTCGCCAGGCCCGCGAACCACGGTGCGGCGTGCCCATCGGGATACGTCGACCAGCCCGATCATCACCGGCACTTCAATCAACGGGCCGATGACCGCGGCGAACGCGGCGCCGCTGTCGATGCCGAAGGTGGCCACCGTAACGGCGATTGCAAGTTCGAAATTGTTGGAAGCCGCGGTGAACGAAAGCGTCGCGGTCTGCGCGTAGGTCGCTCCAATTCTCCGGCCCAGGGCGAACGAAAGCGCGAACATGATCACGAAATAAAGGAGAAGCGGAATCGCGATGCGGACGACATCGAGCGGAAGCCGCACGATTGCGGCGCCCTTGATCGAAAACATCACGACGATTGTGAAAAGCAGGAAGATGAGCGTGAGCGGACTGATCTTCGGGACGAAATGTTCGCGGTACCAGGCTTTTCCCTTGCGAGCGGTCAGGACTTTCCAGGTCGCCAGTCCGGCGGCGAATGGGATGCCGAGATAGATGCCGACGCTCTGCGCGATCTTGCCCATCGTCACGTCCACGGTGACGCCGCCGAGACCGAGCCAGCGCGGAACCATAGTGACGAACACAAATGCGTAGATGGAAAAGAACAGGACCTGGAAGATGGAGTTGAATGCGACCAGGCCGGCGCAATAATCCGCGTCGCCGTCGGCGAGATCGTTCCACACGATCACCATCGCGATGCAACGTGCCAGGCCGATGATGATGAGGCCGGTCATGTACTCCGGGCGATCGCGAAGGAACACGACCGCGAGCGTGAACATGAGGACGGGGCCGATGATCCAGTTCTGGAGCAGCGAGAGGCCGAGGATTTTCCAGTCGCTGAAGACGTCGCCCAGCTCGTCGTAGTTCACCTTCGCCAGCGGCGGATACATCATGAGGATAAGCCCGATCGCGATCGGCATCGAGGTGGTGCCCACGCTCATGCGATCGAAGATCGTTCTGACCCCGGGCGCGAGAGCGCCGATCGCCACCCCAGCCGCCATCGCGAGGAAAATCCATACGGTCAGGTAGCGATCGAGGAACGAGAGTCGGGGCAGAACTCGCGGGCTGGCCAGAGCAAAGCTATCGCTCATTCATCAAACTCCCGACGAGCATTTCCATGAGCCATCGCCGAATAATTTCATCATAATGCGCGCGATGAAACCGAAGTAAATTTAAACTGCACGATGAAAGGCTGATGATCGGGAGTACTTCGTGTCAATCTCTTCTGGCCTTAGCTATCTCATTTGTCCCATTCCTAACGATATGATCTAATTATTCCAGAGTTCTGGAATTATCATAATTCCAGAATTATAAAAAGATCATCGAACCCTAGAATGCCTGTAACACAAGACCGCTAACAGAAGTTGTGCGCGGGTAGGTCGCGCAACTCGCAGATGGCCGCCGCGTCGGTGGCCAACGGCACGGAAACGCGATGACTAAAGCAGAAGTACTGACAGCACTGGCGGCTCTAGGTCAGGAGACGAGGCTCGACATCTTTCGAATGCTGGCGCAGCGCGGCAGTGAGGGAATGCCGGCCGGGGAAATCGGCGCGCGCATGGCGCTGCCTTCTCCCACGCTGTCGTTTCATCTGAACCATTTGAAGTATTCCGGACTCATCGTCTCGCGCCGGCAGAGCAGGACCGTTTTCTATGACGCAAAGCTCCGCACGATAGACAACCTCGTCGAGTATCTTGCGGAAAATTGCCGCGGTCGCGCGAAGCCTGCAGTGCGCAACCGACCGGCGATCGTAACGGCGTCCGGCCGGCCGATGAAGGTCCTCTTTTTGTGCACTCGCAACTCGGCCCGCAGCATCATGGCCGAATGCGCGATGAATCGATGGGGTGGCGGAAGGTTCGAGGCGTTCAGCGCTGGGAGCGACCCAGCCGGGAGCGTTCATTCCGCCACACTGCGGCTACTCAAGGAATTGAAGTACGAGACCGAGGGACTACGGAGCAAAAGCTGGGATGAGTTCGCGGCGCCCGATGGCGCGCCGCTGGATTTCGTATTTACGCTCTGCGATCGCGCTGCGGCCGAGGCGTGCCCGGCATGGCCGGGGCAGCCGCTGAGGGCCCATTGGGGCGTGAAGGATCCGCTGGCCTTCAAGGGATCAAGCTCGGTGGCACGCAGGATTTTTTTAAAAACCTACGCCGCGCTGGAACAGCGCATCCGAATCTTCACCAGTCTCCCGATCGAGACGCTGGAACGTTTCGCGCTGGAGCGCTGGGTAACCGAGATCGGAAAGCTCGATTTGGCGGCATAGATGCGCGCTGCGGATCAGACCGTGCAGGCAACGCCAATCAGAGTGGGCATCAACGGATTTGGGCGGATGGGCCGTCTGGCTCTGCGCGCGGCTTTTATCAATCGCCCGTTCCAAATCGCCCATATCAACGAGATCAAAGGCGGCCCCGAGACTGCCGCTCATCTCATGGAATTCGACAGCGTCCACGGCAGGTGGACGGCCGCGATTGCGGCGGACTCTGGCGGGCTGACAGTCGAGGGCCAGCACATCGGCTACAGCGATTTTGTCGATATCCGCGATACGCCCTGGAAGCAGGCGGGAATCGAAATAATTCTGGAGTGCTCCGGCAAGCTACTGACTCCTGAAGCTTTACAGCCTTACTTCGATCAGGGTGTCCGCAAGGTTATCGTCGCCGCGCCGGTGAAAAGAGACGCATTGAACATCGTGATGGGGGTGAATGACCATCTCTATGACCCCCAGCGCGATCATATCGTCACCGCCGCCTCGTGCACGACGAATTGCCTGGCACCGGTCGTCAAGGTTGTTCACGAAAAACTCGGTATCCGCCACGGCGTTATCACTACCATTCACGACGTGACGAACACCCAGACGGTCGTCGACTTGCCGCACAAGGATCTCAGGCGGGCGCGTTCGGCGCTGATGTCTCTGATTCCCACGACGACCGGCTCCGCGACCGCGATCGGCCTCATCTATCCAGAGCTTCAAGGGAAGCTGAACGGGATGGCGGTTCGCGTGCCGCTCCTGAACGCCTCGCTGACCGATTGCGTGTTCGAGGTGGCGCGCCCCACTACCGCCGATGAAGTCAACGAATACCTTCGAGCGGCCAGTGAAGGCGCGTTGCGCGGCATCCTGGGGTTCGAGCGACGTCCGCTGGTATCGGTCGATTTCGTGAACGATCCGCGATCGTCGATCGTCGACGGACCGTCGACGATGGTCGTCGATGGCACGCAGGTCAAAATCGTTGCCTGGTACGACAACGAATGGGGCTATGTGAACCGGCTGGTCGAATTGGCTGCCAAAGTTGCTTCCAGCCTTCCTTCCGGACAAAGCGTGGCTGCCGCGGGACAATGAAATGAAAAACGCGCTCCGCAACTACGCCCTGGTGACCGGAGCATACTGGGGCTTCACGCTCACTGACGGCGCGCTGCGGATGCTGGTGCTGCTGCATTTCGATCGCCTGGGATACAGCGCGGTCGAAATCGCCTTCCTGTTTTTGTTCTACGAATTTTTCGGAATCATAACCAACTTGCTCGGCGGATGGATCGCCGCGCGCTCGGGTCTCAAGGTCACGCTTTACGGCGGCCTGCTCCTCCAAGTTGGCGCGTTGATCATGCTGGCCCTACTGCAACCTGCATGGTCACGTCTCGCTTCGGTTACCTACGTAATGGCAGCGCAGGCGCTGTCGGGAATCGCAAAAGATCTCACCAAGATGAGCGCCAAGACCGCGATCAAGGTCGTGGTTCCCGAAGGCGCGGAAGGCGCTCTGTTCAAATGGGTGGCTCGCCTGACGGGCTCCAAGAACGCCCTCAAAGGTGCGGGCTTCTTCATGGGCGGCGCGCTGCTGGGCACGCTGGGATTCACAGGTTCACTGATTGCGATGGCGATCGGCTTGCTGGTGGTTCTGCTCGGAACGGTGCTCGCGCTACCGAGCGGAATGGGCAAAGCCAAAACGAAAATTAAGTTCGCGACCCTTTTTTCAAAGAGCTCCGCGGTGAACTGGCTCTCTGCCGCCCGACTGTTCCTGTTCGCCTCGCGTGATGTCTGGTTCGTAGTCGGGTTGCCGGTTTTTTTGGCTTCGGTTCTTCACTGGTCTTTCTGGCAGGTCGGCGCTTTCGCGGCGGCCTGGTTCATCGGCTATGGCTTCGTGCAGGCACTCGTTCCCGAGATCCTTCGCCAGTCAGGTGCGCGCGAAG